>NZ_JAVSJA010000001.1:665000-1330000 GCF_032027425.1 Microcystis wesenbergii NRERC-220 | reverse complement strand
CCGGATAATGGCCGTACACAAACCATCCCCAATCGTTTCGTAGGAAGCTAACTGTACATCGGCCGATTTTAACATCGCATCGGCTGCCCCCACCATAGCAGGAAAACCGCGGGTTTCCAAGAGACCGATCGACATATTGCTCAGTTTGCTGAAACCCCGTTGACTTTGGGCAATTTCGGCTAAACGGCTACCAATTGGGAAAATTACCTCTAAATTGGGCATCGGTCGGGGAATAACCGATTTAGATACCAATTGTCCGAACTGTGCGGCGGTTTTTGCCCCTTCTTCCACTGCTAACCGCACATCGGCAATATTACCACGCACGATCGCCGTACAGTGACCACCGCCAATTTTTTCGTAACCCACGAGGGTAACTTCTGCGGATTTTAGCATCATATCCGCCGTCCCGACGATCGCCGGAAAGCTGAGGGTAGAGACTAAACCCAAGGCGCTATCTTTGGGGTGACGCTTGGTTTTCATCGTCCTTTGACCGGGGTTAGTTGTGGACGAGGGGGGAATGCTTCCATTAACTCTTAATCTAGACATTGAAGATAAACTTGCCCTAACAGGTACGAAGGGGGTGATTGTCAGCTATCCTGTTACTATCTAGTCTATCCTGTTAACCTTAATTGCTATTGAAGATTTTTGAGGGATTAGATAAATTTTAGTTATTGTAGCTTGATCAAGTTGTCTATGACAGAACAGCCTCGCAGTACAGATGATCGAATCAGCGAAACGGAAGCGACCGAATTAATGCGCTCGCTGCTTCATAAGGAAGGAAATTGGGTGAATTGGGGGCAAAAATGTCAAAAACTGCAAAAAGCTGGCTACGATTCCCAGTTAATTTTTGAACAAACCGGGTTTCAAAATGCCCAACAAAATTTAATTATTGTCGCTGCCCAAGTTTTTGAGAGTTTAATCAAAGCGGGGGCAGCTGAAGATTTGTTAAGTTACTACATCGGGCCGCGCAGTGATGTGCTATACGAATTACGGATTCTCAACCAAGAACAAAGATTGGGGGCAGCGAAATTAGCGGCAGAAAAAAGGATTGAGGTGGCCGAAGCACACGATATCGCCAAAGCTATCCAGGATTTTTCCCGTTTATCCCAGATTCCCAGTGAATTTACCCGTCATCCTGGAGATGCGATCGCTTATCAGTGTTGGAAACGGGGCAAACAAAAGCGAGATTTAGCCGAAAGAGCGAAATTAATCGCTAAAGGTTTGAAATTTGCCCATTCTGACTCGGCCAGACAGGCGATCGAGTCCTTACTACAAGATTTTACCGTTACTCCCTCCCGTAGCGCACCGTTGCTACCCGTCCATCGTTTACAGGATGAGGACGAATTAGCCAGAATTATTCCTTTAGTAGGAAGATTTCCGGTGACGGTAACTGATATAAAACACACAGAAAGTCTGAGCGTCGAGGAACCTTTTCGACTGGTAACGGTGGGGGATAAACAAACAATCGTGCCTCTCCCCGGTTGGCAAGCAATTCTAAAGGCGATCGATCCTGTAGCGATTTTATGGCCTAGCGATCAATTACCTCGATCGATTGCCACTAGGTCTGAGGAAGTGTTATTAGTGATCGATCGAGTTTTGGCCGAATGGGACGTGAACAATTATTATCTAGTAGAGAGAGATAATTCCGTCTCTTTACAATGGTTTGATAGTCCCCCCGATGTCACCATCTTAGGTCAATTAGTCTTGATTTTAAGAGCCAAAAATATCCTCGATGAAAAAAACATCACCGAACCCTGGCAAATGGACGACTAAATCAGTTATCAGTTATCAGTAACCAGTGATCAGGTTTAAGTTTAAGCTATTAGTTATGAGTGGGAACAAGAAAATAGATAAACTGATCACTGAATCCAATAAAACTGGTCACTGCTAACTTGTAGCTGACAGCATAACTTAAGAAACTAAGGGACATTTTTCAAGGAAAAAGTAACAAAGCGGACAAAGGAGACAGGAGACAGGAGACAGGAGACAAATTTACCATACTTTTGCCTTTTGCCTTTTGACTCTTGCCTTTTTCTGGCTGATAACTGATAACTGATAACTGATAAGTGATAACTGAATATATGCGTGCAGTAATTTGTGGATATTATGGGAGAGGAAACGGAGGAGATGAGGCATTATTAGTGTCTCTATTGCAGATGTTGCCGTCAGAAATTAAACCTATTGTTTTGTCAAATAACCCCAGAGAAACCAGTCAACGTTATGGAGTGGAAACCTGTCCTAGTCGGGATTGGTGGCAAGTTTTGCAAACTATGAAAAAAGCGGATATATTTATCTGGGGTGGCGGCAGTTTAATGCAGGATGTCACCAGTTTTGCCAGTCCAATGTATTACGGTGGTTTAATGGCTCTTGCTCAATTATTGGGCTTAAAAACTATTGCTTGGGGCCAGGGAATTGGACCATTAAATAGACCTTTTACTCGTTGGTTAACCAAAAAAGTTTTGCAACAATGTAGTTTAGTTACTGTGCGCGATGATATATCGGCTCATTTAGTCGCTGATTGGGGTATTCGTCCCATTGTTGCCCCGGATCCAGTATGGGCTTTAGAAGCTCAATCAGTCAAGGGATTATCGGATTTACCTGCCCCAAGAATCGCCGTCAATTTACGTCCCCATCCCCTATTAACCCCGGCAAAATTAGATAAATTAACCCAAGCTTTAATTGATTTACAAACCAGTACGGGGGCGTTTATTCTCCTAGTCCCTTTTCAAAAGTCGCGGGATTTGCCCCTCTGTGAAGCTGTAGCCCGTCAATTAAGGGAAAATTATCAAATCATTAGTTTAGAGGACCCAAGACAGTTAAAAGGCGTATTTCGTGGGGTAGAAATGGTGATCGGAATGCGCTTTCATAGTTTGATTATGGCCGCGGCAGAAGATTGTCGTTGTTTTGCCCTTAGTTATGATCCGAAAGTGTCGCGATTAATTGCCGAAGTACCGATGCCGGGTTGGGAATTAGATCAGTTACCAGAGGCAGTTAATGATATTAGTAACACTTGGATTAATTTTTATGCCAATGGAGAGGCATTAACCAGTGATCGCAAATATTTTTTAATCGATCAAGCTTTAATTCATCGAGAAGTTTTATCTAGATTGGTGAGCTAATTTTTATGTCGAGTGCCATTACCGAAGCGATCACGACTATTGCCCTAGCCGAGACAAGATTTAATCTCTCCTTAACAGAAGATCGGGCATTTTTTCCCGAATGGCAAAGTGATTTACTGTCTCTATCTAGCCATGAGAAAAAGAGTTTAGATGAACTAAGACAAAGGTATTTATACCAAAGATCGGCGGGACAGTTATTAGAAAAAACCGTGACTTTATTGTTAGTTTCTCCCTTACTAGCGATTGCGGGTTTTTACGATCCGCCTTTGCGAGTACGCGCAGAGGAATCGGTAAGCTTAACCGTCGATGATGGGGAAGAAATACTATCGGGTAGAATCGATGTGTTAGTCTGGTTAAATCAGTTTTGGGTGGTAATTGTAGAATCCCAAAAAACCGCCCTATCGGTTTGGACTGCCTTACCGCAAACCTTAGCCTATTTGATGGCTAATCCCCAGCCCGAAAAACCTAGCTTTGCCATCGTCACCAATGGAGATGATATTTTATTGGTCAAATTGAGAGCTAATGTCCATTATTATGCCCTATCTAGGGTATTTGCTCCCTTTATTTCCAGAGAAGAACTATATAGGGTTTTGCAGATTTTAAAACACATCGGCGCAGCGATCAAATAAAATCAAGATTAGAAATTAAGTAAGTGGTTCTAATTAAATAGAAGATAGATTTTGCCTTCGATCCCCCCTTGATCCCCCCTTATTAAGGGGGGTATCTATCTACTTATTAGCGAGGAAAAACCTAACCAGAAGAATTTTTAGGTGAATCCTAATTGAGATGGGAGTCTTTGGGAATAACATCCAAACCGAGGAGAACCTTTTGGGTATTGGACATATCACCGATAATTCTTTGTAGGGGTGGAGGAAGTTGTTTGACTAAAGTAGGAGTTACGAGAATTTTATCCTGTTCCGCTAATTGCGGCTGTTCGAGAACATCAATTATTTCTACCGTATAAAGACCGGATAACTCCTCGCGACAGATCCGAAAAATATTAGCGATCGCCCTCTGGGATTTACTTGAATCGCCCATAATATAGAGTTTGAGAAGATATTGACTCATGATTGCGTGTTATTGAACAGTTTAATGTTGCTGAGACCGATATAGTATTTACGATAGAAAGAGACGAGATAACCCATCAATTCCAGGACCATGAGACGACCTTCGCTAACGTAGGCCTGCGCTTTGGCCAGGGTGACATCCTGATTTTTTTGGCGTAGGGTGGTGGTATGAATATCCACCACATCGCGAGGACTAGCTTTTAAGAATCCTAACTTATCGGCCAAGCTTCGCAGTCGTTCCGATAGATTATGTTCCACTTTGTATGCTTGTTCTTCTAAAGCTAAATCTAATAACTCTCCGTAATTTTGGACTAATTGTTGAAAAATATCGGGAATACTCTGCCTTATTGCCTCAGAACCGAACATTTTCGCCGTGATGCTAGTTTGTCCTCCCTTGATTAACTGTTCCAGTTCGCGAAATTCTTCTTCCTGTTGTTGATGTTTAAGATTGAGTACATATTGCTGACGCTCGATCGCCACACGAATTTGATAGACTAAAAGACTACTATCGATATTATTTAACTGAATATAACCGTCAGCACCCAGTTGAAAGGCTTTAACGACTAATTTCTCATCATTGCTAGTAGTTTGAACCACTATCGGTATAGTAGAGGCTAATTCTCTGGTTTTGACTAGGATATTTAAACCAGGGGGGACAGAGATTTCCAAGCTTAAGAGGATGAGATCAAATTTCTCCCCTGCCAGTTTTTCGGCAGTTTCCTGTAGATCCTGAGCTTGGGTGAGGGTAAAAGTCAACCCCTCGGCCAGGGAACATTGGGGGGCCTTTAACAGCAATCTCTGGATTAATTTAACAGTCGTCGGTTCGTCCTCTATCAATAAAATTCTACAGAGGTCCCTAGTCATACTAAATCCTGTTTAAAAAGTATAGGAGAGTGGGGAGCGGGGAGAGGGGATTAAAACTGTATATTAACGCTTTAAGAGCCATGGCTGAGAATTATTAATTATTTGCCCTAAAATAGCCAAAATTTCTCGTATAGACTTGATAATTCTTCTCCTGTTTGTGCGTCCATATATCCGCACTGTACGGCAAAATCTAACCATGTTTGTGTTTCCGCCGCCTCCCCTTCACTATCATTGAGTTTGGCAATAAATGCGGCTTGGTATCTACGTTTACGCCATGCCTCCGCTAGATTAGCACAAACAGAACGAGAAGACCGTCGAATTTGGTCAGTTAGAGCATATTTTTCTTCTTTAGGAAAATTTTTCGACAATTGAAAAATTTTCCTAGCTGCAGAGAAGGCTTTTTGATAGGACTTCCCATCTTTATGGCTTCTAATTGGCTCAGTTGACATTTTTCGCTGCACTTAAGCTTCTAGCTAAATTATATATCTCCCTTCTCCCTTCTCCCCTCTCCCTTCTCCCCTCTCCCCCTCTACAATAATTACTCGCAGCCAGAAATACGTTGGATAGTATCATACTTTGTGCTTTTTGTCAAAAAAACTTTTTTTTTGCAATAAAACTACATAAAAAAAAGATCATCATTGCTGGTGAAATTGACTGATTTAACCGTCTTAATTAGGATCACCTTCTAAGTGTGGCAAGGGTTTCAACTATTGCTGCTCAAAAAAGCACAAAATAACCCACTATGAAATTCTATCAAATCGCTGTTACCATGATAACATCGTTGTTAAATAAAAATCTTTCTCAATTAATTCTTAAGAATTTGTAAATATTGCGGAATGTTAATTTAAATATTCTCAAGTTTTTGCCGTCAATAAATAATTTTTGCTTATCTTTGTCGAAAAATAGAACTCCTGCAAAAATCCCACATCTACCATTGGGTTAGGAGTCAGTATTCTCCGAGTCAGTATTCTCCGAGTCAGTATTCTCCGAGTCAGTATTCAGGAGATTGTTTTTATTTATTCTCCCATCTCCCATCTCCCATCTGCTATTTTGACTCGATTCGGCGAATTGCCACCACTGCCGGCCGGGGAGGTTGATTAACTTGACCACTGGGCCAATTCGACCCTAGGGGGACTTGTCGTATTTGTTCAAATTCCTGCCCATTAGTGGTTTTAAGGGCAAATTTGCGGTTTTCAAAGGCAAAATCCCGACGAATTCCCCCCGCTTCCCCCGGATGCTGTACTGCCAAAAATAACGTCTCTTGGTCGGGAGTAAAGTACAATCCCGTTAATTCCGCATCCATGGGAGCGATAGCAAAAGGATAGGGATGCTCTTGACCCTTGGCAAACACCCAAGCGCTATTATTGCCAAAAATCCCCAATAAATCCCGTTGACTAACCGGGACACCCTGGGGATAACGAGTTTTTATCTCTCGATTTAACCCACCCGTAGAAATATCGCTAACCATCCAGAGATTTCCCTGTTTATCGAACGCGAGGTTATCGGGATTAGAAAAACCCTCACCTTTCTCTGTCGGTTCCCCTCCGTAAGCGACCACATCCCAACGAAAACTTAGGGAAGCAGCATCATTATTATCTTCCCTTAAGCTGATAATCCAACCAAATTCGTAGGGTATTTCGCCATTTGGTCCTTTAAATATCTCCTTATCGGCTCCTCCCTCCGCTTGACTGGGACTACCAGAGGTAAAGGTCATATATAAAGTGCCATTCTCGTCCACTTCCGTATCTTCCGGGCGACCAGTACAAGTGACCCCAACGGCGTTAGCGGCAAAATGAGCATCGATGAGAATTGCTCCCTGTTTTTCCGTCCCATTACCCTCATACAGGTCTGCGAGGGTCTTATATTTAGCTTTGTAGGCCAGAATCTCCTCATCGTCCTTAAATAGCAGTAATTTAGTCTCATTGACCGTTCTTTCGGGATTCGGCAAAGCTACCACCCCATCCCCGCGACTGGCGGCAATTTGACTCGGTAGGACGGGATTGATCTCCGTGTCGGGATTTAAGGGTATCCAATAACCGGTTTGATCGGGGTTGAATTTCGCCCCGTAGAGCATTCCTTTTTCTAGGAGTTTTGAGTTATTTTTCTGCTTAATATCGCTAATTTTGCCCTCGGAAACGAATTTATAGATATGACCGCCTCTGCGATCGCATCCTGAATAAACCGCCAAGGGTTGCCCCGTTTGAGCGAGAAAAGCGACCGCTTCATGGCGAAAACGCCCTAACCAAGTGTGTTTTGTGCCGTAATCGTCGGGATTGGCAGGATCCACCTCCACCATCCAACCGTATTTATTTCCCGCTAACCCAAAGACGTTACCCCGGCCATCCACTTCCCCACTATTGAGAATAAAGGGGGTAGTATCCGGATCCAAAGAGGAACCATCTTTTAACACTACCTCCGTCACTTGTTCTTGAAAGTTCTCCTCGGCACTAAATACGGTTCCCCAAGGAGTTGTTCCCCCAGCGCAATTTTGAAACGTTCCGATAATTTTTGCCCCTAATCCGTCATCGTAGCCAAGTTTATCAATTTTGGTAAAAATTGCTACAGCAGGACCGGTCGCTTTCAGGTAATGACCGTCCTTTAGTCCAGAAATACCGGTAATGCGGCGATCGGCGTTACTATAGGTACGTTGCCATTTTCCCGTTTGATCTTTAGCGAGGGAAATTACGCCAATTCCCTGATCAATTAAGCCTTCTAGGGAGATTTCCTCGATTTTTGCCCTTAAGCTGGCATCTTGCAGACGATAGGCGGCAATTTCACCCTTTTCGTTGGTTTTTTCTCGTACTTCCTTGACGGGTAGGGTTTTACCAATCACTTGTTCAAAGGTTTGTAGCCAAGTACGACCACTGATATATTCAAAATTAACGGTTAGATAACCTTGACCCGGACTGGTTTCGATAAAAGATAGATAATCATTGTTATAACCGAAACGGGAATCACCCACTTTATCCCCCCACTGCGCCAGCACATCAGATGTGAATCCTTGAGGAAGAACGAGATCATCTAGGACTGTATAGGTTTGATAGGCATTTTTTTGGCTTTCATCGCTCATGCCGTCAATTTTTAAGGGAATCGGCAGTTTGACTGGGGCAAAGTTGAAGCCGAAACTATTAGCAGCGATCGCAGGACTGCTAATCAGAGAGGAATATTTTTTCTCTTGCAGACTGAAAAAAGAGACACCGGCAGTCGCAGTTAAAAAGGTGAGGAAATTACGGCGAGAAATACTCATATTTTCAGAAATAAAGTCAAAACTGGTGTTCAGACCTTGATTAGGTTAAATTTTATTACATAAACTTGACATAGGGATTATATATTATCCAAGTTATGACTAAGTTAACAGCCAGTTAAAAGTAATCAGTAATCAGTGATCAGTAATCGGTGCAAAGACAGTAGAAAACTGCCATTTAATACTGCTCGCTTAATCCATACTGCACACTTAAAACTCAAATCTGATAACTGATAACTGATAACTGATAACTGAATAATCGCTTTGGTTGTCGCTATTTTGGGTGGTGCGGCTAAACTTTTTGGGGTTTTTCCCTCCCATTAATCCTTTGATAACATTCCTTGTAAAAAAGCGGTAGTTTTTAAATCAATACCTGTAATTGCCGTGCCGACAACTACCGAATATGCACCAACTTCTAGGGCTTTTTTGGCTTCTGTTGGAGTCGATATTCCTCCTTCACAGATAACAGGAACTGATAACTTATTAACTAATTCTTCTAGGAAAGAAAAACTCGGCGGATGCAGATGTTTAGTGGCTTCTGTGTAACCGTAAAGAGTTGTACCGACAACATCAGCACCGGCTGCCACCGCATAAATAGCACTTTCGATCGAGTCTATATCTGCCATGACTAATTTACCAGTTTCCCGATGAATACGATCGATAATTGTGGCTAAATTTTCATCATTAGGACGCTTTCTGGGAGTAGCATCTAAGGCAATTATATCGGCACCCGCATCAGCAATGGCCAGAGCATCTTGATATTTGGGCGTAATATATACCGAACAATCGGGATAATTGCGTTTCCAGAGTCCAATTATCGGTATATCCGGCAATTGTTGACGGGTGGCTTTCAGATGAGCGGGACTATCAATTCTTACCCCACAAGCACCCCTATCCACACAAGCATGAGCCATGGCGGCAATAATTACAGGATCGTGCAGAGATGACTCCACTGGCGCTTGACAGGAGACGATTAAACCCGATTTTAAGGTTTCTATTCGCATAAATTGGGGTGTGGGGAGTATTGTCAGTGAACAGTGAACAGTAAACAGTAATCAGTGAAAAAACTCAAATCTGATAACTGATAACTGATTTTGGACTTAGATTACTTATAAGCAGCAATACACTGTTCGACTAAAGCAGTTACTGCGTCCACATCTTTCCAACCGAGAATTTCTGTGACTTTTTTCTCTAGATTTTTATAGGTTTTGAAAAACTCGGCGATTTCGTCCAAGCGATGGGGAGAGACATCTTTGAGAGATTTTACCTCTGCATAACGGGGATCTTTAGCGGGAACACAGAGAATTTTTTCATCGCGATCACCACCATCGATCATTTCTAACATACCAATGGGACGCGCTGTAATCACACAGCCGGGGAAAGTAGGCTGATCCATGATCACCATACCATCTAAAGGATCGCCGTCATCGGCGAGGGTATTGGGAACAAAACCATAATCACAGGGATATTGTACCGAAGAATAGAGAACGCGATCGAGAGCAAAGGCGTTTAAATCCTTATCAAACTCGTATTTATTCTTACTACCGGCGGTAATTTCCACTAAAACGTTAATTAAACCGGGTTTCGGTTGGGCAGGAATGCGCGATAAATCCACAAGCTTTCTCCAAATACAAGACAATAGCGCCTTTAGAGTCACCTAAAAGCGCAAGCAAAGTTAAAACACACTTTGATTAACTCCGATCCAAATTTTACCCATAAGGGGGATCGGGACGAAGAAAAAAAATTTTATCTTGGCAATCGTCTATCTCAATTCTGTCACCTCATTTGCCTCGTTAGGGAGTAGGATGTGTTACCGGTAAGGGGTTCTTCGGTATAGTTAGGCGTGGAGTTATATCCAATCGCTAACAAGGGTAACGTTAGGGTCAGAATTGCGATCATGGTTCCGAGTAAATTGGCCCACCTATGACTAGGAGGTTCGGAAGTCTTCCCTGACGGGTTGCTTGATTCCATAAAGGGGTCGTTTTGAACTCGACAAGTAAAGAATATGAGAGACATATAGAGCAGTCAGCTATCGGCCTTGAGCTTTTAGCAAATTACTGCTATTTTTTGCTTTTGAGCTTGGTTAACGTCTCGTTAAAAAGCGAAACATTAACAGCAATACTCTCCCTACTAATTATATTTTACCCATTTTTTTCCAGGAGTTCACTCTGATACTTTTCTTGACGATCTCTCCAGATCATGGTCTGTTGGTTTTTGTCCATGTCATACTAAATCAGTTTTTAATAACTGGATTTAGTATCAATCCACAAAAAAAAATGTCTGAAGGGCTTAAATATTAAGCGATCCAAACATTCTTTCATTGCAATCGGAGGGTGATATTGACTTTATGTCTTAACTTCGAGCTTACGATAGAAAGCTGGCTGTTAATGTAGCCTATTTAACCAAAATATCGATTTTTTGCTGATTTATCGGGAGAAAAAATGACCTGTTCTTAGAAATTATCCGAGTTTAGAGATAATTGGTTAGCTAATCTCCCAATAGGCCCGGCCGCAGAGACCAGCAAGGCATCCGTCAGGGACGGCGATTAGGGCAAGTGGAGTTAATCTACCAATATAGATATCATAACTCGATCGAGGGAGAAAAACCAAGATTCTGCGAGAAAATTGCCGATTTATCCCGGCCAAGATTACTGCTCAGATCGCCCCAGATCATGCCGTCAGTCATTCTTCAGCGAGAAACCACCTCACTAGAGGATTCTGATTCTAGGGGGAGAGAGGGTTTAATTATCCCGTATTTTGTCTCCTCTGGTGTCACTTGACGGATGACCTCCAAAGCTTCCTTGATCATTACTGCCATGGGAACCGCGACAATCACCCCCAGTAAACCGCCCACTCGCGCCCCCGTCAAGACCGAGACCAACACCCAAAAGGGATTTAACCCCGTGACACTGCCCAAAATCCGGGGAGCAATGCCGTTTTCGACAATTTGCTGCACCACTACAGCCACGGCTAAAACTTGTAGAGCTAAACCAATATCGCGCAAAGCTAGTAAAGCTGTCACCGTGACAATGCCGACAGTTCCCCCAAAAGGGATTAAAGCGATGGTGCCAATCAAAAGGCCGAATAGGAGACCAAAAGGGACTTTAATCGATAAAAAGGCCGTGACTAATCCCAGGGCCATGCAGGTGGCGCAAATTACCTGTCCGACAAAGTAATTCTGAAAACTTAAGCGTAGGGTTAGGGAAAAGGGTTGTTGGACGGGTTTGGGCAACCATTGGATAATACTCCTCCAGATATCGGGACTGTGGAGAAGTAGATAAAAGGTGAGGATAATGGTTAGCAGCACATCAAGCACCCGCACCACGGTAAAAACGGTGAGATTAAGGGCTAAATTAACGCTTCTTCCCGCTAGAATTTGCAATTCTGCCCCTAAACGACTGTTAAACTGAGCGATCAGACCATCGAAACTGATCGGAATCGGTAGATTCATCGTGTCGATTTTGGTATCTAGTTGCATCAGTTGGCGCTGTCCTGAGTCTAACCATTCTGGCAATCTGTTGACAAATTGCTGCGCTTGGGTGAAGACTAAGGGAACTAGGGTGATTCCCACGGCCACAAAAATTAAAATCGTGATCAGGGAAACCACGATCGCAGCTAAACCCCGTTTTAATCCCTGACGTTCCAACCAAGTCACTGGATAACCCAAGAGAAAAGATAGAACCGCCGCTATCAGTAAAATAACAAATAAAGATTCAAAATAGCCAAAAATTGCCGATAATGCCCAGGCATTCAGAACTATAAGTGGTGCAGCTAGAGCAATCACCAGTAAGCGAGATAAAGAATTCAGAGATTGCCACCACGTCTGAACCCAATTGCGTTTCGGGGGGACGACTTTAACTTCCACCATGAAGCCTCTTAAAAGGGTTGTTTCAATACTTGTATTCTGACAGATCGAAGCCTAACCCGCTAACTCAACGGGGGGGAAGTGGGGTGATGGGGTGTGGGATGCTGACAGGTGTAGGTTTATTACAACAACCTTATGGGTGTAACAGGGGCATCCTGCCGACATTTAAGGTGAACGGAGCCGTTAGGCTGTAGATCTAGTCACTCCATACTTGACAAGACAATGCAGTTGCATTACCATCAAGATCTAGTTTTTACAGACAGGTTTAGAAGTCGCAATGGCTGCAACGATGGCCCCATGCCCAGAATCCACTCTTACCGATCGCTATCAGACTACAATTCCCGATTCTGTTCGCAAAGCACTTGGCTTGAATAAGCGTGATAAAATCTGCTACAACATACAGCCTAACGGCAAAGTATGGATTTCCAAGGCTGACGGAGCAGAAGAAAATGATCCGGTGCTTGGGAAATTTCTGAATTTTCTTGCACAAGATATGGAACAGAACCCTCAACACATACAGGCAATTAGTTCTAACCTAGTCAGTCATGTTCAATCTTTGGTCTCTGGCGTTGATCTGGATCTTGATGCACCACTTGTGGATGAGGACGAATAAGGTTGTCTATAGATCAGCCCCTAATAATTAATGGATGGAACATATTTGCTCATCCTCTGTTCCTTGAACAGTTTGAAGAACTTGTGACGCAGGTTGAAGAGCTGCGTCACAAGTTTCCTCAAGATTATAAAAGGAAAAATGCGACAAAGCGTCTAGCTGCCATAGCAAAGTTAGCCTTTGATACTATTCCTCAAGACCCAACTCGCAGTGAGTATCGACAGGGAACTGCGCTTGGAGACGATTACAAACACTGGTTTAGAGCCAAGTTTTTTCAGCAGTATCGACTGTTTTTTCGATATCATCAAGAGAGTAAAATAATTCTTCTCGCTTGGGTCAATGATGAAAACTCTAAACGAGCTTATGAGAGTAGTACAGACGCTTATAGAGTCTTTAGAAAAATGCTGGAGACCGGTCATCCTCCAGATGATTGGAATGACCTACTCAAAGAGGCGAAAAGTACAATTAGCCGTTTACGCGAAGCTGCTGAAACCGAAATTTAATGATAGATATGTCTGGACTTACCCATACATAAATACTAAAAAATCAACACAACCCTTATGGAGCTTCTCAGAAAAAATTGAAAAGAGGCTACTGGGTACATTTTTCACTTGAAAATGGCTTTACCGTTGACTGTATCTGGAGTAGAGCGATTCTATAGAGTTGGCTGTATAGCGATCGCTAACCTGATTGTAACAGATAGTGTCATCAATCTCTAGAGTAAGCGATTCCCTCTGTAGCCATGTTTAGATAGCTAGTACATTTGCACTAGAGAAGTTCAGTTATATCAAAGAATTTTAGTTATCTGGCTCTTCGGTTTATGTTATGCAATGAGCGGGGGTTATAGAGGATGTAACCCTTGTATAGAAAGGCATTTAGCGATTTTTGTTAATTATTTTTGTCTAGAGCGAACTAATCAATTAAGTCTCTTGCCAGATAAGGATTTAGTCGATTTATGCTCCCCTATCGAACCATACCAAGTAACGAAGAGCCTTTTTTTTTAGCATACTTACTCTCCAGCTAATCGAAGAACATCATTGACAACTTTATCAGGAGGATTAGGCATTGACAATATCTTGCTCTAATTGTTCAGTCGTTAAAGAAAAAGGGGAGACTTGATAACGTCCCAAAATAGTTAAAAATTCTACCCGTGACATTCCGGCTAATTGGGCTGCACGTCCTGAAGATAGTTTGTCAAGTTCAAAAAGTTTAACGGCTGCCAATATTTTTAATTCTCTTGATAGATTTTCAGGAGTTTCTTTGAGACTAATTAAGATTTCTTCAGGAATTTCAAGGGAAATAGTGCTCATTTTCTTTCTCTCTCAATAATTGTCTCTATTCTACACCAATAAAATTAGTCCTTCTCTGTGAGCAGAATCAGTAACGGGTTTCCCCTCTCCAGCCGACAGAATGAGCGGGTGCAGCCTATCTTGTCCTCAAGGGGTTGGAGACCAAACCTCTACGGCTTTATGGCAATATAATCGTGCTTAATTTGGGTTAGCGATCGCGTTGAGGGGCAGTCAAGGGAGAACACAAAGGCGAATCCGACATACCGCGCTACAATCCCTCACGGAAGACGATAGTTCGCCTGAGAAGGAGTAAAACAGGGGAAACTAATTGAGACTCCTTCTCCTGTGAATCGATGCGATCGCACTCTTAGGATACACTTATAAATGCGGTAAAATTTAAAATGAAAGCCAGAAAAACAATATGGAAGTAAGGGCAGTAGCATGAACGACCAAAGTGCTGTAGATATTGAGCAATTCCTAGAGTATTTAGAAACTTCTGAGACGGCTGATGACGTGCTTCCCGAAGAAATTGAAGCGGCAGAGAAAGCCTATCAGGAGTATCTAGAAGGGCGCGATCCTGGCAAATCCTTAGTTAAGTTAAAGGCTGAATTAGGATGTGGCGTTACATCATCTTAAAACCAGCCGAGCGTTACCTAAAACGGTTACAGCCTCGTAGCCAAGAGCGTATCTTAAATGAACTGGATCAATTGCTGGTTAGTCCTACTCAGACAGATTTCAAAAAACTTAAAGGGCGTGAAGGTTATCGTCTGCGAGTTGGTAATTATCGGGTATTAATGCAAGTCAATCGAGAAGAACGGCTTTTCATTATCACTGAGATCGGTTCTCGTGGTGATATTTATAAATAATACCGAATCCGACATACCGCTCCACAATCCCTCACGGAAGAGGATAGGTCGCCCGAGAAGGGGTAAAACAGGGGAAACTACTTGAGAGTCCTTCCTTTGGGAGTCGCTGCTAGGGAGAGAAATATAAAGATTTATTAAATTGTAGTTTTTGATACTTTATTGGGGGGGGTAGTGTGTATAGTTCTGTTGTCCGTCTTTGTTGTTGGGTTGGGCTGTTGCTTGACCTGAGATATTAAGAGAGGGGATCAAAGTTTTGCCTGATTGAAATTTGGAGTAAGACAAATGACATTTTCAAGAAAAATTGCAAGCAAAATCAGCCTTATAATTTTAATTTCAGCACAGCTTTTAAGCACAATAAAAATTGCAAAAGCTGAAGCAGTTGCCAAAGGTTGTGGCGACGTTTCAATTATTGGATTAGAAAAGATTATCACAAAGCCCGTTATATTAATTACATTAGCAATATTGAATGGTGATGATTTTATTGTTCAAATTCCTATTAATAGAATTGCTAAAGGTCAAGTTGGAGCTTCTGCGAATGCCAGTGGTCCATTCAGTAGTCAGAGTAACAGTTTTCCTGGTACAGGAAAGGGTAATGATCCTGCAAAACCAAATTCTTTTGTTGGAACAATATTTACCCCTCCAAACACAACTGCAGGTATAGCTACTCCTTTGGTAAAAGCATCAGTGTTTAAGGCTAACTCCGAAGCACAAGCTTCAATATCAAGCAATATTGTAGTAGGTAATACACCGGGAAGTATTCTTGGAATTAGTGCTGCAACAACAACAGCTTGTAGTGCAAATGCCTTTATAGGACGGTCTGCTAGTGCTGCTGCTGCTGGCACAGATCCTTTTATTTTAGATCCTCTAACTCAGATAACCAAAGCAGTTTTAACTGTAGATTTACTATCGAATACTTCAAGCGATCCTAATGCAGGATTCGGTTTATCAGCTTATGCATCGCCAGATGGAAGTGCTAGTGCTTCATTTACTTTAAATGCTGTTACTAACATTCCAGGATTACCCGAATTATTTAATCTGAACTTAAGTCTGAACTCTGATTCAAATCAAGTGAATGTATCCTTTTTAAGCCCATTAATTAGTTCTCCAATATCCTCACAAGACTTTGATACAAATATCGATCCTTTGCTGCCAGGATACTTTCTATTAAATCCCAATAATAGTAAGTTTTCAATACCTTTTTATATTCCAGCAGGTACGTTGGGAGAAGATGAAATCGGGCAGTTTGGATTAGCACTCGATATTTTTCAAAGCGGTACTGCTTCTGCTGCGGTACCCGAACCTTCTTTCATATTGAGTCTTTTTGCTTTCGGAACTCTCGGTACAGCTTCAACCCTCAAACGCAAACTAAAGCCATCCAAATCGACAGAAAAGGAAATGACAAAAGTTGGCTAATAGCCTCAAAGTAAAACTACAACCTTACACCAACAAAAACACTACTCAGGAGTAAAAAAATGAAAAATGTGACTTTGGCTTTGGCTCTTGGAACTGCTGTAGTTACTACAGTTCTTAGCTTGGTTGCTGAATCCGCTCACGCTCTTACATTCCGGTTCGATGGGTTACGAACTGATGATGACTCATTCGATTTAATCCTAACCACTGAAGATACACTAATAACTGAAAGTTATCCGTCTTACACTGACCCTCTGTGGGGGCCACTCGCTGGTACTTCCCCAGCTTATACCTTTACTGGTTACCGAGTCACGTCGGTGTCGGGGACATACACCGACGAAAGCATCACATATCCTATTGTTGGACTTCTTCCAGTTGGTTCGATTGTTTCCGCTGCTGGTGATCAGATTCCTCATTCCCCTACAGACAACCTTTTCAATCCCGATGGTGGATTTGCACCGGACTTCCCATTCTTGCCAGTAGGAGACACATTCCGTAAATTTTCTTTTGGTGGTATAGCTTTCAATATCCAAGAAGGAACTTTGATAGAACCCTATCAAGTATTCGCCCGCTCAGATTTTAACTCAACTTGGTCGAACCCACCAGGCTTTTCTGACTATGCAGGCTGTCCCGGTTCTTGCGTTGGGGTTGTAGAAGTGGTGGAACCCACTTCCACTCTCAGTCTCCTCGCCCTCGGCACTCTCGGCGCAGCTTCAACCCTCAAACGCAAACTCAAGTCGTCCAAATCCTCAGAAAAGGAAACCACAAAAGTCTCCTAAAAATCATCAATGAAAAACTCACAATCGCCCCTTCATTTAGTCACTTGAAGGGGTTTATTTTTACCATCTTTTTTAACCTTAAAAAATTTCCAGTGATCTTAGAAAAGGGTGAGAAACTCGGCTGAATTGATAATTGGAATCCCTTGATAAGTATCGATAATTAAAAAATCACTTTTTTTGCGATCATAACTCGTGGTTAAATTAATCTGATGTTCGCGTTAAGGCTATTTTGAGACTTCCTCAACGCGGGAATCAGGGTTCCAGCCAACGGCAGAATAAGGGTTTCAGCTTAACCCGAACTTACGTTAATTAGTCATCCCAATCTGAATTCCCAGAAAATAAAGTTAATCTAAACATTTGCCTGACTTAGAGAATCTTGATTCTGTTTTTTTTGTAAGAATTCAATGGGTTGATGAGTAACCAGAGAATAGAGAACATCAGGGTCAGAAACGTTGAATCCTGTAATAAAACTTTACATTGACAAGTATGGTTCTTCGTTACTTAGTATAGTTCGATAGGGTGGCATAAATCGACTAAATTCTTATCTGGCAAGAGATTTAATTGATTAGTTCGCTCTAGATCGAAAACAATTGATAAAAATCGCCAAATGCCTTTCTCTATAAGAGTTTCATCCCTTATAACCTCCGTCCATTGCATAACACAAACCGAAGAACCTTATTTAGGGTTTGCGGCAAAAAGCTTTTCGGTGGTGGCAGGGTGTGGGGTAGTGGAGCATTTGGCTGAAATTTCCCTAAACCCCGTAAATCCCTATCACCCTATCTCTCGACTCCTGAATACTGACTCCCCGAGAGATTAAATTGCTTGGGAGGAGACAAAACCCGATAGCTCGCGAAAACGGATCTCATCGCGGTGGGGATCAGAGCGACTAACTTGTACTTGAAAGCGATCGCCTAAAGATACCGAACGCTCAAAACGATGGGGTAATTCTAACCCCAATTCCTCCAATAAAATCAAGCCTAAATTTTCCTCTTCCCGCAGCCAGCGTAAAACCAAAGCTTGCCAGACTTGATCTCCCTGTCGTCGCAAAAATTCCAAACTCCAATAACGATTAGTTTGTCGTTCCACCGAGGTGGCTTCTTGGGCCGAACTAGCGACACTATAGAGAATTTCCTGCATTCTATCCCGGGTAAAAGGCAGTTGATCGCCCCGTAGATGAGCTTTTAGTTGAAAATGGGTCAAAAGGTCAGTATAACGGCGAATTGGCGAAGTTACTTGGGAATAGGTATTCAATCCCAGACTAGCATGACGGTTAGGAATTGTCGTCATTTCACTGCGCGGCATACAGCGACGCAAGGCACAGGAACGCACAGGGCCCGCGGGTAGTAAAATTAACTCCTCATCGGGGGGTAATTCTGGTTGTGGTTGTCCGCGGAAAGGCACGGGTATCTCGTGTTGCTGACAGTAGCGACCGGCGATTTCTCCAGCTAAAATCATCATTTCCGCCACTAATTGCCGAGATGGGGATACCTCCTGCAATTCTATGATAATTTCGTCGTTATCCTTCACCTTAATGGATGATTCTGGCATTTGGATGTTAATCGATCCCTGAGATTTGCGCCATGCGTGGCGTTGTTTGGCCCAACGGTTGAGAATCCTCACTTCCGGTTCATGCTGCAGATCCAGATGTAACATTTCGTCCACATCTTCGTAGGTGAGGCGATAGGTAGGTTTAATTGTACTAGGATGGATTCGATAATCGGCGATCGCCCCCGTTTCATCGAGGATTACCCCAAAACTCAAGGCAGGACAAAGTTTACCCTGTATCAAACTCATTGGACCTGCGGCCAACTCTAGGGGAAACATGGGAACCATTCCCGTGGGAAGATAAAGACTGGTACTGCGACGACGTGCTTCTAGGTCTAATTCATCATCGGGAAGCACTAAACGGCTAGGATCGGCAATATGGATCCAGAGACGATGACCACCATCCGCGAGCATTTCTACCGATAATCCGTCATCGATTTCCTCGGTACTTTCATCGTCGATGGTATAAATTTTTTGGTGGGTTAAATCGAGACGATTGTTGACATCCGCATCCGCAGGGGGATTGAGTAAATTAAGACGCGCCACATCAAGTACCTTTTTCGAGAATTGAACGGGGTAGGAACTGCGTCGCAGGAAAAGGTTTTCGTGACTACTCCACCATTTCAAATCGACTAACAATTCAAAAGCAGCCTCGGGGGTTTGGGAACGGCCCAGCAGGGAGAGTATGTCCATGGCCGCTGGATATTTTTGTTCGGGTTGGAGGATAAATTTTTCTAGAGATTCCAGACGAATTCGATCGCTTTCTGACCATTCTACCGTTTCACCGGCCAAGGCTTGCTGGAGACGTTGGAGAAATTGGCTTTTTTCCCGTTGACGCTGTTGTTCCACCTCTAGCTGGTGTTTGATTTCCTCTACCTGATTTTCCGAGCGGGCCTCGTAACCATCCCCTTTATTTTTAAAATAAACTTTATCATCACTCAAGAGACAATGGGCCGCATAGCAAAACTGGGGACTGCGATCGGAAAAGAGGATCTCGGCCATGTCTTCGGGAGTAACTAACTGATTTTCCCCGGCTAATAATTCCCAGGCCACTTCTAAACCACTAGCATCTAGATAGGGTTGGACTTCTCGCAGAAAATTGCCGATCTCCCTATAGTTGGATGGACCTCCTTTGATAATGTAATCGAAGCGTTGGGGACGCAGTTTATGCGGGTTTCCCCCCTGATCGATGACGATCCAATCTTTTTTACCTTCTGGGCGATCGATCACCCCTAAGCGCCTTTCTCCTTGGACGCGAAATTCTACCAGCGTTCCCTTTTCCACTGTTTTCCTTTACTGCCTATTTATTTTGTCTATTTTGTCTATTTTCTATCATCCTCGATCGATTACTCGATCGGCAAGAACAATCATCAATCCCCACCCACTAGATAGGTATAACGTCGCAAACTGCGTTCATAATCCTGTAGGAGTAATTGGGATTCTTCCACAGTCATGCGATTTTCCTGCAAAGCTTGTTCACAACGAAGACGAATTCTTTCTAACAGATCTTCCGCAGAATACTGCACATAACTTAATACTTCCGTGATCGTATCTCCTTTGACTAGATACTCGATATCGTACCCCTTGGGACTCATCTGAATATGTACCACATTAGTATCGCCAAAAAGATTATGTAAATTGCCCATAATCTCTTGATAAGCACCCACCAAAAACATTCCTAGATAATAGGGTTCTGGAGAATGTTTACCGTTTTTGTACTCCAACGGATGCAATTCTAAAACAGATTTTACGTCCCCGCGCAAATCGATAAATTGGGCAATTTTTCCGTCACTATCACAGGTTAAATCGGCGATAATTCCCCTTTGAGTAGGTTCTCGATCGAGACGATGGATCGGCATAATTGGAAATAGTTGATCGATCGCCCAACTATCGGGAACTGACTGAAAAACCGAGAGATTGGCATAATAAATTGAGGCCATAATTTGCTCTAAGTCTTCCAAGTCATCGGGAACATAATCCTGTTGTCGGGCCACTTGCAGAATTTTGTGACAACAAGCCCAGTACAATTGTTCGGCTCTCGCCCGTTCCTTGAGACTGAGATAACCGAAATTAAACAGACTAATCGCCTCCTCTTTGAACTGTCCCGCATCGTGATAAGCTTCCTGATAATTGCGCTCATCGATACCCGTATAGGTTTCCCAGAGATTACGGAGGATGAGGTGTTCTTTCCCATTGCAGGGATCGGGAGGGTTTTGGGGAACCTCGCTACTTCCCAAGATATCAAAGATTAACACCGATTGATGAGAAGCGATCGCCCGGCCACTTTCACTAATGAGAATTGGGGGTGCAATCTGGGCATCTTCACAAGCTTCCTTGACCTCGGCCACGATATCATTGGCATAATTCTGCATATTGTAGTTTTTTGAGGCGTAGAAGTTAGTTTTCGAGCCATCGTAATCGACCCCTAAACCACCCCCCACATCGAGATAGGTCATATTTGCCCCTAATTTCGCTAATTCCACATAAATCTGACTAGCTTCGCGAATGGCATCCTTAATGACGCTAATAGCGGAGATTTGCGACCCGATATGATAGTGCAGCAGTTGCAGACAATCTAACATCCCCGCTTGTTCTAATTCCGTCACCACCGTTAAGATTTCCGGGACGGTTAAACCGAATTTTGCCCGGTCTCCCGTGGAACATCCCCAACGGCCCACCCCTTTTGTCCCCAGTTTCGCACGCACTCCCAAATGTGGGGCAATTCCTAGCTGACGACTGACGCGCAGGGTTAAATATAATTCTTCCAATTGTTCGATGACAATCAAAGGCCGATGACCGAGACGAGTGGTCAAAAGAGCGGTTTCGATGTATTCTTTGTCCTTATAGCCGTTACAAATTAGCAATGGTTGTGTTTTGTCATTTTTGCCGTTTAAGGCAGGTTCTAGGGTAGCTAAAGCAATCATTAGCTCTGGTTTTGAACCAGCCTCCAACCCAAATTGATAGGGTTTACCAAAACGCACTAAAGACTCGACGATGTGACGGTGTTGATTGCACTTGATCGGATAGACACCGCGATAGACGTTGGCATAATTATAACGGGCGATCGCTCGGTTAAAACAGGCGTTCAGGCGCTCGATCCGATCTTCCAAAATATCGCTAAACCGAATTAACAGGGGTAAACCGATATTTCGCCGCTTAATCGCCGAAACTAACTCGTATAAGTCCAAAGAACCGCCCCTTTCTCCCTGGGGCGAGACGGTGATATTTCCCGCAGCATTGATCGAGAAATAGGGTTCTCCCCAGCCTTGGATACGATAGAGATTTTCGCTATCTTCGATCGACCAATGTTTAACGGGGGCAACTTTTTCGAGGTTGTTACCGTCAGAAGGGGTCAGATCCACTGGAGATAATTGCTTTTCCTGTTTCTTAAGTTGAGTTTTACCCGCCATTGTCTATCGATCGCTCCGTGTGAGACTCCGATCTTCTATCTTAAGTCAGACTCCCTGTCCGCGACCAAGATTCTGATCATGATAGAATTTACTAGCCCTTAGGAGGCAGGATTCAGGAGTCAGGCTTCGGCCGTGAGCTCAGCGTTCGACCGAGCGTTCGACTGAGCTCACGCCGAAGTCTCACGCCGAGGTCCGAACGGAGACAGGAGGCGGTCGGCAGGAGATAGGAGATTATTTGTATTTTCTCCCCATCCCCCATCACCCTAGGGTTGATTCATAGTAGGGTTGATTCATGAATCAACCCTACCCATCACCCCCCGCAAAGGCTCGACTGAGGGTCGCCGAACGTCGCGCACGCAGTGACCACCCTGTTCCCTTCTCCCCAAAAATTTTATAGTGAACCGCTTATGAATTTATTAGACTCAAAAGGACGTTTATTCGGTAAATTTAGCTTGCTTGATATCGGGGCGGCCTTAGTAATTTTATTGACAATTATCGGTATTTTTGTTGTGCCGGGGACGAGTGGTAAAAGTACGATCGCTCAAGTGACCAAAGAACCCATAGAAGTGGATGTTATTGTCCGGGGTTTAAGTGTTCTCAATCCTAACGCTTTGATTAATCAATTCAATACCGAGAAGAAAACTAATATTGTTATTCGTAATCAACCGGCCGGTCAAGTGGATATAAAAAATGTTAAACCTTTATCGAGAAATGTCTTAGTTCCGCAGCCGGATGGTAGTGTGAAAGTCCTACCCGATCCCCGCACAGAAAACTATTCTCAAGATATGATCATGACTCTCAGTGGTCAAGCGGAAGTTACCGATACTGGTGCGGTTGTTGGCGGTCAAAAGGTAAAAATTGGCACTTTAATCGAGTTAGAAGGAGATAATTATAATTTCAACACCAGTGTTATCGATGTCCGTTTACCAAAAAGGTCTTAATCAGTGACCAGTAAACAGTGACCAGTAAACAGTGAAAAGACAGTAGGAAACTTCCATTTAACACTGCTCACTTGAAAACTCAAATCTGATAACTGATAACTGATAACTGATAACTGATAAGAGGATTAACTGCTATTTATACACCGCCTTTAGCTCGTTTGATCGAGCAGTTACAAAAATTACCCGGAGTCGGACCTAAAAGCGCCCAACGTCTGGCCCTGTATATTCTCAAACGACCAGAACAAGATGCGATCGAATTGGCCCAGGCGATCGTAGCAGCGAAAAAACAAGTAGGATTATGTCAGGTTTGTTTTCATCTTTCGGCCGAACCGATTTGTGAAATTTGCCGCAATCCCAACCGAGAAACGGGGACTATCTGTGTGGTAGCTGACTCCAGAGATGTGATTGCTTTGGAGAAAACAAGGGAATATTCGGGCAAATATCACGTTTTGGGCGGTGTTATCTCACCTATGGATGGGATTGGACCGGATCAATTAAATATACAGTCTTTAGTCACCAGAGTCAGCCAGAAAAAAATTCAGGAAGTTATCTTAGCTATCAGTCCCAGTGTCGAGGGAGAAACCACGACTTTGTATATTGGGGGTTTACTGAAACCCTTCACTAAAGTTACCCGTATCGCTTTCGGGTTGCCCATGGGCGGCGATCTAGAATACGCTGATGAAGTAACCTTAGCGAGAGCTTTAGAAGGTCGTCGGGAATTATAGAGCAGGGTGTGAGGTTTTGAGCAGTTGACTTTTTGGCGAATAATCGAGCATTTGTAGCCGAAGATACAGTTTTATACTGCGTCTTATGCTTAGTTGCAGAATTTGTAGCTGCAGAAATCTTTGGGCGGGAATCACGAGCAACTGCACGGGAGCGAGAGAGAGCGCTGTTAAATGCTTTAAAGGCTGTTCTAGAATCGCCATTTCGCCGAAACAGTCGCCGTTTCCCCAGATTTCCCAGGACAATTATTCAGCCCGACTACTCAAAGGGTTATTGAGATTGCCGGTGCCAGGACGTTTAACACTATGGGATTGTAGGAGTGAGATCGCCTGTTGATACTGGGGATCATCCTTAGTTCCCAGCAAAGAAGGATCATCGCGGAAGCGCAGTTGTTGTTCCTGGGTTAACTCGATCTGCACATCGGGTTTAATGCCTTTTTTGTAGATATTTTCGCCGTTGGGGGGATAATAACGGGCAATTGTCACCGCTAATCCGGAACCATCGGAGAGGGTGTGTACCGATTGGACGGTACTCTTGCCATAAGTCGATGTACCCACTAAAGTCGCCCGGCCATTTTCTTTCAGCGCCCCGGCGAGGATTTCGCTGGCGCTGGCGGAACCTTTATTGACCAAGACCACGAGGGGTAAATCGGTAATAGCGGTGTTATTGGCGATAAATTGGCGATCGCCGCCCCGTCGATCAATGGTGCTAACGATTTTGCCCTGTTTCATCCACATACGAGCGATATCGACACTAGCAAATAGCAAACCCCCGGGGTTGCCCCGCAGATCGAGAACATAGCCGGATACCTGTTGTTGACTTAATTCCTCGATCGCCTCTTTCATTTGTTCGGCTGCGTGGGAACTAAATTCATCCAGTTTAATATAACCAACTTTCACCCCACCTTCCTGTTTAAGGGTATAGCTAACCGAGGGGATTTCGATATCTACCCGGGTCAAAGTCACTTCAAATACCCCTTGATCGGGACGGGCCAGCTGTAAACTAACGCTAGTACCCACTTCTCCCTGTAGGGCTTCCATTGCTTGTTCTAAGGTCATTAAAGCGGTGGGTTTGCCGTTAATTCTGATCAAGCGATCGCCGCTTTTCACTCCTGCTTCCTTGGCGGGGGATTTTTTCACCGTATCGACAACGATCAGATCGCTAGTGCGTTTATCGAGGGCTAAACGTATGCCAATTCCCGATAATTCTCCAGAAGTTTGACTGGTGAGGACAGAAAATTCACTAGGGGTTAAAAAACGGGTATAAGTATCACCCAATTCCTTTAACGCTTCCCGGATTGCCGTGTAAGCTTGTTGGGGATTAGTATAATTTCTGCTTAACAATTCTTGACGTTTTTTTTGCCAATCAATTTGATGAAAACTACGGTCTACAAATTCATTATTAACAATTTGCCAAACCTGGTCGATGACTGCTTTCGGGTTATCTTCTAAGGGTTTTTCCCCTTTGGCTGCGGGGGTGAGAACCATCAGGGAACTAACTGCTAGGGTAGCGATCGCACCTCCAGATAGGAGTTTCTGCACGGAAACGAACGAGGGACGCGACTGGTTCATAAAGACAAAGCCAAAATAAGATTGACGTTTAGATAAAGCCATTCAAAAAGCGGGAGCATTTTGCCTTCGAGGGAGGTGAGGAGCAGTGTTAACTACGACTTTCGTATAGATAGGGGAGTTCCTTGTCTGGCTCTAATATCCACTATAATTCTAGTTCTATAAAATCGAGTAATATCTGGCGATGAATTTTTCCTAAAGGACGAGTCTGATTAATCTTCTGGGAATAGTATTCCCCTTGACGGATGGCATCTGGGGGTAATAAAGCTAAATCTTGCCCTTCCGTTTGCACTAATTTTTCTAATTCCAGGGTCAGGGGTACATGATAAAGATAACGGGAGAGATTATCATCGTTATAAGAGCGAAAATAGCGTAAACTAGGGGCTTCGTAGTTAATTTCTTCTTTTAACTCTCGTTTTAACCCTATTTCTGGACTTTCACCCGCTTCCAAGTGACCACCAAATAAACCCCACACCCCCGGATAGAGAATCGTCGGGATGTCGTCGCGCAACTGCATTAAAAATCGACCGTCCTGTTCCAAAATCGCCAAAGCAACAAATATCATCAGTTATCAGTTATCAGTTATCAGTTATCAGTTATCAGTTATCGGTTTTTGGTATTTTCTTGGCAGGTTTTTAGAATAGCCCAAAGCATTTTACCAATTTCCTCTGCGTCATCATTGATACTTTGAAAGGCTCTTTCCTCTATGTAATTCGTGTCTTTCAATAGAGACAGCCAATACTTTGTTTCTAGACATTCCTTATAAGCTATTGACATTTTAGCTCGAAAATCAGCTTGAGAAATAGCTCCATTAGCCTCGGCAATGTTAGCCCCGATTGAAGTGCCACTCCTTAATAGCTGTTTTGACAAAACATATTCTTGTTTAGTCTCACACAAATATTTATAGCCTTTAACAATCCTAATGGCAAATTTATAAGCTTTGTCATAAACTTTACTCTCCATCTGTTTGCCCCGCTACTGATTACTGATTACTGTTTTTCTCGCTTTGTTTATGGGGTAAAAAGAAAGCATCGAGGGGATCTGGGATGGGTTTAACCACTGCGGGGGGTTTGGGGGGAATCGCTTCCGCGACGGGTTGCGCGGGGGGATTGGGTTTAACGGGGGTAACGACGGTAGTTTCTGGGGGTTTCGTTTCAGCTGCGCTGGGAATTGTCACCTGTCGGGGATTTTCCAGGGGTTTAGTGGAGACCGGGGGAGAATTATTTTCTGGGGGTTTAACTTCTGAGGTGGGGGAAGGTTTAATTTCTGGGGACGGGGAAGGAGTAGGAACAGAATTAACCGCTACTGCATCCATCTGTTCTAATTCCACCACATACAATTCGTTAACAGTTTGGGAACCCTGGGGAATAGCCTCAAAGTCAATTTTGCCCTTAATGACGATTTCTTCGCCTTGACGGGGTAATTTATTGCTATTGGTGCGAATCCAAATCTTGCCCGAACTATCCTGCAAAAGATAGGCCCCTCCCGCTAAAAAAGGGGCATAATTGCTCACAGTTCCCCTAAGATAAACTAAAGTGCCTTTTGGTTTTTCCTGTAATTGCTCGATCGCTGTTAGGGGAGGATCACCGATGTAGGGAACGGCAATACCGAGGTCAGCAAGGGTACTACAACCGAATAACCCTAGCAATAATAATAAACTGCCGATGCGCCCTACACGAGTCTGAATAGACATTCTTGCTTTAACCTTAACGAGTGCGATTAGCCAATCTTTTTGACCATAGAATAGATCCGAAAGATTTTTGTTCTCGGTATTATCATAGAATGTCCGTAACTACTTGCCAAATTCTCGACGGGAAAGCCTTAGCTCAAAAAATCCAGCTTGGTCTAGGAGAGCGCATCCAGACGCTAAAATCTCCAATGGGAAGACCTCCGGGGTTAGCGGTGTTGATGGTGGGGGATAATCCTGCTAGTGCCGTTTATGTCCGCAATAAGGAGAAAGCTTGTACTAAAATCGGCATGGCCTCTTTTGGTCGTCATTTTCCCACCAATACAAGTGAACTAGAAATTTTAGCGGAAATTGTCCGTCTCAATCAAGATGAGCGGGTGGACGGGATTTTAATTCAATTACCTTTACCTAAGCATTTAGACGCGGTTTCCCTTCTCTACCAAATTGACCCGAAAAAAGATGCTGATGGTTTACATCCTCTCAATTTAGGCGGTTTAGTGCGGGGTGAGGACTGTATCCGCAGTTGTACTCCTGCGGGGGTCATGGCACTGCTGAAAGAATATAATATTTCCATAGCCGGTAAGCACGCGGTGGTACTGGGTCGCAGTATTCTAGTGGGGAAACCTTTAGCTTTAATGTTATTGGAGGAAAACGCTACGGTAACTATTGCTCACTCGCGCACGGAAAATCTGGCAGAAATAACCAGAAGTGCCGATATTTTAGTACCTGCGGTCGGTAAAGCCAATTTAATCACTAAAGATATGGTAAAACCGGGTGCGGTGGTGGTGGATGTGGGGATTAATCGTGTCGCTGACGGTTTGGTGGGAGATGTGGACTATGCTGGGGTTTTAGAAGTGGCTAGTTATCTTACTCCTGTTCCCGGGGGTGTCGGTCCGATGACGGTGGCAATGTTATTAAAAAATACCTTGTTAAGTTACGAACGCAAGTTATAAATCCGCAGCTACCAGCTATCAGCTATTCAGTGATTCTACCGATACAATTTTGTCAATCTAGCAAGTTGGGATTTTTACGGGGAAACTCTCTTTTAAAATTGGGCTTTACTTTTAATTTTATTACTCAATCCAGGCTTTTGGGGGGTAGAACCCCCCAAACCCCGGAGCGCATTAGTTTTTCGGTGGGATGCTTACAGGCAGCCGCTGACGCATCTGTAATAATTTAGGCTCTTCTGGTTTCTGTGTGGAAATGAGGTCTATACTGATAGTTTATTTAACAAAATAGTCCTAAAAGTCTTTCCCAGTAAACATTTCACGATTTCATAAGCAAAAATTATCACACAAAGTCGAGAAGAGCCATAATTTAAGAGTCACTGATAATTGCTGATTATCGGTATTTCTGCAAGTGTGAGATGCACCCCCTTGATTTTTTTTTAACTATGTTGGTAGAATTTTACAAAACTGAATAGACTAGGAGCTTTTCTCATGATCTTTATTATCCCGATTATTCTTGGTGCGGCGGCCTTAGTTACTGCTGGTGTGGGTGTTAGTGCGGGTGCTGATGGTGTATCCAAGCTACAAAAGGCGGAAAAAATTGGCAAAAGTGCCGAACAAAGATACAAAAAAGCCAATAAATCTCTAGAAAAAAAGTTTCAAGCTACCCAAAAATTCGCGGAAGAATACGGTCAACTGCAAATTAATGTCAAAATCAACACTATCGGCAGATTTGTTAAGTTTGTTCGACGAATTGATCAAAGAATTGGTCAAAGACTTGGTCAAAATTACTCCCCATCCCATCAACGCTTCTTAGAAGGGTTTGAGGGATTTTCTGCCCAACAATTCAAGGAATTTAAAGCAGAAGTGTTAGACGCGCAAAGTTTGGCTGTGGGGAGTTTAAAAGCAGTGGGAGTCGCCTCGGCAGCCAGTCAGGGAACCCTAGGATTAATTGGTCTTTTCGGTACTGCTAGTACAGGAACAGCAATTAGTGGACTTAGTGGGGCAGCTGCTTGGAATGCTACCTTAGCATGGTTAGGAGGTGGTTCTTTAGCTGCCGGTGGTGGTGGTATGGCTTTGGGAACAGTGGTTTTAGGAGGTATTACCGTCGGACCTGCTTTAATGATTGGTGGTTTTGTCTTAGGAGGAGAAGGGAAAAAAGCCCTAAGTAAAGCTATCGAATACGCCAAGGAAGTGAATAATAAAATAGCTCAATTAGATAAAAGTAAGAGTTTTTTAGGACAAGTTCAGCGCAGAATTAAGGAGTTACAATACCTCATTAATAGTCTGAATAGTAGAGCTATTAAGAGTTTAACCGAACTGGAGTCACGAGCTACTTTTAATCCTCATCTAGAGGAAGACGTGGCCAAGTTTCGGGAGGTACTACTTTTAATTAAAGCTTCATCGGAAATCATGAAACTACCCATCTTAGACGACAAGGGAAAATTAACCAAAGCAACGGAAAATCTCGGAGAAAAGTACCGCCATCTCTTAGAAAAATAATAGTAGGATGCCTGCCAGAAATAAAGAAAATGGTATAAGAAACGCTCTATAATTTAATTTAACAAATATTACCGAGTATTTCAATTAAAGTTAACTCTATTTCTGGAAAGGATTCAATAAAAATACTTTCACCTCGATAATATTTCTGAATATTTTGATAACTACCCTGCAGCGGATGACGATAAACTTCTAAACATTCCTCCTTGAGATTGATAATCCAAACCTCTTTAATATTTGCTTCTGCATAAAGAGGAATTTTAGTATAGCGATCATAATCGAGGGTAGAATCAGAAACTTCAATAATTAAATAGATATCTTGAGGACAAGGATAGGCAGCAACATAAAAATCTGATCGAGGTATTAGTAAACTTAAATCTGGTTCTGGTTGAGAATTATTATTTAATCTAATCGGATTTTGCACTCCTAAGAGAATAAGATCGCCAAATTTTCGATAAAATAACTGTGTTAATCGATAAATACCAGCAGCCTGACGGGTTCCCATCGGTGACATTTTGATAATTTCTCCTCGAATTAATTCCACTTTTTCATCGGGTTTGATTATTGCCTGGGTTGCCATTTTTTCGCATTCTTCCACCGTAAACTTACGGGTAATCAGTGATAAAGACATTTTAACTACACTCCTAATATTTCTGCAATAGTGAATTCTATATCGTGAAAAGATGTCATAAAAACCCTCTCATTTATAGAGTATTTCTGCATAGCTTGATAACTACCATTCAGAGGATGGCGATAAACTTCTAAACATTCTTCCTTGAGATTGACAATCCAAACCTCTTTAATATTTGCTTCTGCATAAAGAGGGATTTTAGTATAGCGATCATAATCGAGGGTAGAATCAGAAACTTCAATAATTAAATAAATATCTTCGGGACAGGGATGGGCAGCAACGTAAAAATCTGGGCGAGGTATTAGTAAACTTAAATCTGGTTCTGGTTGAGAGTTATTATTTAATCTAATCGGATTTTGCACTCTGAGAATAATTTTATGTCCTAACTTTTGATAGAATAATTGTATTAATCTATCTACACTAGAAGCATGACGGGTTCCCATCGGTGACATTTTGATAATTTCTCCTCGAATTAATTCCACTTTTTCATCGGGTTTGATTATTCCCTCGGTTGTCATTTTTTCGTATTCTTCCACCGTAAACTTACGAGTAATCAGTGATAAAGACATTTTAAATAAACTCCTACTTTTTCTTTATTCTATCTGGGCAGCTTGCCAAGGGGTGAATTATCGGTATTTAAACAATTAATCGGGGGGATAAATTAACTTTTTGGGGACTTGTACTGATTTTTCGGGAAAAATCAGCGCTTGCCATGGCGACAAAACCGCTAGAGCTAACGTCTAGAAAGCTGGGGTCGGATCGAAACTGCCCCAAAAAAGCTACTATAGGTCAGTTGTCGATGTTAAAAAAAATAGCCGTTCCCCTCAGGAACATTAAGTCGAGAAATTTTATGGTTAAGCGAAAACAGCCTTATAGTTTAATTTATCTGCTCACTCTGGTGATCGGTTTAGTGATTGCGATCGCACCTGACGGACAAGCACAAACCCCCGACTCTAACAATCCCGCCAGTGATCCTAACGAATTAAAACCCTTAAATCAAGCTGATAGTCTGTTGAGTCTTCAGGGGGGACAACGTTTAGTGGAAGAAGCGAACGCCGCTATTAATGCCGCTAAATACGATGTCGCTGTGGACAAACTCAATCAAGCGCGCCGGATTTTTAACCAACTATCTAACTATCATCTGCAATTAGCTAATAGTTTCTCAGGAATTGACCCGAAAGTATTCGATTCTCAGCGTCAAAGTGCTTTAAACACGGGACAACTGCGGGATGAAGCCACCTATAAGCTTGCTTTGGTCCATAGGGCGCAAAATCAGCCAGAATTGGCGGTTCCTTTGTTAATTCAGGTGATTCAATCCCAAAACCCCACCAGTGAATTAGGACAAAAAAGCTATCAACAACTCTACGAGATGGGATTTGTCAGCACACCCATCTCCGCACCGACTCCCACCTCGGCAACTCCTAACAACTCCCCCCCACAGCAGTAAATTTTGTCCCCATTGACGAGCTTTCGGTAACAATGGGATGAGAGTATCTTTAATTGTTTTGAGGAGTTACGATGGTTGACTTTCGCCAAGTAGAAGCGATGATTCAAGAACAAATCCCCGATGCACAAGTGATGGTTCGGGATTTGACGGGAGGTGGTGATCATTTGGAAGCGGTGGTTATTTCCGGGGAATTTGCTGGCAAAACCCGCGTTAAACAGCATCAAATGGTTTATGGCGCTTTACAATCGGCACTGGCTACCGAAGCCATCCATGCTTTGGCATTAAAAACCTACACTCCCGACAGTTGGGCAGCAGAAAAATAACAGTTATCAGTGAAGGTTTATCAGTTATCAGTTAATTTTTTTCTAGTTTTCTTTGTGGCTAATTATCTTCACATAACACAGTCTACAGCGTTTTATCGTAATTAGCAGAAGTTATTAAAAGAGGGCGAAGGCAATTCGCCCCTACAATAATATTATTTCCCCAATGGTAGGGGCGCATCGTGGTCAGTGAGTTTATCGAACTGCGTGCGCCCAAAATGTAATGTAATGTAGCCAGACACAATTAATTACACATATCTAACTACCCCTTGCCTCTTGCCTGCTGCCTTTTGCCTATCCTAACCAAGAAGTTAATTTTGTCCTATTACTTATCACCCGATTTTAAGCCAAAACTGGTTAAAAACCGCCATAACGTTCCTCTAACCAGGGATCACCCCGTCGATGGTAGCCATTACGTTCCCAGAAACCCAATTGCTCTCGATCGAGAAATTCTAAGCCATTAATCCATTTAGAACTTTTCCAAGCGTAGAGATGGGGGACAACTAAGCGCAGCGGACCCCCGTGGTCGGGGGGTAAAGGTTGACCAAACAGTTGAAAAGCGAAAAAATTATCCTCGTGCAGGAATTCCTCTAGGGTCAGGTTAGTGGTATAACCCCCGTAACAGTGTTGCATGACGTGGGTAGCTTCTGGCAGCAGGTCAATTAAGGTGATAAAATCCGATACCTTAATTCCCGTCCAAGTCACATCTAATTTTGACCAACGGGTGACACAGTGAAAATCCTTGGTAAATTCCCACTGCGGTAGGGCCATAAAATCCGACCAGTTAAAAATTTTAGTCGTGGCCACCTTTCCCCAAACCTTAAATAACCATTCCTCGGTCTTGATTTGGGGAGTATCCCCGTAGGTAAGGACAGGAAAACCACTAGCGAGATATTGGCCCGGGGGAACTCGGTCTTGATCGGGAGATTCTGGTTTTTTAAAGAATTTGCCTAACATTAGTTGAGACTCACAACGAAAACCCTAAACAAATCTTAAAATATTAGGGAGCGAAAAGGTTTTCTCTACCTCACTCCCCACTATCAAGTTATTCCTCGTCTTCCCCTTCTTCTTCCTCTTTAGTGGGATAGACAAAGCTGTTAGAACGACCAGAAAGGACAGATTTACCCAAAGATAAGGCTTTTTGCGCTTCCCGAGCCGCTTGCTTTCTCCAGTGCGCTCTCCGTTGGTCGCGCTTGGCATTTGAGGTTTTCTTCTTGGGACAAGCCATAGTATTTTAACGATAGTTATAGACTCACAACCTTTCTATTCTACTCCCTATTTCCCTAATCGGCTCGCTCCCTTGTCTGATTCCCTCCCTCACTACTGCCCAAAATATTGATAAAACTTAATATTTATCATTGGCTTACCTATTTATGTTTAAAATCCTATATAGCTATGTAGTCAAGTAATTTCCATCATGGTAACTACCGTCGAACCTCCCTCCCAGAAAAAAGCTGTTCTGCGCGAAACTATCCTCACCCCGCGTTTTTATACCACCGATTTTGAGGCTGCCGCTAATTTTGACCTTTCTGAGCAAGAAACCGAAATCAAAGCGATGTTAGAGGAGATGCGGACCGATTATAACCGGCATCACTTTGAACGTCAGCAAGGATTTGAGAACTATCAAGACAATCTCGATGAAAAAACCAGAAATGCTTTTATAGATTACCTAGAACGCTCCTGTATCTCCGAATTTTCTGGCTTTTTGTTATTCAAGGAACTGTCACGACAACTAAAAAGCCGTAATCCCTTGTTAGGGGAGATATTTCATCTTATGGCTAGAGATGAGGCGCGCCATGCAGGATTTCTCAATAAAGCCATGGCTGACTTTAATATTTCCCTCGATCTAGCCAAAATTACCAAAAACCGTACCTACACCTTTTTCCCCCTTGAATGGGTATTATATACGGTTTATCTCTCCGAAAAAATCGGTTATTGGCGGTATATCCTCATTTATCGTCATTTAGAAGAACATCCCCAGTATAAATTTAATCCTCTCTTTAATTACTTTGAGAGTTGGTGTCAGGACGAAAATCGCCACGGAGATATCTTTAAAACCTTACTGCGAGCTAAACCGCAATTGTGGAATAATTGGCGATCGAGATTATGGAGTCGTTTTTTCCTGCTTTCCGTCTTTGCTACCCATAGTTTAACTGTACGCGAACGCTCAGACTTTTATGATGCTTTGGGAATGGATGCGATCGCTTTTGATCAAGAGGTAATTCGTCAGACTAATAATACCTCCGCTCGCGCTTTTCCCACCATTTTAAATGTGGACCATCCCCAATTTTTCCCCCGTTTAAACCGTTGTGCCGAACGTAATTTACAATTAAAAGCGATCGATGAAAGTAGCGCTCCTCAATGGCTAAAAACAGTCCGTAAGTTACCCTTACCGAAATTTTGGGTTAAAGCCCCGTCCTTTTAGGACGGCTTTTTAAACTATATCTTGTTAACTTAACTTTTATTGTGCTATACTGATTTTGTCTAAGTCCCCCCTGCGTAAAATGTTTGTCTTAGAGTTTAAAGTTAAAGCTAAAACTCAACAGTATCAAGCCATAGACGATGCTATTCGTACTGCTCAATTCATCCGTCACAAATGTGTAAGGTTATGGATGGATACAAAAGGTACGGGTAAGAACGATTTATACCGATATTCTCAAGAATTAGCTCAGGACTTTAAATTTGCCGATGAACTTAATTCAACTGCTAGACAGGCAAGTGCTGAACGTGCTTGGAGTTCAATTAGTCGTTTTTACGACAACTGTAAACGTAAAGTATCAGGCAAAAAGGGGTATCCTCAATTTAAAAAATCTCGCTCTGTTGAATACAAACAATCAGGATGGAAGCTTCTTAGCCCTAAAACTGTTAAGTTCACTGACAAGAAAAACATTGGTGTTCTTAAGTTGGTAGGAACTTGGGATTTAGGGTACTTTCAAGAATCCGATATTAAACGGGTTAGGTTGATTCGGAGAGCGGACGGTTATTATTGTCAATTTGTCCTTTCTTGTGACGTTAAAGAAGATGTTAAACCATCAGGTAAGTGTATTGGCTTAGATGTAGGTTTGGCTTCTTTCTATACAGATCACAATGGCGACAAGGTTGATAATCCTCAATTCTTGAGAAAGTCTGAGAAACGATTAAAACGACTTCAAAGGCGATTATCTAAAAAGAAAAAGGGAAGTAAAAATCGTCAAAAAGCTAGACAAAGATTAGCTAAAGCTCACCTTAAAGTAAGTAGGCAACGTAAAGACTTTGCTGTGAAATTAGCAAGGCTTCGGCCGTGAGCTCAGCCGAACGGTGCGTAGTTCACTCTAGCGATGTGATAGCCTACGAGGATTTAAGAGTTAAGAACTTAGTCAAGAATCATTGTCTAGCTAAATCGATAAATGATGCGGCCTGGTATCAGTTTCGGGAATGGATAGAGTATTTTGGGGTTAAATTCGGCAAGATAACGATTGCTGTCTCACCGAATTATACAAGCCAAAACTGTTCAAACTGTGGTGAAATTGTTAAGAAATCTTTATCGACTAGAACCCATCAGTGTAAATGTGGGTGTGTTTTAGATAGGGATGAAAACGCCGCTATCAATATCCTTAAAAAAGGGTTAAGTACCGTAGGGCATACGGGAACTTTCGGGCTAGATCCGATAAACGCTTGGGGAGAGAATACCTCTACTTTTTCAGAAGCAATTCTGTCTAAGCAAGTAATCTCTGTGAACCAAGAATCCCCGTCTCTTTAGAGCGGGGAGTGTCAAAGCTAGGTATCGTTGGCGATCTATTGCGATTGTATCTGATTAAACCCATAGATGCAGAAGCCACCAGAGAAATGGTACTTTAATCAGTTATCACGCGATGTGCAACTAAGGGGAGACAAGGAACTGAAACTGCAAGGGGTCAGGGCTATGACGATTAAGCCAGTAGCAAACTGTGTGAGCTAAAAGCTTACGGTTCAGACGACTGATTAAATGCCAGAAATCTCTTGCCCACACCTTTTCTATCGAAAAACGCTCACTGAGTTGTCCAATCACAGTTTCGCTCAAACGTCTGGTTCTCTGGAGTAGCTTGAGATAGTTAGGGGAACGCAAATCCTGCATATTGGAACGACAGGGAGTATCCAATTGGATACCATACTGTTGCAGTTCGGCTTTTAGTGGAGCGGACAGATAGCCCTTATCTCCGATGAGTAGCCCCTTAATCGAAGGGACGAAATCCCAAAGAGCTTCTCGTTCAGTCCCATTGGCAGAGGTGAGGCAAAAACCCGTAATAATAACCGTCTCAGTCACTAGCAAATGACCATGAAAGCCATAGTAGGTTGGCCTCTTGGCGGCACAGTATCCATAGGTAGCTAGGTCGGGAAAGAGATGACAGCCAGCCGCGCGACGAAAAGAACACAAGGGAATAGGTAGCCCATCAATCAGATGAATGTCAGAGGAAAAAGCTCCCAACTGTGTGGCTAAGGCAACTGGGATGATTTGCTTGTATTGCTGGACTTCCCCCGTATAAACATACTAGCTATGGCTAAAAGTCTTACAGAGCCTGAGTTAAAGCAATATAATACTAATTAACTACTGGACACAAAATCCTGAAGTCCTTACGCAGATAGGGTTTGAGGCAAAAATTTTCAAATTTGACCTTTCGACCATTATAGCTTGTTTCGGGGCAGAAAACCAGCAAAAACATGGCTACAGAGTGAATCGCTGACTCTAGAGATTAATGACACCATCTGTTACAATAAGGTTAGCGATCACTATACAGCCAACTCTACGGAATCGCTCTACTCCAGATACAGTCAACGGTACAGCCATTTTCAAGGGAAAAATGTACCCAGTAGCCTCTTTTCAATTTTTTCTGAGAAGCTCCAGGCAGTAAGGGTTTTGTTGATTTTTTAGTATTTCTGTATGGGGGAAGTCCAGATATTGGGCTATCTTCTCCACTGACCATCCATAATGCCTAAGTCGAATGATTTCGGCTCTCTCCTTGACCCTATAAGGAATTCCTGCAAGTTTTTGCAGTTCTAGCAGGTTTTTGTCTTCTTCTTCACTTAAACCAATTTTTAGAGGGGCTGGCAAGGTTTGATTCCTCCTCCACAAAGGGTTCTCTACTATTTTATAAGTTTTTTCGCCTACCTACTTATTAGTGGGATTGATCACAAACGGTTGACCACATTCTTTACATTGACGTTTGGGTTTTCCATTATGAATAGAACCATTCTTGATAAGCTAAGACGCATTTAAAGCGCTTATTCTTAAGATTAGCCGAATCTCCCCCAATCCCTTTACTGTTGCCTCTTGCAAGAGTGCCTCTTGCCTCGTCTCAACAAGCAATTTAAATGCGCGGGCAGCTTACTATGGTGAGAACTACAACACCGGACAGGGGAATAGAGTCGGACTAGAGGGGTGATTTTGTTCGGTGCTAGACTGATATTTGAGTAAGCCAGACAGGAGCCACAAAAAGATATTTATCAGAAAAGTCATGAGCAAGCTAGAGGTATAAAGACTGATCGGGTTCCAATTATTTTTATTAATAAATATTTGACACACTTCATACCGGATAAGCAAGAGGGCTACGCCACTACTACCAAATCATTACCAATCTCTGAAAAATCCTGATAGTTATATTTATGTAGATGCTGCTAACTTATGAGGAAAGTCGCCTTTCTAACCCGAAGTTTTGATGAGTTTAACCAATGAGCGATCGCAGACAAAAAAGTTTACGCTAAAATTGTCAGCCTTATTAAAGATGTTCAAAGAGAGCCTTTTTCTGGATTAGGAAAACCAGAAGCATTAAAACATGAACTATCAGGATTATGGTCACGACGCATTAGAAAAGAACATCGCCTAGTTGATAGCGTGTCTGATCAAGAAATTGTTATTGTTTCCTGTAAATTTCACTACTAATAATCGCCAGAAATTCCCGAACTAGCTGAGAGCAAGAATTAGGGTACACGAAAACTTAGGAAGAATTTCCGAAGAAAGTGAAAACCAACCTACATTTTTCTTTTATGAGAAATTAATTGAATAGAACATTGCAAGTCAGAACAGGATTATGTTGATTTTGGACTCGACTTTAACAGTCTTGAATACTTTAAACAGGATTTAGTATTACACAAAAGCTAGAACCTCTGGAAGTGCGTTGCAAGGGAGATCCTTGCAACGAGGTAGAAATGAGAAGAACCCTTTACTTATTAATTTTTCACAAAAGTAAATTTACCATTTTTACCATCGGCATCCATTTTAATTTGTGCCACGGAGAATTTATCCTGAATGATTTCTCCTTCGGGAGTAAAAGCAATATTTCCCAAGACAGTGACATACTTACCCGCTAAAATTTCCTGATTTAATTGTTGGCGAATTTGTTCGAGGGAAAGTGTACTGAGTTTATTTTTATCATCTACCCGTTTTAAGGCCTCGACAAAAACTTGAATTCCCGTAAAAGCTTGAGCGGTAAATTGGGGCGGTGCTTTTTTATTTTCTGCTGTATAAGCGGCGACAAAATCCCGATTAATAGGATTATCTAATTCCGGGTTATAAGCTTGAGCGATGAGAATACCATCACATTGAGCTTGACAAACCGGGAAAATATTAGAAGTATTTAAACCGTTGCCCCCAATAATTAACCCTTGATAGCCTAATTGTCGCAACTGTTTGACCAAATTGCCCCCGTCAGCAACCAAACCAGAAATAACCACTAAATCCGGTTTAATATTAATAGCGGCGGTGGCTTGGTTTTGAAAATCTGTATCGGTGGTTTGGAATTTCTGCACGGTGACAATATCAAGATTTAAACTCTTCAGGGTTTCTTGAAAAGTTTCCGTTTCCGATTTACTAAAAGCATCATTTTGGGCAAAAAAGACAGCCACTTTTTTAATCTTGGGATCGATTTTTAAAGCGGTTTTAACTGCATTGGGAGCGACCACAGCCACAGGAGCGGACACCCTACCCACATATTCACCGATCTGGGGGATACCTTTAGCCGTGTTAGACGGGCCGAGAATGGGAACTTTGGCTCGATCGGCGATCGGACTAGCGGCAAAAGCTTGCTGGGACAGGGACGGACCAAGAATACCCACCACCTTATCTTGAGTGATTAGGGTATTAATGGCGTTGATCGCGCCCTGTTCATCCCCGGCCACATCCTGGATAATAACTTTAATCGGTGTTCCATTGACTCCGCCCTTTTTATTAAAATATGTTTCAGCCATCTTGACACCGATCACCTGTTCCTGTCCCAATAGGGCGAGATTGCTGGTTTGAGCTAAAGCGGCACCGATGGGAATAGCAGCAGTGGCGGCGTTTTCTGCGGGACTGGGGTTAGTTTGACTGGTGGGAGTGCCGGAATTACAGGCCACCACTAGACCAAAAGTGACTAGGGATAATATTAAGGGGATTAATAAACGTTTTCTGAGCATCTTAACTCTCCGGAGACTGATATTGTCGATGACACTATTATTTCGCTAATTGGGTTGATTTCAGCGATAATTCTCGACGCGAGCGGACCGGATTCTGCTCCCTTAGCACCCTTTATTTCCCCTAATTTTGTTGATTAACCTCCCCGTCTCACCTCCGTTTTCAGAAAAACGATTTGCCTTTTCTGGTTCTGTCGCCTAACCTAGTAGTTAGGGAATCTATTATCGCCTTTCCCGTCCACAAACCCCGAAGCGAAAACATCCATTTAAGATTATGACTAACCCCGTTATTCACGCCTTTTTCCTCGGACGAGCGATCGCTGAAGTGGTCAGTGAACAGCTAGAAGATGCGTTTACCAACGCTTTAAGCGAATTAGGCAAATTTGATGCCGAACAACGGGAAAACCTGCGGCAATTCGTCGAAGAAGTGCAAATGAGAGCCGATCGAGCCATGGAAAAGGGAGTATATACTGGTACAGAGTCCAGTGGTTCCTCCAGTGCCGATGTGCAGGAAAACATCGACGAAATGCGCGCCGAAATCGCCCAATTGCGCTCGGAACTAAAAAACCATCGTAATTAACCCAAAACCCCCTTTTAGTCGCTTTAAAGCCCCAAAAATTGCGTGTCAGCCCTTCTCCCTGTCCCCGTTACCCCAGAGTTAAACCCAGCAATGCCGGCCCTCCAAGTCGCCAAAAATAGCTATCGTTGGAATCGAGAAAGCTATTCCATCAATCGTCGTCGTCTAGATATTTGGCGATTCGTTCTGACTGTACTTTATCAATTCTGGCTCAACGGTAAAAAATGGAGCTATAACGGTGGCTATAGCCAAGAAAAACTCGCCGGCAGACGGAGAAAACAGGCCGCTTGGATTCGGGAAACCATGCTAGAATTGGGACCGACTTTTATTAAAGTCGGTCAACTGTTCTCCACCCGCGCCGATCTTTTTCCCCTGGAATATGTGGAAGAACTCTCGAAACTACAGGATCAGGTTCCCGCATTTACCTACGAACAGGCCAGCAAAATTATCGAGGTATCCCTCGGTAAACCCCTCAATAAACTCTTTAAAAGCTTCGATCCTATCCCCCTAGCAGCCGCTAGTTTAGGGCAAGTTCACCGGGCCCAACTGAACAGCGGGGAAGATGTGGTGGTCAAAGTCCAACGGCCCGGATTGAAAAAATTATTTAGTATCGATCTGGCTATCCTGAAAAAAATCGCCCAATACTTCCAAAATCATCCCAAATGGGGTAAAGGTCGCGATTGGACGGGTATTTATGAAGAATGCTGTAAAATTCTCTGGGAAGAAACCGATTATCTTAACGAAGGTCGTAACGCTGACACTTTTCGCCGTAATTTTCGCGGGGAAGATTGGGTGAAAGTGCCAAAAGTCTATTGGCGCTACACCTCTCCCCGGGTTTTAACCCTAGAATACCTCCCTGGCATCAAAATCAGTCATTATGAGGCCCTAGAAGCGGCTGGACTCGATCGCAAATTGTTGGCTAAACTGGGGGCAAAAGCCTATCTAATTCAACTGCTCAATAACGGCTTTTTTCACGCGGATCCTCACCCTGGCAATATCGCCGTTGATAGTGATGGCTCCTTAATTTTCTACGATTTCGGCATGATGGGACAAATTAAAACCAATGTGCGCGAAAAATTAATGCAGACTCTCTTGGGAATTGCCCAAAAAGATGCCGATCGCGTGGTCACTTCTCTGGTCGATTTAGGAGCATTAACTGCTAATGGTGATATGGGAGCAGTGCGGCGATCGATCCAGTATATGCTCGATAACTTCATGGATAAACCCTTTGAGGAGCAATCCGTGGCCGCTATCAGCGATGATCTCTATGAAATCGCCTACGATCAGCCTTTTCGCTTTCCTGCTACCTTTACCTTCGTCATGCGAGCATTTTCTACCCTGGAAGGGGTAGGCAAAGGACTCGATCCTGAATTTAACTTTATGGAAGTGGCCCAACCTTTTGCCCTGCAATTAGTAAATGATATGACAGGAAATAATGGCAGTAATATCCTCGATGAGTTAGGACGACAAGCGGCCCAAGTGAGCAGCACCGCCCTGAGTTTACCCCGACGCATCGATGATACGATCGAAAAATTAGAACGGGGTGATATCCGCGTCCGGGTACGTTCCAGCGAATCCGATCGACTTTTGCGGCGATTGGGTATGATTCAAATGGGAACCAACTATACTTTACTGATCAGTGCTTTGCTTATCTCAGCGACTCTTCTATTTGTCAATGGTTTTGGTTGGTTAACTTTAGTACCGATGGCGATTTCGCTGCTGCCGGGGATAGCCCTCTTGAGACTTTGGCGAAAAATTGAACGTCAGGATCGTATGATGTAATTGATCGCAGGATAATAAATATTGTGTTAGCAGCAGAAATTTCGATGAACAATCTTTCTTTTGGGGGAATGACCGATCCTGGTGTAGTGCGATCGGTTAATCAGGATAGTTATTATATCGACCCCGAGCAGCGCTTTTTTATCGTTGCTGATGGTATGGGGGGTCATGCGGGGGGCGAGGAAGCTAGTCAAATCGCCACTAAAACTATCCAAGCTCATCTAGAAGAACACTGGAATTCTGACCTGGCTGCCGGGGAATTGCTGCAGGAGGCAATTACTGCCGCTAACGAGAAGATTATTGAAGATCAGCTGAAAAATCCTGAAAGACAGGACATGGGGACAACCCTAGTCATGGCTATCTTCCGAGATGATGGACCTTGGTACACCCATATTGGTGATTCCCGTCTCTATCGCTTTCGTGAGCAAAAATTAGAACAGGTGACGGAAGATCATACTTGGGTAGCTAGGGCGATGAGAATGGGCGATATGTCCGAACAAGAAGCGAAAAACCACCCTTGGCGGCACGTTTTATTTCAATGTCTTGGTCGTCGCAATTTGCCCCCAGCGACGGTATCTCCCCTCGATGTGCAATCCGGCGATAGTTTAATTCTCTGTAGTGATGGTTTGACGGAAGAAGTTTCCGACGAGGAAATTAGCGATTATTTGCAAACCGGTGCTGATTGTCAGGAAATTGTCGAGAATTTAGTGGCAGCGGCCAAAAAAGCCGGCGGTTCCGATAATATCACTGTGGTCATGGTAAGCTGTTGACTATCTAGGGGTTGCGGCAAAAAGTTTCTCGTGGGGGCAGGGTGTGGGGTGATGGGAAGAATAAATAAAAATAATCTCCTGCCGAGAAAACGGGTTTCTCGGAGAGAAAACGGGTTTCTCGGAGAAACCCGTTTTCTGTGTGTTACTCAACGGATTTAGTATTACTCGATCGCTCCTGCTTGTTGTAATAAAGAAACGATCGCCTGATGGTGATTAAATTTAGCTAACATTAAAGCGGTCATTCCCCCGGGATTTTTCTGATTTAAGTTCACTTTTCCCCGGTCTAACAAAACTTTAACCGTGTCGAGACAACCGTGATAACTGGCCGACATTAAAGCGGAAGCGCCGCTAAAATCGAGTTTATTGACATCAGCACCGATATCGATTAACCGGCGCACCAATTGACTATTATTGCCCTCACAAGCTTTCATAAGGACGGTTTGGCCATCGGGATAAACGGCGTTGGGATTGGCCCCGTAGTCGAGGAGATAACGGCAGATTTCCGTAAATTTGCCCTGTAGAGCTAAAGTTAATGGTGTTTCTCCCTGCTGAGTTAGGTTAGGATCCGCCCCCTGTTTTAACAATTCTAAAACGATCGCTTCGTATCCTTGCATCGTGGCGATGAGCAAGGGTGTATCACCAAAATGGTTACGGTGATTGACAAAAGCGCCGGCTTGTAGTAAGGCCCGGACGATCTCTAAATGTCCTTCGATCGTCGCTAGATGCAGGGCCGTTTCTCCGGCCTGATTTTGATTGTCAATACTAGCCCCCTGAGCGAGTAAAAGTCGGACAATATGGAAATATCCCTCAGCAGCGGCGATCATCAGGGCAGTTTCTCCCTCCTCCGTGCTAATATTCGGATTGGCTCCCGCTTGCAGTAAAGTTTGTACGCTGCCGAGATTTCCCTTCTCTACAGCCAAAATTAGGGGAGTTTCCCCAGATAAAGTGGGAGAATCGAGGGGCATACCACGGTTAATAAACAATTCGAGGATTTCCGGGCGATTGGCGACGAGAGCCTGTAACCAAGCTTCTTGACGGATTTCTTCATCTACACCACTGTTGAGCAGTAAACGGACAATTGCGGCGTAATTTTGGCTAATAGCTACAGATAAAGCCGTATCTCCATCCCGATCGCGCATATTGACCCGAGCGCCGGCGATTAATAACTGTTCTGCGATCGCTATATGACCCTTATAAATGGCGATCATTAGTGCTGGTGTACCATCTTGATTGACCTGATTGATATTAGCACCGGCGGCGATTAATTGAGCGAGGATTTCACCGTGATTGAGGGCCGCCGCTAACATAAGGGGGCTTAAACCTTGGGGTTGTTTACTTTTGTTGATATCAGCCCCAAATTCCCGCAAAATCGCCACAATTTCCCCATGCCCCCCCTGCACGGCATAGATTAAAGCCGTAGTATTTTGGGCATCAGTGGCGTTGACATTTGCCCCCTGACTTAGTAAAGCTTGAACTCGCGCCAGATTGCCCTGACGCGCCGCTTGCATTAACAAGATATCCCAATTAGAAGCCATTAACAGTGACCGCTCGGCAGAAGGTATTTTTTCTATTATCGATCTTTTTAGACAGGTAAACGGACTTTAAAACTACCACCCCGTTCGCTAAATTTAATCCCATTGCCCACTTGCCACGGGCCACTTCCCCGCCGGAAAATTAATTTTATTGGTCTGCCAAGATCTGGTCATCGATCGCCAAGTCTATTTCTTGCTGATCGCGACCAGAAGCGAGATAATCATTCTGGAAGGAGTCTTTTAAACCACTGACGAGATCATATTCAGGCTGCCAGTTTAACTCACGGATGGCTTTATTGATATCAGCGTAGAAATGTTGAACCCGCAGGGGGAAAGGTTTCTTTTTGCCGAAGTCAAATTTTTTGGGGTTATAGTTAACAATCTCGATTTCCTCGGCATTTTTCCCCATCGCTGCCGCGCAAGCTTTCGCTAAACCGTTAAAAGTTACATAGCGATCGCCTGAAATATTATACACTTGACCAATAGCCTGAGAATTACCCAATACTGCCGCCATGGACTTAGCTAGATCGACAACGTGACCAAATTGGGTAAAATGTTCCCCATGACCGGGTATAGGAATAGGACGATTACGAACCAAACGGTCAAAAAACCAAGCTTCTAGGTCATTATAGTTGCCCGGTCCGTAGATATAAACCGGACGGATGGAAGTCCAGGGTAAACCCATCTCGCTTAAATAGTTTTCTGTCTCGTGTTTTCCCTTGTGGCGACTTTTGGCATCTAGTTTATCCCCTTCTTTATGGGGCATTTGGTCAGATTTTAAATAAACCCCCGCCGAGCTAACATAGACGAAATGCCCGATTCTGTCCTTAAAAATTTCGACAAGGGGCTGAGTATCCCTTAATTCTCTGCCATTATTATCGAAAATTGCCTCAAAACTCTCATTTTTCAGCTTTTCTTGCAGTTGCTCTGGGTCAGTGCGATCGCCTTGTATCTGTCGTACTCCAGCAACCGGGGCGGGTTTATTGCCACGATTGAATAATACTACCTCATGACCCTGTTCTACTAACACTTTAGTCAAAGAAACACCGATAAATCGGGTTCCACCCATAATTAAAATTTTCATCAGTCGCCATTGTCAATATCAAGGTTATATTATCCGTTCTGTTAAACTTACTCAAATCTACTCATGAGCAAATTTGACGTTAACTTCCTGCTTCACTGTAGTAGTGTCGGCACTATCTACTCCACAAGCTGACACGGTGGAACTCACCGCCAAAGAAGCTAGATTTAGACTAGCGTTCAAGTCTCGACCGCAAACTACATGGCATTGCTCACACTCAAAAACTCTTTCAGTTAAAGATAGAGACTCTTTTTTGTACCCACAATTGGAACAGGTTTTACTGCTAGGAAACCACCTATCGGCTATGATTAATTCCGAACCATACAACTGAGTTTTATAATCAAGTTGTCTTCGGAACTCGTAAAAACCCATATCCTGAACGGCTTTAGCTAATTTGTGATTAGCCATCATCCCAGACACATTTAAATCCTCAATTACTATCTTGCCGTGGTTCTTGGCTAAATAAGTGGTGAGTTTATGTAACGTATCTTTACGGATATTAGCTATTTTAAAATGAAGTTTAGCTATTTGCCGTTGGGCTTTGTTCCAATTATTTGAACCTTTTACCTTATGTCGGTTCAAGTATTGAAGTCTGGCTAATTGTTTTTCGTATTTACGATAACTTTTAGAGCCTTCAAACGTCTCACCTGTCGATAAAGTAGCTAAAGATTTAATTCCCAGATCACAACCAACTACATCATGAGTTTTATTGGTTGTTTGCTGTTCAACTTCCATCTTAAAACTAATAAACCACCTATTAGCTTTTTTACTAATAGTAACAGATTTTGGCTGGTATCCATCAGGTAGCCGCTCGTAAGTTTTTAACCAACCAATCACAGTAACTTTTATCTTTTGATGGGCAATTTTAATGTTCCCATCTAAAGTGAAACTATCCTGTTTACCTTTCTTCTTGAAATTTGGTGGTTTAGCTATCTTCTTGAAGCATCTTTTCCAAGCATCGGATAAAGCTCTTAACGCCCATTGGGGAGCGCATTTAGACACTTGGTAATACCAATCATGCTCTGATTTTACCAATGCTACCAACCATTTGTGAAGGTCAATAGCCGTAGGAAACTTGATTTTTTCATCAGGGTTAGCTTGATTATGGTCTAAAATTTGCTTGGTTAAAGCCAAACCCCAATTCCAAGCATGACGTGCGGTTCCTGCGTGTTGGGCTAATAATGAGCGTTGTTGATTATTTAGTTTTAACTCAGTCTTGAATCCTAGTAGCAACGTCTCTTAACTCCTCTACGATTTTTCTATTTTTATGGCTTCTAGAGCCATACAATCTAGCGGAAAATACCGTAATAATTTCTAAGACATCTTGCGCTAAATCCTCCTCAAATGTACTGTCTTCAGTTCGATTGATAATGACAACTTCAGTTCCGAATTGCTCACACAGACTAAAGATTAGTTCACTACCAAATCTAAGTAATCTATCCTTATGAGTTAAGAGCAATCTCTCTACTTTACTATCAACAATCAACCGAATTAATCGCTTTAATCCTTTTTTGTTGTAGTTAAGTCCTGAACCTAAGTCGTCTATAATTTCAACTTGCCAACCGTTTTGAGCGCAAAACAATTCGACAACTTCTTTTTGACGTTCTAAATCTTTCTTTTGATCATGACTAGAAACGCGACAATAGCCAACAGTATAGGAAAGATTCTCTTTTACTCCAAGCAACTGAGAGACGGTATAACGTCGATGCCCGTTAGCAGTTCTTTCTGGTATTAGTTTACCTTCAGACTCCCAACGTCTTAATGTCGATACGCTTACACCTTTTAATTTAGCCGCTTCTGATCTGGTCAACTTACTCATAGGACTATTATAGCATAAGTCATGAGTAATTTTGGATAGTATTAGTTAGGTTTTTGGTTTCTGTGATTAACCCTCGATCGGTGCAGTTTGTGGCTTGTTAGTTGTTGGGTTTTGGGGGCATCCCTTAACTATAACACTAAATCGGTTGAGGAGAGGCACTCTTGGGATAGGGAGAATAAATAATCAGTCTTTGATAACCGGATTTAGTATGAATTGGCGAAGTTTCGGTAAAATAAAGGTAATTAGTCAACAGAGGAGGTCAAAATTATGACTTTAGCCAAGGTGAAAAATCTTTATGATCGAGATTTTGCTTTGTGGATAGAGAAAACGGTTAAGCAATTAAAATCTGGGGATTTATCTCAGGTTGATTTAGAAAATTTGATCGAGGAGGTAGAATCTTTGGGAAGACGAGACAAAAGAGAACTAAAAAACCGTTTAATTACATTATTTGAACACGCTTTAAAACGGCGTTATCTTCCTTTGCCCGAATGTTATCGAGGTTGGGAAGTAACAATTAAACGCTGTCAATTTAAGTTAAAAGATATTCTTAAAGATTCTCCTAGCTTATGCAGTTTTTTAACCGATATTTGCAATGATTGTTATCAGGAAGCGGTGGAAAATATGCGAATTGAATATGATGCTAATTTTTCCGATGTTTGTCCCTTTACTAAGGATATTGATGGTTTATTAAATCATAAGTTTTGGGAAAGTTAAACTTTGATACTAAATCCGTTGAGGAGAGGCACTCTTGGGATAGGGAGAATAGGTAATCATACTAAATCCGTTGAGTAACGCACAGAAAACGGGTTTCTCGGAGAAACCCTTTTTCTACTCATGCACTCATGCAAAAAGGGGAATAAATAATCAGTTTTTAATAACCAGATTTAGTCTGAATTGGCGAAGTTTCGGTAAAATGAAGGTAATTAGTCAACAGAGGAGGTCAAAATTATGACTTTAGCAAAGGTAAAAAATCTTTATGATCAAGATTTTGCTTTGTGGATAGAGGAAACGGTCAAACAATTAAAATCTGGGGATTTATCCCGGGTTGATTTAGAGAATTTGATCGAGGAGGTGGAATCTTTGGGTAAAAGTCAACGCAAAGCGGTCGATAATTTTTTAACTCGTTTATTAGAACATTTATTAAAACGTTGTTATGTGGTTCTTCCCGATTGTTATCGGGGGTGGGAAATTGAAATTAGAAATTTTCGCAAGGATTTGAAGAAGGAATTTAAGTATTCTCCTAGTTTGAAAAGGTTTATGATAGAGATTTTAGAAGAATGTTATCGAGAAGCTTTAGAAGCGGTGAAAGAGGATTATCCAGACTCTAATTTTCCCGATGTTTGTCCCTTTGCTGAGGATATTGATGGTTTATTAAATCATAAGTTTTGGCAGGAGTAAAAATATGCCAGTTCCTAATCCTTGGGGGGAATTGCCATCACTTGATTATCATTAACCACAACCAATTTACCGCCCAATTTTTCGATATTTTCCTTAGCTAACCTGCGGGTTTCTTCTTCTTTGCTATTTAGCCAGACTAACATCCAAGCGCCGACTCTGGGGGCGCGACTATCGGGATTAGTTTCTAAAAATTTTACTGTTCCCCTAGCGGATTTTTCGATAAATTCATTACCAGCAATTTTCGCCCAATCAGCGGCCATTTGATTCGAGTTTTTCGCCGCAGGAATATCCCCTAAAAATAATAGTTCATCCACTCCTTTATATAACCAAAGAAAATAGGCATCGGTGACATCAGGAGTGAGTTTTGATAAACCTTTATTCATAATCTCGATGGTTCTTTCGGGTTTGCCAGCATTCACGGAAGAAGCCACGGACATCATCAAATAAGCGCGGATAAATTTCGGGTCATTTTTGGTGACAATCTCCATAAAATCGGGACTTAAACCGTAACCAGTTTCCCTACGAGCATCCACATCGCCATAGTATTGTATAAACTGCAACATTGCCCAATTAGCTAACATATTGCCAAAGCCAAAGGAAGGCATATTTTTTAATAACTCAACCTGAGCATTTTCTAGGCGAGATTCTTGACTATAATTCCTCTCTAATAATTTTTCTTTAGTCAAGGTTTTCACCTTTTCCTGTTGCATTTCCACAACAGCCATGATTAGCCCACCGATAATGGCGACTAAACCAAGAGTTTTGATTAGAGATAGATTGAGAGATTTTTTTGCGCCTAGCATAGATTTAACTAAAAGTCAATAATCAGTGTAGGGTTAATTCATGAATTAACCCTACCATCGCGGTTAATTCATGAATTAACCCTACGATGAATTAACCCTACGATGAATTAACCCTACGATGAATTAACCCTACGATGAATCAACCTACCATGAATCAAGCTACAAAACACGACCTTCATAATTATAACCATTTACTTATCAACAAAAATCAAAGGTTTTCTTGGTTATTTTAATTAATTCTAATGCCATCAACACAATCAAGCTCGCCGGCGGAATTACTGGTAGAAACATTATCTTCTAAAGGAGTTTCATCCTCACAAATAATACCGGTATAGGCCCCCGCTGCCGTTTGTCCGGCTGCCCCTGCATAATTTTTAATCTCGTCAGCAAATTGAGTCACAGCATTCGCTTGATAGGCGGCTCCAAAAGCATCGGGAGTAACGCTAGAATTATCGACAAAAGTATAAAATTTAGCATCGTTAATCGCAATAGGTAATTGCTCCAAAGTGGTAAAAGTGACATTTTCTAGGCGATAGCCCTGTTGGGCGCGATTAATTGCTCCCAGGACTGAGCGAGCTTCTGCTTGCCTACCTTTGGCGACTTGTCCTAACAGTGATGGTATGGCAATGGCAGCGAGAATTCCTAAGATGATAATAACAACCAATAATTCTATTAAAGTAAAACCCCTCGCTTTTTTTCTTGGTGATTTGATTGCTAAAAAAAGAAGGTCTTTCATGGTTAGTACCTGGCAATATTGACTATATTTTGGGTTTTCGGGTGTTAGGGTTTTCGGGTGTTGGGGTTTTCGGGTTTTCGGGTTTTCGGGTGTTGGGGTTTTAGTTGAAATTCCCCCATTCCCCCACTTCCCCACTTCCCCCATTCCCCACTTCCCCACTTCCCAAAAAAACCAAAAGCGCAAGGTTTGCAAAAGAATATTCTCCTGCCACCTTCCGCTAAAGTATGATTAAAGTTGAGTTGTGAAATTGCCATTATTCAGAGAAGTATGCAAGCACAACCCGCATACTTTTCTAGACTGGGATTACTGGATAAGACGACCGCCGCCAGCACAAGCTGCGGGATCAGTCTCACTACCAGCAGCAGACCAAGTTCCAGCCTCAGTGATGGCTCCGCTATTAGGGTTAGTGGTTTGTTCACAGATAACGGCAGAATAAACGCCAGCGCTGGTTTGACCTACAGCAGATTCGTATTCTAGGATGTCATTAGTGTAAGTGGTGTTAGGGATAGCGGCTTGGTTAGTACCAACTTGGCTGGCAGAACCACCAATAACGCCAGCAGTAGACGAAGTACCATAGTAAGTGCCAGTGGTTACAACAGGTAGGTTAGTAACTTCGGTAAAGGTGGCGCTTTCCAAGCGGTAAGCCTGTTGAGCGCGGTTAACGGTACCTAAGTTGTTGCGGGCTTCCGCTTGTCTGCCTTTGGCTACCTGACCGAGGAGGTTGGGGAGAGCGATAGCGGCGAGTACACCGATGATGATAACGACAACTAGAAGTTCGATGAGGGTGAAACCTTTGTTACCGTTCTTTTTGTTGAGAGCTTGGATGAGTTTGAATTTAAAAGTAGAGTTCATAGGTATATCCTTGTGGTGGGTAGGTGTGATTTTTCTTTCCTACAAACAACTTACCCACCTGTTTCAGGAAACCTATCACCCTTGGCAAAAATTTTTTTGGGGGAGTTGGGGGGCCGTTTCTAGGAGCCACTTCTAGGGATTAGGGAAAAAACCAAAAAGTTTAGCAGCACCTCCCAAGACAGCGACCACCAAAGCGTTGACATCCTCGCCGCCGTAAAACGGACGGCGATTCCCAAACCTCACGATTTGGGCTTCGGCCGTGAGCTTTTGCGTTCGACAAAAGCTCACGCCGAGGTCCGAACGGAGACGGGAGACGGGAGACGGGAGACGGGAGACGGGAGACGGGAGACAGCTATTAGGGATCGGATTTGAGTTTTCAGTTCACTGTTTCCTCACATCAGAAGTCTGACGGAGTAGTGGCTTAGATGTGTAATTAATTGTGCTTAGATACTTAGCAGTTTCAACGATAACTTGGCTCTTCTCGTTTCTGTATAGTCTTACCTCGTTGCCAGGCTCTCCCTTGCAAGGCACTTCCAGAGATTCTAGCTCTTGTGTAACCCATCAGGGAAGGGAGAAAAACCCTCCCTTGTCCCATGCCAAGGTAGAACCTTGGCAGGAGACAAAGCGCTGATGATCACAGAAAGTCGAGAAGAGTAGAAAGAACCCTGTAGAGGCGCAAGGAACCTACAACCTGCGCCTGATCTCGTTGACTTATTTTTTAACGCATTCAATAAGGCAAATATCCTCTTGAGTCGGAATAATGCGATTTAATTTTAATCCCGCTTGGCTCAACAATTCCTCAAATTCTGTTGCGGTTCTTTCTTTACCTCCCGGACACATAACTAACATATTCAGGTCTAACATTTTAGCGGCCGAAGGATTATTACCCGCAGGAACAACCATTTCCAAGACTAAAACTTTCCCATCGCTATCTAAAGCTTGACAACAGTTTTTCAAAATAGCAATCGCTCGTTGATCATCCCAATCATGAATAATATGTTTTAGTAAATAGCCATCTCCTCCCGACGGTACGGATTCAAAAAAACTACCCCCAACGGTTTGACAACGATGGAGAATGCCGTGTTTTTCTAAAGTCGGTTGACAATGGGAAATTACATATTCTTCATCAAAAAGAATCCCTTTGAGGTGGGGATATTGCTCTAGGATTGTCCCCAACATCTCACCGTATCCCCCACCTACATCTACTAGGGTTTGAAATTCCGAGAAATCATACACAGCCAAAATAGCCTTTTCCTCCGAAAAAGAAAAACTATTCATCGACTGTTCAAAAATCTCGGCATCTAGCGGATGGGTTTGAAAATATTCAAAGACCCCCATCCCAAAGACATCATCAAAAGATGGTTGTCCCGTTTTAATACTATGTAACACATTTCCCCAGGCTTGATAATGGGGGGCTTCTCCTAACATAATTGCTGTCGCTTTTACTGACCGGGGATGGTCACTAGATAAATGTTCGGCTAAGGGAGTTAGTATAAACTGTTGAGATTCAGTTTCTTGAAAAATTCCCACACTAGCTAATGCTCTCATCAGTCGGTATAAAGCAGCAGGATTAGTCTCAGTTAGGGAGGCCAATTCTTGACAGGATTTCGCTCCTTTGCTTAAATGCTCGGCTAGACTTAATTTAGCCGCAGCATAGATGGCCTGAGATAGCCAGTAACCCGAAACCATTTGGGTTAATTGAAGATGAAGAGGGAGTTCAGGTAAGGACATAAGCAACTTTTGTGGGAATACAATTAAACATTACCATATAGAATAAGCTGCCCGCGCATTTAAATTGCCTATTGAAATGAGGCACTTTTGCAAGAGTCAACAGGAAAGGGATTGGGGGAGATTCAGCTAATGTCTAAGTGCTAGTAGAGAGATAAATACAAAATTTCAATCCAAAATTTAAAGCGGGTTTCCATTCAATTAATTTCTAAGCGCGAGTAGAGAGGTTAATTCATGAATTAACCCTACAAATGTTTCCATTCAATTAATTTCTAAGCGCGAGTAGAGAGCTACCATCACCAGACGGTGGCCTGTTCACTCCGTCCGTTGTCAGGCATTCCGCTCAAATCTTTTTTATCCTTCCATTTTCCGCCCCAATTCATTTGCTCGTCTCGTCCCTTATTATCGCATTGCCAACAAGCGTGAGCCACACAACGTTATAAGCTGTACTGAATTTAAACTGCCTATTGGAAATTTTAGGACAAATGCTCAAACTGCCTCTCCCCGCTCCTCTGCAATCTTAACGAATAATTTAGATAGTCAACAGCTTACCTGTCCTTGTGTGGCTTGCGTCGTCTCACGCAGGATTGGGGTGGCGAGGATAGATCTGCTCGGCGCGGTTGAACAATATCCAGCTGGTCAGAATGTACTTGTCTTGAGACTCCGGCACATTGCCGCGATGGGTGTGGGTAAAACCGGCGGGAGCGATCACCATCGTCCCAGAGGTTGGCTTGAGCTTCCGTTCTTGGTACAAGAACTCCGTCTCACCACCGCGCTCTACATCGTTCAGATAGAACATAAACAAAAGGACGCGATGGAGCGTCTCAGCAGCTGGGTCACAAGGATAGATTTCCGAATGCCAGTAGTAGTAACCACCGAGACTCTTCCCGTATTTCTGAACGTTGATCGCTCCTGGTCGAAACATTCTGAATAGGTACTCGGCGAGTTCCGGGTCTGATGCCGTCCCAACATCCGCAGCTGTTAAGGGTCTGAGCAGTCCGGTAGCCGGATCTTGCAAGCTTAATGCAAACGCACTGGTGATCAGGTATGGATACTTGCGAATGTACAACATCAGGTGACGCAGTGTGCTGTCGAGTATCTGACTGTGCAAATCGCTCCACTCGGAGAGGCCTGTGATGGTGATGTCGGTGCTGTTCTTCTTGGATTTGTCGACTCCATGACCGATCCGTCCATCTGACTTGCGATCGCTGGCTTCGAAACGATGCCTGATCTCTTCGCACAATTGGGGGGGTAAAGCATTTTCGTACATCTCGATAAAGTCAGTTGTCATTCCAGTTTTCCCACCCCAAAGCCCTAGATATCTACGCACGCAGTCACGGCTCCCATCTGGTTGATTATTATAACAGGTTTGCGTTGCATCAAGACCTTTGCCCGTATCCGGAGGCAGATGCACGCTGAGGCAAAGGTTTCACGTTTCCATTCAATTAATTTCTAAGCGCGAGTAGAGATAGGAAAATGGCTTTAATTGAATTGTAGGGCTAATTCATGAATTAGCCCTACAATAATTTTCCATTCAATTAATTTCTAAGTGCGAGTAGAGAGTTACCCATATTTACGGAAAAGAACCAAAGCAATTAGATTGTTTCCATTCAATTAATTTCTAAGTGCGAGTAGAGAGAGTAAAGACAGGAGATTGGGACAATGAAGGCGATAGGTTTCCATTCAATTAATTTCTAAGCGCGAGTAGAGAGATGAGACATAGCCCTGGGTACTGGACTCGGAAAAAATGGGGTTTCCATTCAATTAATTTCTAAGTGCGAGTAGAGAGAGTAAAGACAGGAGATTGGGACAATGAAGGCGATAGGTTTCCATTCAATTAATTTCTAAGCGCGAGTAGAGATAGGAAAATGGCTTTAATTGAATTGTAGGGCTAATTCATGAATTAGCCCTACAATAATTTTCCATTCAATTAATTTCTAAGTGCGAGTAGAGAGAAAAATTTGCTTTGCTAAAATACCTAATCAATACATTGGAGGTTTCCATTCAATTAATTTCTAAGTGCGAGTAGAGAGGTAATGCTGATTGGTCTTGGTCGGGAGCAAAGGCGTTTCCATTCAATTAATTTCTCTAGCGAGTAGAGAGTTGACTAATTCTGAAGATATTGTCGTCACGCATATTGAGTTTCCATTCAATTAATTTCTCTAGCGAGTAGAGAGACATATTTCGCTCGAATCCTCCGCCGATTGGCCGAAAGGTTTCCATTCAATTAATTTCTCTAGCGAGTAGAGAGTGTCTTGTCGAATTATATGGACAAATAATGGTCAGGTTTCCATTCAATTAATTTCTCTAGCGAGTAGAGAGTTAGCCTCGATAGTTGATCAACCAAAAGAAATAAAAGAGTTTCCATTCAATTAATTTCTCTAGCGAGTAGAGAGAACGCTACAAACAAAGACGTAGTACAAACGTTCAAAAGTTTCCATTCAATTAATTTCTCTAGCGAGTAGAGAGCAACCCTTATCAGGTCTAAGCCATGTTAGCATCCAATGTTTCCATTCAATTAATTTCTCTAGCGAGTAGAGAGAGCCGGTAGGCAAACGTCCGAACAGGATTGGGGTTCGGAAGCCAGTTGCGACGGATAAGTTAATTATAGCTAGATACGGTCGCACAGTCAACCCCATAAACCACAAAACCCTTATCCCGTGGTAGATCGAGGGATTTTACCGGAAACCGAGGTTATCTGCTCCCACCCCTGTCGGTCGCCAGTCGATGATACCCTAAAAAGCCAATAATTTAACCCCTCGATCGAGCGGCTGATTTTTCCAGTCCTGATCGGATTTTCTAGCCCTCGGAGTGAAGTAAATTTATATTGGCTTTCCCCTTGACTGAACCGATTGCATCTGTATGACTCAGCACCCCAAATCCTCTAGGGAAAGAACACTGCGTGAACGAGATAGTCGCGAGTTCCAGCGACTTATGCTCCTGATCGCCACCCTCGTCCGACACCCCGGAGTCGGTTATCAAACCCTCGATCCCTCGGAAAATTACCATTCGGGGAAAGATCACAACGCATTAACAGAAGTACAGGAACGGGTGAGAGAACTCGCCGCCACCCTCGCCCTCGGTTGGCCTGCGGAATATCCCTCCATTGCCACCCTGAGAAAAGACATAACGACCCTACGGGATTACAAAATTCTCGATCGCCACATCTATCGCTGGGGGTATTATCTCGGCACCGGCGTTATGAGTCCCGACGAACTTAAAATCGCCTTTGATGCACTCCGCTCCCGGGCCCTCTATCAGGGTGATCCGAGAATCCGTCAGGTCTATCACCAACTCGATCGCCGTCTTCAAGGGTTTACACTCGGCTCCCGGGCTGACTTTCTCTATCCCGTCTGGGAACAACTCGATCGACCGATCAACTATACCGATCCCGAAGAGATGATGGAACGGGGAAAATATCGCCAAACTTTATACGAGAAAATCGACACCCTAGAACAGGCCATTGTCCGGGGAGAGGTAATCGAGATCGCCCGACCGATCGATCCCTATCAAAAGAAATTTACCGGGCCCTTCCCGATCTATCCCCTCCAGCTAATTTACCGTGACATTGGCTGGTATCTCCTCTACGAAACCTATCCCGATGGCTGTCTGGCGATCGGCCGACTCAATCGTTTCGCCGGTCATTGTCGAATCCTCCCAGAACCCTCTCGCTCCCTCGAAGAACAGCGCCACAGCCTCAATAATGCCCACAAACTGATTAAAAATGGCTGGGGCTTGAATTTGGGGGATTTAGCGGCGCAAAAATTGGAATTAGCGGCACAATTAACCCTAATTACCGTTAAAGTTCGCTTTTTTCATCCTGTGAGTTACTTTATCCGGGAGGGAGAAGCACGTCACCCCCGGCAGCAGTTGACAAATCCCCAGATCGACCCGCAGACGAAAATCCTTAACTCGATCGATTACCACATCGCTCTCCCGTCCCGTTCCCTGGAAGAATTTCTCTGGTGGGTACAGCGCTATCTCGAACAGGCCCAGATTCTCTCTCCCCCAGAAATGGCGGAAAAACACCGGCGATCGGCGCAAATGTTGGTCGATCGATATTCTCCCCCAACAGACGATAATCATAGTAAAAAATTCATACCACCAGAAACTTAGACGGGATAAGCTTTTGAAGCTTTTTAGAAAAATCTTCAAAATATCGTGTTATCTCTAGAGGTTCCTAAGGCATATTGATATACTGAGAACATCGGTCAGCAAGGAATTGAGGCGTTTATGGCCCTAGGATACTGGCAAGCGAAAATCTGGGGACTACTACACGATCCCGTCTTCAAGGCCCTACATAGCAACTCAGGACGCGGTGATAACAGTTTCTGGAGAGATTTAGAAGTAATGAAGTTGTGGGGAAAACATAACCCCGAAAAATCGACTAAAACAATTCTCAAACAAATCAAACTAGCTGACTATATCACCTCAGCCAGCGATCGATCGGCGATCGGTAGTTTAACCCAATTCGTTAACTACGATCGAGAAACAGGTCTAGAATTGCGTCACCTCCTCTCCGGAGAACCTTTAAATCTCAAATTAGCCGACACAACCCATAAGAAAATCGCTTCTAACCGCACGGATTACTTAAAAGAACAGGAAAAACGGCTATTTAACCAAATTCCCGACAGATTACGCACAGGAATCTCAGAAAACGAAGCTAAAGAACTATTTTGGTGGTTATGGCGCTGTCTCCCCCAAGCGGCGACGAAATTACTCGATGACGAAAATCTGCTTTTAATGCCCGCCGAAACCAGAATACCGGACGGATCGATCTGGAGTCATGCCAGTTTAACGGCGGCCATCGCCGGGACCCTAGCGGGATATGATCTCACCTCCGAGGATGTGGTCAATAAATGGCCGACAGGAAAACAATTATCCCACGCTTATCTCGTTAGTTTCACCTTTTCCCCTGTGCAAGAACTAATCAAAGCCAGCCGCAAAATGCGCGATTTTTGGGCAGGTTCTTGGATTCTGCACTATCTATCTGCTCAAGTCTGCTGGCAACTGGCCCAACAATACGGTCCCGATAGTTTGATCTATCCCTCTCTCTACGCACAACCCTTAATCGATCGATGGTTACTAGAGAAATACCCCGATTTTAAACCCTGGATCGACCCACCGGGCGATCGACAATTACTAACCGCCGGATTTCCCAACATTATTATCCTCGTCTTGCCCAAAGATAAGGTGGCAGCGGCCATGCAAACCGCTAAATCTAGTTTATTAAAAGAATGGAAAGAAATTAGTCGGCAAGTTTTCGAGGAATTGGGAGAACGTCACTGGATGCCCAAATTAAAAGAAAATAGTCGTACCTGGGACAGTTGGTTAAATGCCCAATGGCAAACCTATTATGTGGGGGTCCCCATCGGTAGAGAAGACCAACTCCTCACCAGTAGCGAAATTTACCAAGAAAACGAAAATAGTGCCGAAAATCAAGCCGAAGACCCAGAAAAAGCGCAAAGCTGGCGAGACAAACAAAACGAACTTTATAATCTCTACGATAAAAAAGCTCTATTCTTAGAAAAAGAGCAGGAATTTCTGCAAAAAGCTGGAAAACTACGCCTTGAGAAATGGAAAAAACATCCCTTTAGTTCTAATGTTGGTTCTTGGTGGAGTAGTGCTTTCGATCAAAACCGTTCCGCCCTTGCTGCTGTCAAAAATGCCCGCGATTGGCAGATTCCCACCGCTTTCGGCCCCCGTTCCACCATTTCTGGACTTGGCCCCGTCGTCCATCCCGATAGTAACAACGATTGGATTAGCGAAAAAGCAAGCAAAGAATATTGGCAACGAAATGCCGGATTATTCGATGGGATCGAACAACTCAACGCCACGGAAACCGTTAAACGCGGATTACACCTAATCCTGCCAAAACTCTTAAAAAATAGCGACCAAAAGCGTCTAGATGCCGCTTATCCCGATTTAACCGTGGGAGTCGCCGGTTATCTCAAAACAGGCGGTGATCTCGACCATTTTCATCACGCTTGTCGCACCATCTCGCGTAGGTTAAGAGAAGACGGGAAAAAGATTCCCCCGGCACTTACCCAACCCTGGGGAATCCCCTACATTGACGATCACATCGAACCAGAATATAAACGTTATCACCCTCGATTTCTCAATGCGGGATGGTTAGTAGAAGAACTAGAGATTACCGATGAAGAAATGGCTAATTATCGCCATCAATTAAGCCAATTAATTGACCAAAACTATCCCCACAATAACCCGGCTGATTGGTATGTTATCGCCGCAGGAGATGGTGACGGAATGGGGGAATGGTTAAAAGGCCAAAAAATGAAACCCTATCGAGAATATATCCCTAAGTCACTTCATCAATACGCCGATCATCCCCCGACCGAAACCGATACCCTAGAAAAAGAAGTACAAAAAGCTTTTGGCGATTTTGTCACCCTCAATAAACGCATGGGACCATCTACCCATAGCGCCCTCAGTCGCGCCCTTTTAGACTTCTCTAATCAACTCGTTCCCTACCTCACCGAACAACGCTATGCAGGACGCTTAATCTATGGTGGCGGTGATGATGTTCTCGCCTATACTAATCTCTGGGAATGGGATAAATGGTTATGGGATATCCGCCAATGTTTTAAGGGAGAAAAAGACCCCCATGGGGAATTTAATAACGCCGGTGACTATTGGCAATGGGAAGGCGAAAAACCTCCCGAAAATCTCGCCAAACGTCCCCTATTTACCATGGGAAAGCGGGCGACTATCAGTTTCGGTATTGTCATCGCTCATCATTCCGTACCCCTTGCTATCGCCCTAGAAAATCTCTGGGAGGCTGAGAAAAAAGCCAAGGAACACGCCTATAAAGGCTTTGACGGCAAAAAAGTCAAAAAAGATGCTGTACAAGTGCGCGTTCTCTACGGCAACGGAAACATCCTAAAATCTACGGCTAAGTTTGATGTTTTTTATCAATGGCAACAACTTCTCGCCGGTAATTCCGATGCCAGTTTATTCGAGGCAGTGGCCGGCCTTTGGCAACAGCATCCTATACCAATGATAGAAGCGATCGAGGTTTGGGTCAAGGCGTTCTCTAGCCGTCGGGAAAATCTAACAACAGAGAACAGAGAAGCTTTTCAAAAAGACCTAAGCAACTTTCTCAAACATCTTTGGTTAACCACGGAAAATGATCCTAATGATCTTAACGAAGCCGTGCGTAGCTGGATGAAATTAGCGGCTTTTATGACTCGAAAAAGAGAGATTAAGATCGGAGGTTCCATTTAATGTATTGGTACACAATCACTCCCCTAGATGTTCTTCTCCTACGGGATGCCAAACCCTTTAGCCCCGGAGAAAGAGCCTGGGCCGGAAGTACATTTCCCCCCAACGGTCACACGATCGCCGGTGCTTTAAGTGCTTTACTAGATCGCTCTAAAAATAGTTATTTTAAAATCACCGGTCCATTCCTATCTTTTGCTGGAGATACTTTATATCTACCCCGTCCTTTAGGATTCGCCAATTCTGACCCATTAATTCCTATTTCTTGGAGTGATAATTTAACGATTTCAGAAAACCATATATTTTGGGATCGATCGAAACCTGCCCCCTTAGCTAAGGCTAAACCTAACAAAAATTGCCAAAATCGAGAAAATGAAGCGGAAGAAGAGAAAGAAGGTAAATATCGTCAGTATCTACCTTGTGAAGTTATTCTCGATTATTTAAAAACAGGAGCGATCGACCCTTGCCAATGGTTAGTAAAACACAAAGAAAAAGATAAACCCTGGCAAGAAGAAATTCGTTCCCATAATGCCATGAAACCGGGAAGTAAACAGGTAGAAGATGCCGATGGATACTTTGTCGAAAAAGCGATCCGAATGCTACCCGGTTGGAGTATAGCGATCGGAATTGATGTTAATATTCCCACTCCCACAACTTTGCGGTTAGGAGGAGAAGGACACCGAGTTATACTGGAAAAATGCGATAATTTAGGTCAACAATGGCAAGAATTAAAACAAAAATCCGAGGAGAACTTTAAACAAATAAATAAAGCGATCGCCTATCTCGTTACCCCCGGTATTTTTGAACGCCGTCACGATAATAATCAAGCCATTTGTCGCTCTTGGCCCTGGGAATGGAAACTCGCCCATACTGTTAATAGTAATCAGAAACCGGGCAATCTAGTCAGTGTCGCAACCGATCGAGCTATTCCGATCAGTTGCCGCATTCAATCAAAAGAAAATACTAGCATTCCCGCCCCCCAAGTCTTCGCGGCCCCCCCGGGTAGTCAATACTATTTAAATCAACCCGATCGCCTATTTCAAGAGCAGCCCGATAGTCCCGAATATCACCAACGCTGGCGCAAATTAGGCTACTCAGAATTACTTTGGATCAAATTTGATCGCTGTTTTTGGACAAGCGAATAGGGGCAAATTAGGCTACTCAGAATTACTTTGGATCAACTATAAAGGAGAATAATTAATCATGAACTTAATCCACTTTTATCTACTTTCTCCCCTACATACCGGAGGAACCACTCAAGAGGGGAATCTAGTGGGTATTGCTCGTGAATCCCATACCACTTTACCCTATATTCCCTCCAGTACAATTCGCGGGAAAATCCGTTCTTTAGCTACCGAAGAAAACCTAAAATTTAAGTTATTCGGTAATGAAATCGATAAAGGTGCAGAAAACTTGGAACAGGGAGACATCTGGATAGGAGATGGTTCGATTCTCTGGTTGCCCGTCCCTTCCCTTAGTCACGGTGTCGTCTGGATCACTTCTCCTTTACTTCTTCGTCGTTGGACAAGATTAACTAATCCTAGTCTGACAATTCCCCCCGAATATAGCTGTAGTTTTAAAAAGGCCAACACCAACGTTTATCTCAAGGATGCCATTCTCAAGGTCGATGATCTAAAAGACTGGTCAAATTGGCCAAGTTTTATTCCCAAAAACTCTGTCAGCAGTGGCATTAATAAAGTCTTAGTATTACCCGATCAGCATTGCACGACTCTAATTCAAATGAGTTTATGGAGACAAGTTAAAATTAAATTAGATGAGCATAAATCCGTCGATGGAGGATTTCGTTATGAAGAAGCTATTCCCCCCGACACCTTAATGTATTTTACTTGGGGTATTACCTCTCAAGCTAATGGAACCAGACAACAATCCCAAGCTGATTTTAAACAGTTATTAGCAGATAATGACATTCTACAAATCGGCGGACAGGAAAGTTTAGGACGTGGTTTTGTGCAACAATGGTAGAGGTAATTTATGACAGCTAATCTTGCCTTAGCTAAATGGTCAGTGGTCGATTATCATCGCATGATTGCGGCGGGAATTTTAATCGATCGGCGTGTAGAATTACTGAATGGAGATATTCTCGAAATGAGTCCAGAAGGCCCTTTACATAAAGACAGTGGAGAAGGATTAGCCAACTTTCTCCGTCAACGTCTCAAGGATAAAGCATGGGTAAGAGAAGTTGGACCCATTACCTTAGAAAACTCAGAACCTGAACCCGATATCGCTGTAGTTTTTCCCCCTCGTTCTCGCTATCGAGATCATCATCCCTATGCTGATGAAATTTTTTGGTTAATCGAAATTTCTGACTCAACTCTCAGTAAAGACTTAACCGAAAAAAAACACATCTATGCCCAAGCTGGTATTGCAGAATATTGGGTAGTTGCCATCAAAAATCGAGAGATTTATGTTTTTCGTCAACCGATAAATTCTGATTATCAATATCAAGAAAAATTTAGTACAGGAACCTTATCTGCTGCTGCATTTCCCGATATTGTTATCTCTCTTGATACCCTTTGGTCAGGTAATATTTTTTAACTTTTGGAGCCAAAATAACCATGACATTCGACCCTAGAACGATTAGCAATCCCGTATTCACTGCCTTGCAAAAATTGTCCTCAGATACTGCTGATGATAGTCGCCGCAAAGAACAAAAAAATCAAGCTATTGAACTTTATACCTATCTTTCTACTTGGGGAATGATGCGACTAAAAGCCGAAGAAACTGCCCTCAATCAAGAAGGAAAAAAACAGGTGGTTAAAAAGTATTTTCAATGCCTAGAAAAGTTATCTAAAAGAGATAATCTTTCTAATTCTCAAGGATTAACTACTCTCAAGGATTTATCTACCGATGATTATCTAGGACTAACGGGTTTAGGCTTGGAAATCGCCCAAGAATTTAGCTTCTGGGCTAATGCCATCTATTCCGATGTGGAAAGTGGGGACTAACTCAGGTAAATTGTCACCACAGTTTTTATAATTCATTGAACTAGAAAGGAAATTATAATTATTATGTCCCATAGCCCCTTACAACGTCCTAATCGCCCTCAAAAACCCACCCTAAAAAATCAAGCTATAAAACCCACAAATAACAACCAACCCCCTAAAAAGCCTCTTAGTGGTGGCGGTGGCAATAATAACGGCGGTGGCGGCAATAACAATCCTCCTCCACCCTCACCGTGGTTAGACCCCGAAAACGAACCTCAACCCGACCAATCAGCCAGTTTTGTCGAATATCTCCGTTGGATGCGTGCTGCCGACTATCCACACAAAGATGCGACTAAAACCCAAATTCTGCAAACAGCCCAAGAAAATGCTAACTACACTCAGCGTCTTGAACAACTCCATCGGCGTACCCAACTGTTAGCGAAAGACGGAATCGCTTTTCAAGTCAAATCCACTTGGCGTATTCGTGTCGGTGGTCATCGTGGACCGGAAAGTATTCTTTTACCTGCCTTTGATGCCCTCGGAATGCCCTATATTCCATCTAGTACATTGCGCGGTGTTGCCAGAAACCAAGCCATCCGAGAAATCATGGCGGAAAATAATCTGGAATGGAAAGACGCGGAAAAAGAAATCGCTCCCTATTTTGGTGATATAAACGCCAAAGAGGAAAAAAATAAAACGGGTAAAGTTGTCTTTTTTGATGCCTATCCTTTACCTTCTAAAAACGGGGGGTTAGAAATGGACATGGCTAATAATATTTGGTCATGGAAAGATGATTCTATGGAATATTCTCCTAACCCTAATCCTTTTTTCTCTCTCAAAGAATCAACTTTTTTAATTGGTTTACGTCTAGCTAGTAACTGTCAAGATGAAAAGATACTTGAACAGGTAAAACAATGGCTGAAAAAAGGTTTACAGCTTGGCATAGGTTCACAAGTAAATAGTGGTTACGGTGAATTAAAGCCAATTAATGATAATATTCATCCTGATAATAATAAAAATGGCCACGATTCGGGGTTTTATCGCTTGGATTTCGAGCTAGAAGGTCAATTAATTCATGGTTATCAAAGATTCACCCAATGGCAATGGAATGACCGACGCAATGAATGGCAAATGCGGAGCGCACCCGTTGCAGAAGTTCGTCCGACAGCCTTTAAATCGATGATGCGATACTGGTTTCGTGTTTTTGCATCCGGAGTTTTACCTATTAACGAAGTTCAAGAGATTGAAGCTAAATTATTTGGAGGTATTAATCCTAAAAAATACGGTGTTCAAGAGATTGAAGCTAAATTATTTGGAAGTATTAATCCTAAAAATAAAAAATACGGTTATCTCAAAGTTAATACTACCGAAACTCCTAGTCATCACAACAATGAGCAACATGGTAGTGTAATTTTATCTCTATCGACCGAGACACCGACAAGTCAAATAAATTCCCTAAAAAAATTGTACAAACATTTACTTTGGTTCATTGTGAATATGGGTGGTATAGGTCAGGGTGCAAGACGACCGAAATACAAAAGAAGCAGTAATCCCCAAATTCGCGGTTGTACGATTTATATTAATAACGATGAAGAATTTTGGGAAACTCCCAATAGTATTCAGCGTGTGCAAAGACAATTTCAAGCTCGTTTAAGAGATTTTTATAACTCTCTAGGGCAAGTTGTCGGCGCTGACATCGATCCTAATAATCTTAGAACAGTGGGTCAAGTATCCCAAAATTTTTGGAATGATGTAGCGGATAGTAATTGTAAAATTTTGGTTTGTAAGGGTGAAAATAGTAGTAATAAAGTTTATGCGTTAAAAGTTCTTCATTCTCCAGAATTTAACCCTAACGGTAACTATAATCCAGACCTTTGTGGCAAAGTAGGTAGAAAAAAGGAAGACACTAAACCATCTCCAGTCTGGATTGCGAATGTAGGAGATGATCATTTTAGCTGTCAGATAGTTACTGTATTCGGTGCTAATCTGAATCCCCGTCAAGAGTTTATCAAACAATTAAGAAGTAATACAAGTCCTCAAAATTTTGCTCAAATATTCCCTTTATAATCTCATGAAATCAATTTTAGTTGCAACGATCGGAACCAGAGATTTAATGTTTCAAGTCACCACTGGTGACTGGTATAATATTGGCGATGATCGCATGAAAGGTGATATTCTCGGAGAACAGATAGAAGTAGTGTCTGATTTAGCTCTGACCGAAAAATCATCTTTTCGAGAAATATCCCAATACCTTTGGGAAAACATTGAATATTATGGCGATCGAGTAAAACCAGTCATTCTGGGTAAGCTTTTGGAAGATAAAATCAATGATCTCGAAAAAGTTTATTTAGTAGTAACTGATCAAAATGAAACAGTAAAAGAAAGAGAAAAAGATACTCTTTACTCAGGAGAATTAATTAAGTATTGGCTAAATAAATTAAATTCTGATTTGGTAGTAAATATTCTCTATATAGGTAGAAATGATGAAAACCCTTCTAACTTCGAGGAAATGTTCCGTTGGTGGCAACAAGTATGGAAAGAAAATATAAAACCTCAACCCGATCAACCCATTTTATTGTGCCTAAAAGGTGGGGTGGGGCAAGCTTCAGAAGCGTCGAGAATTTCGGGATTGAGTTTTTATGGAAACGATATTAAATTCTATGAATTTATTCCCACCCCTTCTAACAATCAAAAGGGAATTTCTTCAGATTACACAGGGCCTTTTTTAGGGACTAACTATCTTTGGGATCGCACTCGACAACAAGCCCTACAATTATTAGAACGCTATGATTATGCTGGTCTTCAGAACTTAGTTAAACCTTACTATGAACAAAATAAACAAAAATGGAAAGAAACTTATGCTCTAATTAAATCTGGAGTAAGCTGGAATCAAGGACAATTTGAAGATTTTTTTCAATCCGCTTCTTTTAGTTTCAATAATCAACAAAAAGAGCAGCATCAACAATATTGGTGGATGGCCTATGAACAAGCTTATACCGCAGTAGTTAGACTAAAACAAAAAAATACAACCGAGGCTATGCTTCATAGTTTCCGAGCGGTAGAAGGCTTAATTTATGAGTGTTTAAAACATGAATTTAAAGACTATATGGTTAATTCTGAATATACTTATTCATCTTTACAATCATCTGTGTTGAATAAATATCCTGCTCTTAAAGAACTTTTTGTTAATAATGGCAATCCTGTCCCTGAAATTAAGCTAGATAGTCGCACTCAACAGAGATTAATAGAGAAGTATATTGCTCTCACTTCTCCCCAGGCAAACTTTAAGGATTTAAAAGCTTGGGGTTCTGAAGAATTGCGTAATCATAGAAATCGATTATCTCATAAATTAGGTGGCATTAGTGAGAAGGAATTATTTCAAGCTTGGGGAAATAACATTCACAATCAACAGGACTGGAAAAAGCGAATTTTAAATTGTCTCAATCTAATCACAGAAAAGAAATTTAATTATTTATGGCAAGGAAGTTTATTTGCTTCTATTCATCAGAGAGTCCTAACAGCTATCAAAAATTGTAATCTTGTTTAAAGTACAAAATGCAATTAGCTCCTACAATATACACCCGGGATGCTGCCGATAAATGGCTCTCTTATTCTTGGTGTGATCTCGCGTAGCGAGCGCGTTGCGACCAGTTTAACTTATATAAGACCGATCGATCTTCGTGTCCTTTGTGTCTTTGTGGTTCTTTCCAGTCGCTCGCTGGCAAGACTGTATCTTAGAACACATTTTACCCACCAAACCCTAAGAGAGCCGATAAATTAGCCAGTCAAAAGACTATTTAAAAATCAAACTCGTCTAACCCCGATTCTGGGGGAGAAAAGCGACTGCGAGGAGATTTTTTCGACTTTCTCAAAAAAGCGGGAATAACTGCGGCGATAAAAAATCCCATTGCCAAAGAAAAAGCCAATAAAATGCCGATAGGTACTTTAATTGACTCAAATTGTAGAAACTTTAAAGAAACTGGTTGGATATTTTGGATAACAAAAACCGCCATAGTCATAATCCAACCGCCGACAATAGCACTAGCTAAAAAATTACTAATTGTATTCATGCTTGTCCTCGCCAGGTTTGTAGGAGATTTTTTAACCTTTTGTAGGCTAATTTCGGAGTTAGATCCCTATTAACTAAACCTCCGTGGGGCCAGAAATTACCGTTATCGGTTAAATCCCACCAACTAATTGCTTTGATATAGGATTTACTATAACAAAGGCTGTAGAATTGTTCCACCCAATCGGCTTGAATTGCCTCACTCCAGTCATCGCGCCACCGTCCTAGGGGTTCCTTTAAATAGGATAATTCATCGACGGTGGTGGCGGAAGAAATGCCTAATTCCGTGATATGAATTGGTTTTCCTAATTGACTAAAACGTTCCAATTGTCGATCGATCTCGAATAAATCTCGATCGGGATAATATAATTGTAGTCCGATCGCCTCAAATTCAATACCTGCCTCTAGACAAGTTTGCAGATATTCTAAAGGACTATGTTGGGGCGGTTGATGGTATGCCACATTTTCGCCCCAAGTGCAACAACTATTAACAATTCTATACACTTGCGGATTGCCGCGACGGGATTCTTGACAGGCAATCTCGGTTAATTCGATCAACTGGTTGAGGGAGAAATTTAAATCATTTGCCCATTTAATGCCGTTAGCCTCGTTAATCACGTCAAAATGGCTGATTTTTCCCCGATAATATGCCGTAACTTCCCTAACTCGCGTTGCCACTAATTTTTTAATCTCTGCAAAGGGTTGATTGCGGATAAAGTCGGGAATGCCCACGGGATGAAACCAGACGAGAGGATGACCTTTCGGGGTAATATTATGATTAAGTAGCCAATCAACTCGTTTATCCGTCTCATTTTGCTGAAAATATCGCCAATAAAAGGGTATTGTTGCAAAATTAAAGACTGCTTGGAATAATTCTTGGTATTTTTCTCCCTGTTGGGGATAGCCAAAAAAATTACAACCAAAGAGAAAGTCTGGTTTTAGAGAATTTTGGGCGATAATTTGGGTTGCTTTACTGATAACTGCCATTTCCCCCGCCCAGAGACTCTCAGTTAAGCTTTTATCACAGTACTGCACCCTTTCTCTATTATTATCGCTGGCATTGGCTAAATCGAGATAGCTTTTCGCTGTTTCCAGACGTTGCCAAATAGCGGGGGAAAATTGCCCCCCCTGTTGCTGCCAGACTTCGAGAGACTGTTTAACCCGATAAAAATGGGAGTCAGCGGCAGCTAAATTAAAATTTAAGGGAAAATCGGCAGCAGAGTAACCGAAACCCCGATTATCTGCCTCTAGGAACATTTCCCCGAAACCCTTCACCGGTAACTTAAGAGTTATCGCTACAGGGGAGGGGGGAAGGGAAGAAAATAATTTTCCCTCCTCCAGATTGCGGGGAGGATTTGGTAAAGGTTGGGCAGCAAGGGTGAGAAAATAGAGTTGATTGAGGGCTTTTTTATTTAAAGGTTGACCATCGGGGCTAAAAGCCTCTATTTCTATTTTTTTTGGCAATATTTCGGCTTTTAAACCGGTATTAATTGCTAAGGTGACAGTGAATCCCCCTGTTAGATAGAGAAATTGTCGTCGCGGAAACTGATTAAACATCTATTTAATTTCTAACCATCATTGGGGAATAGTAAGAATAAGAATCCTAACTCTATTGACTTGACTATCACTAATTTAAACCTGGAAACTGGCCGAGGTGGTTTTCAATAGAGAATAATTGAGATAACTTATTAATTTTAATCCTCGATCCACCCGCTATGACTGAGACGACTAACGATATTGCCACTTCCCGTCTGTGGTTACTGCTTACCGCTTTTCTCTACGCAATTTTCACCCTGATGGCCGATAGTCATAGTCTCATGGTACAGTGGCCTTGGGTCGCTATCTGGCAAATCGGTTTACTCTGTCCGATTTTATGGTTATTATCCCAGATTTGGCACCATAAAAGCTTGACTGGTTTGGGTAATGGTTTTGATCTGATAACTGGGATTATAGTTTTGGGATTAATTATTTCTAGTCTTTTCTCCCCATTTCCCAATCAAGCGCGCTGGTATAGTTGGGCAGCTATTGGTATTATCTGCGCTTTATACGCCCTGCATCAATGGATTATCACTGATAATTCTCCCCAGCGACGCTATGCTATCCTCAGTTTTCAAGGTTATCTCAGTCTGGCTTTTATTATTATCAGTCTTTTTTTGTGGACAAGCCAAACTTTATCACCGGAATTAGCAAGGATTAGGGAATTACAGCAAAATGGAGTCGAGATTTCTTTTGATTTTTCAGTCTTAGAGTTACGCAATTGGGCGCCCTTGGGTCATCAAAATTATGTGGCGGGTTTTCTCGTTCTTGCCTTACCTTTACTATTGGGATTAGCTATATTGGCTAAAAATTGGCAGCGTTGGCTATGGTTTACCGGTATTGGTTTAGGCATTCTCGATCTCTACACTACCAGTTCTCGGGGTGGTTGGCTAGGATTAATCGGGGTTTGTGTAATAGGATTAGGAATTTTAATTTTTAGAAGTCAAATTCCCCGACTCTGGTTAGGATTAGGAGGATTAGCCACTTTGCTGTTTTTATTTATTGTTATCTTCGCTAATAATCGTCTAAAAACCGTGATAACTTCCCTAGTACAGGGAGGAGGAGATAACGAATTTTCCTATCGTTGGATTAATACCCTTATCGGTTGGCAGATGGGCAGTGAAAATCTTTTGACGGGGATTGGTTTAGGCAATGTTCCTATCACTTATCAGCACTACCGTCCCCTGATAGCGGGAAGGGCATCAGAATTGATTTATCAACTGCATAGCACCCCCGCTCAATTATTTGCTGAATTAGGCATTTGGGGCATTTTAGCAGGGATTGGACTGGTTATAGTCCTGATTTTTCATTTTTTTCGTTCTCCCGCCCCTGACAATTTCAGCGATCAAATTTTACTGCCCTGTGTTTATACAGGATTATTCGGCTACGGATTAATGAGTTTAACCGATTATCAATTAGATAATATTGCTATTGCCGGAACCTTAACTATTTACCTAGCTTGTCTGACTTCTTCCTTACCTAGAAAAGAAACTAAGTTTTTAGCTATTCCCCCAAAAGGTATCTTTTTTACAGGATTGGGAATTGTGTTAGTCATGATAATTTGGTTACTTCCTATTCATCGCGCTTGGCAACTTTCTAGTTATGGCTTCGATTTTTTGGCAGAAAAAAAGATCGCACCTTTTCACGATACTCTGATTAAAGCCCATCAATTAGCCCCCTGGGAACCCTATTATCCCTATCAATTAGGTTGGAATTTAGGCGATTTAGCTATTAATACCAATAATCTTCAGGCTTTAAACGAGGGAATTAAATATTTTCAAGTAGGAAATCAGGTTTCTCCCTATCAAGAATTCGGCCACAGTAATCTGGGATGGTTGCAACTGAGGCAAAATCCCAGCGCAGCAACTAAATCCTTTATCGAATCAATAAAATTAATCCCCGCTAAAAGAGGAGTGTTTCAGGGTTTGGCCGTCAGTTTACTGGCCCAAAATCAACCCGATTTAGCTATAGAAGCTTTTGCTTTAGAAGCTGTGCGTGATCCTTTATTTATTACCAGTTCCCTCTGGCGTTTACCCAGCCTACAACCAATATACACAAAAATGTTAGACAGGGTTGATTCAATTTATAGTCAGCTTTTGCAAAGTAACCCTTCCGAGAATTTGAAAAATAATCTGCATTTTTATCGTGGGAGTTTGTCCTGGTGGCGCGGGGATGAACTGAAAGCGGCCCAAGATTGGCAAAAATCCGGGAAAGAAGTGGGAAAAGCTTTATTAAATCCCTCCCTAAAAAATCCCTTACCCGGAGTAGATTTACTGAAACAAGCTTGGTTAAATCCCCCTGAAAGAGGGAAGCTTTTACCACAAGCATGGTTACAATCTCAAAAAAGTTTTTTACCGACCGAGATAGAGAAAAATTTAGCCGATTCCATGGCCAAATCTGCTAACTTTGACCTCTGGTTAAGAGAAAAGGCAACCCCTTGGCCATATCGTCGTCAAAGGGCAGGTTTTGGGGTAAACAGTCGTCATATCGATGGGGTTCAACCGTTTGATTTTACTCCCGTGGTCGATAATATTGCCGTCACTACATGGTTTAATAATCTGTTTGCTACTCCCGATTATTTCCCCGAATTCGATACTCTCCTACAACCCCTGCGGGAGGAATTAATTAAGAAAGTGCAGGGATAATTATCGGGGTGGCTCCACAACAGTTTAAGCTAGAGCTAGTAAATATAAATAGCACCCTGTTGATTGATGTTAAAGGTGGTATAACCGGGGGTACTCCCCGGAACTTTGGTGACAGTAATCGTGACTAAATTATCATCACTGACCTCTACGGCATAGATTAAACTAGAAGAATAGCGATCCGCGGCGGCATTAGCCCGATTAATCAGAATATATGCTGGAATTACGAAACCTCTTAGGGTTGTCTCCGTACCCGGAGATAATAATTGGGGAGAAGAATTAATATTGGCCGATAGGTCATAATTGAGGTCAATATCGGTTTGATTGATAATTTTGATCTCCACGGGACGACTCATATTCACCCTAGCAACAGGCTGCCAAGGACCCGGTTGAAAGGTGGTAGCGGGGGGATTTTGTGCGGGTAAAGAGGGGGGAAAAACTAATCCCAGACTTAACACTAGGGAAAGAGTTAAAAAGCGATCGCATTTCATAGATAAATCCTGGTCTAGGGTTGTCATCCTATTTTAGGGAGGTATCCCCAGTGTTTTATACTTAAAGTAGAAGCTTTTGAAATTGTCTATAGCATTGATTGATCAGCTATCAGGGAAAATCCTAAGCTTCCCTGATTCTGCTCTGTAAACAAGGCTAAATACACCGATTTTTCTCTAGAAGTTTCCCTAGTAACCCCTATCAACGGTTTAACTTAGGTTGAGATTGATTATATGCCTACCATCGACATATCGGGAGTATCCCACAGTTACGAGTTATTTTCGCCCCGAGCGGATAAACCGGTTTTAGTCTTTATACACGGTTGGCTGCTGAGTCGTCACTACTGGCAGCCTTTGGTAGATATTCTCTCCCCGGATTATCCCTGTCTAGTTTACGATCTCCGGGGCTTCGGCGACTCCCAAAAAATCACCTCTAACAGTCCTCCTAGTAGTTATAACCTTGAATCCTACTCCCAAGACGTTATTACCCTTCTTAACCGCTTAAACCTCGATGCTGCTTGGTTAGTTGGTCATTCCCTCGGTGGTAGTGTGGCTTTGTGGTCCGCGGATATCTGTCCTGAACGGATTAAAGGGGTAATCTGTATGAATGCCGGCGGTGGCATCTATCTAAAGGAGGAATTTGAGCGCTTTCGGGAAGCCGGAAGACAGATTTTACAGAGAAGACCGCCTTGGTTGCCCGGTGTTCCCTTGATTGATGTTTTATTCTCGCGGATGATGGTCAAGCAACCCCTAAGTAAAAAATGGGGCAAACAGCGAGTGATTGATTTTGTCCGGGCCGATTACCAAGCGGCCCTAGGGTCACTTTTGGAAACCACCACTATCGGCGAAGTTCATCTTTTACCCCAGATTGTCTCCCGTCTCCCGCAGCCGGTCTATTTTCTGGCGGGGAAAGAGGACACGATTATGGAAGTTAAGTACGTTAACCATCTGGCGAGTTTTCATCCCTTGTTTGAAACTGGCGGCAACGTGATTGAGTTGTCCGATTGCGGTCATTTTGCCATGCTCGAACAAACAGCAGCGGTGGCCCAAAAGATGATGGCTATTTTAAATCAGCATCGGGGTTAGGTGTTGGGGTTTTAGGGTTTTAGTTGAAATTCCCCCATCTCCCCATCTCCCCATCTCCCCATCACCTCATCACCCCATCACCCCATCACCCCATTCCATCCACAGATGCTGTTATCAGGTGAAAATTTATGTAACAATGACTCTATAAGGGCGATTTTTTAGTGAATCGCCGAAGCCGTCTATTAATCGAATCGATGTCTTTGAAGAACGTAGCCCCAAACTGGAAACCTGACTTTTCTTTCCCATTCTTGCCACTACTATCGGAATTTTTCTCCCTTTTGTGTTATCCACGGGAATTTTTGAGCTATTGCTAAGATTGGCATTTTGTCACTTCCCGTTAGTTAAATCCAACAAAAGAAGCTGTTTAGGAGCAATTTATGTTACACCGCAAGATTTATCAATTCTGTATGGATGGTCAGGAAGTCTGCATTTTCTTGCGCGATCAGCAAAGATGGATTGATAATGCTCGTATTATCGATCTAGAAAGCGATCTCGTCACCATTCGCTACGAAACAGAAGAAGAAGACGAAATTTCTTCTTGGGAAGAAATGGTGCGTTTAGAAAGTATTGGTGCGGTTAGCAGAAAACTGGCCTCGGTGTCGCGGACGAATCCTGATATTAATGTCTCGGAAGATTGTCCGGAAGCCGAACAACTTTATCCCCATTCTCCCGATAGCTTAGATTAATTTTGTCGATTTAACTGAGAGTGGCTAGAAGTCCCGAGGTTTGAACAGTGGCCAAGGGACTTTTAGGGAATGGAAGGGAAGACAGCCGGTCAGAATCACCACTTGTTGTAAAGTTATCGTCAAAGCCGCCAGATTTTCTCTAAGCTGTACTGCATTTAAACTGCATATTGGAAATTTTAGTACAAATGCTAAAACTTCCTCTCCCTGCTCCCAACTCCGGCACTCCGGTTCAGTCTTAACGAGCAATTTAGATAGTCAACAGCTTATTATAAGCTGCAGGAGCAAAATGAATTCTAATCCCTACTTCGCTGGCAAGGATATCTACCAAAAATTTGTGGCAGTAGTAATAGTTTTAATTAGTTGTTGGTTAGTGACTTTTCCGGCCTTCGCCGGCTCCGCCCCTCTAGAAGTTAAAATTAGTCTAGGCTCCGGGCAAGGAGAATTAAAATTCTTTCCTAGTCAACTAGACTTTATTGCTGGACAAAAATACAAATTAATCCTCGATAATCCCAGTCCCACTAAACATTATTTTACCGCTAAAGACTTCGCCGATGCTAGTTGGACGCAGAAAGTTGAAGCGGGAAAAGTGGAGATTAAAGGGGCAATTCACGAACTAGAATTAAAACCTAATGCACAGGCAGAATGGGTAATAGTTCCTCTCAAAACTGGTAAGTATAAATTAATCTGTACTATTCCAGGTCATGCTGAAGCGGGAATGGTGGGAGAAATCGCCATTAATAACCCATGAATTTAAGAAAAATTGTCTCCTTTGCTTTCCTATTATTTATTCCCCTATCGGTGGTCGCTAGTCGTCTTAATTGGGGAGATCAAGCTATTTTTATCACTGCCGCTTTATCGATCATTCCCCTGTCAATTTGGTTAAGTACGTCTGTGGAAAGAGTTGCCGTAGTCACTGGGCCAACTTTGGGAGGATTAGTTAATGCTATCTTTGGCAATACTACCACTTTAGTTATTGCCTTAATTGCCCTAAAAAAAGGCTTGGTGGACATCGTACAAGCCAGTATTACCGGTAGTATTCTCAGCGATTTATTATTATTTATGGGCATGGGAATGCTCACGGGAGGAATTCGCTACAAAGAGCAAGAATTTAAACCGATTTTAGCGCGGGTAAATGGTTCTTCCATGACTTTAGCAGTAATAGCGATCGCTTTACCAACTTTGGTAATATATACTTCTAACGTGGTGGAAGTTGCCGATATTCTCAGTCTTTCCCTAGTCACCGCCACGGTTTTATTAATAGTTTACGGGTTAACTTTATTATTTTCCCTCAAAACCCATAGCTATCTCTACGAAGTGGGATTAAGTAATGAAAATACCCCCGACAATCAGGTTAGTGAGGAAGAAAAAGCTCAAGTCTGGATTTGGTTACTTGTGCTGCTTACTTCCACCGTAGCTGTAGCTTATGAGTCGGATTTATTTGTTGATGTAGTGGAATCGGTGATGGAAGGATTTCATCTCACTCCTCTCTTTATCGGGGTGATTTTCATCCCTTTAATTAGCGATGTTTCTGGAATAGTTACCGTCATTCAATTAGCCCTAAAAAATCAGATGGATTTAACGGTTTCCGTGGCGATGGGTGATAGTTTATTGGTGGCTTTATTCGTAGCACCTTTATTAGTTTTTATCGGTCAATTTTGGCAGCAACCCATGGATTTAAATTTTAATCCCTTTAACGTGGTGGCTTTGATTGTAGCGGTGGTTGTCACTAATTTAATCAGCTTTACCGGTCGTTCCAATTGGTTAGATGGAACCCTATTACTAGCCACCTATTTAATCTTGGCAGTGGCTTTTTATTACCATCCCGCCTAGCCAAAAAAGAGATTTAGGTATTTTCTGAGATTTCTGTCCTAGAATGGATCGGTATCACCTTACTGCCGCAGGATTGCTGATGATGAAAAGAGGGTTTTGGTTTGTCGTCGGGTTAGTAGTAACGATAATTCTCCTTCCTTCCCTAGTTCTTTCTAATTCCATCGGTGAACAGGGAATTTATGCCGATCGCCTGCGGGCAGAACCCTATAATTTATTAGGGCGAAAAATTGCCATCGGTCAAGTGGAAATCGGCCGACCGGCTCAGTTCGGTTATGATAAAGTGGCAGCTTGGCGACCCCCCTATAAATTAGCCGGTGTTTTTTTTCGCGATCAAATTGCCAAACCCAACACCTATCTAGATAATCACGCCGCTATGGTGGCGACGGTGATGGTCAGTGATGATAAAAAAATCCCCGGAGTGGCCCCAAAAGCGAGATTATATTCGGGGGCGGTGGGTTCTTTGCGACGCGGCGGACAACCGGAAGAATGTCTTACCAGTCAAAATATTGCCCGACAAAATAGCGGTGATGTGCGAGCAATTAACTTTAGTTTTGGGGAATCTTTGCAAAGAGATCAACGACAGGAACCAAAATTAGATGGTCAAGCTTTATTAACTCAATGTGTTGATTGGTCATCGCGAGTTGATGATGTTCTTTATGTAATTGCCGGTAATCAAGGTAAGGGAGGAATTCCCATTCCCACCGATCATTTTAACGGCATTACTACCGCTTATACAGCGAAAAGAGAAGGAAAATTTACTAAAGTTGATTTTGCTAATATTAGTGCTTTGCCAGTGGGTATTGGTCGCAGTTTAATTAAACGGGAAATTAATGATGGTTCGCGACGGTCGATTAATTTAGTTGCCCCCGGCAATAAAATAGAGCTTTATGATCTCAAAGGTAAATTAAATACTGTTAGTGGCACCAGTTTCGCTGCCCCTCATATTACGGCATCCGTGGCGCTTTTACAAGAATACGGCGATCAACAAATTAATCAAAAAAATCCCCATTGGAGTCTCGATTCTCGTCATCATCAAGTAATGAAGGCAGTGATGCTTAATGCTGCCGATAAAATTAAAGATACGGGGGATGGGTTACGGTTAGGTATGAGACGGACAGTCTTAACTAAGGACCAAAAAACTTGGTTAGAGTCCGATGCTTATAAAGACCCGAAAATTCCTTTAGATATTCAGATGGGGACGGGACATCTTAACACTTTTCGCGCCTACCAACAGTTTAGTAATGGTCAATGGTCCGCCGCAGAATCTATTCCTCCTATTGGTTGGGATTACGCTACAGTTACCGCTAATAGTTATCAAGATTATGCCCTAGAGAAGCCCTTAAAAGCTAATAGTTTTGTTTCGATAACTTTAGCTTGGGATCGTTTGGTAGAACTAATCGATACTAATGGCAATAATCTCTATGATCTCGATGAAAGTTTCCGAGATCGCGGCCTGAATAATTTAGATGTTTATCTTTTACCTGACCAGGAGGATAATAATACTAAATACACCTGCGCTTCCCTGAGTGATAGTGATAGTTTAGAGCATATTTTTTGTCCTGTCCCCATCTCTGGAAAGTATAAAATTCGGGTTCAATATCGTCAACAAGTTAACGAGAAAGAACAAGCTTTTGCTCTCGCTTGGTGGACGGTTACCGAATAATAAAAATGATAGTAAATCCTGTTTAAAAAGTATAGGAGAGTGAGAAGATGGGAGCGAGTTTTTCAAGTTCGATTGGCAGTTAATCGTACTATCTCTGAGAGACACCTCGTTTTCTTTTCGCGATAACATCGTCAGGGATTCCCCAATAGTTTGATGCCTGAGACATATTATATAGCAATAAGTCTTCGGGCATTTTTTCTAAAATAACTCGGTTGAGATTAGCGGTATTGATATTCATTGCTCCCATCACAGAAGAGCCAAGTTCTTTCGATAATAGCGGAATAACCGCATTACCAATCTCACGAAAACCATGCCATATTGTGCGGTGAAACTGAAACCAATCGGGGAATGTATGTAATCTGGCGGCTTCTCGTACAGTAATACAACGAGGAATAGAATAGTGAATGGGTCTAGGAGCAGTATAGGCCCCTTTGTCACTATTAGTTCCGGCCCGGAGAGTATTGCATAAACCAGTGGGAGAAAGCTTGAAAAAGCGACTTTTTGGTTCCACTGTACCCGGTTCGGTTACGATAAATCTATTAATTGATCTTTGGGTATGAACTGAGCCTATATGTCCATAGATTTTTGTATCTACTGTTCTTTGATGGCAAAGTTTAAAAATATCCCTTGGCTGCACTGAATATTTTTTCCTCTTACCACTATAATCTAATTTTGATGCGGGTATGCCTAAATCAGTATCGATAAAGGCTGGTATTAATTCTAAATCTGAAATCGCATCATAGACGCTGGTAAAAGCTGATTTTTTGGCTGAGTTCAAATCGACGGTCTTTGCCAGGGGATATTTAGCCATCGTCACGTCTTTTCGACTACCAATTAAGATTAATCTTCTGCGCTTTTGTGGTGCGCCGTATTCACTGGCATCAAGGATTTTAATTGGCTGATTGATTGTATAGCCAATAGCTTCAAATTCAGAGATTAACTCCTCTAAAAATTGTTTATGTTTACCCGTAGCCATGCCGGGAACATTTTCAAAGATAAAATACTTGGGTTTAATTTCCCCTACAATCCGCAGATATTCAAATACAAGAGAATTTCTAGGATCATCTATTTGTCGTTTACCAATCAGTGAAAAACCTTGGCACGGCGGACCACCAGCAATTAAACTAACATCAGTGGCATAGCCTTTTAGTTTTAATAATTCCCATATTTCTCTACTTGTTACTTTGGCTATATCCCGGCAGATAGTTTGACAATAGGGAAAGTTAAAATGATGAACCAAGGAATGGACTGCATCAAACTCCACCGCTACAGCAATATCAAATCCCGCCGCTTCTAGACCAAGGGACATCCCACCGCAGCCGGCAAATAAATCGATCGCAATTGGTCTATGTTTCACTTTGATGATTAGCTCTCTATTCTCTGCATTTCATTATACTGTATTTCTGATATAATTAAAAATTTAAGTTTTATTAAGAGTGCAATTACTTGAGCAAATTAGTAATCAATTGATCGACTTTCTCTAATTCTTGAATAATTTGTTTAACTCTTTCTAATTCGTCGGCAGGGTTAGGCGTTTTTTTCGTTTTTATTGCCGAAGAATGAGCGATTTCACCGCGTTCTTCTCCAAAAGTATTCATATTGGCTAACCAAACTTTATCTAAGTCATCACTATCGATGCCGATTGGTAAGAGTAATTTTAATAGGTTAGTTTCCTTAATCCCATGATTTTGATCGATAACTGATTTAAAACATCTAATCACTATGTCAATTTTTTTAGTTATTTTCAGTTTGTCTAGGGAGACATTTTTGTTACCTTTAAGAGGAGTAATGGTATCGGGAGGATTTTCCATTTCTTGACCAGAAAAAGCGATTACACATAACAAAACTCGACCAGCTTTACCTTGATTATCCCAGATATTTTTTGCTGTCTGTACTGTATCCCAAACTCGATCTTCAAGATAAGATTCAATCTCAGCATGAGCAAAAACTCGATAGGCAAAAGTTAAAGCTAATTGTCTTTCAGAATATTCATTTATCTCGCTAAATTTACGAGGTAGGAATTGTTTTTTTAGTCGATTCAATTCTTTGGTTAGTTGTCTAAATCTTAGAGATTTCGGCATAGTAAAAAAACTAACTATCTTAACCCCTTAAAAATAATACGATTGTCTTCCATCTGAGGAATATTGAAGTTAATATCTAATACTTTTGATAAAGCTTGACCCCATAAATTAAAACGATTGTAAGTTGCTCTAATACTTTTAGTAGTTTTTTCTACTGAGTTCCTAAATTCATTGTCAGGGTTAGATAATAATTCTTTAAAAGCATTTTCTATCTGTTCTTTGTTTTTCTCGGCAGCTGCTCTAATTAGATCATCGCAAAAGTAAAAAACCATCACATCTAAAATTGCTCGATTGAACTGACTTCGATACTTTTTTTCTTTATATAACCAGAGACGAGAAAAGTTTTTCTCTCCAAAAATATTAATCGTTGTCTGGACAGCTTTTTCAAATTGATCAACAACATTGATAATTTCATCTGAGCGTTTTTCCCATTCTTGATTGAAATTTTGACAGGTTTTATCTAGAAGCATCTGAACATCACCGCGATAATCGGATAAATAATAATGAAAAGCTACATAACGCAATAATATATCAGTGTCGCGCATCCGGAAATCGGGATAGGAAGATTTAAATATTTTCTTTAATGCTTGACTTTCGATCGCTCGATCATCTAAAAAATTAATAAAACCCCCTGGGTGTAATGCTTGTCTTAATTCTTGAGAAGACAAAGGGGTATTTTCCACATTGAGACGCAGAAAAATTTTATGGAGGAAACTCTCCGTTTTCCAATTACGGATAACAATCGTGCGGATAGTTTGATTATCCAGTTGGTCTAAGAAATCATTTAAATTGAAGTCATTTTCTAGATCCTGATATTGGCAGCCATTGAGATTATCTAGAAATTCTAAATCTTTTAAAGTAAAACTATTATTAGGTGTGGCACTGTCACCATAAAACTGTAAAATTGTTAGTAGGCGTTGTTTGCCATCAAGAACGATAAATTTCCCTTTTTCCTTATTATTAGTAGCTAAGACAATCAGTGGGACTGGAAACCCTAGAATTAGGGATTCAATAAATCGACTTTTACGAGTAATATTCCAAGCATCTCGTCTTTGAAAGCGCGGATTGAGTTGAATATTTTCTCGAATTAATTGATCGCGGATCGTTGCGGTAGTCCAATCACTTCCAGCAACAACAGTCTCGGAGATTTCTTTGAGTTGTAGCTTTTTTTGGTTTGCTGATTCTCCTGCAATATCTTCTTCTTCTTCCGCAAAATCCACCGCTTCTATTTCTTCTAAAATCTCTAACTGTGTCATGGTAGTAATTAATCTCCTCAATTGTCTATTCTGCAAAAATCCCGCCCCAATATTTGGACGGGACTAACAATCAATCAATAATTCAATACTACTCCCATTCTATAGTTCCGGGTGGCTTAGAAGTAATATCATAAACCACGCGGTTAACTCCCTTAACTTCATTGACAATGCGATTAGAAATTGTCTCCAATAAATCATAGGGAACCCGCGACCAATCGGCAGTCATTCCGTCTTCACTGCTGACTAAACGTAGGACAATAGGATAAGCGTAGGTGCGTTGATCTCCCATCACTCCCACACTGCGGACAGGCAATAAAACCGCGAAAGCTTGCCAGAAATCGTGATACATTCCCTGCTTATTAATCTCATCGCGCACCACCCAATCTGCATCGCGCAAAATATTTAATTTATCTGCGGTGACTTCCCCTAAAATGCGAATCGCTAAACCGGGGCCGGGGAAAGGTTGACGACGAACAATTTCTTCTGGAAGACCGATCGATCGACCTAATTTTCTCACCTCATCCTTAAATAATTTTCGCAGGGGTTCGACTAATTTAAACCGGAGATTTTTCGGCAGTCCACCAACGTTATGATGACTTTTAATTTTAACCGCTACTCTTTCCCCGGTTTTGGGATCCACATTACTATCGGCCGATTCAATCACATCGGGATATAAAGTTCCTTGGGCCAGATAATCAAAGGGTCCCAAACGATTCGATTCTTCTTCAAAGACCTGAATAAATTCATGGCCGATACGACGGCGCTTTTCTTCGGGATCGGTGACACCGGCCACTTGCGCTAAAAATCGCTCTCTAGCGTTGACATACTCGACTCTAATATGGAATTGCTCGTTAAATATCTGCATTAATCGTTCTGGTTCACCCTTACGCATGAATCCCTGATCGATAAACATACAGGTTAGTTGATCACCGATCGCTCGATGCAAGAGGAATGCTAAGGTAGAGGAGTCCACACCGCCGGATAAAGCCAATAAAACTCGCTTATCGCCCACTTTTGCCCTAATTTCTCGGATCGATTCCTCGACAAAAGCTGCCGTGGTCCAAGTGGGTTCGCATTTGCAGATATGATAGACGAAATTGCGAATTAAGGCGATTCCTCCCACAGAATGGACAACTTCCGGGTGAAACTGCACTCCAAAGAGTTTTTTCTCGTGATCGGCAATGGCCGCACAATCGGTATTATCGGTATGAGCGAGAATTTCAAAACCCGCGGGCAATTCCACGCAGGAATCTCCGTGACTCATCCATGCGGTGGAGCCGTTCTCGACATTGGTTAATAAATCGGTAGGATCGTTGATAAATAGGGATGCTTTGCCGTATTCGGCCCGTTTTGCCCGTTCTACCCTGCCCCCTAACTGCTGTACCATCAATTGCATCCCGTAGCAAACTCCGAGGACGGGTACACCTAAATTCCAAATTTCGGGATCACAGTGGGGCGCTCCAGGATCATAGACGGAATTGGGACCGCCCGAAAGAATTATTCCTTTCGGGTTGATTTGGGCCAATTGTTCGGCACTGGTACGATAGGAGAGAACTTCGGAGTAAACGTTCGTTTCCCGGATTCTGCGGGCGATTAATTCAGAATACTGGGAGCCAAAGTCAAGAATGATGATTATTTGACGATTAAGGCTATTAGTGAAGGACTCTGAGGGCAAAGTCTCTTCAGGGGTAGGAAGGGGGGTTTGAGTTGTCACTGCGATCAAAAAAAGAAACTGGCAGGAAAAGGTTAAAGATTTGTGAACTAAATCGGCTATTGTTCTGGAAATAAGCTACAATAGTATGGCCTTATTAGTTTCATTTTTTAAGACTAAATATTCCCACGATCATAGCACGGTCACTGGGGAGTAACTGGTAGATTTTGCAAAAATTTAAGGCCATTTTCGCTTTTGCTGATCAAAGAACGAGAGCGATCGAATAAAATACAACCGACCCCAAGATGACCGTTACTGTGGTTATAAACGTATTCTTGGCAACGGCGATCAATCGTATTAGCCATTTCTCCATAGATGCGTTCCACCCAATTATCTCCCGTTTGCCGGTCTAATTGACGCAGATATTCCAGACCGTTTTCGCTGGTGCTACTGTCAAAAATTTGCTGGAGATGGGGGGTAGCTAAACCCATTTTAGCGGCGTAGGCGGTAAGAATTTCCCGACGACCATCGGCGAGATGATGGTGAGTCTGAAAGATTCCCCCGGCAAGTTTAATTAATTTACCGTGATAACCAAACAAAAGAATTTCAGAGATTCCCTGTAATTGTGCCTCTAATAACATCGGCCCGATCCAATTGGCTGTTTTTACCAAAATATCAGGATTAATCCCCATTTGAGGGGCTAAATCTAAGCCATTTTCCCCGATACAAAACACCAAGCGATCGAAACGACGGGATAAAATTTTTAATTGCTCGCGAAAGATTTCTAACTGTCCGGGGGCGCTCAGGGGTTGGGAAATGCCAGTAGTACCCAACAAAGATAATCCCTCTACCACCCCAAAAGCGGCGTTAGAAGTCCTTGTGGCCAGTTTTTTGCCTTCTGGAAGGATAATCGTCACTTTGATGCTTTCTTGGGGCAGTAACAGGGGTCTGAGGTTTTCTTGCAGCAGACGCTGGGCATAACTATAAATAGCTGATTTTCCGCCATTATCAACCTGTAGGCCGATTCCTTCGCCGCCTTGAATCTCTATCTCTTGATTACCCGTTTTTCTTTCTACTAACGCCCATATAGGGGTATTTCTAGTTAAATCTAAATTGTCCCCCGGATCGCTGCGGGTGATAGCTAGGGCAGCATCGGGGTTAAGTCGGGCAACTTGTTCGATGGCAATAGTAACGGCTTCTGGCGGTTCTAAAAGATTAAAAGTAACGGAATTTAGCTCATTTTCGCCGTGGAGATGCTGGAGAGATGCGATCGCACTGGCACAGGCAAAAACTGGTAAAGTGTAACCGGAACGGGGTGGGGAGATAGACATGAATAGGGTCGATAGCCAATCAAATTAGCCGTGATCTGATTATAGAACTAGTAGGTCATCAAGTTTGTATTGAGGGATAAAGTCGCTTTAGTTTGATCCGGGAATCTGCTGTGGTAAATCGCCAATTAACAGAACTAGATTTTTGATTTCTCTCTTCTTCCCAAGCAGTAATTTCTAATTTGAGAGCATCTCGATCCGGGATACGACGATTAAGACACTGACGATTTAAAACACTCAATTCAATTTCTGCCATATTCAACCAACTGCCATGTTTAGGAGGATAATGAAACTCTAATTTATCCAAAATTCGTTTGGCTTCTTCTGGAGGAAAAGCTTTGTATAAAGATGCTTTAACATGAGTATTCAATTGAGCTTGAATTACTCCAATTTTTTCAGCTTGAGGATAACGCTTATCTACTAAATATTTCATTTGATGAGCATAATCAATGGCTGTTCTTTGGTCAGTTACGAGGTATGTCTCCACCCTGTTAACGGCTCAAAAAACATAAAGAGATTAGCCACTCCATTCCGTTCATATTGATAGTCATAACGTTCTAATTGACCAGGTTCTGGAGGAATTACTTCCCGGGTTTCTTTCCCTAACTGTTTACAACTTTCATCAAAACAAACCCAAGGATTTTTTTCGTCGTAAGGACGTTGATAAATATCTAAAACTTCTTCCATGCCGCAGACAAATTCGGCGTTTGATTGTGGCGGAATTACCCAACATTCATGGAGCCAAGGTTTAAGTTCGTTTTTTTTAAGCTTTGTCTAATCGTCTCAATCGACACTTGTTCAACTACTTTTAGTTCTACCATTTTATCCGCCAGCATTTGAAGAGTCCAACTCCTTTTTTTCCTTGGGGTTTCACTACAAGCAATCGCCATTAGATCGGCTTCTTTTTCCCCATCAATTATTCTCGGACGACGTTTTTTTTGCTCTCGTCGATTTAGGGCTGATTCTATCCCTTCTTCAACAAACCTTTTTCTGATCCTTTCAATAGTCGCATGACCAATATTTAATGATTCACTAATCTTACTATCTGTCCATCCTCCTCCTTCTTGATTAATATCTGCCTTCAGTAAAATTCGGGCATGATTTATTTTATAAGCTGCCGTTTTCCCTTTGTTAGTTATTTTTGACCGATCGCTTCTTTCTGATGGGGTTAAATCCACAATATATTTTTTAGATGGCATTTTTTGGTCGCTCAGTTTTAGTTAACAATACAGGGAGCATCTCATTTATGCAAGTGAGTAATTATACTTGTCCCTAAAACTGGTTTCTAGCAAGACTTTCAAACTAAGTAGTCGTGCAAAATAAATTTCCTAGTGAAGAAAGGCACTCATGCAAAAGGCAGATATGTGTAATTAATTTTGCTTAGGTACTTAGGAGCCATAAAAGGTGAAAGTCTCATGTACGGTTCTGAATGGGAGGGAAGGTCCGAGAATAAGAGGGACGAAAAGCCGCAATCTTTTTAATGTCTCATCGCTTCTATTATTTTCATGGTTTCGACGCTGACAGTACAGACTCTTTGTAGTAAGTCAATTACTGTTTCTTTATAATCGGCAAAGCGATAATGATTAAATCTTTCGGCGATGGTTTGATCTTTGGGTTTCTTTTCCTTATATTGATCTAATATCCATTCTAGGGCCGAACGATTACCGAGTTTATATTCCCAGGCAATTTTGGGAATATCTTGTAGGAAAGTGACATCATCGAGGTTGATGGAATTTTTTTCTCGGTCAGCTTTTAGTTTAGTTTTTGGTTTGAGGTTATTATTAGTATCAATGCGGGTTAGTGGGTAGGGTGCGACGGTTTCATAGTTGATATGTAATTCCATTAGTTTGCTTCCCCATTCTACCCATTGAGAGAAGTTATCGTAAAAGGGAAGCCGGGGAAATTCTCGCTTGAGGTTTAATTCATATTTACTGCGATATTCCGGGTAGTGGAGGACTGCATAAGTGTAGTGGAAGATATCGAGTTTGGTGATGGTTTTATCGTTGTAATGGTTTTGGAATTGTTGCAATCCCCAATCGGTGATATTATCGATACGGTTTCCTTCTTTGTCGTAGCGGTAGAGGGGGAGACATTGTGTAGCATTAGGCAAGAATATATCTAAGCTAAATACTTTATTGATTGATAATAAAGCAAAATTAGATCTCTTACCAAAAGAATAGATTATGACTATGTTTTGAGTATTTATTTTAGGAAAAATTTGTGGAAGTTGATATTGCATTTCATTGACACATTTATCCCAGTAAATATATTTTGAGACAAAACTTCTATATAGAGATGGTAATATGCAATTCTCATCAAAACTTATTTTACTATTATTTGTTAATTGTTTTTTTAAGTCTCTTGTCCACTTAATCTCAGTGGATAATTTTTCTTCTAAAACATTTGCTGTTTTTGATATTTTTTCTAATTGTTTATTATAGATTTCTAAAAAATAAGACATTTTGTATGATAAATTTTTCTCAGAATAATCATACACCCATTCATCTCGATTGGTTACTACACCCAATGAAAATAGTTTAAAAACTGCCATTTCTTCTGCATCAGACTTGGCTAGTTTAGTATTCTTATTTACCAATGGTATCAGACAATCAAAATCATTCTGACTTAAATTAATCCAATTATAATGATTGTCAGGAAAAATATGTTGAAAGCTTAAGTCAGATATTTTTGTTCGAGAAATATAACCAAGTTTAGCATTAGCTGTATCTAAGTTTGACCAGAAGTGTTGAACGTTGAGAAAAGTCAGAAAAAAAATGCTATTATAGATAGAATCTAGACAACTTATTCCCCTCACAATAGGGAGTTTGCCCTGATGACGAATTTTTCAAAACTCATAAAAGAGCTTCTCAAACCACTGCCTAAAAATGACTACCCCGCTTTAGATACTTTTACATTTTTGTCCTGTTGGATTGGTTTTGCTTTAGATAAAAGCATCGTCAGTATGAGGGACTTATGCAGTAGAATGGTACTTCAAGGAATTAATGTAAATTTATCCACATTTTCTAAGGCAAGCAAAATTAGAGAAACAAGTCCATTTGAGAAAGTCATTGTCGAATTAAATAAGCGTTTAGTTGCCAAAAAAGGAATAGAGAATGCGCGAGCTTTATTTCCTATTGACTCAACAATAATTAGCTTAACCAGTAAATTACTATGGTCCCAGGGATGGCATCAAGTAAAACTATTCTCTGGTCTTAATAGTATCACAACAGAGGTGGTCGGAATACTCATCCATTTTGGTCAAGGTCATGACTCAAAAGAAGGAGGAAAAACGATAGAAGCAATTCCTGTAAATGGAGTTGGAGCAATGGATAGAGGATTTGCGTCTAATCAAAGAATCACCGAATTATTAGAGAGTAGTGACAAGCATTTTGTCTTGAGAGTGAAAAATAATATTAGCCTAGAGATGCTCGAAAATGGCAAGTGTAAACTCGGAAAAGATAAAAGACAAATAGAAGTAAGAGTAGTCGCTTTTTGCGACCTAGAAAGTCAAACAGAATTTCGGCTGGCGACAGATTTACCTCTAGAAGGAGAAGGAGCAGTTAGTAATGAAGAAGTTGCCGAAATTTACATCCAAAGATGGCAAATAGAACTGCTGTGGAAATTTTTAAAAATGCATCTAAAGTTGGATAATCTAATCACTAAAAACGAGAACGGAATCCGCCTACAGATCTATAGTTGCATTATCGCTTATCTGATTCTACAGCTAATAGATATTGAAGAAGGATTTGGGAAAAGCTTATTAGACAAACTGCGCTATTTACAGAGTTTCATGTGTCAACATATTAGCTATGTACACTGGTTCCGGAGGATTGTCTATTCAATTTAAAATTTGATGTTATAGGGGTATTATGCTTGTCAATGTAAAGTTTTATTACAGGATTCAACGTTTCTGAAGTTTGACAATTCATGATAAAAAATTTTGCAAGGTGATTTATCGGTATTTTCTTTTTTTATCAAAAAAGTGATTGCAACCCCCACCATAATATTAAAGACATTTCCTGTTTTATCTCCTTCTCTAATATTTCCACCTAAATCAATGATATAAATTTCACTAAACTCATTCTCTACTACTTTTCTAAAACCGTCAAATGTTCTCGCATTAATAAAAGACGAATTAGTGACAAATGCTATTATACCATTTTCACCTAACCTATCTGTAGCCCAACGAAAGAAGCGAGAATACATATCATATAGCTTTGTCTTCTGCGCTGTACTCTCTTCGATGTAAGTATCCTTAATGCGCTTATCAATAGCAGGATACTTCCGATTTTTATTATTGTCATTCTCATTTTGCTGATTAGCATTATAAGGAGGATTCCCAATAATTACAGAAATATTGCGGTCATTTTGATTTTGAATGCGTTGGGTATTCTCCACCGACATGGCAAACAAATCCATCTGCTTGAGATGAAAAGCAGCATGGTCCAGGGTATCCACAAAACAGATATGCTCAAACTCCTCATACTCACCCATCTTCTGCTTGTAGGTGAACTCAATATTTAAATTAGCAATATAATAAGGCAGAATTGCCACCTCATTACAGTGCATCTCATGCTTATACTTGTACCGTAACTTATCCTTCGGTAAATACTCAATTAACTCCGTTACAAAAGTTCCTGTACCCGTCGCTGGATCTAAAATTTCTACTCCTGGATCCGCCAACAACTTACCAAAATGCTTGTGGACTAAATAATCGACACTTTCAATCATAAAACGGACAATTTCATTGGGTGTATAGACAATTCCCAACCGGTCCGCCGCTTTCGGATTGTATGCTTTATAAAAATTCTCATAAATCGCCTTGAGAAACTTCTGCTTCTCGTGGTGGTTATAAATATTCGCCGCTGTCCGCCGAATTACCGCATAATAACGTTCAATTGTCCCTAAAGTATTGCGCTTGGTATTACCAGTAAAGAAAGTTTCAATCACTCCCTGTAATTCCCTAGCGATATTATTTTCCCGGTGAAACTGAGACTCATTAAAAATATTGATAAAAATATCCTCTGTCAGGATGTGCTGAATAATCATCTCTCGCACATCTTCCAGACTAATTTCTGGATTGATTGACTTGCGACAAATCTCTAAAAATTTGTCCCGCGCTGTCACAAAATTCCGATTCGTCTCCGACTGCCGCGCAATTAAACCCCGCAACGCTTCCAAAATTGTTGGTAAATCTTCCTTAAAACTATCAATCGCCTCTCGAAAATCCTCAACCTCCGGACGTACATAATTGATAAAAGCATTAATAATCCCATCCAAAGCCTCATCATCGCGCATCGAGACGCGCAGTCTTTCCTCTCCTCCTTGAATTAAAACCGCCGTCTGGGAGTCTTCAAATAAAATATTGTCATTAGGGTAGCCTTTCGCTAACTTCTTCTCTATTTCCTCGTCTAAATTATCGTATTGATCCTTACTTTCCCAATATCCCCAATCTAACCGTAAAGCATCCTTTACCGTCCCGTCAGGATAGACAACTTTTCCCGACTTAGTGCGATAATCCAACTCCGGAATTAACAAAAAATCCCGCGCCTTGCAATAGTCATTTAATAAATTCTGAAAAGCGACTCTAATCGAAGTTTCCTTGCGACTGCCGCCATACTGGACAATCTTTTCAACTTCCGCCTGATACTGGCTGATTAATAATCTAGACATGGGCTTAGAGGAGGTAAATTAAGTAGTTATAATCAAATAGAAGATAGATTTTGGACTCTGATCCCCCCTGCCCCCCTTATTAAGGGGGGTGCCGATAGGCGGGGGGATCTACCCTTGATTGTCTTTAATCGGGATGACAGGATTCGAACCTGCGGCCCCTTCGTCCCGAACGAAGTGCGCTACCAAGCTGCGCTACATCCCGAAAGTTTTTAGCTAAATTATCATAGCATATTCTGCCTTGAGTGGGTCGAGACTTGCTAGGATATTACAGATATAGGCAAAAATTATCGGAGTAGTTCAGGCGTGACGGTCAAACCAGAGTGGTTACGGGTAAAAGCACCGCAATGGCAGCGAGTCGGCAGTGTTAAGGAAGTTTTACGCGATTTAGGCTTAAATACCGTTTGTGAGGAGGCTTCCTGTCCCAATATCGGCGAATGTTTCCACGCGGGGACGGCTACCTTTTTAATTATGGGTCCTGCTTGCACTCGCGCCTGTCCTTACTGTGATATAGATTTTGAGAAAAAACCCCAACCTTTAGACTCCACGGAACCCCTGCGACTAGCGGCAGCCGTGCAACGTCTCGATCTTAATCATGTAGTGATCACTTCTGTCAATCGCGATGATTTGGCTGATGGGGGTGCTAGTCAATTTGTCCGTTGTATCGAGGAAATTCGCCGCATTTCCCAAAAAACCACCATCGAAGTGCTGATTCCCGATCTTTGCGGCAATTGGCAGGCTTTAGCTTTAATTCTTGCCGCTAAACCTGAAGTTTTAAACCACAATACCGAAACTGTTCCCCGTCTCTACCGTCGTGTGCGTCCCCAGGGTGATTACCAGCGTTCTCTAGAATTATTGCAGCGCGCTCGCGCCATTGTTCCCGCTACCTACACAAAATCGGGCATTATGGTGGGATTGGGGGAAACCGACGAGGAAGTGCGGCAAGTGATGGACGATTTACGGGCCGTTGATTGTGATATTCTCACCATCGGGCAGTATCTGCAACCATCGCCAAAACATCTCGGTGTACAGGAATTTATCACCCCCGAACAGTTCCAAGCTTGGCGCGAATACGGGGAGTCTCTGGGATTTTTACAAATTGTTGCGAGTCCCTTGACAAGAAGCTCTTATCATGCTGAACAAGTCAGGGCTTTAATGAATTTGTACCCGCGAGAGTCTTGAGATGGGGCAGCAATTGCTCAAAAGCTCGTCCTCGATGGCTAATTTTTCTTTTTAATTCGGGAGACATTTCCGCAAAGGTTAAAGCGTATTCGGGGACATAAAAAATCGGATCGTAACCAAAACCACCTTTACCCCTAGGACTGGTGAGAATTTCTCCCGTGCAGATTCCTGTGGCGCTCAAGGCAATCTCACCATCGGGACGGGCGATCGCAATTACACAGACAAAACGGGCCGAACGATCCTGATTATCTCCTAATTCTCTGACGAGGCGATCGATTCTTTCTCGATCATTTTTACCATAGCGGGCCGAGTAAATCCCCGGGGCATTTCCTAACCCGGTTACTTCCAATCCCGAATCATCGGCGATCGACCATTCTCCCAATGTTAGGGCAATTTGAGCAGCTTTTAAATAGGCATTTTCGGCAAAAGTCGCCCCTGTTTCCTCTATCTCTAAATCATCGGGTTTTAACTGCAATTCTAGGTCGATATCGGTTAAGTATTCCCCTATCTCTGCTAATTTACCCGGGTTACTCGTGGCTAGAATTAATTTTTTCATCGGCATTTTATCTCAGTGATCAGTGATCAGTTACCAGTTATCAAATGTGAGGTTTCAGCTTACTAGACCTCCAGCTACTATTATCTCAAGACTAAAAGTCTTTCTGGTTGATTAACCCGTATTTTTTCAGTGAATTGCAGATATCTACTGATAACTGATAACTGTTTACTGATAACTGATAACTGATTACTGTTTACTGATAACTGATAGTCCCGCTAACATTTGAGCGTAGGGAGTTTCGTGGAGATGGGCCTTATTGACAGCACCAAAAAGGGTTAATTTGTCGATAATTACCGATTTCATTGCGGAAATTGCCTCTCCTGCGATTTCTAATAAATCCTTATCCTCTGGCCCGCAAATTTCCCGTTTCAGGGACTGCATATAGGCTTGACGCACTTCCGTATTAACATTAAATTTGCAGACTCCTAACTGGATCGATCGCCCGATCATTTCTGGGGGTAAACCGGAAGCACCGTGTAAAACTAGGGGAATAGACAGAAGTTGTCGAATCCGGTCCAGGCGATCGAAATCGAGACGGGGCGGACTTTTGTACTCGCCATGGACATTACCGATAGTTACGGCCAGAGAATCCACTCCCGTCGCTTCCACAAATTGCACTGCTTGCTCTGGATCTGTCATTTTAGCCTCTTTTTCGGCAATAGTTAACCCGTCCTCAGTGCCGCTAATTCGGCCGATTTCTGCCTCCACCACAGCCCCGTATTCGTGAGCTAGACGAGTCATTTCTTTGGTAAAAGCGAGATTATCTTGGTAGGGAAGATGAGAGCCATCGGCCATAATTGAGGTCATCCCCGCTTCTAGGGCCTCGTAGATATCGCTGGCTTTAGTGCTATGGTCAAGATGGACCGAGATAGGAACCTTGGCCGAGCGAGCAGCCTCTAAACAGAGAGCGACGAGGGTGGAACTGCCATAACGCAAAGCGCTGGGGTGAATTTGCAACATAGCGGGACTACGACAATCCTCGGCGGCACTAATCACCGCTTTGACCCCTTCTAGGTTATAAACATTAAAAGCCCCGATCGCATAGATATTTTTGCGAGCGGTTTCGAGGAGTTCCTGAGTAGAAGCGAGCATAATATGGAAAATAACCATTGATACTGCCCAATTTTACCCCAATTAGGGCGGGCTTCTGAGTAACGCACAGAAAACGGGTTTCTCCGAGAAACCCGTTTTCTACTCATGCAATAGGCAATAGGAGGAATAGATAATCAGTTTTTAATAACTGGATTTAGTATAAAAGGGCAGCGATGGTCAAAATCGCTACAATAATACATAAAATCCTAATTGCGAGGAAAGCCTATCGATACCATCTTCGGCAATACCCAGGGACTGAAAGCCAGTCAGATGAAACAGCTACAAAGGCTGTACCATGAACGCTTACCCATCGATACTCTCACCACCCCAGAATTCGCCCAAAGACTGGCGGCTATTAGTACCGATATTCATCAACCCCTCTGCACCTATATCAACCGTCGCGGCCAGGTAATTCGTGTGGGAGTGGGAACCCCCCGACAAACCCAATTTTCCCTCTTGGAACTACCCCGCTACGGGTCCGAACGTCTTTGCGGAATTCGTTGTATCGCCACGGAACTCAAGCAGGAACCGCCAAAAGAATCCAGTTTAACCGCCATGGCTCTGCAAAGATTAGACGCACTGGTGATCTTAACCCTAACCGGCACAGGCATGATCCGTCGCGGTGGTGGGGCGACCGGTTATGTGGAGCAGGTCTATCTGGCGCATCTCATACCACAAAGTCAAACAAATGTCAATAGTAATATATACTGGTCTGTCTCCCCGCCCTTAAATCTAGAGGATTTAAGCAAACAGGACTTTTTAGAGTTAGTGGAAGGACTAGAGGCGGAGTTTCAGCGAGAATTTACCGCTATAACCGTTGATACAGCCGAAGATCGGGTGCTATTGGTTGGTTTAATCACCGACGGTATGAGCGATCGCCAGTTCGAGGACGGTTTAAGCGAATTAGAACGTTTAGTTGATACCGCCGGGGGCAAAGTTTTGCAAGTCACCCGACAAAAACGGGATCATCCCCATCCTCAAACAGTGATCGGTTCGGGAAAAGTGGCAGAAATCGCCCTACAGGTGCAAACTTCCGGGGCTAATTTAGTTGTATTCAATCGGGATCTTTCTCCCGCCCAAATTCGCAATCTAGAGAACCAAATCGGGGTGAGAGTGGTCGATCGCACCGAGGTGATCCTGGACATTTTCGCCCAACGGGCCCAATCCCAAGCGGGTAAACTACAGGTAGAATTAGCCCAATTAGAATACACTTTACCGCGTCTCACCGGGCGCGGATTAGCCATGTCGAGATTAGGGGGAGGAATTGGCACTCGCGGACCGGGGGAGACAAAATTAGAAACAGAACGCCGAACTATTCAACGTCGTTTATCCCGTCTCCAGGATGAGGTGGATCAACTGCAAGCTCATCGTTCCCGTTTACGCAAACAACGGCAAAAACAAGAGGTAGCCAGTGTGGCGATCGTCGGTTACACCAATGCGGGAAAATCTACTTTAATTAATGCTCTCACCGCTGCCGAAGTTTATACCGCCGATCAACTGTTTGCTACCCTCGATCCCACCACCCGACGCTTAACTATTACCGATCCCCTCACCCAAGCATCTCACCCCCTCTTACTAACCGATACGGTGGGTTTTATCCATGAATTACCCCCCTCGCTGGTGGATGCTTTTCGGGCAACTTTGGAGGAAGTAACGGAAGCAGACGCCTTACTCCATCTGGTGGATCTCTCCCATCCAGCTTGGGAAAGTCAGATTGCCTCGGTGTTAAAAATCCTCTCGGAGATGCCGATTCAAACTGGTCCAATGTTAATGGTGTTTAATAAGTTGGATCAGGTAAAAAGCGACGATTTGGAAATAGCTAAGGAAAAATATCCCCAAGCTGTTTTTATCTCGGCTATTCGGCGGCTAGGATTGGAAACTTTAAAACAAAAGTTAATCGATTTAACCGCTTAATTATTGATACTAAATCCGTTGAGTATAGGCTACTTGTGAGGACAGGCAAAAGGCAACCCCCCCTGCCCCCCCGACATCGGGGGGGTGGAGGGAATAAATAATCAGTTTTTAATAACCAGATTTAGTATCAGGAGATTATTTTTATTTATTCTTCCCACTTGATAATTCCTAATTCATCATTCATAATTCCTACTGATAAATCAGGAACTATGCAAACAATCTTTCAGCGCATAGGCTACCTGTTGTTGTTCCTCAAAGCTTAAATCGGGAAACATAGGTAAAGATAACACTTTTTCACTGGCCAATTCAGCCACGGGTAAATCACCTTTTTTATAGCCTAAATACTGATAAACCGGCTGTAAATGTAGGGGAATCGGATAATAAACCATAGATAAGACATCTTTTTCCTGCAAAGCCGCCCGAATTTGGTCACGATTTTCCGTTAGGATTGTGTACTGATTCCAAACGTGCTTACCCCCGGCTAAAGCAGCAGGTAAAGTGATATTAGGCAAAGGTTGCAGTAATTCCCGATAACGTTGGGCAATCTCGATCCGTTGATTATTCCAAAAATCGAGGTATTTCAGCTTAATTTGCAAAATAACCGCTTGAATGGCATCTAAGCGGCTATTCACCCCGATTACCTCGTGGAGATAACGCACCTTGCTGCCGTGTTCTTTAATCATGCGAATTTGTGCCGCTAACTCAGGGTTATTAGTGGTGACAGCCCCACCATCGCCACAACCGCCTAAATTTTTGGTGGGAAAGAAGCTAAAACAGCCAATATCGCCGATACTCCCCACTTTCTGCCCATGCCATTCTGCTCCCGTTGCCTGAGCGCAATCCTCAATCACCAATAAATTATGAGAACGAGCGAAATTTACCACCTCAGACATATTGACAGATTGCCCAAAAAGGTGTACTGGAATAATAGCCTTAGTTTGGGGAGTAAGCGCTTTTTCCAACAGTGCCACATCGAGGTTAAAAGTATTAATATCGATATCGACAAAAACCGGCACTGCCCCGACTAAATTAATCGCTTCGGCGGTGGCAATAAACGAAAAAGTAGAAGTAATTACTTCATCCCCCGCTTGAATACCGAGGGCGCGCAGTGCCAGATAAAGGGCATCGGTTCCCGAATTACAGGCGACACAATCGCTAACACCATGATAGAGGGCAAATTGTCGTTCTAATTCGCTCACAGCTTCGCCACCAATATAGCGCCCAGAACGGAGGATTTCTAAAACGGCATGGTTAGCTTCTTGGCTGATGACTTGGTATTGACGGGATAAATCGACGGGGGGAATTGTACTCACGCGCTTTCACTCAAATTAGAGACTAATCGGGATTTGTCGGCGAAAAAAAGCAATAATTAGTCAAAAATAATTATAAACTTGCTATTTATAGATGAAGTGTCCTTTTAATTTGTTTCTTTTATTTTTATGGATGGATTAGTAGAACTAAATCTGGTGGATTTGGGTTGGGCTTTGGGGATGATGGGTATTTGTTTACTCCTCTCCCGTTGGTCAAATTTAGCTCTAGAGGGACAATTATTATTAGCGACCGGTCGATCGATCCTGCAATTATTAGTGGTAGGCTACGTTATCGCCGTTATTTTTTCCCTCGATAATCCTCTAGCAGTGCTGGGGATTTTGGCAGTGATGATGACTATTGCGACTATTGTTGCTAAAAATCGCATCGATAGCCGGGATAAAGCCCTATTACCGCTAGTTTTCGGCTCTTTATTAATTAGTAGCTGTCTAACTTTAGGTTATGCGATCGCTTTAATTATTCAACCAGAACAATGGTACTCACCCCAATACTTGATTCCCTTGACGGGAATGGTGTTAGGGCAAGCGATGAACAGTGCCTCTTTAGCCGGGGAAAGATTAAGCAGTACGATTAAAAGTCACCGTTTGGAAATCGAAACCCATCTTTGTTTAGGGGCAACCCCTCAACAAGCGATCGCATCTTACCAAAAAGAAGCGATTCGAGCTAGTTTAATCCCCACCCTCAATCAGATGATGGTAGTGGGTTTAGTCAGTTTACCCGGAATGTTCACCGGACAGGTATTGGCAGGAAGTGAACCTTTAAACGCCGCTTCCTACCAGATACTGATCCTGTTTATGATTGCCCTAGCTAACCTAATCACCGCTCAATTGGTGACAGAGGGAATCTATCGGCGCTTTTTCAGTGAGAATTTGTCACTGCTCAGTTAACTGATTTAGCCTTTCCACTTGCTGGCGACGACTTCAGCGAGATCAACCACCCGTTGGGAGTAACCCCATTCGTTATCGTACCAAGCGATAACTTTCACCATATCGCCACCCATCACCATCGTTAGACTAGCATCGATGATCGAGGAAGCATCAACACCGCGATAATCAGAGGAAACGAGGGGTAAATCATTATATTCGAGAATTCCTTTCAAAGAATTTTCCGAAGCTTCTTTGAGGACTTCGTTTACCTGTTCCGCGATCGTGCTTTTTTCCACTTGCGCCACTAAATCCACCACAGAAACGTTAGGAGTGGGTACACGCAGAGCGATACCGTTAAGTTTCCCTTTCATTTCCGGGATAACTAAGGCTACAGCCTTGGCGGCACCGGTGGAGGTGGGAACGATGTTAACGGCAGCGGCGCGGGCGCGACGCAGATCCCGGTGACTAGCATCCAGAATCCGTTGATCACCAGTGTAACTGTGGGTGGTGGTCATCGTCCCTTTGATGATGCCGAAGTTTTCGTGAATCACTTTGACGACAGGAGCAAGACAGTTGGTGGTACAACTGGCATTACTGATGACGTTGTATTTATCGTGTTCGTATTCGTGAGCGTTGACACCGACGACATAGGTTCCCACACCCGCACCCTTACCCGGTGCGGTAATGAGGACTTTTTTAGCTCCTGCGACAATATGCTTAGAAGCGCCCTCTTCATCGACGAAAACACCGGTAGCTTCGATCACTAAATCTACACCCCATTCTGCCCAGGGCAGATTGAGGGGATTGCGATCGGAATAACATTTAATGGTTTTACCGTTAACAATTAAAGAATTATCATCGGCATCGATATTAGCGTTAAGTTTGCCTAACATCGAGTCATATTTGAGCAGGTGAGCGTTACTACGGGGATCGGATGTATCATTGATCCCCACTACCTCCAAGCCACTATTAGTCCGTCCTAACCAACATCTTAGGAAATTACGTCCAATCCGTCCGAAACCATTGATCGCTACTCTAATCACTGCTGCTTGCCCTCTACGTTTTAGTGCAATACATAAAAAAATAATTAATGTTCCCAATCATACCTTAAAGGTTGAACTTTACGATCCCGATCGGAAATAATTTATTAGCTCACCATTCAGGAGACAGGAGATAGGAGACAGGAGACTCCGAGACAGGAGACTCCGAGACAGGAGACTCCGAGACAGGAGATTATTTTTATTGATTCTCCCCACACCCCACACCCCACACCCACACTCCACACCCTACACCCCACACCCAAACCCCACACCCCACTTCCCACTTCCCACTCCCAAAAAAAAGGAATTGGGAGAAAAAAAATTAATTCTGCGTCAAGGATTTTGCAAGGTGACTGGGCAACATTTTGGCATTCTGCTCAAATGCCCCTATCATGAGGTTGACTTTACTACCGATCGAGTTTAAAACTTATATAATCGTGGGTCTGAGGAGTGAAAACAGTGAAAAAAGTTAATTTTAACGGCCAACCTTTCCATTTTATCGGTATTGGCGGCATTGGGATGTCAGCCCTCGCTTATATCTTAGCCAAACGCAATTTACCCGTGTCTGGCTCCGATTTACGTCCTACTCATATCACCCAAAGGCTACAGGGAGCGGGAGCGCACATTTTCCACCGTCAAGAGGCCAATAATTTAGCTGTATTTCATTCTCCGGTCCCTCAAAACAGTAGCCAAACAGTTCCGCAAGTAATCTGCTCCACGGCGATTAATGACCATAACAAGGAATATCAAGCGGCCAGAGACTTAGGATACCCAATTTTTCACCGTAGCGACGTTTTAGCGGCTTTAATAGCTGATTACGACAGTATCGCCGTCGCTGGCACCCACGGCAAAACCACCACTAGCAGCCTAATCGGTTACGTTTTGTTAGAAGCGGGATTAGACCCCACGATCATTGTCGGTGGTGAGGTGGACGCTTGGGAAGGTAACGCTCGTCTTGGTCAAGGTCGTTTTTTGGTGGCAGAGGCCGATGAGTCCGATGGTTCCCTAACCAAACACGCCCCGAAAATCGGCGTAATCACTAATATTGAGCTAGATCACCCGGATCATTACCATAATTTAAGCGAAGTTATCGATACTTTCCATGAATTTGCCAATCAGTGCCAGATTTTAGTCGCTTGTTTAGATTGTGACACGATCGCCGAGCATTTCCGTCCGACAATCAGTTATAGTCTCGATCCCGAAAAAGGTGCCGATTACACCGTCAGCGAGATTATCTATGAACAGGGAATGATGAAAGCTGCCGTCTGGGAAAAGGGCAGTTATCTGGGACAAATGGAAGTGAAAATCCCAGGGCAACATAATATTAGCAATGCTTTGGCAGTGGTGGCCATCGGACGTTATCTCGGTTTAGAATTTGCTGTTATTGCCGATGCGATCGCTACTTTTGCCGGAGCAAAACGCCGTTTTGAACACAAGGGAGAAGCAAACGGCATCACCTTTATCGATGATTATGCCCACCATCCTAGCGAATTGTTGGCCACGTTAGCGGCGGCAAAATTGAAGGTAGAAGGCAAACAGTACCAACGTTCGATCGCTATTTTCCAACCCCATCGCTACAGTCGCACCACTGCCTTTTTAGAGGAATTCGGCTCCGCTTTCAGTTCCGCCGATGTGGTAGTCTTAACGGATATTTATAGTGCTGGGGAAGTGAATATCAATCACGTCACCGGGCAGCAAGTGGTCGAACAGGTGAGAAAACACCATAAAAACGCCTACTATCACCCTGAATTGAGTTCTTTAGGTCAATTCCTGCTAGAAATTCTCCAACCAGGGGATCTAGCCCTCTTCCTCGGTGCTGGCAATCTCAATCAAGTTATCCCCGAAATGCTCTCTCTTTACCGCGAACAATTAGCAGTTAGAGTATAGGAGTCAGTTATCAGTTATCAGTTATCAGTTATCAGTTATTAGTTATCAGTTATTATGTTTACTGATTACTGATTACTGTTCACTGAAAATGCTCCCCAACCCCCTAAAACCCTATGATTAAATCCTCTGTTTCTCTAGCTGATTTCACTTCCTACCGGGTGGGGGGAAGAGCGCAATGGTATGCCGAACCAGTTAATCTAGAGGAATTAAGAGAAGTGTTCGCTTGGGTGCGATCGCAAGATTTACCCTTGACTGTTTTGGGGGCTGGTTCAAATTTACTAATCAGCGATCGAGGTTTACCCGGACTTGTTCTCAATACTCGCCATCTGCGATCGAGTTGTTTTGATGCCGAAACTGCTACGATTACAGCAGCGGCGGGGGAACCCCTGCCAAAAATAGCTTGGAGAGCGGCAAAAAGGGGCTGGAGGGGCCTAGAATGGGCGGTGGGTATCCCCGGTACGGTGGGGGGGGCTGTGGTGATGAATGCGGGGGCGCACACCTCCTGTGTGGCGGATCGATTAGTGCGGGCGCTGGTATTAAATCCCGATGGTCAGTTAGAAACTTTAAGCAAAGAAGATTTAAATTATAGTTATCGCAGTTCTTCTCTGCAAGGGAATCAACGTTTAGTTGTCGAAGCTACATTTCAGTTAGAAGCTACCGATAATCGCGAGGAAATAATGGCAATTACTACCCATAATTTACTCCATCGCAAAAGTACCCAACCCTATGATCGTCCTAGTTGTGGTAGTGTTTTCCGCAATCCTAAACCGCAATTTGCCGGGGCTTTAATTGAGGAAATGGGATTAAAAGGTTATCAAATTGGTGGGGCGCAAGTATCAGAGTTACACGCTAATTTTATCCTGAATATTGGTTCAGCAAAAGCCTCGGATATTCTGCGTTTAATTCGCCATGTGCAGGAACAAGTGTTCGATCGCTGGTCCCTCTGGTTAGAACCAGAGGTGAAAGTTTTAGGGGAATTTGACGGGATTTAACTATTTTTCTCGATAACGGTTGAACTCAGCCGCGATGGGTTGGAGTGCGACGGCAAATATTTTTATAATCCTCTAGCATGGTGCGTTCCCCAAAAATCTATTGGTGGAGCAGTAGAAGTTGCATTAGGGAACGCACCCTACGCGATCGGCGATCTGCTATGCAGTGACTTCGGCATCGCACTGGGGTGTTGAGTCCGTCGGCTGCAAACCCTGGTTAGACAACTGATAGCCGTTTGACTTTGATATTGCCAATTGTCTGCTCTGCTTGCCATAGATCGTATTGCATTTGCTGATTGAGCCAACTTTCAGGAGATGTATCGAAAGCTTTCCCTAAGCGAATTGCCATTTCGGGGCTAATACCTGCCCTACCATTTAAGATGGCAGATAGGGTTTTTCGACTTACACCCAATGCTTCAGCAGCCTCAGTCACAGTCAGATTTAAAGGTTCGAGACAAAGTTCTTTAAGAACTTCACCAGGATGTGGTGGATTATGCATTTTCATCAGTGGTAGTCCTCAAGATCGACATCACAAGCATCAACACCGTCAAAGGTGAAAGTGATCCGCCAGTTTCCAGATACTCTCACCGTCCAGGTTCCTTTACGTTGCCCTGCCAGTTCATGAAGTACCAATCCGGGCAAGTTCATGTCTTGCGGTGAAGTTGCAGCACTGAGACGAGCCAGAATCAGCCGAATTCGTTTGGCATGATTTGCCTGAATGCCTCGGGTGGTTCCCGACTCAAAGAACTGCTCTAGTCCTCGATGCTTGAAACTGACTATCATCCATTAAGTGTAACCCATAACGTTACTGGTTACAACCCTAGCTGCTTTTTCTTCATTTCCATGTGATGTTTCCACATGGTGCCTTCTTGAACAAAGAACGCCATAGATGCTCTTTATCCGGCGGAGCACCAATTTTTACAATCTCGACGAAGCCCTTAGAAACTGAATTGTCGGCATTCTCGGTTATAGGCCCAGCATAAAAAGTAGAGTCACTGAGTTCTATGATCGGTGAAGTAGGTTCTGCATCAATTTCGCCGTATCCGAATGCAAGAATATTCACCTCATCAGGATGTTGAGCAATGTATTTTGACAAGTCCAATGCTGTGGTAGAGGAGATGTATTGAGCAAGAAGATCCTGAAGAAGCCAGAAGGTTTTGCCATTCCAAGCAAGACCAACTTGGGATTTTACAATCAATTGGCTAACCATTCGTGCCCATACTTGGCGATAGTTAATTCCTGGGCCGTTATGAGTTTCTGGAGAAACGATAGCATCCTCACAAGCCATAGCAATCTGGGTTCGTTTATTTTTGTCGCCCCCTGACGTGCTTGATGTCATGATTTCAACAATGACAATTGGATCAGAAGGAAAATCGTCAATCCAAAGCTCTCCGTTTCGGGATGCTAAAGTATATTGATTTTCTTCAGCAATTTTTTGAGTTGCGCGAACTCCTTTCCCAACCAGTACGGCTACTTCAGATAGTTTTTTTCGGCTCGCACCTGCTATGACATAATCAAACGTATAGTCGAAGGATTTTGCCTCATCATCATCATTCGTGGTATTTACTTTCATTTTAACTTCAGACCATGCCCGGTAGAGCTTTCCTTGTTCAAGATTTGAATATTTGACCAATTGCTCCCGAACATGGGCTTGATAGTTTTCTTGTTGTCCTTTCAAGGACAATAGACGGCGTGGACAAACAATCCATGGCTGCTCAGAATCTCGCAAACGTAACGAGCAAACACCTGATTGGACTATTTTCTTTCCTGGAAAAAACTTTTCTAGTGTTGGATTCTTGTTGATGTCTAATGCCGAAAGGTAACGGTTTCCGCCACCGTCACACTCGGCATCCATAAAAGGACACCATGCTTTTTCTCTATTGGCAGAGGCTTCTGCATTCCAGCAGTCAAGACGATATCCATACAGTTCAAATATTTTGCTCATCTAAAAATCCTTTGATTTGGAGTGCCATTGCCTTAGCTAAGGGAGGGGGAACAGAATTAGCAATTTGCCTGTGCTGATCCAAGTTCGGAACCGATCCTGTTCTTGATCGAATTGGCCCCTTCAATATGTAGCTGTCAGGATAACCATGTATCCTCATATATTCTCTAGGAGTCAAGTATCGACTTTCAGTAGGATGATAAAATATTTCCCCGCACCGCAATGTGTTTGATGGGCGTTTTCGATGAAGACGCAAATATTTGGTTGTATCTTTTGGTGATAATCCGCAGCGGAGTTCTTCCCCAAGGTGGGTTTGGGCTGCCAGATAAGAGCCTTCAGTGACTTGAGCAATTCTCTCACGATCTCGTGGTGGAGTTACATCAACATGGCTATCCGCTCTATCGTAAACAGTCTTGCCTTTAATTTTTTGATCTGGCTCTGACAATCCATTTAGGACTTCACCTATTCCGATATATGGCTTGTACGAAAATAACCCATTGCATTCCTCTATAGGCGCATGTGTTCTCTCTGGAAAATAAAATCCGTTACGCCCTCTGGTGGCTATAACAAAAAGCCGTTCCCTTAATTGAGGAACACCATAATCGGCTGCCATAATTACGCGCCATTTCGGTGTGTAGTCTATAGCCTCCAGTTCTTCCAAGAATTTTTCAAATACTTCGCCGCGCCTATTGTTTTCGCCCTTTGAGGAAAGCAACCCTTTGACTTGCTCAAGAAAAATTACTTTGGGCTGTAACTCTTTCGCAAATCTAATTATTTCAAAAAGGAGCAGTCCTCGTTCATCTTCCAAACCACGCTGTTTACCTGCTAAAGAGAAGGATTGACAAGGCGGACCACCGAAAAGCAAATCTAGCTCACCCTTCTTTAAAAATAAATCGTTCAACAATTGCTTTGGAGCAATCGTTCGTATGTCCGCATGAATGACTTTTGTGTTGTATCCATGAGTTTCTGCATTAGCCACTAAAGTTGCACAGCAGTGTTGATCGAATTCAATCTCTGCAAGAATATTGAAGCCAGCATCCCGTACACCTACGTCCATGCCGCCTGCCCCTGAAAAAAGGCTGATGGCTTGTCGCTTTTGATTCTTCAAACTTTGACTCCGTAAGGTTTTGGTTTCATGCAGCTAACTATTAATTATACGGAAATTTTCTGTATAACACTCCTAAAAGTAATGATATGGGTCAACTTTCGGCATATCACCCCATTTAGGCGCGATCGCCAGAACTTTTCCCTATATCACGCCCAAAAGCGTGTTAGCCAGATTAGCCTACTGCTAGTGGAGCAGTAGGAGCCACATTAGGGAACGCACCCTACAGCGATGGCTACCACACCAATTATATACTAGACGGATTTTTTCCATACAACACCCCAAATACGGATTTTCTGGCTCTTCGTTACTTTTTATGGTTCGATAGGGTGGCATAAATCGACTAAATCCTTATCTGGCAAGAGATTTAATTGATTAGTTCGCTCTAGATCAAAAACAATTGACAAAAATCGCCAAACGTTTTTCTCTATAAGGGTTCCGTCCCTTATAACCCCCGTACATTGCATAACACAAACCGAAGAACCCATTTCGTCGCCGTGCCTAAGATTTTCTTGTCTAGTACAGCATCGCTACTATAGCACGATCGATTTAACTTGACTAGGAATGGATAAAGGCAAATAATCAATTAATCGATCGAGATCAAGACTCAATGTCTGATAACTTGTTATTGGTGGGTTAGGGAATCACCTAAGTCACCCTGTTGAATTATTGATTGTCATTAAAAATGTTTAAGCGATCGCTTTTCTTGCCCCTGTTAATTTTATCCCTTAGTTGTACGCTGCTTTTTAGTGCTTGTCGTCAACAAACAGCTAATAATCCTCCGGCAACGACCAATAATAATTCAGAAACTTTAAAACTTTTATATTGGCAAGCGCCGACGATTTTAAATCCTCATCTCTCCACGGGATTTAAAGACTCAGAAGCGAGTCGCATTACCTTAGAACCTTTGGCTAGTTTTAATGAAAAAGGGGAATTAGTTCCTTTTTTAGCGGCGGAAATTCCTACTATTGAAAATGGGGGAGTTGCCCGGGATGGTAAATCGGTGACATGGAAGCTAAAAAAAGATATTAAATGGTCAGATGGTACTCCTTTTACTGCCAAAGATGTCATCGCTACCTATAATTTTATTACCAATCCGAAAACTGGTTCTACTAGCGCTGGCAATTATGAAATAGTTAAAAGTGTGGAAGCGATCAATCCCCATACGGTTAAAATAACTTTTAAACAAGTTAATCCCGCTTGGTCATTAGTTTTTGTGGGAACAGAAGGGATGATTTTACCCGCTCATCTCTATGAAAAGTATAGCAATGAAACGGCACGCCAGGCCCCCGCTAATTTATTACCAGTGGGAACTGGACCCTATAAAGTGGTAGAATTTAAACCGGGAGATACGGCGGTTTATGAACCAAATTCTTTCTTTAGAGAAGCAGATAAATTAGGTTTTCAAAGAATAGAATTAAAAGGAGGAGGTGATGCAACTTCTGCGGCACGAGCGGTTTTACAGACAGAGGAGGCGGATTATGCCTATAATTTGCAAGTAGAGGCCAAGGTTTTAAGTGATTTAGAAAAAGCGGGTCGGGGTCAGTTAATATCTAATTTCGGTTCTTTGATTGAACGAGTGTTATTTAATTTGAGTGATCCTAATCAAGCTACGGCTGAAGGTGAGAGGTCTAGTATTAAGTTTCCCCATCCTTTTTTGAGTGATGTGAAAGTAAGAGAAGCTTTATCTTTAGCCGTTGACAGAGATACTATTGCCACGCAACTTTATGGTATTACTGGGAAAACAACTCCTAATTTTATTGTGATGCCATCGGAATATAATTCCCCCAATACTAGCTATGAATTTAATCTAGAAAAGGCTAAGAAATTACTAGATGATGCGGGATGGAAAGATAGTAATGGTGATGGCACTAGGGATAAAAATGGGGTAGAAATGAAATTAGTTTTTCAAACTACCGTCAATCCTCTCCGTCAGAAAACCCAAGAAATTATCAAACAAAGTTTACAAGCGATCGGGGTAGGAGTAGAATTAAAAACTGTTGATGCCAGTATTTTCTTTTCTAGCGATCCTGCTAACGATGACACGGTAGAAAAGTTTTATGCTGACCTACAAATGTACACTACAGGTAATAATAGTCCTGATCCAAAAGCCTATTTTAAAACCTTTACTTGTAGCGAAATTCCTCAAAAAGCTGATGGTTGGGCCGGGGATAATTATGCTCGTTATTGTAATCCTGAATACGATAAATTATGGCAAGCTTTTAGTCAAGAATTAAACCCAGAAAAACGGCGAGAAATAGCGATTAAAATGAATGATATGTTAATTAATGATTTTGTGATTATTCCCCTAGTTCATCGTGCCGATGTGGTGGCAATTAGTAATAGTTTGTCGGGGTTTGAATTAACTCCCTGGGATAGAAATACTTGGAACATCAAAGACTGGAAGCGTAGTAAATAAATGCTCAAATATTTTCTGAGAAGATTATTATTTTCGATTCCCACTCTTTTAGCCATTAGTATGGTGGTTTTTGGCATTTTGGCCCTAGCGCCGGGGGATCCGATGGGGGAATTTGCCGCTAATCCAGCTATTACGGAAGCGGTGCGAGAAAATATTCGCAAAAGTCTCGGATTAGATCAACCCCTTCCCGTGCGTTATATCAAGTGGTTGTTAGCATTTCTTCAAGGAGATATGGGCTATTCTTTCACCAGTCGCAGCCCAGTTTTTACCCTCATTTGGCAGCGTTTACCCACAACCCTCTGGATTGTCGGTATTGCCTATATTTTCGGGGTTTTAATTGCTTTTCCTTTGGGCGTAATTTCAGCAGTCAAGCGCTATTCTTGGTTAGACAAAATCATCTCTACTTTTTCCCTGCTGGGCTTTTCTTTACCCACCTTTGTGACGGGATTATTATTAATTATTATCTTTAGTGTGCAGTTAAACTGGCTACCATCTTTTTATAACAGTACCCTAGAAATCCGCGATTTTAATAGTTTGATCGAGCAGGTTAAACAGTCAATTATGCCCGTAACCGTATTAAGCTTATATCAAGGGGCGATGTTGATGCGTTTCGTGCGTTCTTCCGTAACTGAAGAAATTCACCAAGAGTACGTTAAAACTGCCTTAGCCAAGGGACTAACTAATTTTTCTGTCCTAACTAAGCATATAGTGCGTAATGCTTTAATCCCCGTTGTCACCCTGATTGCTCTCGATATTCCCTCAATTTTTACCGGTGCTTTAGTTACAGAACAAGTGTTTCGTGTGCCGGGTATCGGTGCTTTATTAATTGATTCTATTTCCCGCAGTGATACCCCCGTAGTGATGGCGATTACCTTTATCTATGGGATTTTAATTGTTATCTTTAACTTAATTGCCGATTTAACCTATAGTTGGCTCGATCCGCGAGTCAGATATTAACTATGAACATCACCAAATCCTTACACACGGCGATTTTAGTCACGGAGCTAGAAAAAGCCGTTAACTTTTACGAAAATGTTCTAGGATTGACTAGAATTGATCGCCCTTTTCAATACGATGGGGTTTGGTATCAAGTGGGAGATTATCAAATTCATTTAATTGTCGATACCAATTACCAAAACTACCGTCCCAATCCCGAAAAATGGGGACGCAATCCTCATATTGCCTTCGCTATTGATGACGTGGCAGCCATGGGTAACTATCTAGAAAGTCAAGGTTATACAATTCAAATGAGTGCCTCGGGTAGAAAGGCATTATTTGTCAGTGATCCCGATGGTAATATCCTAGAAATGAGCCAAATTTAGCCTGAAAAATTCCCCGATATGTTAGACCAATTACAGACTCAACTCTATCACCTTGAACAATACGCCGATCGCTTAGTGACTTCCCAACTAACTCACCTTAGTTTTGTCAGTATTGCCGTGATTTTTCTAGCCGGTTTACTCACCAGTCTTACCCCCTGTATGCTGTCGATGTTGCCGATTACCGTCGCTTATATCGGGGGTTACGAAAATCAAGGTCGTTTAGCGGCTTTTTGGCAGTCCACATGGTTTTCTCTGGGATTAGCCACCACCTTAGCGGGATTGGGACTAATTGCCGCTACTTTAGGAAAAGTCTATGGACAGGTGGGGATCGGTTTACCAATTATCGTCAGTGCGATCGCTATTTTGATGGGGTTAAACCTCTTGGAATTATTACCCCTGCGCTTCCCCTCCCTTGGCGCTACCGATTGGATTACCGGGGATTTTCCTCCGATTTTGCGGTCCTATCTTCTTGGTTTAACATTTGGTTTAATCGCCTCTCCTTGCAGTACACCTGTTCTAGCAACTTTATTGGCATGGGTGGCAAATACGGGGGATTTAAGCTTAGGAGGGGGATTATTGTTATCCTACACTGCTGGCTATGTTTTACCCCTAATTATCGTCGGTTCTTTTACTGCCTCGCTGAAAAGCTTTCTTTCCCTGCGTCAATGGTCCGGTTGGATTAATCCTGTCAGTGGGGTTTTATTAATCGGTTTTGGAGTTTTTTCTTTATTATCCCGTCTGCTGTGATGGTGGAGAGTTATGATAGATAATTGGCTAAAATGACAAAACTTTTAACTATGACTATATCGGAAACTTCCTCAAATTTAAAGAATAGACCGCCTCAATGGGGACGTAAATTTATCCAGACTATTGCCGATCTGCGATTGGCAATTATCCTCTTACTTTTAATCGCTATTTTTAGCATTTCTGGGACGGTAATCGAACAGGGCCAATCTCTATCTTTCTACCAAGTTAATTATCCTGAAAAACCCGCTTTATTTGGCTTTCTGACTTGGAAAGTTTTATTACTATTGGGATTAAATCATGTTTATAGCACTTGGTGGTATCTATCATTATTAATTCTCTTTGGTTCCAGTTTAACCGCTTGTACCTTCCGACGACAATTACCCGCTTTAAAGGCGGCAAGAAACTGGCAATTTTATCAACAATCTCGCCAATTTCAAAAACTAGCTTTAAGTGCTGAATTAGAAACCGGTTCCCTAGAATCACTAACCCCCTTATTAGAAAAAAAAGGCTACAAAGTTTTTCTAGAAAATAACAGTCTTTATGCTCGTAAAGGTCTGATTGGTAAAATCGGTCCGATTATCGTTCATGCAGCCATGTTAATTATTTTAGCGGGAGCGATCTGGGGAGCGTTAACCGGCTTTTTCGCTCAAGAAATGGTAGCTAGTGGCGATAGTTTTCAGGTTAAAAATATTATTGAAGCCGGACCATTATCTAAAAATTCTCTCCCTAAAGATTGGGGGATTAAAGTTAATCGTTTTTGGATTGATTATAGTCCTAAAGGTGACGTAGAACAATTTTATTCTGATCTGTCGGTAATCGATAATCAAGGACAGCAGATCGATCGCAAAACTATTCAAGTTAATCAACCTTTGCACCATAAAGGGGTGACTTTTTATCAAACCAGTTGGGGAATTGCTGGGGTAAAAGTACAGGTGAATAATAGTCCAATCCTACAGCTACCGATGGCTAGTTTAGACACGAAAGGTAATGGACAAATCTGGGGAACTTGGATTCCGACTAAAACCGATCTTAGTGAGGGAGTTTCTCTTTTAGCCAGAGATTTACAAGGTACGTTAGTTGTCTATGATGCTAAGGGAGATTTAACCTCTGCTGTACGAGAAGGAATGACGATTCCTATCAATGGAGTTAATCTAAAAATAGTCGAATTAGTGGGCAGTACAGGTTTACAAATTAAGGCAGATCCGGGAGTCCCGATTGTCTATTTAGGTTTTGCTTTATTGATGATGGGAGTAGTAATGAGTTACTTTTCCCATTCCCAAATTTGGGCTTTACAATCGGGTGATCGCTTTTATATTGGTGGTAAAACTAATCGCGCTCAAGTCAGTTTTGAACGGGAAATAATTGATACTATCGAAATGTTAAAGTTAAAGTAGAATTGACGTTAATCTGGTGTCGTTTCCCGATCAGTAGGTAGGTGTTAAAAATTTTCTGATCCCCCCACCTATCGGCACCCCCCTTATCAAGGGGGGCAGGGGGGATCAGAGGCAAAATCTATCTTATATTTAATTAGAATCACTTACTTAAAAAGTTCTGTTTATCTATCTTTTGCCTTTTGCCTACCCTAACCAAGAACTTAATTTTGTTCAATCACTTATATGCCAGAATTGCCAGAAGTAGAAACGGTGCGTCGCGGGTTAAATCAAGTTACCCAGGGCAAAAAAATTATCGGTGGGGAAGTATTATTACAGCGTACCCTAGCCTATCCTAATTGCGAGGCAACTTTTCTGCAAGGAATTGCTCAGACCACGATTAGCAATTGGCAGCGCCGGGGCAAATATCTCCTCGCCAATTTAGATAATGGTAGCAGTATCGGGGTTCATCTGCGTATGACCGGACAATTGCTCTGGGTAAAAGATACCACTCCCCTGCCGATTCATACGCGCTTACGCTTCTTTTTTGCTAATCAGCAAGAATTGCGCTTTATCGATACCCGCACTTTCGGGAAAATTTGGTGGATTGCCGCCGATAAAACCCCAGAAACTGTGATTACTGGTCTCAAAAAACTGGGACTAGAACCCTTCGATCGCAATTTTACCCCCGATTACCTCTATAGTCACTGTCAAAAAAGTCGTCGTCCGATTAAAACTTTTCTCCTCGATCAAAATGTGGTGGCAGGAATTGGCAATATCTACGCGGATGAAGTTCTTTTTAAAAGTGGTATCCATCCCCAAACTGCCGCTAATCTCTTAAAAATTGAGCAAATAGACTTATTGACAAAAAACATTATTTCTGTATTGGAAACCGCGATCGCTGAAGGCGGCACCAGTTTTAGCGATTTTCTCCACGTTACGGGAGTTAACGGCAATTATGGGGCGATGGCCTGGGTTTATGGTCGTACTGGCGAAAATTGTCGTCTTTGCGGTGCAACTATTGCCAGAATTAAATTAAGTGGGCGCTCCTCTCATTTTTGTCCCCAATGTCAAGTCTCAACAGTAATCAGTAAACAGTAATCAGTAAACATCTCCAAAAATTATAACTCAATCACAGCTTGCTTTTATGCTATGTACTGATTAAGTAGGGTTTGCTGAATATCAGTATAATCCTTGCTAGAAAAGGTTTTTGGGACTTTTTTAACCAAAAAAGTGCAAGAAACAAACGTTGAGAAATCGATCCGAGGGACTCAAAACCCTTGCACTTTTATTGGCTATCGCCAGATAAAATTCAGAAACTAAGCGACGAAATTACCATTTTGCCAACTGTGTGGCTCCTAGATTCCCTCTGGGGACTTATTCTGCAAACCCTAAGTAGTTCGATAGCTAAAAACTCACATCCGATAACTGATAACTGATAACTGATAACTGATAACTGTTGTAAGCTGATAGCTAGATGGTCAGGTCACGGAAATCGATGCAAAGTTCACTGAAAAGGATTATCATCGGTGCGAGTTTTTTTCTCGCTACGGTAGTCGGAGCAACTATCGGTTATATGGCCTACGGTTGGAGTTTTCTCGATGCCGTTTATATGGTGATTATCACCATATTTGGGGTAGGTTTCGGGGAAGTTAAACCGATTAACACTCCCAGTCTGAGAGCTTTTACCATGTTAGTTATCATCTGTGGGACCACCTCGGCCGTTTATGTGGTGGGAGGGTTTTTTCAGATGCTGACCGAGGGAGAAATTAACAGAGCTTTTAGCGATCGCCGGATGAATAAAGAGATGGAATGCTTAGAAAATCACGTCATAATCTGCGGTTTTGGGCGCATAGGACGCATCCTAACGACTAAATTGGCAAAAACAGCCCAATCTTTTATTATCGTCGATAATAACCCCGATCGCATTGGATTAGCTCAGGAAAAAGGTTACATAACTCTTAATGGTAACGCCACCGATGAAAGTATTCTCCAGAAAGCCGGTATCGACAAAGCGCGAGTTTTAGCGACGGTGTTGCCCGATGATGCCTTAAATGTCTTCATCACTTTAACCGCAAGAGAACTCAGTCCGCAACTATACATCATCGCTAGGGGAGAATATCCCAGCACCGAGAAAAAATTAAAACTAGCCGGGGCCGATCAAGTGGTCTTACCTGCTACCATTGGAGCAGAGAGAATGGCCCATTTAATCACCCATCCGGCCGCGATTGATTTTTTACAGGAAGATGAAGGTAGGCGCAATCTCAACGAATTATTAGCCGATATCGACCTGCAATTTGAAGAATACTCGATTTTAAGCGATTCGCCCTTTTTGGGACAACCTATCAGTCAGATGGAAGTGCGGGGACAGGGTGCTTTTATTATCGTCGCTGTCCGTCAATTTGATGGTCGTGTCATCACCCATCCCGACAATTCCACCATTCTACAGCAAGGCGATACGGTCATTTTATTAGGTCATCGGGGCGATGTTCCCAATTTTGCCCGTCGTTATGCCTTGCGTCGAGAAATGCGCTATCGAGGGTCTTCTTGGTAGGATATTTACCCAGAAAAAAGTTTAGCTTTTCTGGAATTAATTTCGCCGCAGATGGAGATAGGAATGGCTCACTAATTATCTCCAGGGACAGCTATGAAATTAACCTATCGCGGCATTGCTTACGAGAAAAATCCCACTGCCACCGTTGCTTCCAGTCCGATGATTTTAAGCTATCGTGGTGTTCCCTATTTAAAAAACCGTGGTGTCGTTCAACCCATTCAGAAACTGGTAGCCGTTACCTATCGCGGTCAAGCCTATCATATCACTCAGTCTTTAGCTTCTTTGCCCATGGAAGAACCCCCTTTAAGTTTTTAACTTCTAGTTCATTTTTTAATTAATCTCCTTTAAATATTGTCAATTAATAATCACAGCAATTACCTTATACTAAATCCGTTGAGTATAGGCTACATATCAGGACAGGCACTCATGCAAGAGGCAACCCCCCCGACGTCGGGGGGGCAAGGGGGGGTAGGGGAGAATAAATAATCAGTTTTTAATAACAGGATTTAGTATTAAACGGGTTTTATCTTCCCTCTTACTCCCTTGCTCAAAGGGAGATTTTTCACTCGTTTTTGCCAACAAGGAATATATATTCATAGTTAAGCAAATTAATTACAGGCAGTTCCGCAGTTCTGTTGTTCCCCCTTTCCAGATTCTGAATTTAATTTTGTCGAACTGCTGATAGTTATCAGTTTTTTGTAGAATAGGGAGATTGAGAAAACGAACATCTGCCATTATGACAAGATTTCCTTTGACTGGTCGCTATTCTGGTTTATGCGTCTTGCTCACTTTATTCTGGTTAAGCGGTCAATCTTTGCCGGTGCGAGCGGAAAAAATCTATAATCCCGTCCCCCTCATCCTCAATAAAGAAATTAACGATACTCTCACCGACAAAGATATTCCCACGGGGGAGGGGGGGTTTGCTAGGGATTATACCGTAGATTTGGACAAGGACGATCAGGTGGCCATCGATCTCAAATCGGAAAATTTTGATGGAGTTTTAATTCTCCTGGCCGACGATGGTTCCACTGTAGCGGAAAATGATGATGGTCCCGATGGTGGCACTAATGCCCTCCTCTTTGCGCGCATTACCGAGTCGGGTAAATATATTATTCGGGTGAGAGCTTTCGGAGAAACCGGTGGGGGAAATTTTACCCTGAAATTAACCCGTTTACGGGCCGTGGAGGGCAAAAATTAGGTAATTATTGTCAAAAAAACCAAGAATAGAGCCTCTGTCCACTCCACCACCGCACCGTAGGTATCGCCGGTATGACCCCGAAGACGACGATATAACCAGTAACCAGTAAGCAGAGCGAGGGCGATTCCGGCACTAATGGCGATTATTCCCCACCTTAGACCGCCAAATAGGGCGATTAACCCCAAAATTACTCCCCCACAGTCCCAAGGCAGACAAAAAGCCACTTTATGAAAGGCTCCCTTACCGGTGGGTTTGAGGTAGGGATAAAGAGCGATCGCCATTACTTGCCCCCAACGTCCCCAAATTGGTGCTAAAATTAGGGCTAAGGCTCGATTATCGCTTAAATCTGTCAAAGCGGCGATTTTTAACAGCAAAACCATGATCACGGCCATGACTCCAAAGGCCCCGGTAACACTATCGGCCATGACCGCTAAACGACGCTGGGGGTCAGTGACAGCTAAACCATCGGCCGTGTCACTAACTCCATCAAGGTGTAGTCCTCCCGTTAGATAAACCCAAACTGCCACAAGGACAACCGCACGAGTTAAGGGGGGCATTCCCAGACCAGCTAGAGTTATATCGAGCAAAACTAGAATTAAACCCAAAAATAAGCCCACTAAGGGAATCCATCGGGCAATTCTGCCAAAATCAGGCCAGGCAATCGGAACCGGAATAATTGTGTAAAAAGCGATCGCACCTAAAAATGAGCGAATTTCTTGACAAATGAACTTAAATATGGTAATCAATCTCCCCAAAATTAGATTCCGGTATGGCAGCTTTTCTCATAAAGATGAAGTATAACCTAATTTTGTATCAGCCACCCTGTGGGATTTTCAAAATAACACGGTTACTTGTAATTTTATTAGGGAAAGTTTCTTGCGATCGCTTTATAGGAGAGTAATATACGGAAAGATTTTTTAAAAAATGTGTATTTAGCGTGATATGTGGAAAGTTTCCGTATAATCCATAGTTAGGCCAAACAGTGAAGTCCGTCAAGGTTGCCTGTTTCAATTAGAGATTAGGTGATCGCAAAATGGTTCGCTTCCTTGTTCAGTCCACAGGGGTTATTCGCGATCATGGAAATTAAGAATAGTTAAGTGATCGGGCATAACACACCATTGGAGCGGACAATATTAATGGGTTTTTGTTGGGGGGGAAATACGATCATTTACCGCTCAATTAAACCTTTGGGTAAACACGAGGTATTCGTTTTTTAGGTAAGTTTCAGCAATTTTAAAGATCACAGAAGGAGTTAAATATGTCAGCAGAGAATATTCCTATTCAAATACAAGATAGAGATAATGTACTTGTGGCTGATGACGGCATAGAATGGCGTTATGGAAAACGCCCTGATTATTCAGGAACGAATAAAACATTAAGGGCGCAAAGCGAAAAACACCATCCAACTGGCTCATTAGAAGCTATTGCACAAAATTTAGTAAGAACATTTGAAATGGAAGCCACTTATAAGCTAAATCCAAATCAATGGACATCGGTGGATATACATCGATTTAGAATGCGTACTAACCACGGTCCGGAATATACGGTACAAGACATTATAGAACGCGGAACTTATAATTTATTTTTAGGCGAAACACCGGTTTATAGTTCAAAAGCAGAAGATTTTGAATCAGGTGCAGCAAGTTTTATGAATGCTTTTAAAACTGGCTTTGTTTGGGAAGTTATTGAAGCTTATAGCGGTCCGCCAAGAGTTATTTTTAAATGGAGGCATTGGGGAACACATCAAGGAGAATTTAAAGGTCACGCGCCTACCAACAAACTAATTGAGGTATATGGCATTACAATTGCTGATGTAAATGCAGATTTAAAACTGACTTATGTCGAACATTTTTTTGATAATAGCCAATTTTTAGAAAAATTGGTTTCTGGCGGAAAGTGTCCAATGCACGGTTAGGAGAGGATAACTAAGTGCGGTGGCGAAGGCACTGCGTAGCAGATGATCTTGTAGGGTGTGTTCCCTAATGTGGCTCCTACTGCTCCAGCGATCGATTTTTGGGGAACGCACCATGCAGATTAAGTAGCTGGTTATAATTAAATTTAAAATGGATTTTAGGTTCGATCCCCCCTGCCCCCCTTGATAAGGGGGGTGCCGATCCCCCCTGCCCCCCTGATAAGGTAGGGTTGATTCATGAATCAACCCTACCCTTGATAAAGGTGGTGTCTGACAATTTTTAACGCCTACCTACTTAATTGCAGCTGTGGGTTTAAGTGCGATGGCGAAGGCACTGGGTAGCAGAGCGCATCGCCCCATAGTTTGAGTTGAGCGCAACAATACGAAGTCGAAAATAGCTCAATTCGCTTGAAAAAGCGCAACCCAATAACTTCGACGATTACTCTTTACCAATTCTACAATCTAAGAGTAAGGAGACCAGGGACCGATGACGGTTTCTCCTCGCTTCTCTTTTTCTGCTAATTCTAGGTTTAAGGTTAATAGTTTCTCTAAGATGTCGTCGTCAGCTTGGAAGTGATAGGCTTCCATCACTAGCTTGTCTAATTTCTGATGGAGTTGATACAGTTGGCTACTGGGTTCGTTAAAGAATTGGTTATATAGTTTGGTGATTCCCCATTGTTTTTTCTCCATCTGTTGGCTGCGGTATTCGTGTAATTCCCCGGCGGTTTGACGGATTTTTTCGACAAGTTCCTGTGAAGGTGTCTGGGGAAAGGGGAAGGTTTCAAAACAGGTTGTATTGGTATAGCGAGTATCGCCTTTTAAAGTTGAACTTTGAGCTTTTACCCAGAGGCGATGAATGTTAGATGTTAGGATACCGAGAATATAGAAATCATCAGAAGAAACGACAGTAGTTGAGTCAGCAGGAAGCCATTCTTTTTTAGCCGGAAGGAAAATAAACCATTTAGAGACTCGTGGGACAGTGAAATAGCATGAAATGGAAGTGATTGCTGTTCTCATTCCTTCGTTAGTTCGTTTAAATCGCCACCACTTTTCTCTCATAATAGGCTCACGATTTATTTCTCTTTCCGGCTTAACAGTTAATTTAATATGCTCAAAAGGTAGTTTATACTCACTAGCATCTTCTAAACTCATATTGTTAAAATCAATAATCCATCGGCTAGGTTTTCCATGAGGATTGTCAGTTAAATCACTAGCAGAGGATGATAATTTTAAAACCTCTTTATTCTTAAGATCATTTTCGATCCATTTTTCCGCTTGCTCACTCTTAATATAAAATCCCTTACCAACTGGTATCACTCCTTGAAAACTAATATTTTTGTTTGCCAATAGTCTAACTGCTTTGGAAATATCTACTGTGGTCGTCAAAGAAGAATTAATCTGAGAAACTGAATGATTATCTAAATAATAACTTACTGGTTCAACTTTACTCCAATTGACAATACTAACATGAACATTAGCTTCACCAGACCAAGGCTGAGTAGAAATCGCCTCATGAATGTGTCCACCATTGTGAGTAATATAATCCAACGCCGCTACACGACTTTTCCCTTGACTAATAGAATTAGTTCCGACTAAACCCGCTCTTCCTTTCTCATCTAATTGATTATGTGCTAGACGAAACCAATAGGAACAAAAATCAACCGAGTCTTTAACCTCAGAAAACCTCGCAAACACTTTATTAACATAATCATCACTGAGATTTAATCTCATGTGTTTACCTCCCAAAAATGGAGGATTACCGATAATTGCGTCTGCTTTTTGCCAATCCGTAAACAAAGCATCAGCACAAATAATATTACTATCCAAAGTATCCAAAGGTAAAGAAGCTTCCGTCAAATTAAACTTATCAATCGCCACCTTTCTGGCAATCATTAAAGTCACCCGCGCCAACTCTACAGCAAAAGGATTAATATCCATTCCATAAAACTGTTTAGGCGTAACAAAACTAATCTGTAACTGGTCACTAGAAGAACGACGACGGTTAGCAATCTTTTCAATTAATAACTGTTCAATGCGCTTTAATTCTTGATAGGCGACATAGAGAAAATTACCCGAACCGCAAGCCGGATCTAATACCTTATACTGCTGTAATTCTAACTGAAGTGTATTTAACTCACCAATCGTCCCAGCTTGCTCAATTCTCTCCTCCCAATAGCGGCTAATAGTTGGGCGAACAATTTTCATAATATCCGCTTCTGAGGTAAAGTGCATTCCGTAGGTGTGGCGTTCTTCAGCATTAGCCGTCCCCTCAAAAATATTACCAAAAATTGCCGGACGGATCTTACTCCAATCCTGACGCGCCGCCACATCCAGAAACTCTAATTCTTTATTAGTTAATTCAATTGGATGAATTATACTAAACAGTCCCCCATTAAAATAATCCACTCCCTGATACTTGCCAGCGGGGGTAATTCCGGGTTGGTTCATCTGTTGAAATAATCCCCCCAAGACATCATAGGAATTGCCCCCATTTAGACACTCTTGTACACAAGAAATAAATAAATCTCTTGGTAACAATCCTCGATCCTCGGCAAACATTGCTAATACACACTGCAAAATAAATCGCTGGGCCGTCAACTCATCAAAACCGCTTTTATGACTGCGTTTTTTTAACAGTTGAAATAACTCACCCATCCGCCGCGCTGCCGTTTCTGTAATCTCGACTTGATTATTCTGAAAGATAGGGGTACGATTCCCTACTTCCATAAAATTGAAGGCACTCACCCGATTTTTCAAATCGTTGAGATTTACTCGATCTACCGGTTCATCTATTTGAAGATCAAAATCAAAAATCCAGAACTGATCAAAATTACATAATAAGACATAGCGAGGGCGATTAGGAACCAATCGACTCCAGTATTCAAAAGCTTGGGGATAGTGCTTACTTAAATCTTCTCCTCGCTTTTTCATTTCAATTAAAACACGAGGTTTCCAAACTAAATCAGCAAATCCTGTTTTACCTTTCTTGCTACCTTTAGTAATCGCCTCCTCATAGGTTGCACCCGCTTCTAACGCACCTTTATGACCAAAAGCTCGAAAGAAACGGTCTAGGAAAATCTGAGCTTCTTTCCTTTCTTTGCCAGTAATATGCTGTTGACAGAAATCAATAAATTCCTGTAAGCTTTCAAGGGTAGTAGTCATCTTTTGCTTCACTCGCTAATAGGAAATGCCCCCGATAATTTTCCAGAAATATAGTCTTTAAAGCCTTGTGGCAAGACTCCTACGAATGATAAGCACTGATTATCCCACAAAGTCGAGGAGAGCCGAAAATATGCCTCAGAAAATAGGATTGTGACCTTCAAAAACCTTGCATTATCCTTCTTTTAGTACACAAACTGGTGGGAAAAAGGAGGACAACAAAGCCTGAAACGACCGACGGCCGAAGCCTGACTCCTAACCCCACCAACAGACTTTTTCAGCAAACCCTATTGATTGTGTAAAACCGTGTGGGTAGCAGGAATAGGATAGCCCGCTTCACCGAAGGATTCATAGATAACCTTATTAGTGTCAAAATAGACCTGCCAATAGTTGTCGTTACTGCAATAGGAACGCACTGCCAAGAGAAGTCCGGAGGGATTAAATTCTAAAATTTCCACATCGGGGGTGGGATTAGTCAAAACATTGGGGATACGGCTAATTTTAGCCTTTAACAGGGCGATCGCTTCTGGGACATTTACCCCGTGACTTAATTGAGCGGTCAACTCCACACGACGATAGGGATTAGCGGAAAAATTTTGAATATTTCCAGAAAAAATGCTGTTATTGCCGACTACAGTTCTAATATTGTCAGGAGTGTTGATAGTAGTGGCAAATAAACCCAATTCCTCCACCGTGCCAGTTATACCTGCCGCAGAGACAAAATCGCCCACCTTGAAGGGACGGAACATGACTAAAAAAGCCCCGGCGGCAAAATTGGCCAACAGCCCCCCCCAAGCGGCCCCGATCGCAATACCAGTAGCGGCTAAAAGTGCGGCAAAAGAAGTGGTTTCAACGCCAAAAAAGCCCAAAATCGCCACGATCAGGACAACTTGCAGGGCAATGAGGATGAAAGAAATGATATATCTAACGATGGTAGGATCGACGTTGCCCTTGGCTAAACTGGTTTTGAGCAGATTAATCGCTAGATTAATCAACCATTTACCAATAAACCAGAGTACGATCGCCCCGATTAATTTCGCCCCGAAGCTAATCGCTAAATCCCTGATAAAGTACACTTGATTGCTAACTTGAGCCGGATCCATAGTTATTATCCTCGCAAAGAAATAAAGCTAATTTACACACAGATTATAGGGGCGAGAGGAAAAACCGAGAACGCTCTCAAGGAAAAAAACCGATTTGGTGATGGGGGGATTTTTCTTCAGTGAACAGTGAACAGTGAACAGTAAACAGTGAACTGAAAACTTACATCTGATCACTGATAACTGACTCTGGACTGCCGATTACTGATTCGACATTTGGGCGGTGATTACGGTGAGATCGATCGCCCTTTCACCCCTTCTGATTCTTAAGGGTAAAGATTGACCGATTCCAGTTTTTTCCACCATTTCCTGTAACTCACCGCCATCGCTAACCGGTTGATTATTAGCTTTGACAATCACATCCCCGCGACGGATCCCGGCTTTTTCGGCGGGGGTATTGGGTAAGACTTTCACCACCAAAATTCCCGACACTTCCGGCACGATCATGGCAGAATTGGGGTTTTGATTATTAGCCCGGGCTAAATCGGGAGTTAGATTAACCATCTGCACACCGATATAGGGATGGGCCACCTTTTGACCTGATTCTAGGGTCGCTTGTAACTGCTTGGCCCGGTCGATGGGAATGGCAAAACCGATGCCCATGGCATCAGCACGAATGGCCGTATTGATGCCGATGACTTCCCCTTGGGCGTTGAGTAAAGGACCGCCGGAATTACCCGGGTTAATAGCGGCATCGGTTTGGATAAAATCAATGCGTTTATCGGGAATACCCGCCTTAGCCGCCGAGCGCCCGATCGTGCTAATAATTCCTAAAGTTACCGTATTATCTAGACCGACGGGATTGCCTACTGCGATCGCCCAGTCCCCCACTTGTATGGATGCGGAATTGCCGAGGACTGCTACAGGTAAATTTTCCCCTTGGGGATTAATTTTCACCACGGCTAAATCAGTGATCTCATCAGTACCGCGTACTTCTCCTTTGAAGCTACGACCATCTTTTAAAGTTACCGTTACCTTATCGGCATTATCCACCACATGGGCATTAGTTAAGATTAAACCACTGCCATCGATAATAAAACCCGATCCCTGGCCCGCCACTCGCTGCTGGGTGGGAACACGAAACTGTTCCCCAAAAAACTCCTGAAAAAAAGGATCATCAAAAAAGGGGCTATTGGTACGAGTGATAATCGCTTCGGTGTCAATTCGCACCACTGCCGCACCTGTGCGGGCCACTGCCTTAGCGACAAAACTTTCCGCCGTCATCTCTGGGGGGATTCTGACCAGATCGGCGGCAGCAGTGGGCAGATTTTGAGCATTTACCGCCGCTAAACTGCTAAAACCGAGCATAACTCCCAGAAAAGTTGCCAAAGCGTGGGTAATAGTTCGCCGTAACCCTGTAGGAAGTTTCATACTTTGATCTCTGAATTCTGATCTTTTAACTGTTTTTGTCCATCGGTTGACAGACCGACTATTAAAAATCTAACAAATCGACCATTCCAATTAAACTAAGACGCATCTTAACCGCCTATCCTTAGATTAGCTAACCCCCCCTTGCCGCCCCCTGCCCCCCGACATCGGGGGGGTCGGGGGGCAGGGGGGGTGGGGGTTGGGGGGGTAGGGTTGATTCATGAATCAACCCTACCCAACCCTAGGGGTTGGGGGGCCACACCCTGCCCCCACGAAAAACTTTTTCAGCAGACCCTAACTAATCTCTGATCACTAGGGGCGATTGCAGGGTAATATTTAAATCTCGATCGGGGTTAACAGAGTATAACTGCACGGAACTACCACCGACAATTCCCGCCGTCGGTAAACCCCATCCTGCAAGGGTTCCCACGGCTGCCCCCGCTAAAACGTCGAGAACTTCAATCTTGCGATCGCCCGTAAGAGCAGCGATCGCTGTAGCTGCCCCCGCACCGGCGACGGTTCCCCCTAAGATATCTTGAGTTTTTGCCCCTTTACGCACGGTTTCAGTGGTAGTAATTAATCGCGAAGTGCCATTGAGGGGAATGGTGCGACTACCCCCATCGAGGCGAATTTCATCGGCAATAAACCGCACACCTCGGCCCGCCGCTTCTAAAGTACCCTTGACTTCACTTCCCGCTGCAATCACCACACTCCCATTCCGGTTACGAATATCTCTGGCTACGGTTAAAGTCAGAGGAATAACATCACTTTTAGAAACTAAAATTTTATCGGCTTTCTCGTAATTCAGGGGGATAACTGTTCCTGCCGGAATCGAGATTTGTTGAGCGATGAGACTTTGCCGATTAATATTACTTTGAGCGAGGACGGGAAAAGTACCGGACATGGAACCCATGAGCAGGGTAATCAGTAAAGCTGTGCTGGCTCTAGTAACAGGATTCATAGACATAGCGGTTATCCTCTCAAAAAACAACAGTGAACTTTCTCTATTTCTAGATTATTTTTTTCTGTCTGTCATGTCAGTCCCCTCCACAGGGAATTTTTTCCCTCTCTATAGGGAAAAAAGTGGAATAGGGGAATTTCCCCATTTTGTCCAGCGACCGCAAAAGAGAGCCGAAAAGCCTAGAATGGTAAAAAACCTCGGATTGCCATCGTCTATGGAACTCGCTGCCGGAAACATCCTTAGTCATCGCTACCAAATTATCCGTCAATTGGGAAAAGGGGGATTCGGACAGACTTTCTTGGCCTGCGATCGCCAGTTACCTAATCAAAATCGCTGTGTGATCAAACAATTTCAACCCCAGTGCCGGAATGCCGAAACTGTAGCCATCGCTAGACGACTGTTTGAAACCGAGGCGAAAATCCTGCAAGAATTGGGCATTCATCGCCATATTCCCCGTTTATTTGCTTATTTTGAGGAAAATGGGCAATTTTTCCTCGTGCAAGAATACATTGAGGGGGAAGATTTAGCCACAGAAATTACTGCCGGTGTCTATAGGCAAAATGAAGAGAAAGTGGTGGCTTTATTAACAGAAATTCTCTCAATTCTGGAATTTGTCCATCACAAACAGGTGATCCATCGCGATGTTAATCCCTTCAATCTTATTCGTCGCCGTCAAGATAATCAATTGGTTTTAATTGATTTTGGTGCTGTCAAACAAATTAGCACGCAAGTAGTTAAAGAAGGTAAAACCGTTTCCACGGTCGCTATCGGTACCCCCGGTTATTTCCCCAGTGAACAGGCCCAGGGTTATCCCCGTTTTAGTAGCGATATCTATGCCACTGGTATGATTGGATTACAAGCTTTAACCGGTAAAAATCCCGAAGATATTCCATTGGATGCTCGCACGGGAGAAATTCTCTGGCAACATTTGGCCATGACTAGCGCCGAGTTTAGTGATGTTATCGAGCGCATGATCCGCTATGATTTTCGTCAGCGTTATACCAGTGCCAGTGAAGCATTAATCGCTCTGAGAAAATTAGGTAAAATTCATCATCTCGATCCGAAAACTACCTATGTGAAACCTCAAGGTCGGGTTGCTCGTCAAGGGAAATCTTGGCTAACAAAAATCTTGTTTGTATCGGGGACAATTGGCTTAATAGCTGGTGCTTATCTGGGTTTTGACTATTGGCAAAATTCTCGTAATTCTCTTAGTTACTATCAACAAGGTCAGACTTTTTATCAACTTAAACGCTATACTGATGCCCTTAATTCCTATGGTCAAGCCTTAAAAATTAATCCCGATTATCTTGAGGCATTGCAAGGAAAAGCCGATGCTTTATTGGCTTTACAAAGATACTCGGAAGCTTTAAATACCTACGAAAAAGCTATTCAAATTAACCCAGATTCCGCTTGGCAAGCTTGGCTCGGTCGCGGGGAAGCTTTAGATAAATTAGATAAAAATCAGGAGGCTTTAGAAAGTTTTGAGCGAGTCCTATCTATTAATGCTGCCGCTAGTCAAGCTTGGCAAGGTAAGGCCGATATTTATCTAGAACTACAACAATATTCCGCCGCCCAAAAAGCTCTTGACAAATTGTTAACTTTTCAACAAAATGATGCCAAAATATGGTATAAAAAAGGCTGGTCATTACAGAATCTTGAGGATTATGAAGGGGCAGTTAAAGCCTACGATCAGGCTCTAGCGATCGAGTCAGATAATGCCTTAATTTGGTATCAAAAAGGTAATAGTTTCTATCAATTAAATAAAATTAATGATGCCTTAGAAAGTTATAGCAAAGCCGGACAATTTAATCCCCAATTTTCCCAAGCTCACTATAGTCAAGGGATAATTCTGCAAAAGTTAGGCCGCAAGTCAGAAGCTTTGGAGGCATTTACTCAAGCAACTCAAGCCAATTCTAATTATTATCAAGCTTGGTTAAATCAAGGGGCATTACTTCATCAAATGGAAAGATTTCAAGAAGCGATCGCATCCTACGAAAAAGCTCGCCGCATTTCTTCCCAAAAAGCCGAAGTTTTTATCGGTATCGGTAACGCTTGGTATCGTTTAGGCGACTATTCCCAAGCCATAAACGCCTATCAACAGGCGATTCAAAGACAAAAAGATAACCCCGAAACCTGGAAAAGTTTAGGCAATAGTTGCTTTAAACTCGGTCAATACGAGCGAGCGATTCAAGCTTATCAAGAATCACTTCGTTATCGTTCCAATGACCGAGAAGTGCAAACACAAAAACAACTGGCAGAAACTCGCTGGCAAGAACTTCAGCAATCTCTCCAAAACCAAACCCCCAAAGTGGATAGTGAGGAACCGGTTCCCTAACTTCCGCTCTTTTTCGGCAGCTTTATCGCTTTTTACCGGTATTTCTCGGCAATAGTTCCCGTCCTTGATAAAACTGTTTTTTCAGTTCTCCCAAGCGCCAATAAACTGCCACCATAATTACAGTTAATACTGTCAGCACTGTCACGGGAATGAGGGCTGATTGACCGAAAATTAGGGCTAAAAGTGGTAAAGATAGACCAAGAATAATAGCGATCGCTAATGTTAACCCCTGAAGACGATTAATATTTTTTAAAGCCCCTTGACAAACAGCACAATTTTTGGTATGGGAGTGATAGCGTTCGAGGAGAATCTCTTTTGATTGTAGGGGGGGAAAGGGTTGACCGGCAAAAGGATCAGCTTGGTATTGATTAACCCAATTGCGATACTCGAACACAAATAAATCCGCTTTCGTGGGGAGATAACAAGCTTGACTAAAATTCCGACTATCCCCCCGAGCTTGCAGATAACGCTCTTGATAGTAGAGAAAAATCTGATCATCTTCGAGAATAGCGTTTTGATTGATGTGGGAATACCAAGTGGGGGTAAGCTTAATGAAGAATTTCGGCAGCTTAGAGTTAAATTTAAAAGGAAAACGAGCAAAGAGACGACATTCTCCCTGACGGATGGGGGTTGCATAGACAGCTGTTAAAGTCCTTCCAAACTTTTCCGAGGTGAGATCGTGGTAAATTAATCCGGGGGCGATAAAATTGCTGTATTGCTGACCTAATTGACCTTTACGCGGTCCTTCGGGCCAAATTCCCTTAAATCCCTGACGATTGGACTCGATAATTTCTAATTCCATAGGAGCGGCATTGGCCCGATTACCGATGGTGAGATGATGGGTATAGGGAACATGACTAGAATCAATAATATTTTCGATTAAAGTGACGGCCGAGTAGGGTAGATCTCGGAAGGTATCCAAACAAATCCAAGCATCAGCATCCTCCTCCAGGGGTTCAATAATTGGAATCGCAGTCAGGGGAGCATTTTCGGGATTACCCGCATAAACGAATAATAATCCCTGACGGATAGCCGTGGGTAAAGACCGCACACAAGCGCGTCGAGAGGTGTTAGCTTGACTGTTTTCCGGTTGTTGGGGAATAAATTCACAGTTTCCTCCTCCGGAAAAAGACCAACCGTGATAGGGACATTCTAGATGTCCGCTTTCGTTAAGACGACCTTCTGAGAGAGGAGCGAGACGATGGGGACATTTATCCTCAAAAACTCGCCATTCTTGCTGATTTTTGTCCCACCAAATCACTAAATCCTCTTCTAGTAGGGTAAAGCGTTGGGGCTGCTTTTTGTCTAAATCTTTGACGTAGTAGATAGGATACCAAACTTGACGACAATCAAAGCGATCGATATCTGTTCCCCCGACGGGATGGGTAGCAGTGCTGGTCAGCATAAATTTTAAAATAAGTTAACATTTCTCCTCCAAAATCTAACAAATTTAATCGACAAAAGGGGGACAGATGCCGGTATCTGCTGGGGAAACAAACACCGGCGCTATATTTTGGGGTGATAATTAAAGGGTAGTTTCCCATCGATAAAGCGAGCATGGGAGAAGGATCAAGATAAAACTAAGGGGAGTTTACCAGAATGTCCGGAGAAACCGTCACTTATTCCCTAGAAACCGTCTTAAAGGATATCAAAGACAGCGTTAAGGATGTTAGTCAAAAAATAGATAATCTACAAAGGGACGTTAATCAAAAATTTGACAAGATTGATGAGCGCTTTGACAGAATCGATGAAAGATTAAATAAAGTAGAGATAGGATTAGCTACTTTGACCGAGAAAGTAGTAGGGATGGATAAACGACTGGAAAAGGTGGAAAACGAACAAGTTAAATCGATAGGATTGGTCGCTTTAACCGAGAAAGTCGGGGGGATGGATAAACGACTCGAAAAGGTGGAAAGTGAACAGGCTACCATGATTAAAGCGATTTCTGACCTCCAGGGATTCCGAGGTCTGATTCTGCCGATCATTGTCGGTGCGCTCAGTGCTACTATTGGTGCGGTGATTACCGTAGCGGCAAAAATGTTGTTGATCGGCAATAGTCCCTGATCGAGATAAGATTAATTCTCGTGGTGATAGGGAGGACATTTGTGAATAAACTAAGCATTCTGGTTCTGCACGGGCCGAATTTAAACCTATTGGGGAAAAGAGAGCCAAATCTCTACGGTAACGTCAATTTAGAGACGATTAACCAGTTTTTAAGCGAAGAAGCTACCCGTTTAGGGGTGAATTTAACCGCGCACCAGTCCAATCAGGAAGGGCAATTAGTGGACTGGATTCAGCAAGCATGGGGTCAGCAGGACGGTATTTTGATTAATGCGGGAGCTTATACTCACACCAGTATCGCCATCCGCGACGCACTGTTAGGCACAAAAATGGCCTGTGTGGAAGTACACTTAAGCAATATTTACAAACGCGAGTCTTTTCGTCATCATTCCTACATTGCCGATATAGCCATCGGACAGATTAGCGGTTTTGGGGCCGAAAGTTATCGCCTAGGATTATGGGCATTAGTCGATTATTTGCAAAAGAATAGAGAAGGCTAATTAGGGCTTGCTCAATAAATCTAAAAACCTTGTTGGGTAAGACTTTTAGACTTTTTGGTTTCCAAAAAGTACCGTATCTGGGAGTGATCGGGTGGAAAATTCAGGTACTTTTTCCCTGAAAATTAGGTAATTGACCCCCTCAAAATCGCTAAAACCCTACACCCTACACCCTACACCCCACACCCTGCCCCCAGGAAAAACTTTTTGCCGCAAACCCTAATTAGGCCAGGGATTCTCCCACTTCTAAGAGGGGACAAAAGGGAAAATAGGGGGAAACCGTCCAACGATAGAATTTTTTGCTGCTGGTGGACTGAAGATTAAAACGCAGGGAAACAAAGGGGAAAAAGGGAGATACGGAACAATTCCAACTGAAAGCCGGCTTAGAAGTGCTATTATCGCCCTGCAAAGACCAAGCAGGGTATTGAAAAACCTCCAGGGCGAGGGATTTTCCTTCATCGCTAACTTGGGCGCAGCTGCGACTAATGCCCGAAACCAAACAGAGACTATTACTGACACAATTATCATTAGAAGCCACGATCAGGATATCTTCCCCGGTGGTGGTTAGTTCAAAAGCGATAAAATCTTCAGCTTGCCAACGACTAAGGACTTGTCCCCGGGCATTCTGGTAGATAGCGCTGCAGTTTTCGGGATCGAGAAGACGATTACTATCGGGAGCTAAGTAACCGCAAACCTTGCCCATCAGACGAGTTCCATCCTGAAACCCATACACCCAATCAAAGGTATCGATTTTAGCGGCCCTTTGATTGCTTTTGTTGACCAATAGTAATCGATCGCTGACCACGGTTATTAATTCTCAATAAAACTAAGCTTCCCCTAGTAACAAAGGTATCACTAAATACTAATTTCCCAAGGAAAAGATTTATTAATCTTAACTTGTCGGTACCGGGGGAGAGTGAACTGGTCAGCTTAAATCAAGGCCAAAACCTGCTATCTTATGGGGAGACAAAAATTATCTAGATCTTGTTTTAGCGAGTGGTAGTAAGGGCATGGCGTACAAGCGGGTATTATTAAAACTGAGTGGGGAGGCCCTGATGGGCAATCTCGGCTATGGGATCGACCCGATGGTGGTTTCCGCTATCGCCCAGGAAATCTCCGAAGTGGTTGACCAAGGCATCCAATTGGCGATCGTGGTCGGTGGGGGCAATATTTTTCGCGGGGTGAAAGCCGCCTCGGCCGGCATGGATCGGGCCACGGCCGATTATATTGGTATGATAGCAACAGTCATGAACGCTATGACCTTGCAGGATGCCCTAGAACGAGCGCAAGTATCGACTAGGGTATTAACAGCGATCGCGATGCAGGAATTAGCTGAACCCTACATCCGCCGGCGGGCAATCCGTCATCTGGAAAAAGGTCGGGTGGTGGTTTTCGGTGCGGGATCGGGTAATCCTTTCTTTACCACCGATACCACGGCGGCCCTGCGCGCTGCCGAAATCGATGCGGAAGTGGTGTTTAAAGCGACGAAAGTGGATGGAGTTTATGATTCCGATCCCTCCCATAACCCTAAGGCGCGACGCTTTCAAAGTCTCACCTACGGTCATGTGCTGACTCATGATCTGCGGGTGATGGACGGAACAGCGATCGCTCTGTGCAAGGAAAATAATATCCCGATAGTTGTTTTCGATCTGTCGGTAGCAGGTAATATTGTTCGCGCTGTCAAAGGTGAACCCGTTGGAACATTGGTAGGAGGATTCTGTGAAGTTAGCTGAAGTTCAAGACCACATGCAGAAAACCGTCGAATCAACCCAGAGAGCTTTTAATACGATTCGTACCGGCCGCGCAAATGCTTCTCTTTTAGATCGGATCGTGGTGGAGTATTATGGCATGGAAACTCCTCTGAAGTCCCTAGCGACAATTAGCACTCCCGACGCAACCACGATCGCCATTCAACCCTTCGATCGTACCAGTATGGGGGCGATCGAAAAGGCGATTTCTCTCTCGGACGTGGGTTTAACCCCCAGTAATGACGGTCAGATCATTCGTTTGAATATCCCTCCCCTCACCAGTGATCGCCGCAAGGAATTGGTCAAATTGGCGGCGAAATTGGCCGAAGAAGGAAAGGTGGCGATCCGCAATATTCGCCGGGATGCGATCGATGCTATCCGTAAACAGGAGAAAAGTCACGAAATTTCTGAGGATGAATCCAGGGATTTACAGGATCAAGTCCAGAAATCCACCGATAAATTTATCGCCAAAATCGAGGATTTATTAACGACAAAAGAAAAAGATATCATGACCGTTTAAGTTTTTTTCTCCTAAGGGATAGAACAGGCTTTTTGTCTGTTCTATTTGGCTTTTTATCCCTATGGAAAAGGTATAGGGTAGTGGGAAGGTTTGGGGGTGAAGTCTTTCAGTTACTTATACCATTTTTCACAAGTAATGGCAGAAATGGTTAATTGCCCTCACCCCCAACCCCCCACCCCCCCCGACATCGGGGGGGTCGGGGAGGGTGGGGGGTTGGGAGAGGGGAGTAAGATACCTGCCACGAATAAAGAAAAATGGTATTATGTACGGGTAAAATGCTATAATTATTGTGGGAAAAACTCATCTTGCTTGAAAAAAATTTATTGAGCGATTCAGGAAATTATGAAAATGAAACGCTATCAACTTCTTCAAGAAAAACGAGAGAATATTATAAAAATTGATCGAAAACATGGGGCATTTAATGTTCTAATATTTGGACCAGTTGCTAGAGGCGAAGACAGCAATGACAGTGATGTTGACTTTTTAGTAGAAATGGAACAAGGGCGCAACTTATTAGATAGAATTGGTTTAATTCAAGACTTAGAAGATTATTTAGGCTGTAAAGTTGATGTGGCTACTATTAACAGTTTACGAGATTGTTTTCGGGAAAGAATCATGAAAGAGGTGATTCCTTTATGAATGGTGATTTAATTTATTTAGGTGATATTTTAGATAGAATTGAACGAATCGAATCTTATACACAGGGGGGAAAAGACAGATTCTATCAATCTTTATTAATTCAAGATGCAGTGATTCGCTGTTTTGAAGTCATTGGAGAAGCTGTTAAACAACTCTCTCCTGAGATTAGAAAAAAATATCCTGAAATTACTTGGCGTAAAATTGCAGGGTTTCGAGAAAAATAGCAGCGGTTGCCCCTTGGTTCTATAATCAGATCACGGCTAATTTGATTGGCTATCGACCCTATTCATGTCTATCTCCCCACCCCGTTCGGGTTACACTTTACCGGTTTTTGCCTGTGCCAGTGCGATCGCATCTCTCCAGCATCTCCACGGCGAAAATGCGCTAAATTCCGTTACTTTTAATCTTTTAGAACCGCCAGAAACCGTTACAATTGCCAAAGAACCCTGGCCAACCTCTCAAAATTACCCGATGATATTATCGACAAGAAGAAGGCTTTTCCTATCAGCGTAAGGTGGAATTAATCGCTCAAGAAACGGCATTGGATGGTGTATATGTGTTAAGAACTTCTGTTGAGTTAACGTTGATGGATGCAGCGACAACGGTTAAGGCTTATAAAAGTTTATCTCAAGTGGAGGAGGCATTTCGCTGTTATAAGTCAATTGATTTAAAGGTACGTCCTATCTATCATTATCAGGGTGATAGAGTCAAGGCTCATATCTTTTTATGTATGTTAGCTTACTATGTAGAATGGCATTTAAAACAATCTTTAGCTCCTTTACTCTTTGAGGATGAAGAAATTGATGATAGCTCTCTTAATGTCATTAAAGCGAATCCCAGTGAATCGGGGCAATCTAAAGAGAGAAAAAAAGCAATTAAGAAAACTTTACCGTGTCTAGTTTTCGGACTTTATTGGAGGACTTGGGGACAATTTGCTTGAATACAGTAGAATGTACGATTAGAGAGGGAAGTTATCGTTTTTCTAAGATAACTCGACCGACTTCTCTGCAACAATCATGCGTTAGATTTATTGGGGGTTTCCTTAATTTGTACCCAGTAACGGGGCAGCAGAAATTCTCTTAATCCCTCCTACAGCAGATGTTATGGCCTTTTGTCAACGGGGAAGTCCAGGTATAGAAACACGATTGACAAAATTAGCAAGGTCAATTACAATATCAAAGGTTACATATTTTAGCTGGCAGTAAAAGTTATTTTATGAGTTATGTTATCCCTAAAACTATCTGGATGTTCTGGGCGCAGGGTTATGAAAATGCCCCTAATATCATTAAAAAATGTCGAGAATCTTGGGAAAAATACAATCCTGACTGGACAATTAATGTTTTGGATATGGAAAACTTGACAAATTTTTTACCAGATTTCTGGATAAATTTTTCTAAAAATATTGACTTTCTAAAATCAAATTTAGCTGCTTTAGCTGACCTTCTCAGAGTTAATTTACTCCGTCAACATGGAGGAGTTTGGGTAGATGCAACTTGCTTTTGTTGTCTTTCCCTAGATGATTGGTTAACCGAATATACAAAACAGGGTTTTTTTGCTTTAAATCATATCAATAAAAATAAATTAATGGACAATTGGTTCATGGCTGCTGACAAAGAATCTTATCTGATTCAACAATGGTGTGCTTATATGAATTCTGACTTTATTACTAATCGATATAAGGCTTATTGGCATAATTTTTACAGATATGAAAATAATCTGATTCAGTCAAAAAACTTTAAATTTTTCAGAACAATTCTCCTAAAGATAGGCAACAAACTGAGAGAGGGACTATTAAAATACTCTCTGCGTGATCCCAAATCGACCCTAACTCTTGTGAATCCTTTCATCCAAAAATTTCAGTATCTTTACTATTTTCATTACTCTTTCCATTTTACTAAACTTGTTTTTCGTGACTCAAAAGCAAAAACCATTTGGGACAGTACCCCTCATCTTCCCTGTAATGAAATGTTAGTATTGGGAGGTAGTGAGTTAGTAAAAATTCCCCTATCAGAAACCCTGAAAATCAAGGAACATATTGACCAAAAAAAAGCCCCACTTTATAAGTTAACCTATAAATCTCAACATCTAAGTTCTGATTTGGATATAAAAGAGACTGCTTTGTACTATCTAATCGGCCATCATCTGGGGTCTGATCAGGCAAATAACTTTAGTATATAGCGCCAATTCAAAAATGAAACGCATCAACCTCAAGAGTTGACAAAGAAAGGCTCATCAGGTACTGTCTGATCATTAACAAAAACAAATCAGACCCAAAAACGAAGCCCCCAACATCTTAACATAGAACAAAGAAACTTACTCTACCAACTTAGTCAAGAGGGAAATTTATCTCAACGGCAAATGGCCGTCTGGCTCGGATGTCATCAAAGCACGATAGCACGAGAATTAAGAAGGAATCAAAGTTGCCTCGGCTGCTATCTACCTGACACAGCACAAGCTCAAAGCGAGACGCGCCGAAAAAATGCCAAACAACCCTTTAAAAATGTCAGCGAGTCAGCCTTAGAGTTGGTGAAAAAAGGATTGAAATATTATCATAGTCCCGAACAAATAGCAGGTCGTCTGAAAAAAGCTGGTCAAGAATCTCTCAGTCACGAAACTATCTATCAAATGATCTATCAGAACTATCAAGACTGTGGAAAGTATCAAGAATACCTACGCGGCTGGACGAGGAAAAAGAAAGAGTCGATACGGTGGGAAAAGTAAGCGTGGAGGGATTCTGTGGCGTGTAGATAGCTGCGAGCGACCAGCAATTGCTGACCAGAAAACCGAAATCGGTCATTGGGAAAGTGACACAATGATTGGAGGAAATCATCTAGGAGTTCTCGTTACATATATGGACAAAGGCTCGAAATTTTTAGTAGCAGGATTAGCCAAAAACAAAACCGCATCGGAAATCAACCCTTGTCACAGAAAAACTTTTCCAAGAGATTCACCCTGACCAAAGAAAAACCTTTACTTGTGACCAGGTCAAAGAATTTTGTGGACATCAAGAGTTGAGTCAGAAACTAGGAGCAGATTTTTATTTTGCTACTCCTTATCATTCTTGAGAGAGGGGATTAAACGAGCCTACCAATGGACTGTTAAGACAATTTTTTGCCAAGGGAACGAATTTCAAAATTGTTAAGCCAGAGCAGCTAGAAAGAGCCGTAAACTTGATTAACAATCGTCCTCGAAAATGTCTTGACTATCGTACCCCGAATGAGGTATTCTATGAAGGTAGATCAGACAGTGATGCAATTCAGACTTGAATTGGCCTAGTTACCTTATATTATACCGATGGTAAAGGAACGTCAGTTCCCGTTAATTATCGAATCGTTAATAAACAGGAGGGTCAGACAAAACATGAATATTTCTTAGAAATGTTGGACGAAGTAAAAGCTTGGGGATTGAAACCAGAGACAGTCACAGGAGACAGTTGGTATGCTGCCAAAGAAACCATGAATACCCTTAAAGACAAGGGCTTTCGGGGTTTGTTTACTCCTCATGTGAATCGGGCGCGTCTCGGTTGAAATAGGAACTAAATATGTTCAAGTTCAAACCTTAGATATCCCGACCGATGGATTAATTGTTTATCTGAAACAAGTGGGATGAGTCAAGGTATTTAGAACGGTCTTCAAAAACGAATTCCGTTACTACGTTGTGTTCGTCTCTAACTCAGAGAAACTCCCCTCAATCACCAGGACAGAATTCCAGAAAATTCATGACCAACATTGGGGAATTGAGCAGTACCATCGTGCCTTAAAACCATTGTGTAATATTGAAGGGTTTCAAGTAAGAGAAAGTCAGGCGATCAGGACTCACATATTTTGTGCCATTCGCAGATTTATTCAGTTAGAATTTCTCCGATTTAAAGCGCAAATTGTTAATTGGTATTCCTGACAAAGGGAGTTATTTACTGAGGTCATCCGCTCTTTTATTGTCAATAATTTAGCATCCAACTTCCTTGACCTCAATAACTTGGAAGCCATAGTCTGAAGTTCAAAGGCATACTACGGAAATTCTGTCAATGCGTAAGTCCTATATTACTTAGGTAGAGGTCTATTGAGCGTCAGACAAGTTTTAATTAATTCCTCCACTCCTAGGATTGGATAAATAGGGACTCCTAACTGATTAATAACAGTTTCTAGGGTTAGATCATCTAAAAATACCGCTTCCCCATGCTTGAGCATGAGGGAGGGTAATAAAACCCCATCCCCAAGATTTTTACCTTGTAATCCTTTGAGAATATCTTGGCCAGTTAATAAACCCGTAACCGTGATTTCCTGTCCCCAATAATCACTATTTAAAGCCACTAATTCCACGGTTAAACCCTGCACCTTATTTAACTGTTTAACTAGGGGTTGAAAAGCTTGTTCTACCGCATTTCCCACTACCCATATCAACCGTCTATACGGAGTAATTTGAGCAGGTAATAACTTCTTGGCTGTCTTCTGAAAATCCCTAATAAATTGACGAATTGAGCCAACTCCGTTACCGATTTGGGGATAGTCTTCGTAGTGAGATTGGGGTGGTAAATCGACTCGGGCAATTAAAAACCATTCATCGGCTAACCACACCACATTACTGCCAAATTCTTGGCGAAATTTTTTCTGTAAAATTTGGACTTGTTCAATCACTTCTCGCGCCTTTTCTTGGCTAACGGGAATTAATTCATCTTCTTGGGGACGAAAGCGGGTTAATCCCACGGGAACCACGGCAACCGACTCCACACAGGGAATATCCCCCCGATGAAAAGAAACCAAATCTAATAGGGTTCTTTGCAGATGAATTCCATCATTAATATTGGGACAAACTACCACTTGGGCGTGAATTTGTAATTGTCTCGCTTGTAGCCATTTTAAATGGTCTAAAATTTGACCAGCGCGGGGATTTTTTAAGAGACGAATCCTCAGATCTGGTTCCGTGGCATGAACGGATACAAAAAGCGGTGAGATGTGCATCTTTTCGATCCGCTGCCATTCTTTTGATGTGAGATTAGTTAAGGTTAAATAACTGCCATAGAGAAAACTTAAACGATAGTCATCATCTTTATGGTACAAAGTTTCTCTTTTGCCCTCTGGTTGTTGATCGATAAAGCAAAAAGGACATTTATTATTACACTGAATTAAGCCATCAAAAAGGGCAGTTTCAAACTCTAAACCTAAGTCTTCATGATAATCTTTTTCGATGTCTATCCGGTGAGTTTTGCCCTGACTATCAAGCACTTCTAGGGTTAAAAATTCATCGGCACATAAAAATTGATAATCGATTAAGTCCCGGGGACGATTACCATTGATAGAGACGAGCGCATCCCCAATTTCAAAACCTACCTCGGCGGCGATCGAATCCGGGATGACACCAGTAATTTTAGCGGGACGAATAGTTAATTCACTCATGTTTTTAGGTCGCCATCCAATTATTTAACTGCAAGTCTTTGGCTGCATCTCACTTTTGTTAAACTAATTCTACAGCAGCTTAGAGCGATCGCTCCATAAAACTGCTCCCAAAATGATCATGAGCGAAACATTACAAGAATGTTAAAACCGTAAACGCTATGCCTAGGGGTTGACTTTTAGGGTTTTTGATCGTTCCTGTTTTCGTTAACTTTTTAATCCGTTCTAATCTATCCGCTGCCGTTAATCAGTACAGGTGTTCGCAGAAGGTGGAATCGATCGCGGGGTGTAGGGCATTAACTTAATCGGGCCCTGGCAAAAATTTGTCCGGGGGTTAGGGTTAAATCGGGGAGGAGAATATCGCTAATCTCGTCATCGCCTTTTTTAATCGCCGGGGGCGCATCGGGATAGAAAATTGTGATCTGCTTGGCCCGGGGATCGACGATCCAGACGCGACTGACTCCCGCTTTTAGGTAGTCCACGGCTTTTTCGCTCAGGCTGCTGAAGGATTGTTCGGGAGAAATAATTTCGATGACTAATTCCGGGGGAACGGGACAAGCTTCATCGGTGAGGGTAATATCTCCTAACCTTTCCAAGGAAATGTAGAGGAGATCGGGAACGGGACACCAATCTCGATCGTTTTTGCTTAGGACGATCGCCCATTCGATTCCCACCTCTCCCCGTCCTTGATTCCAGTGATCGAGTATAGAAGATAAAGCCAGAGTTAAACGAGAATGAAAGAATTTCGGTGACATTTTTGCGATCGCTTCTCCATCGACTAATTCATAGGTAATATCGCCATCGGCATCGGTTAGCGAGAGAAATTCCGGTAAAGTGAGGGATTTAGAAGAGATAAGAGTCATGGTCAATTTTCAACCGAAGCAATAGGAAAATCGAGCGGGAATTTTCAGATCGGGGCGATCGCTTATTAGCTAATCTTCCCCAGGCATTCGTAGCAGCAACGGATTAAACTAACGGGCGGCCTATTGATCATGTCGTAGCCAATCACCTGATGGGTAAAAATAAATCTCAGATTATGACCATCTCAAAGCATACACGAACCAGTTAATCTGTTGCCAATCTTTTAGCTCTTTCTCTTGATTTATTTGACTTGTTAATCTAATATAGCGCGTGGAAAGAACCACAAAGACACAAAGGACAAAAAGATCGATCGCTCCTATGGCTGAATTTGTTTCCATTGCTGACGACCAACCACCGCCTTCGTTAACAACTGGAACAATTGACTCAATATCCTGTATAGTCAACTGTGTAGCGATCGTCATCCTCACCTATGACCACTCTCCCCCCTGTTAATGCCTCTAGTGACATAGAAAATCGTAAAGCCGAACATTTGCGAGTTTGTCTGGAAGAAGACGTAGAATTTAGCGAAATTAGCAGCGGATTAGAGAAATATCGCTTTAATCACTGCTGTTTGCCAGAACTAGACCGTAGTGATATTAATATCGGTACTAGCTTTTTAGGCAAAAGCCTCGGCGCGCCTCTATTGATTTCTTCGATGACGGGGGGAACTACCTTAGCCCATCTAGTCAATACTCGACTGGCAACCGTCGCCCAACGTTACCGTTTAGCGATGGGGGTTGGGTCCCAACGTATCGCCCTCGAACAACCGGAATTAGCCGCCACTTTTTCCGTTCGCCATCTCGCCCCCGATATCCTACTTTTGGCTAATTTAGGGGCAGTGCAGTTAAATTATGGCTGTGGTGTGGAAGAATGCCTTAAATTAGTCGATTTATTGGAGGCTGATGCCCTGATTCTTCATCTTAATCCCCTGCAAGAATGGGTACAATCGGGAGGCGATAAAAATTTTCGAGGAATCCTTGACAAAATCGCCCTCGTCTGCTCTAAATTGCCCGTTCCTGTGGTGGCTAAGGAAGTGGGTAACGGGATTTCCGGGGCAATGGCTAAAAAGTTAATAGAGGCGGGGGTGGCGGCGATTGATGTGGCAGGGGCTGGCGGCACTTCTTGGGCAAAGGTGGAAAGTCAAAGGGCAAAAGACAAAAAACAGCGTCATTTAGGTCAAGTTTTTGCCGATTGGGGTTTACCCACCGCCGATTGTATTACCTCTATCCGGGCGATTAATTCTACTATTCCTCTCATCGCTTCCGGGGGTTTGAAAAATGGGGTCGATATTGGCAAAGCTATCGCTTTAGGGGCGGATTTAGGCGGTTTAGCCCGGCCTTTTCTCACCGCAGCCGTGGCATCGGAGGCGGCGGTAGATGAGTTGGTGACTTTTTTGATTGCTGAATTAGAAATTGCTTTATTCTGTACGGGTAATGCTAATTTATCGGCCTTAAAAAATTCCGGTTCTTTAAGCTTGGGAAATTAATTTTGTCCGACTAATTACTGATAATTTTTTGAAAATCCCTTTGAATAATGACAAAATTTTTGTCAGTTAAAAGCGGCACATGAACGAATAAAGCTCTCGGATGATGTTTTAAGACTTGAAAATATAATTCTTCGCAGACAAACTGACCGGCATTATCGCTGATATAACTATAGTCAAGGTTTTTAATTAAATCTGGCAAGGGAATTGGTGTAAATAACTGTTTTGTGCTACTCCTAGCATGAGATTCTAAACTTAAACGATAACGACTTTCTGCCATGCCACAACAAATAACGAAATCGGGGTTTTTGTCTTGAATAGCTTTGATAACTCGTTCACTGGCTCGATGGGTATTAACGGGAAGTTGACGCAAAAATAAAAGCTTTTTTGCATAATTATCTTGAATAGATACTAACAAATCATCGGAGGAATTACTCGGTTGATGGCATAACCAAGGCGCAAAAGAAGTTAAGAGAATTGTCAAGTTATCTCCTGAGGGTTAATTGGGATGATGGAGAAAAAAAGCGATCGAAGGGACAAAAATTGCTACACTAACTGACGTGACCTCAATTAAAGACGAGATTGATATTCTATGCAACGCCGTAAATTTTTGCTTATTAGTGGCAGTTTAGGCGGTTTTAGCTTGGCAGCTTGCGCTCATCAGATTTTACAGCCCGTTACTTCCCAAAATACCCCTGAGTCTCCCGTTAAACAAGCACAAAAAGCGAAAAAAGTCAAGATAATCGTGATTAGTGACCTTAATAGTCAATACGGTTCCACTACTTACGATCCCGAAATCGATCGAGCTATCCCTTTAATTATCAATCATAAACCCGATCTGGTTCTCTGTGGTGGCGACATGGTGGCAGGACAAAAAAGCAGCTTGACAGAGGCAGCAATTAACGCCATGTGGTCAGCCTTTGATCGCCATATCGCTGCGCCCCTGCGAGCTGCTAAAATACCTTTTGCTTTTACCATCGGTAATCATGACGCTTCTGGAGCTTTATCCGCAGGAAAATTTATCTATGCTAAAGAGAGAAAATTAGCCCAAGATTATTGGCAAAATCCCCAACATGAGACAAGTTTAAATTTTATCGATAAAACCGGCTTTCCTTTTTATTATACTTTCACTCAAAATGGTATATTCTATCTAGTTTGGGATGCCTCCACTCATTTAATCTCTGGGGAACAACTAAATTGGGCGGCAAAAAACTTGAGTAGTACCGACGCTAAAAATGCTAAAATGCGGCTAGTAATCGGTCATTTACCCCTCTACGGTATTGCCGTGGGCAGAAATCGACCGGGGGATTATTTAGCCGATGCCGAGCAATTAAGAGCGTTTTTAGAAGGCTATCAGGTGCATACTTATATTAGTGGCCACGCTCACGCTTACTATCCGGGTAAACGGGGGCAATTACAATTATTACACTCAGGAGCTTTAGGCAGTGGACCGCGACGGTTGTTGAACAGTGAACAAGCACCTAGAAAAACCCTAACAATTGTCGATATTAATCCCCATCAACAGGAAACATTTTACACCACCTACGACATGAAAACCCAAGAGGCGATCGATATTACCAGTTTACCTCCTTTGATTATGGCTCCCAACGGGCAGGTTTTACGTCGAGATATTCCATCGGTTAACTAGAAAGGAATTCCCATCATGGCCACTGTCATCAGCACCGTTAATATGAAAGGAGGAGTAGGAAAAACTACCCTTACCGTCAACCTTGCCACCTGTTTAGCTAAATTTCAGCAAAAACGAGTCCTTGTCCTTGATTTAGACGCTCAAATCAGTGCGACTCTTAGCTTAATGTCCCCCCATGAATTCGCTCAACTGCGTCGCAAAAAACGCACTTTAAGCTATTTATTAGAAGCAATTATCAAACCCAATCCCTACAATAAATTAACTATTGATGATATTATTGTCCCTTCAGTATGTGAAATTAAAGGCTTAGATTTACTGCCAGGAGACATCGAACTTTATGATGAATATGTCGTCTCAGAAACCCTGCACCACCAAGCAATTTTACAGGAAGATTTAGGCTTTGATTATGCTTGGAATAACCTCGAAAGAATCTTAATTAAAAAAATCATTGATCCCATTCAAGACCGTTACGATTATATTATCATGGACTGCGCTCCAGGCTATAATCTTTTAACTCGTAGTGGTCTCTGTAGCAGTCATTTTTATTTACTACCCGCCCGTCCCGAACCTTTATCGATTGTCGGCATTCAGCTATTAGAAAGAAGAATAGTTAAACTGAAAGCTAGTCATCAAGAAACCCAACCGATTAACCCTGGTTTACTCGGTATAGTTTTTATTCTTTCCGGTGGTGGTTTACTCAGTCGCTACTATAATCAAGTCATGCGCCGGGTACAACAGGATTTTCAAGCCCATCAAATTTTTGCTAATGCGATTCCTATGGATGTTAATGTAGCTAAAGCTGTTGATATGTTCGTGCCTGTGGTGGCAGCCATGCCCTCTTCTAGTGGTTCCAAAGCTTTTATGAAACTCACAGAAGAATTCTTGATGAAAGCCAAAAAATAGGAGATAATTACTATGGTCATTGAGTGGTTAGAATTTCAAGTTAAACCCGAAGCTAGGGAAAAATTTATCCAAAAAGATGAAGAAATTTGGACAAAGTTTTTAGCAAAACAAGCGGGTTTTTTAGGTAAAGAAATTTGGATTAATCCCGCTATCGAGGAGGAATTAATTATCGTTGCCCATTGGCAAACGCAAGAACAGTGGAAAGCTATCTCCAAAAATTTACTTGATGACACCGAAGCCAAATTTTCCCTCGCCATGGGAAAAGATAATTATCGATTAATCAAAGTCAAGGAATTTCAAGTCAGAAAATTTCGAGAAAATTGTCAGAACCATTTAGAATCTATGCAGCCCGGATAAAAAATCAATTCATCTTTTTGTCCCCTCTCAACCTAGCCAAACTTGTCCTAAGGGGCTAAAGTGTGCTATAAGCAGTCAGACCCTGCCCTGGTCTTTATTCTTCCCGATTAGGTAAATTACTGATGACTCAACCGAAACGCGCCCTGATTACTGGCATCACCGGTCAAGATGGTTCCTATCTGAGCGAATTATTATTAGAAAAAGGTTACGAAGTCCACGGTATCATCCGTCGTACTTCAACTTTTAACACCGATCGCATCGATCATATCTACACTGACCCCCACCAGCCCGATACTAAATTATTTCTTCATTATGGCGACCTCACCGACGGGACGACCCTGCGGCGTATCCTTGAACAAGTGCAACCGGTAGAAGTGTATAATTTAGGGGCCCAATCCCATGTGCGGGTTAGTTTTGATGCCCCAGAATACACCGTTGATGCTGTGGGGGTGGGGGTCTTAAGATTACTAGAAGCAATTCGGGATTACCAAAAAAGAACCGGCATCGAAGTGCGTTTCTATCAAGCAGGTTCCTCGGAAATGTTTGGGAAAGTCATGGAAGTTCCCCAAAAAGAAACCACGCCATTTTATCCCCGCAGTCCCTACGCTTGTGCGAAAGTTTACGGTCACTGGCAAACAATCAACTATCGGGAATCCTACGACTTATTTGCCTGTAACGGCATTTTATTTAACCATGAATCCCCCCGGCGTGGAGAAACTTTTGTCACGCGCAAAATTACCCGCGCCTTGGCCCGAATTATTGCCGGACAACAGAAAAAACTCTATTTAGGAAATCTTGATTCTAAACGGGATTGGGGTTATGCTAAGGATTATGTGCGGGCGATGTGGTTAATGTTACAACAGGAAGAACCGGATGATTATGTGGTGGCGACCAATGAAACCTATTCTATCCGGGAGTTTCTCGATATTTCTTTCCAATACGTTAATTTAAATTGGCAGGATTATGTGGAGTTTGATGAACGTTATTTGCGTCCAGCGGAAGTGGATTTATTAATAGGAGATTCCACAAAAGCCAGGGAGAAATTAGGCTGGCAGCCGTCGGTAACGTTCGAGGGACTGGTAAAATTAATGGTAGATGCGGATTTAGCGGCTTTGGGGATTAATCTTAATAACGGTGGTGATAGCGGACAGTTATTAAAAGATTTGGCTTATCTTCGCAATCGTTCAATGACAACTGTGGATTAAAGAGGTAAAAATATGCTGAATTTAAGCGAACAAAGAATCGTCGTCACCGGGGGGGCCGGATTTTTAGGTCGGCAAGTAGTTAATCAATTAATTGCAGCAGGGGCAAATCCCGAAAAAATTACAATTCCTCGGTCCAAAGATTGTGATTTAAGAGTTTGGGAAAACTGTCAACGTTTAGCCGACGAAGAAGATTTAATTATCCATTTGGCGGCCCATGTGGGAGGCATCGGTCTCAATCGGGAAAAACCCGCAGAATTATTCTATGATAATTTGATGATGGGAACCCAATTAATTCACGCTGCCTATCTAGCAGGAGTGCAAAAATTTGTCTGTGTGGGGACAATTTGTGCCTATCCAAAATTTACTCCAGTACCTTTCCATGAAGACGATTTATGGTCAGGATATCCCGAAGAAACCAATGCGCCTTATGGTATCGCTAAAAAGGCTTTATTGGTACAATTAGAGTCTTATCGTTTGCAGTATGGTTTCAACGGAATTTATCTTTTACCGGTGAATTTATACGGGCCAGAGGATAATTTTGATCCGGGTAGTTCCCATGTAATTCCTGCTTTAATTCGCAAGGTTTATGAGGCACAACAACGGGGAGATAAACAACTTCCTGTCTGGGGAGATGGTAGTCCAACCCGGGAGTTTCTCTACTCCACCGATGCAGCACGAGGCATTGTCATGGCCAGCCAATTCTATAATGAATCAGACCCGGTTAATCTTGGTACAAATTATGAGATTTCTATCAAAGATTTAGTCGAATTAATCTGTGATTTAATGGGTTTTGATGGCGAAATTGTTTGGGAAATAGATAAACCGAATGGTCAACCGCGACGCTGTTTAGATACAACCCGCGCTCAGGAAAAATTCGGTTTTGTTGCTCAAATGGAATTTAAAGAAGGTTTGCAAAAAACCATTGAATGGTATCGGCAAAACGCCGCTTAGTCTCGATAGCTGGTGTGTTAGATTAATAACTAACACACCTGATTTTTCTCAGCTTACACTAACTTTTGCCTTTTGCCTTTTGCCTGTCCTGATATGTAGCCTATACTCAACAGATTTAGTAGTTACTGACCGGTAAAATCAGAACGAAGGGTTAATTTTAAATCTTCCTTGGGGTTAATTGACAATAATTCCACCGATTCTCCTCGTAATAACCAACCGGCTAATACTTCTAATCCTCCTCCTCGTATAATCTCGCTAACCGGTTGGTCAGAAGTAAAAGAAGCGAGGACAGAAGCGGCGGATTTTCCTAATACTGCACCCTGAATAATTTTATCGGGGTTAACTCCCTTAATTAGCCTTTCTAGACGGGTGAAAACTGCCGAAATAGCATCAATAGATTTTTCTTGGGGTTGATGGGTTTTTAAAAAGATTTTTTGGGATAAAAAACGCGAACCTTGACCATCAGGTTTAATTTCTCCGATAATCTGACTACCATCGGGAATAATTGTCTGTCCTTGGGAATTTTTGATATTATCGGTGACGGTCAGAGATAAAGAAAAAGTTTCTTGTTTGGTTAAAAGAATTTTTTCCCCTTGCTCGTATTTTACAGGGATGTCTGTGCCGGCAGGAATTAATTGATCATTCCCCAAAGGAATTGGTTTAATCGGGTTAATTGGGGCGAATTGACGTGCGATCGCAGGAGTCAAGGAAAGGCAGACCACAACGAAAGAAGCACTTAAAAGCATTGTTAATAGAGTCAAAGGATGATGACGACCCTGCTTTTGAAAATTTAGCATCTTACCCTTGAGTTTCCTAGTGGGAGCGAATTAAAAATAGAGACGAAAGGGGAAAAAAGTTTGTTTCCAAGCAGGAAAATGCGGAAAAAAGGAGAATTTTAGCAAAAAATAACTGATATTTTCGAGTAATTGCCAGTTATTAGTTTATTTGGTCTATTGAAACGCCAAAACTCTTGATTTGTCCGCAGTTCTTAGTTTGGCACGGTTAATGGGGAACAAGAACTATTTATGGGAAAATTATAGGTTCAATCCTATCAAAAAAAAAATCACCCGATCGAATTAACTTTAAGTTTTGCGATCGAGATTGACGTCACGACAAGTCCCCCATCCCTATCAACCAAGAATATTCTCCCCGATCACCCGTGAACTGGATGCTGTTGCTAAAATAATCTTCATAGTCCCCAAGCTACCGAAACGAGCAGAGAGAGAACCGCCACTTTATCAATTAATCAATTATGGATTTACTCGAATACCAAGCCAAGGAAATATTTGCTCAAGTAGGTATCCCCATTTTACCTTCCCAACCAATCCACGAACCGGGGGGACTAAAAAGATTAAACATTCCCTATCCTATCGTGCTGAAATCCCAGGTACGCACGGGAGGCCGGGGAAAAGCAGGAGGAGTGAGATTTGTCGCTAATACCATTGATGCGATCGCTGCTGCCCATGCTATCTTTCATTTACCGATCGCCGGAGAATATCCAGAGGTAATCCTAGCAGAAGCCAGGTATAATCCGCAACAGGAGATATTTTTAGCCATTTTACTCGATTATCATCTGCAAAGACCAGTTTTACTGGGTGCGAGTCAAGGGGGGATGGATGTGGACAGTTTACTGGCAACCATGCAAAAAGTGGTCATCGAAGCGAGATTTTCCCCCTATCTCTGTCGGCAATTAGCCGTATCTATGGGTTTAAGAGGGTCTTTGATCGAGTCTATCAGTCAAATTCTCGAAAAAATGTATAGTCTCTTTGTCAGCAAAGATCTCGATATTATCGAGATTAATCCCTTGGGTATCAACGAAGCCGGGGAAGTGATGGCCCTAGATGGCAAAATAACTGTTAATGATGCCGCTTTAGCTAGACATCTCGATCTCCTAGCCTTGACCCCACCCCAATTACAATCCCCTTGGTCGATAATTGATCAAACTGGCCGAATAGCCGTGATTAGCAATGGCCAGGGTTTGATGTCCACTGTCTGGGATGCCTTAGCCAGCAAAGGGGCAAAACTGGCGGCATGGCTTATACTGGAGGAAAGACTAGAATTAGAGCAATTAAACGAGCAAATAGAGGCCGGTCTGCAACAATTCCAACTATTGCCTAATTTAAAAGTGGTTATCGTTGATATTATCAGTTATCCCGACTTTGGCCAAAAAGCGATCGAGAGTATTAGCAATTACTACCGCAGTTATAGCCCATTATCACCCGGCCCTGGCAGCGGCGAAAGAACGATCCGGGCCACCCGACAGGAAAGACAAACCTTGGAACCCCGATCTTTTCTCAATCCCACCCCACCACAAATAATTTTTCGCGTCCTAGCTGACAGCAAAGCGATCGATCTCAGTCAGAGTTTAGCTGATGTTAACTTTCATTGGTTAGAGTCTTTAGAAGAGGTGGTCACTGCAGCCATTAAATTAGCCTAGAATCAGTGATCAGTGATCAGTGATCAGATGTGAGTTTTCAGTTCACAAGGGCCCAATCTAAGTACCTAAGCAAAATTAATTACACATATCTAACCCCCTCTTGCCGTTCGGCTGATCTCACGGCCGAAGCCTTTTGCCTCTTGCCTTTTGCCTATCTTCACTAGGAAATTAATTTTGCACGACTACTTAAAACCTTTGACTCTTGCCTTCAGAAGCTGATTACTGATTACTGTTTACTGTTTACTGTTTACTGATAACTGAAACAACTCCCAACACTTAATATATGAAATGGACAGATAAAGATCAGATAATTATGCAAGGGATCGATCGACCCCTTGGCAAATATTATGCAGCAAGATTGAAAACCCAAGGAACCTGTTTAGTAGCGGGAGTGGCTAGTGGCTGCAGTGGTGAGATAATCGCAGAGATACCAGTGTTTGATCTAGTGGCCGAGGCCGTTGCTGAAGCAGGAGAAATCCAAACCAGTTTAATTTTAGTCCCCCCCAATCAAGTCCTAGATGCGGCCTTAGAAGCGATCGCATCAGGTATTCCCCAATTAATTATCGTCACCCCCAAAGTTCCCCCCTTGGATCTGGTGGAATTATTAAAGATAGCTAGTACCACCGGGACATTAATTCTCGGACCCGGCAGCCAAGGTGTAATTATTCCCAATTATCTTTGGTTGGGTATTTGTGAACCGAACTTTTATCAATCGGGGACAATCGGTCTGATCACACGCGGCGATCGCATAGGGGATGAGGTGGCGAAAACTTTAACAGCAGCGGGGTATGGTGAATCTATGGCGGTAAATTTGGGTACTGATGGCATTATTGGCTCCAATTTGTCCCAATGGTTGCAGGTTTTTGAGGAAGATGACAATACCGAGGCGATTCTCCTCGTCAGTCAGGTGGGAGGAAAGGCCGAAATCGAGGCTGCCAAATATATTGCCTCGGCGATCGAAAAACCAGTGATTGCCTATCTTGTGGGATTAAATGCAGCGATTGAAACCAATTTCGGCGATACAGAAACAATTATTTCTAACCAACTTTCCTACTCTGTTGCCGCTAAGAATACCAGAAAAGATAGCTTACGTCATTTTCAAGAAGCTGGGGTGACAGTGGTAGAAAAATTGGCCGATTTACCCGCCTGTTTAGGGAAAGTCTTGTCCTGAATTTGTCCCCATTGCCTCAATAGTAAGCCGTTGACTACCTAAATTACTCGTTAAGACTGCACTGGAGTTGGGGGTACTGGAACTATCGAGGATATGGTTATATATTTTTCAGCTTACTAGCCGCCCTCTTTTCCTTCCCCCCTTATCCCGAACTGACGTTAATCATTAATCAGTAATCAGTGCCAAGAAAGAAGATCAAAGGGCAGGTCTAACTCTGCCCTTTATTATCGGAAAAAGTCCCTTCTTTTCGTCTTTTTTTGATAACTTATTTTCTGTTTGTGGCCAGGAATAGATTTGTGGTTTTAGGACTGACAGCCTTAGTTAACTAAAACGCAGAGATTAGACACTAAGCCCAGAAATTTCGGCTTATACCAGTGGAGAGTAACTTTTAAACCATTAATTCGGGCAGCTTGTTCAATAATACGGGCAAATTCATCTTCCGCAAGCAAGCGCAGATTTTTTTCACTAGCCCAAAACTTCATCCCAATTAAGTTTAAGACAGCGCGATGCCAACTTCTCGGCAGCCAGTGCAAGAGGGGCAAGCGCGTATGAAATTCTAGCCAGTGGTAGCGATTAGGAGTGGTGATAAATAAGCGGGGACATAATCGCAGCAGGCTGCTGACGTATTCAATCTGCGATTGTTCATTGCCGACGTGTTCGATAACCGCCGATGAGATGATATAGTCAATTCCTTCTACTTGGGAAGGTGTGGGAGGCCAATCAAGGACAACTAATCCGGGGAAAAATGCCGCTAAATGGCTAATTTCTTCGGGAGAACAGGCATAAACCTTAGCATCATCTTCCAGCAACCAGCGGATAAAGCAGTTACTCGCTTGTCTGGTGGTTTCCGGTGTGGAACCATGGTCTAAAAATTTTTTTCCCCTCACACCATCCACGGCATTCTCTAAAAAATCATACATTTTGCGGCGCATTTGCAGGGTGGTCTTGCCGTGAAGTTTCGCCAGGGGGCGGTTTTTGTCAAAATAATCGATGCCTAATTTTTCTGCCATAAATCTATTGCTTAATTTTTTTTGAAGGACTTGACAACTGTCCAATATACACTGATATACTGGATAGGTAGGGTAAAGTTCTGAAATATTGGGGACTTAATCGCTGTTCAGCAGAGATTAAATATACTACCTAGACACAGACAAAAAGTTCTAGACGGTTGAGGAAGAGTTTTTCCTGAGTTCTTCTGGCATTTGACTAAATATGATTATGTAACTAAGTAAAAGTCATTACACATCTAAGCCCCTACTCTGTCAGACTTCGTGGTTCTCTAGTTCGAAAGCTTTTTAGGTCTGTCACCAGTAAATATTGATCGGTAATCGGTAATCAGTGAAAAGACAGTCAGACCAATGATAACTGATGGCTGTCGACCGTCTCCCGTCTCGACTAGGAAATTGATTTAGCCCGATTACTTATGGTTAACCCTGACGAGGATATCTCTGAAGAAACCAGTCATAATAAGCCGCTAAACTAATAACAGTTCACCTAGAAATAATGGAAAGCAGTACAAAATTGGAGAGTAAATTATCGTCAAGTTCAGCAAGAAAGAAGATCAGTGATGCTTTTTCTATTGTCATTCCCGTCTACAATGAGGAAAAGGGTATTACTCCGACTTTAGAACTTCTCCAAGAACAACTAAAACTCTCTAATTGTACCTATGAGATTGTGGTGGTTAATGATGGTTCTAAGGATCGAACGGGTGAAATCTTGCGAGAACTTCAGGAATTGATGACATTTAGGGTAATCGAACATCCCAGAAATCGTGGCTATGGTGCGGCGCTAAAAACGGGAATTAGACAGGCTAAATATGGGGCAATCGTGATTACGGATGGGGATGGAACCTATCCTAACGAAAGAATTCCCCAATTAGTTGCCCTGCTAGAGAATGCCGATATGGTGGTCGGGGCGCGCACTGGTGCTAATGTCGTTTATCCAACAATTCGCAAAATTCCTAAGTGGTTTCTTGTCCGTTTTGCCGAATGGATTACCAATAGTCGCATTCTGGATCTTAATAGTGGCTTACGGGTTTTTCGTAAGAGCGTGGTAGAGAGATTTTTTACTATCTTACCCGATACTTTTAGTTTTACCACTACGATTACCCTAGCCATGTTAACTAATGGTTATTTAGTCCATTATGAACCGATTGACTATTTTGCTCGCCAAGGCAACAGTAAAATTAAGCCTATCCGCGATACTTTGCGCTTTGTCCAGTTAATCCTCAGGGTGGGAATGTATTTTGCACCACTTCGGGTTTTTCTACCGATTTCTGGGTTTTTTTTCCTTTGGTTTTTATTTACCTTAATTCAAGATCTTGTTGTTTATCAAGATCTCACAGAAAGAACTATACTGCTATTAATAGCGACAACCCAAACAGGAATGTTTGCTCTTTTAGCAGACATGATTGATAAACGAACTTGATAATAAATATCGGGATAGTCAGCATTTTTTGTGACAATTTGGTTAAGTACACAAGCCATAATAAGTAAAGTTAGAGTAGAAATTAAATGTCAAGTCGTGTGGAAAATTTTTGCCAATTATTTTGACTTTAATTTGTTTAATTAAACTATTCTTAACGAGAACCAGTGAAATAGTGGCCTCTCCCACTGATACTCACTACAGGCGAAATAAACACCCCAGTAACTCAACACAGTTATGCTTGTCCTTATTTATAGTGGCGGATATTGCTTGTTAAAATCGCACTTTGTTTGAGAGAATTTTAACCTGTTATCCCAATCTAAAAAACATCATGCTAATTTCTTTTATCCATAGATGGTTAACTGGCCCCACCGAAAAATTCTTCAGTGCCAGAAATTTATTTTGGTTCAGTTTAAGTTTAATTTTTGCAATAATTAACATTATTGTTTTAGTAAAAGCTGGTTTTAATAGTGAATATTCTATCCAAGAAGATGCCAGATTTCATGTAACTTGGCTATTGCGTTTTTGGCAATCATCTCTATTCCCTCAAGATTTTATAGGGGACTACTTTTTATCATCTCTACCAGCCGGCTATACTGCACTTTATCGTACCTTTGCTAGTCTAGGAATCAACCCCATCCTTTTGAGTAAATTGTTGCCTATCCCCTTGCTTTTGCTGACAACAAGCTATGGCTTTGTTTCAGCACGACAGTTGTTACCTGTGCCAGCAGTGGGATTTATTTTTACCGTTTTACTCAATCAAAAAATTACCGGGGTCTTACTGTCTGGTAGTACACCAAGAGCTTTTGGTCCTTTACTATTTTTAGCATTTTTATACTATCTACTACGCCGCTCTTTCTGGCCTTGCTTAGTGACTATTGTCCTGCAAGGTTTATTTTATCCACCCTATCTTCTTGTAAGTGGTGGAATTTTAGTTTTAAGATTATTAAGTTGGCGAAAAGGATGGCCGCATCCGTCCCTAGAGCCAAGTAATTTTCTTTTATGCGGTGCAGGATTAGTTGTCACTTTTTTGGTGCTTTTACCCTATGTTTTGAGTTCTTCCGAATATGGACCAATGATTACGGTCGCACAGGCTAAAAGTTTGCCACAGTTTCAGACCAGAGGTTCAGTAGTGTTTTTTGGTCAAAACTGGTGGAATTACTGGTTTGCTAGTAGAAATAGTCGCAGTAGTTTACAACTTAATTGGCTTTTTTCTAGTCAAATTTTATTCTTAGGCTTATTCTTACCGATTTTACTACGCTATCCATCTCGTTTTCCTTTAGCCAATCGGGTTACTTCTGCCACTACAATTCTGAGCCAAATCATTTTTGTATCTTTATTTCTATTCTTTTTAGCCCATGCCTTGCTATTCAAGCTTTATCTTCCCAGTCGCTATGCCCACTCACTTTTGTATGTTATTTGTCTGGCTAGTGCCATGACTTTAATTATAGTTGTAGATGCTTTTATTTGCTTCCTAGAAAAATGGGTATCTCAGGGTAATAATAAAAACCAAAAACTCCAGAATAAAAAACAAATATTAGCTCAGGTAATTGTATTACTCCTAGCCATAATTTTTCTACTCTATCCCAGTCGTTTTTTAAATCTCACCTCTACTCATGGTTATAACTATGGAATGGAAAAAGAACTATATCAGTTTTTGGCACAACAACCAAAAGATATACTAATTGCTTCCCTGTCCAACGAAGCATCTAATTTACCAAGCTTTGCCCAACGTTCAGTTTTAGCTGCCCCCAAATTTGATGTTCCTTATGAGCTAGGCTATTACAATCAGTTTCGTTCACGAGTAACTGATTCTATTAACTCTCAATATAGCGATAATTTAGAAGTAGTCAAAACTTTTATCAATAAGTATGGAATAGATTTTTGGTTATTAGACAAGGGGTCTTTAACTTCTGATTATGTTCGTAACAATTCTTGGCTAAAACAGTTTCAGCCTGCCACCGAAGAAGCTTTACAAAAGTTAGAACAAGGTTCTGTTCCTGTCCTTACTAATCTCAAGGAACAATGCACGGTTTTTGAGAATGAAAAATTGCTGTTATTGGAAGCAAAATGTATTCTTCAATCTTCTTTGTGATTCAGGACTATTGCGTTCTAAATGCTATGATATCTATTGAAGTAAAGGCAAATAAAATAAATGACTGAAATAGCTATTACAGCGTTTCTCAGATTGTGCTTCACCTTGACGAGAAAGGCTGTAGAAGGAGTGCCAGATTACAGGCGAAACAGTTATGCTTATCCTTATTTATAGTGGATATTACTTGTCAAAATTGCCCTTAGTTTTAGAGAATCTTAACCTTTTATCCCAATCTAAAAAACATCATGCTAATTTCTTTTCTCCATAGATGGTTAACTGGCCCCACCGAAAAACTTTTCAGTTCCAGAAATTTATCAGGAATTTCTCCAGGAAGTATTGCCAGAGTTACAGGTGTAAGTTGGTCATGGTTACAAAATTACGCCAACAATAAATTGGTGGCTGTCCCCCGTTAAGTAAAGGTTTGTTGAAAAATCAAAAGGCCAATTAGTTATAGAGTGTGATCAAATGTGGTCTTTGGTTTATTGTAAGAAGATAAGGTTGTGCATTTGGCTGGCAATTGATAGAACAGGGAAATTTAGATGTTTCACCCCCATCTTGCCTAGGGGATTTTCGATGACAATTCCTGAGAGCTACTATATCATGGTAGATCACCTGTGATTCCCTCGACGGGCCGGGTAAGGATCGTAACGGCTAAAAATCAGCGACAATCGAAACGGCAAGATCAAAAAAATTTCTATTCTAGATTGACCCTTTCAGCAGACCAACTATCCCACCCTTCTAGACAACGACCCTAAGGATAACTTCTATGGCGCAACAAAATAACCTAAAAACCGACAATATACACCAAATCGATCCCTATTGGGGTCCCCGATGGCTCGTAGAGGAACGGGACGCTTGTGGAGTCGGTTTTATTGCCGATGTGCGCGGTTCCGGCAGCCATCAACTGATTGAACAGGCCCTTTTAGCCTTAGGTTGTTTGGAACACCGGGGCGGCTGCAGCGCCGATCAGGATTCCGGTGACGGTTCCGGTATGATGACCGCTATCCCCAGAGATGTCCTCGCGCCTTGGTTCGCCGAAAATGGCTTAAATATGCCAGAATCTGAGCGACTAGGGGTGGGGATGGTCTTTCTTCCCCAAGCGGCCCAAGAACGCGCCGACGCTAAAGCACACATCGAGGAAATTGTCAATAAATATAATATTAAGATTTTAGGTTGGCGTGCTGTTCCCGTCCGTCCCCAAGTCCTCGGCAGACAAGCAAGGGAAAATCAACCCTACGTCGAGCAAATTCTGGTTACTTCCCCCGATTTAGCCGGTTCTCAATTTGATCGCCTACTCTATATTGCCCGTTCTGAAGTCGGTAAGCAACTGGCCGATGATTTCTATTTCTGTTCCTTTTCCTGTCGCACCATTGTCTATAAAGGCATGGTACGGGGCGAAATCCTGCGAGAATTCTATCTAGACCTGCAAAATCCCGACTATAGCAGTCAATTCGCTATTTATCACCGACGTTTTAGCACCAACACCCAACCAAAATGGCCTCTCGCTCAACCGATGCGCTTATTGGGTCATAACGGCGAAATTAACACCCTTTTGGGCAATATTAACTGGATGTCGGCCCGGGAACCCGCTTTAGAAACCCAAGGTTGGACCCACGAAGAATTACAATCCCTGACCCCCATTGTTAACCCCGCTAACAGCGACTCCTATAACCTCGATAGCGCCCTAGAATTATTGGTGAGAACCGGCCGCAGTCCCCTAGAAGCAGCTATGATCCTAGTGCCGGAGGCCTACAATAATCAGCCGGATTTACAGGATTATCCCGAAATTATCGACTTCTACGAATACTATAGCGGTTTACAGGAACCCTGGGACGGTCCGGCTTTACTGGTATTCAGTGACGGGGGAATCGTCGGCGCTTGTTTGGATCGCAACGGTTTGCGACCGGCCCGTTATAGCATTACTAACAACGGTTATATTGTCGTTTCTTCGGAAGCGGGAACTATTCCCCTCGATGAAACCACCATTATGGAAAAAGGTCGTCTCGGCCCCGGTCAAATGATCGCAGTTGACCTAGAAAAAGGCGAAATTAAGCGGAATTGGCCGATTAAACAGGAAATTGCTGGAGCTAATCCCTACGGTGAATGGGTGAAATCCCAACGCACCTTGATTGACAAAGAAACAGCGCTCGACATTCCCGCTCCTAGTAATCTTCTTCCCCTGCAAACCGCTTTCGGTTATACATCCGAAGATGTGGATATGATTATCGTTCCCATGGCAGAACAGGGAAAAGAACCGACTTTCTGTATGGGTGATGACACTCCCCTAGCAGTCCTCTCCAGTAAACCCCATCTTCTCTACGATTACTTTAAACAACGTTTTGCCCAAGTTACTAACCCCCCCATCGATCCCTTACGGGAAAGTTTAGTCATGTCCTTGACTATGTATCTGGGACGACGGGGCAATATCCTTAAATTAGGGGTTGATGACGCACATTTACTGAAATTAGACTCTCCCCTGCTCAATAATGCGGAATTAGCCAAAGTTAAAACCTCTAGCTACAAAACAGCCGAACTTTCTACCCTTTATGATCTGACCACCGGCCCCCGGGGATTAGAAACCGCGATCGCTAATTTGTGTGCTGAGGCCGCCAAGAAAGTAGCATCGGGAGCAGAAATTTTAATTCTCAGTGACAGAACTGCTCCTATTGACGAAAAAACTAGCTATATTCCCCCTTTATTGGCCGTTGGTGCCGTCCATCATCACCTGATTCGCTCACACTTGCGTTTAAAAGCTTCGATCGTGATCGACACGGCCCAATGTTGGAGTACTCATCACTTCGCTTGTCTAATTGGTTATGGTGCTTCCGCAGTCTGTCCCTATCTGGCCCTAGAAACGATCGCCCAGTGGTGGATCGAGCCAAAAACTCAGAAATTGATGGAAAATGGCAAATTAGAAGCTATTAGCCTCGAAAAAGCCCTAATTAATTACCGCAAATCCGTAGAAGCAGGATTACTGAAAATCCTCTCGAAAATGGGTATTTCTCTCCTATCTTCCTACCATGGGGCGCAAATTTTCGAGGCGATCGGATTATCGGCAGATTTAGTTAAACTAGCTTTTAACGGTACTACCAGTCGCGTCGGGGGTTTAAGCATTGCTGAGGTGGCCCAAGAAGCGATCGCATTCCACAGTAAAGCTTTCCCCAATCTTACCGCTAAAAAACTAGAAAACTACGGTTTTGTCAACTACCGTCCGGGGGGAGAATACCACATGAATTCCCCGGAAATGGCGAAAGCACTCCATAAAGCCGTGGCCGCTCACTCCCAAGGTGAAGGATATGACCATTACGAAACCTATCGTCAAATCTTGCAGCAAAGACCTGTCACCGCTTTACGCGACTTATTAGAATTTAACAGCGATCGAGCCTCAATTCCCCTCGAAGCAGTAGAATCGATCGAAAGTATCCTGCAACGCTTCTGCACAGGGGGAATGTCCCTCGGTGCCTTGGGCCGGGAAGCACACGAAACCCTAGCGATCGCCATGAATCGCATCGGAGGTAAGTCCAATTCCGGAGAAGGGGGAGAAGATCCGATCCGTTACACCAGCTTAAGCGATGTGGATGCCGAGGGACATTCCGTGACCATGCCCCACCTAAACGGCTTAAAAAACGGTGATACAGCCAATTCTGCCATTAAACAGATAGCTTCGGGTCGTTTTGGAGTCACTCCCGAATACTTAATGAGTGGAAAACAGCTAGAGATTAAAATGGCCCAGGGAGCAAAACCGGGAGAAGGAGGTCAATTACCCGGGAAAAAAGTCAGTCCCTATATTGCCATGTTACGGCGATCAAAACCTGGTGTTACCTTGATTTCTCCCCCTCCTCACCACGATATCTACTCGATCGAAGATTTAGCGCAATTAATCTACGATTTACACCAAATTAACCCCCGGGCCAAAGTTTCCGTCAAATTAGTGGCCGAGATCGGTATCGGTACAATTGCGGCCGGAGTTGCCAAAGCTAACGCTGATATTATCCAGATTTCGGGCCACGATGGTGGTACAGGTGCATCACCCCTAAGTTCGATCAAACACGCGGGTAGTCCCTGGGAATTGGGAGTAACGGAAGTGCATCGGATGTTAATGGAAAATCAACTGCGTCATCGGGTGATTTTGCGCGCAGATGGGGGACTGAAAACCGGTTGGGATATCCTCATGGCTGCTCTCATGGGTGCGGAGGAATTCGGTTTTGGTTCCATTTCCATGATTGCCGAGGGGTGTATCATGGCCCGCGTCTGTCACACGAATAATTGCCCTGTGGGAGTCGCTACTCAGCAGGAACGTCTCCGCGCTCGTTTTCCTGGAATTCCCGCTCATGTGGTCAATTTCTTCACTTTGGTGGCTGAGGAAACGCGGCAATTATTGGCGAAATTAGGCTATCACAGTTTAAATGAGGTGATTGGCCGAGCAGATCTGTTAAAAGTGCGCTCCGATGCTCGTTTAACTAAGACAGAATCCCTCAATCTTGATTGTTTATTGAATTTACCCGATGGACGTGGCGATCGCTCTTGGTTGCAGCACGAGGAAGTACATAGTAACGGTGCTGTTCTCGATGACGATATTCTAGCCGATAGCGAGATTAAACAAGCGATCGAGCAACAGGGAACCGTCAGCAAAACCTACAGGATTGTCAATACCGATCGCTCTGTCGGGGCGAGAATTGCGGGGGTAATTGCCCAAAAATACGGGAATGACGGCTTTGAAGGCGAAATTAAGCTCAATTTCCAGGGTGCGGCCGGTCAAAGTTTCGGAGCCTTTAATTTACCCGGTGTCAATCTCCATTTAGAGGGAGAAGCTAACGATTATGTGGGTAAAGGCATCTACGGCGGCGAAATTGTCATCGTACCGCCCCAAAACGCCAATTATCAGCCCGAAGATAACGCTATTATCGGTAATACCTGTCTCTACGGGGCTACCGGTGGGGTATTATACGTTAATGGTCGCGCTGGTGAACGCTTTGCTGTCCGCAATTCCACCGCGAAAGCGGTTATCGAAGGGGCCGGGGACCACCTCTGTGAATACATGACCGGTGGGGTAATTGTCGTGCTTGGTTCCGTCGGTCGCAACGTCGGCGCCGGGATGACAGGAGGATTAGCTTATATCCTCGATCCGTCCCTACCGGAGAAACTTAACCCCGAAATTGTCAAGATTCAACGGGTTGCCACGGCTGCCGGTGCGGAACAGTTAAAATCTTTAATTGAGGCCCATGTAGAACGCACTAATAGCCCCAAAGGTAAGTTAATTTTAGCTAATTGGGATAGCTATCTCGGTCAATTCTGGCAAGTAGTCCCTCCCTCGGAAGCGGATAGTCCCGAAGCGCAAATTAGCGCGGAGAAAACCTTAACTTCGGTGTAATTTCCTCGGGGTGCGTTACTCTTGGTTAACGCACCCATTGATTAATTTTTTGACTGCGGAGTTGATTAATGGCCATGCTGCCCATCCCCACCACCTATACTAGCTATACCCAAGCACAGGAACATTTTCTTCAGGTTTTAGAACAAGTAGAACTGGGAAACTCGATCGTTATTGTCCAACGTCAGGGTCATCATGATGTGGCCTTGATTGCTGCTGACGAATTATCCGCTTTATTAGAAGAAGTTTATCTTTTGCGCTCTCCAGCTAACGCTCAACGACTTTTTCAGTCCTTAAATTGGTCACAAGAAAGATTATCTCAGACAGCTGCCACCACTTCTCTAGAAGAATTACGTCAAGAATTGGAGACCGAGATTGAGCAAGAAAAAGCCGCAGAAGTCTGAAACCGAAATTGTGCGAGTTTTTACTCAATTATACCTAATCTAGTATCTCCAAATTGATTATATGGGGACATATTAACCTTAATTATTTAGACTACAGTTTTTATCGCTGCATAAGTCGGAACATTTGCTAAAATTTAGGATATATTCACTTTGGCTATCTCTGGTGTCATAATTTGGCAATGACAAACGAAAAACTCAGATTTATCGATCTTTTTGCTGGTATTGGAGGATTTAGATTAGCTTTCGAGAGCGTTGGTTATGACTGTGTATATTCTTGTGAAATAGACGAAAACTGTCGAAAAGTATATTTCAATAATTTTCAAGAAATTCCCGATCAAGATATTAGAAAAATTGCTATCCATGACCTGCCTGATTTTGAAGTGTTGACAGCAGGATTTCCCTGTCAACCCTTTAGCATTTCTGGAAAACGAGCCGGATTTAGAGATACAAGGGGAACTCTATTTTTTCACATCTGCGAAATAGTAGAATTAAAAAAGCCGAAAATAATTCTTCTGGAAAATGTTAAACACCTAATTCACCTCGACAAAGGCAAAAACTTAGATATTATTTTGCATTCTTTGGAAGAACTGGGTTATTTAGTTGATTATAAGCTCTTAAATGCCAAGGATTTTGGTGTGCCGCAAAATCGAGAAAGAATTATTATTATTGCTACCCAAAATAAAAAATTTAATTTCAACTCATTAAAATATACTTCACCAATACCTAAGTTACGCGATTTTCTGTCTCCTCAAGGCAATTTTGAATACTTAGATAAAAAAGAATATACTCTCATTGATAATCCTACCTTACAACCATCAGGATTAATTTTTGTCGGTTATCGCAATAAAACTATCTGGAAAAAAGGTATCAGACCAAATACAGAACATTTATCCCGGGTTCATCATCAACCTAACCGAATTTATTCGATCGATGGAGTACATCCTACTATACCATCTCAGGAAACATCTGGACGTTTTTTTATTTATATACCCGAACAAGATCAGGTGCGTAAATTAACTATACAAGAATGCTATCGACTGATGAAGTTTCCCGATAGTTTTCAAATTCATCCTAACTTAGCTGAGTCTTATAAACAGGTGGGTAATTCGGTTTGTATTCCCATGATTCAAGAGTTGGCTATTGCCATTAAGAAACATATTTTTGAAAACAATTCTAGAGTATCCTTAAAGGAGTTTTCTTTTTCTCGTCAGAATATTCAATTGGAAATTATCGGATTAGATTTTATGAACCATAAAGAAAAGTTATTAGACATTTATGACCAATCCTTAAATTTAGATGATCGGCAACCACTGCCCCCTCAACCCTATCAAAACTATATCCAACAAATTGCTACTAATTGCTCAAAAAAAAAGGGAGTTTATACGGTTTTAATAACTTTATTAGTTCATAAAATTCTCTATCCTAATCAAGATATTAGATACCATCAAACTAATTTACCTGGAGGATTTTCAGGAAGAACTATTGATACTCAGTATATTACTCCCACCTTGAAACAATTGGGATTACCAGCTATGGCAGAAAGTGGCTGGCTAACTCGTTCTTTAGAACAACCCTTTCCCTATACTTTAGATTATCAAGGTAAAATTAGTAATCAAAAAACCAAAGATGCTTTTCTGGGTTTAATTGATTTTATTGAAACTAATCCTCAACAAGCTGAAGTTATTTTAAGGCTTTTACTTCATCAAGTTAATCAGATTATCCAGACTCAAAAGATTAAAATTTTGAGTCTGGATAATCCTGAACCTTTTGATATCAACACTTTGAGCAGTTGCCTAGAAAATCATTTTAGTTTCAATTATCAAACTCGCGGAGCTTCCAAATTACCTGTTTTAGCACTATCTGCAATTTATCAAAGGTTAATTATAGAAGTAGAAAGATACAAATCCTGCACATTAAAACCTCTAGGCAGTCACACAGCTTCTGATCTAACTTCTGGTAGTGCAGGAGATATTGAGATTTTTGATAAAAATAAACAATTAGTAGAAGTTATTGAAATTAAGCATGGTAAGTACATTGATTTACAAATTCTCCGAATTGCCAAAGATAAAATTATTAAATTTAATCCGAGAAGATATTATATCCTATCATCGTTTGATGTTAAACCCACAGAAGTGGAGTTAATCATGTCTGAGATTCAAACTATCAACAACAACCATGGTTGTCAAATAATCACCAATGGTATTATACCGACAATTAAATATTATCTGAGACTGATATCATCTCCAGAAGAATTTGTCAATAGCTATTCCCATCTAATTGAAATAGATTCGGAATTACAAACTATTCATAAATTAAAATGGAACGAAATTTTATCTAATCTTATTTCTCCAATTGAACAAATCTAAACTAGCGAGCTATACTATGGCCAAAATATACCATCGCTGGTGACAGCCTTTCTTAAGATGAAGTGTAACCTAATTGGGTATCGACGACCGACACCCCACAATCTGTCCCCACGAAAAACTTTTTCGGCCAACCCTATCTAGACTACACTTTTTAAGTAGCTAGACACAATTAATTACACATACTTTTGCCTTTTGCCTATCCTAACCAAGAAGTTAATTTTGTCCTATTACTTTATTACTCATGAATCCCCTCGTCAATTATTTTCGCAACCTGCACGAAATCCACTCCTCCCAAGCAGCAGTAAAAGAAACCTCCTACTACGGCACTCTCGAAACTCTCCTTAACGAAATCGGTAAAACCCTAAAACCGCGAGTGCGCTGCATTATCAACCTCAGAAATCAGGGTGCGGGATTGCCGGACGGGGGACTTTTTAACGTCGATCAATTCCCCAAAAATCAAGAATTAGAACCTTTTACGGCGATTTTTCCCGAAAGAGGCGCGATCGAGATTAAGGGAACCAAAGAAGATATCAAAAAAATCGCCGCCAGCGAACAAGTACAAAAATACTGGCAAAAATACGGTCAAGTATTAGTCAGCAATTATCGCGATTTTCTGCTCATCGGTCGCAATAGCCAAGGTCAACCGGTAGAATTAGAAGCCTATAGTTTAGCCCCGTCAGAAGCCGAGTTTTGGCTAAAAACCTCAAATCCATCCAAATTTGCCGCCGAACACGGTGATAGCCTCTTAGAATACCTAAAGAGAGTGCTTTTACAGGCGGCTCCTATCACCTCACCGGCCGATGTTGCTTGGTTTCTTGCTTCCTATGCGCGGGACGCAAAAGCACGCTTAGAACATCATTCCGATCTTCCCGCTCTGGCCAATATTCGTCAAGCTTTAGAAAATGCCCTAGGTATCAAATTTGAACGGGAACAGGGAAATAAATTTTTTCGTTCTACCCTCGTGCAAACCCTCTTTTATGGTTTATTCTCCGCTTGGGTATTATGGCACAAGCAAAACCTCAATCGCGAGGATAAAGAGGATAAGTTCGATTGGAAATCCGCAGCCCACCATCTCCATGTTCCCATGTTAGCGATCCTATTTGAGCAGATCGCCGCACCGAGTAAGTTAAAATCTTTGGGATTAATAGAAGTTTTGAATTGGACCGGTGCAGCTTTAAATCGAGTGCGACGAGAGGAATTTTTTCGTCAATTCGATGAGGGACAAGCGGTACAGTATTTCTATGAACCATTTTTGCAAGCTTTTGATCCCGATTTACGCAAAGAATTGGGAGTTTGGTACACTCCTCCGGAAATTGTTCGCTATATGGTAGCGCGAGTCGATCGAGTTTTACGAGAAGAATTAAATATTGAGGACGGTTTAGCTAATCCCGATGTTTATATTCTCGATCCTTGCTGTGGCACCGGTGCTTATTTAGTCGAGGTTTTGCGCTATATTACCGATACTTTACAGGAAAATGGCGCGGGTGCTTTAGCCATGGCTTTGGTGAAAAAGGCAGCCATAGAAAGAATTTTCGGTTTCGAGATTTTAACCGCTCCTTTTGTCGTCGCTCATCTACAATTAGGTTTATTCCTGCAAAGTTTGGGTGTACCTTTAATAGAAGATAGTGAACGGGTGGGGATTTATCTGACTAATGCTTTAACCGGTTGGCAACCTCCCGATGAGGAAAGTAAACAGAAAATTCAACAGCTACAATTGAGTTTTCCGGAGTTAAATAAGGAACGAGAGGCAGCTGATGAAGTTAAGCGCGGTAAACCGATTTTAGTTATTCTCGGTAATCCTCCCTACAATGCTTTTGCTGGAACCAGTCCCGCAGAAGAAGCAGGTTTAGTGGAAGTGTATAAACAGGGTTTAATCTCCGATTGGGGGATTAAAAAGTTTAATTTGGATGAGTTATATGTGCGCTTTTTTCGTTTAGCGGAAAGATGTATTTCAGAAAATACCGGTAAAGGGGTTGTTTGTTATATTTCTAATTTTTCCTATCTCGGTGATCCTTCTTTTGTGGTGATGCGTCAAAGATTTTTACAAGAATTTGATCGTCTTTGGTTTGATTGTCTCAATGGGGATAGTCGCGAAACAGGAAAGTTAACCCCTGAAGGTAATCCCGATCCTAGTGTTTTTTCTACTCAATACAATAAGGAAGGGATTCGAGTCGGGACAACTATCGGACTAATGGTAAGAAAGGAAGTAAGGAATAAAAATGTTGATGTCTATTTTCGCCATTTCTGGGGAGTTGCTAAACGAGAACAGTTATTAGATAGTTTAAATAATCAAGATTTTGATTCTTTGTATCAAGTCTCTAACCCAGAACAATCTAATCGTTATTCTTTCCGTCCCTCCGATGTTTCCTCTCACTATTTAGCATGGCCAAAGTTAACAGATTTATGTAAAATAATGCCTTTCAATGGACCAGTAGAAAGGAGAGGTAATTCTTTAATTGTCTATAAGACAGATCGTAATCAACTGGAATTAATCGAATTATATTTAGACCCCAATAAAACCGATCAAGAGATAGAAGCTATAGCCCCTCGTTGGATGAAGTCTTCAGGTGAGTTTAAAGCCGAAAAAAGCAGAAAAGCAAAGTTGAGAGATAATGTTAGTTATAAACCAGATAAAATAATTCCCTATCCTTTTAAGCCTTTTGATATTCGCCTAGCCTATTTAGATAGTGAAATTCAACCTCTTTTTTCACGTCCCAGTCCTGAATTATTAGCACAAAAAGAGATTATTTTAAATTCGTTTTTAATATCTCGTGATACTGCGGATAAATCTCCAGAAGGTTCTCCATTTTATTTTTCTAAGTTAGTTTGTGACTATGATTGTATATCTGGACACGCAAGACATTTTCCAATTTTACTTAAACCCGAAAGTAAGCAAAAAACACAAAAATATTCAAAGCAACTATTCAATACACAAGAATTTATCGACACCACTCTAACAGCCAATCTTTCAGAAAAATCTCGTCAATACTTAAATGAACTGGGTATTAATAATCTTGATGAAAATATCGAGAATGCCTCCTTAATTTGGCTGCACTCGTTAGCGATTGGGTACTCCCCCTTGTATCTTGGGGAAAATGCCGACGGTATTCGTCAAGACTTCCCAAGGATTCCCCTTCCCAATAGCCAAGAATTATTAATTAAATCTGCCCAACTAGGACAATTGATCGCCTCTCTTTTAGACACAGAAAACCCCGTTATAGGAGTCACCAAAAAACCGACCCCTGCACTGCAAAAAATCGCCTTGATTTCCTGCACTGATGGGGGAAATTTAAACCCAGATAAGGGGGATTTAATTATTAACCTCGGTTGGGGACACGGGGGTAAAAATGGCGTGACAATGCCGGGTAAAGGAAAAGCGATCGCCAGACAATATACAACCGCAGAAATGAGCGTAATTAGCCCAGAAATGCGAAAATTATTAGGAACGACCACCTATGATATTTATCTCAATGATCGAGCCTATTGGCAAAATATACCGGCCCAGGTTTGGGAATATACCATCGGGGGTTATCAAGTCATTAAAAAATGGCTAAGTTATCGCGAGGAAAAATTATTAGGACGGGGATTAACTATCGCAGAAGTGCAGGAAGTCAGCGAGATGACTAGAAGAATTACTGCGATTATTCTCCTAGAATCAGACCTAGATGATAACTACCAAAATATCAAAACAGCCGTGTATTCTTTTTAATTAGGGTTGGCTGATTAAATCTAAAAACCTTGTGGGAGGCGAAATTTTGACTTTTTCCCTGAAAATCGGTAAAATCCCACACCCCACACCCCACACCCCACACCCCACACCCCACACCCCACACCCCACACCCCACACCCCACACCCCACACCCCACACCCCACACCCCACACCCCACACCCCACACCCCACACCCCACACCCCACACCCCACACCCCACACCCCACACCCTACACCCTACACCCCACACCCCACACCCCACACCCCACACCCACGAAAAACTTTTTGCCGCAAACCCTAATTATTGCCCCCCCAATAGCTATCGTTGCTCTTTTCGAGCAGCGAATCATTAATAATTTCTTTCTAAACGGCAAAACCGATAAAAAATTTCTATCAAAAAACTGGCAAAAATTGGCAAGACGAAAAATGCTGATCAGCTTGGAACATCTGAGATAGAGCATCGTCTATCTGGACATTCAAAATGTCACCAACTTGCCGTGATCCCGGTGCTAATGGTCAGAGGGAGACTTGCATGATTGCAAAATCTAAGTTAGTCTCTCTTAAAAGTCACCTTTAGGTATTTTGACTAAAAAGAAAGTGGCCTAACTTCTACTCTAGCCTCAAGGCTAATGCTGAAAGCTAGAATCATCGGCTCAATCGACTGGCTCTAGCTAACTCTTTACACCACAGGAGGTCTGTTTGAAAGAGACTTTTATCCACCACCCCATCACATCCGCTACCCCAGAACAGAATTGCACCGCTGAGTCTAACCGAGTCCGTTACTCAGCTGCCCTGCTGGGATTAGCACTCTCTCTGGGAGTACCTAGCATTCTCAACTCCACCTCAGAATCAGCCCAGGCCGCCAATTCTCTACCCTTGGCATGGGAAGTGATCGACCTGTCCCAAAAAGCCAAGGATGCGGGTAAAAAACTCAAAGAACCGCAGATAATCCAATCCCAAGCACTTGCTACCGTCAAATTCATCGCCACATCAGTAGTTGAGCATCAGGTAAAACCGGGAGAATCCCTGTGGAGTTTAGCCGACACCTATCAAACCACCCCCACAGCGATCGCTACCCGCAATAATCTCTCCCCCCATTCCGATCTGATTATCGGACAAACCTTAAAAATTCCCACTCCTGAGCAGTTGCCCCCGGCAGCCCCGGCAGCAACTCCTGAGCAGTTGGATAGTTCCTCTGCTAGTCTCCGTCAAACCCGTCAACGTCTCCAAGAAAGTTTGGCCGCCTTACGGACCGAGGAAACCCCCCATCAGTCCGATTCTGGGGAAACGGTAATCGTTACCGAAACTACCGCTCTCGTTCCCGATAATTCGCCAACTAGCGTCGAGATTCCCGTTATTGCTCCCGAAGAATCCCCCCGACCAACCGGCCAGGTGATCCCGATTCCCGTTCCCACCCCTGAAAGCGATCGCCCGATAGCCACAATTCCCCTTAATCCTCCCTTGACAAGCAGACCGGAAATTCCCAGCGTCACCCTAGGAAATCCGGCTCCTGTTAATGAAATTCCCGCCGTTCCGACCCCTCGCGTCATAGTTCCCCCAGAAAACCAAGTTTATCGGGTTCGGCCCGGGGATACCTTAAACACGATCGCTCGCGCTCTCGGCATCACCCCCGCCGAATTAGCTAGGGAAAACGGCATTGACAACCCCAATCAGATTAAAGTTAATCAAACCCTAGTGATTCCCGATCACTCTGCCAACGCTAGAGTTAATCAAAATCTTACCCCCTTAGTCGGCGATCGCCCGAGATTGTCCTTTAACCCCAGCAATCAGCAAAATCTGCCCCCAGCAACTGCCAGCACGGGGACGGAAGAATTCCCCGAAAATATCACTGGAAACTATCGGGAAAGATTGCGCCAAGAGGTGGCTAATCTGCGGGAAACTAATCTTTCGGAAACCCAGAAAAGTATCGCTATTCCCGTCGATAATCCCACAGAAACCCTCGATGAGCCGCAAATAACCCCTAATCCCCAATGGACCGCCATTCGTTCGCGTTCTAACCAAAGCACCCCCCCCCAGATTATCGGTTCGGCTCCTACCAATGTGGAAGAATATAATGACCGCCTCCGAATTCCCGTCGGCGAAACCGTAGAACCTTCCCTTCCTCCCCTCACTAATCCCGATGAGCATTTACCCAATCCCGCCCCTATTTTTACCGGCTTTATCTGGCCCACTAGGGGGGTGTTAACCTCCGGTTTCGGTTGGCGCTGGGGCAGACCTCATCGCGGCATCGATATCGCCGGTCCAGTGGGTACACCAATTGTGGCGGCGGCAGCCGGTGAAGTAATCGCCTCCGGTTGGAATTCGGGCGGCTATGGCAATCTGGTGAAACTTCGTCACCCCGATGGTAGCACCACTCTCTATGCCCATAACAGCCGTCTTTTAGTGCGTCGCGGCCAAACTGTTCAGCAAGGCGAACCAATCGCCCAGATGGGCAGCACCGGCTTTAGCACCGGCCCCCACCTACATTTCGAGGTTCACCCCTCCGGCCAGGGCGCAGTTAATCCCATCGCTTTCCTGCCAGGCAGACGTTAAAGATGCCCGCAAAGGGAAGAAAAAATCTTCCCTTTTTTGCTCTTGTGCAATTGGGTGATTGTGTGTTATGATTGATAACTGTGTAAACAACGGCTTAGTAGCTCAGTTGGTCAGAGCAGGGGACTCATAAGCCCAAGGTCGGCAGTTCAAATCTGCCCTGAGCCATTCGATTGGGGTTTGGTTTGAAATTCTAAGTGGAGAATTTTGGGAATACAGAATTTTGCTTGAAGATTGTAAAAAAAAATATAAAGATTTCGCTTTTAGGGAGAAAATGTAGCTTAGGATACAATTTATCCCTGCTCACTTATAACTGTTCACCGAACAGAGCAAAATCTCCCCAACACCCGGCCCCCACTAACGCCCTTTTTTACTTCCTGGAAATTCGCACCCATAAGTAATGGGAAAGGACTTGACTTTGCCGGCGACTTGCGCTATGCTTTTCTTATAATGGGAATCAGTGCAAATTTTTTTAAAACTCCAAGATTCCCATTATGAATAAAATCTTTTAAAAATATTATCGCAAAATCTGCCGACAAAAGCAAGCGAAATTTTGCCGATAATTGTTAAGTTTTGTATCTGGTTCCCCGGTTCTACCTGATAACTGTTCACCGGACACAGCAAAATCTCCCCAACACCCGGCCCCCACTAACGCCCTTTTTTACTTCCTGGAAATTCGCACCCATAAGTAATGGGAAAGGACTTGACTTTGCCGGCGACTTGCGCTATGCTTTTCTTATAATGGGAATCAGTGCAAATTTTTTTAAAACTCCAAGATTCCCATTATGAATAAAATCTTTTAAAAATATTATCGCAAAATCTGCCGACAAAAGCAAGCGAAATTTTGCCGATAATTGTTAAGTTTTGTTAACAAAGAAATACAGAGATCAGCAAGGTCAAAAAATCGAAATCCCTTGCTGATCCTGTTTGTCGCCTAAGCTATGATTAGGTTAGGCGAATTTTGCGCTTTGACTAATTGTTAGTGCTAACTTCCGTGGTTTCAACAATTGCCGTCGGTTGGCAGGGAGTAGGTTGAAATTTCTCTGGAAAAGAGAAGCCTAAAAATGATGCGATCGCAAATATGGTGCTGATAATTTTGGCAAGACTAACAACGTCTTCTCTGTACTTTAACCAATATTTATACATAATCATCAATCCTTTTACTTAGGAGGTGAACTATCTTTAGATTAAAAAAATTCTGATTATTTGTCGTTACTCAAAAGTCATGAAAATGGTACTTTTTTTTAGGTACTCTCAAGTAACCTGACAGGGTACTGAAAAGTAATCTTAAGTCCTGCAACCCTTAAAAAATGATGATAAATGAACTAAAAATGACTGAAATTAAAACCCTTTCATGGACTGAATTAGAAATGCTGGTTAATGATCTGAAAAAAAAGCATACAAACAAGGGATTAACAGACTTGGAGACAACAATATTAAGAGGTATTTTTGATGATAAAAAATATGCTGATCTAGCGGAAGAAATTAGTCAAGAAGAACAGTCAATCAAGAATGCGGCTCATAAGTTATGGAAAATCTTGTCAGAGCAAATGGGTGAAAAGATTGACAGTAACAATCTGATTACTGCTTTGGCAAGGTATAGAGATAATTCCCAGACATTTGCTCATAACAATAAACCGCAAACTCAGCAATCAGATAAAGTTTTTGAATTAGTTATTGAGGTAGGGATAGACGACCTGACACCAGAGAAAATTGATAAGATTAACAACCTTATTCAAAAAATCGCCAGAGACAACACGATCAAGCCTATTATGAAACTTAAAGGCAGTATTCGGCTATTTTTAGAAGGTTCAGAAGATGGACTACAGCGCCTAGCAGATTTACATCAATCGGGGGAATTGCAAGCCCTTCTCAATGAACTTAAATCAGACGATATACCCGAAATTATCGTCACAAAAGCAGAGTTCACTACAGATGCAAAAGTTATTGAAAAAGCCGAATTAATTAAGGCAATTCGAGAGGGAACAATCGATAAGACAACTCTACAACAAGTTGATTTAAGTGGGGCTATCCTGAGAAGGGTTGACCTGAGAAGGGCTGACCTCAGTGAAGCTGACCTCAGTGATGCTGACCTCAGTGATGCTATCCTGATTGAAGCTAACCTGAGTAAGGCTAACCTGAGTGGGGCTAACCTGAGTGGGGCTGACCTGAGAAAGGCTAACCTGAGTAAGGCTAGACTGAGTGCCGCATTATTAAAGCGATGGCCCGCAGGAGTAGGGAAACTGAGTAAGGCTAGACTGAGTGGGGCTAACCTGAGTGGGGCTGACGTTAAAAACGCTATCTTTATCGGTGCAACGGGGATCACCCGTGAACAAAAACAGGATTTAATTCGACGAGGGGCAATTTTTGGGGATACTTCTAACGATCGCAGTAAAGTATTAGTTTAAAACAGCCTTTGATCTCCACCTTCAGCAGAGATTTAGGTAGGGTTGGCTGAATAAATGTGAAATATAGACGAGATAAGGGGTTTAGGGGCCTGTTTGACCAAGCAGCTGCAAGATTTTCAAGCTGGTGGCTCAAAAACCTTGTATCTTAACCAGCGATCGCCCCTACTTTTTCAGCCAACCCATAATTAATGGGAAAGGACTTGACTTTGCCGGCGGCTTGCGCTATGCTTTTCTTATAATGGGAATCTGTGCAAAATTTTTTTAGACGCAAAGATTTTCATTATGAATAAAATCTTTTAAAAATATTATCCCAAAATCTGCCGAGAAAAGCAAGCAAAATTTTGCCGATAATTGTTAAGTTTTGTTAACAAAAAAATACAGAAAGGTAAAAAAATCGAAATCTCTTGCTGATTTTGAAGGACGAAGCATTCGGACAATAACCTATCGCTGAAACCGTAGATTTTCTATCCGAATGCTTCGCCCCTACTTTTTCAGCCAACCCTAGGTAACTAGCTGACATCCATCGTGTTGACACTCCCATCGCGCTCATGCGAGGGATTCTTGGTTCACTGAGTTTCCTTAATCTGGCAGGACGTATCCAGCCAAACCAGAGGGAATCTCTCCCCAAGCGTATTAGTTTCGGTATGCCCTACCGTACTTAGTCCCTTTTTGAGAATATTGATAGCGGCGTTAATATCTCTATCTTCTACATAGCCACAATGGGGACAAGTATGGGTTCTCGTAGATAGAGATTTAGGGACTTTTTGACCACAATTAGAGCAATTTTGACTCGTGTTATGAGGCGGTACTGCTACCGTAGCCTTACCATATTTAAAACCAAAATATTCTAACCATTGTCGAAAAGTTGACCAAGCAACATCATTGATAGATTTAGCTAGTCTAGAGTTTTTTACCATGCCTTGAATATTTAAGTTTTCGTAAGCGATGAAATCGTTAGATTTAATGACGCGCAATGCCTCTTTTTCGACAAAGCCTTTACGTTGCCTACTTACTCTTAAATGCTTTTTAGCATATCTCTTTCTAGCTTTTTGGTAGTTGTTTGATTGGGGTTGACCTTTTCTAAACTTTTTAGATTTCTTCCGATTCAGTCGGTTTAATCTTTTTTCCGCCTTACGATAGTATTGCGGTATTTCTACCGTTTCCCCATCACTGTTAGCGTAGAAAACTTTTAAGCCTACATCCAATCCTACACATCTTTTTGTTGGTTCTAGGGGTTTAGCATATTCCCGAATATCAACACTTAGACAAAATTGGACATAATAACCATCTGCTCGTTTAACAATCCTAACTCGTTTAATTTGGTCTAGAGGGTAAAAGTTTAGGTCTCTAGTTCCTTTTAGTTTAACCGTGCCAATGTTTTTCTTATCTGTGAAAGTAATTTGCTTTCTATCCTCCGATAGTTTCCATCCGGAGTTTTTGTATTCCACAGAACGATTATTTTTCTGAAACTTGGGATAACCTTTTTTACCTTTAACCTTTTTCTTACAATTGTCATAGAAACGAGCAATAGCTGACCATGCCCGTTCAGCCGATGCTTGTCTAGCAGTAGAATTTAGAGTATCGACAAACTTGAACTGTTTAGCGAGAACTGCACAATATTTATTGAGAGAATATTTATCGATTTTGTCTTCTCTCTTGGCATCCATCCAAAGCCTTAAAGCCTTATTACGGATGAATTGTACTGTACGAATAGCTTCATCAATGGCAGAACACTGACTTGGTTTAACCACGGCTTTCATTTCTAAGACAATCATTGTTTATCGACCTCAAACAACTTATTTTATTCTAACCTGTAGAGCATCGGATTATCAAGATTTTAGTGAACACTGAGATTGTCGAAATTTGAACACTGAGATTTTACATTGAGCCTTTACATTGAAGCCCCTCGAAATGTGTCGAAATGTCGTGCTTCGTGTCACTGAGCTTGTCGAAGTGCTGTTTTGTAATGGTCGGGGTTTCATCCCGTCTCTAAAAGCGAGGGTCTTTACCCCGACATCTGTGATAAAATCGGCCTTGTCTTTCTTCTGCCAGCGCAACGCCGAGCGGCGGTATGTTGAGCTTATTTCCCCTTTTACTTTTTACTTGGTATAAATCGTGCAGGTTTTCATTTATCATACTCCCGAACTTACCCCCGTCCATACTCTACCCGATTGCGCCGTCGTTATCGATGTTTTAAGAGCGACAACCACGATCGCCACTGCCCTTAATGCCGGTGCAGAAGCAGTGCAAACCTTCAGCGATCTGAAAACCCTGATGCAGGTGAGTGATACCTGGCAACCGGCAAAACGTCTCCGGGCAGGAGAAAGAGGCGGCGCAAAAGTGGAAGGCTGCGATCTGGGCAATTCTCCCCTCGATTGTACCCCTGATTTAATGAAAGGTCGTCGTCTGTTTATCAGCACCACTAACGGCACCCGCGCTCTGCAAAGAGTGGAAGAATCCCCAATCGTGATTACTGCGGCCATGATCAATCGGCAAGCTGCCGTTAATTACTTATTGGATAGGCAGCCCGAAACCGTCTGGATTGTTGGCTCTGGTTGGGAAGGGGGTTATTCTCTGGAAGATACAGCCTGTGCTGGAGCGATCGCCGATGCACTACAAGAACAATCGGGGCAAATGGCGATCGGGAATGATGAGGTTATCGCCGCAATCGCTCTTTATCGTCAATGGCAAAATGATCTTTTAGGAATGTTCCACAGTTGTAGTCACGGTCAGCGCCTCTTGCGTCTCCACTGTCAAGAAGATTTAAAATACTGCGCTAATATTGACTCTCTTGATGTTTTACCGATCCAAAAAGAACCGAGCATTTTAGTCAAACTTTAGACATTATCACCCAGAGAAAGGGTCCTCCGTGCCGGTAGGAGTATCGATCCTAGCCGGATTCCTTTATTTAGGGTCTGCTGAATAAATCTAAAAACCTTGTTGGATAAAACTTTTAGACCTTTTTGAAATCCAAAAGTGCCTCGTCTGAGAGTGATCAGGGGGAAAATTCAGGTACTTTTTCCCTGAAAATTAGGTAATTGAGCAGATGAAAATCGGTAAAACCCTACACCCCACACCCCACACCCCACACCCTACCCCCACCGAAAAACTTTTTGCCGCAAACCCTATTTATAGTTTGCCAACCATGACTATCGATTCTTTACTGCAACCTTTTCAGCGTTTTGGTGTCAATCTCGGTTTAGAAAGAATAAAAAATCTGCTGGAGATTTTAGGCAATCCCCAAGATAAAATTCCGATTATTCATGTCACGGGAACTAATGGCAAAGGTTCGGTTTGTGCCTATCTATCCTCTATTCTCAGCACCGCTGATTACAAAGTCGGACGTTATATTTCTCCCCATTTAATTGATTGGACAGAAAGAATCTCTATCAATGGCGAAAATATTGAAACCGCGACTTTAGAAAACCTGCTTAAATATATAAAATCGCTTATCGATCCCCAGCAGGAAAGTCCTACTCAATTTGAGGTAATTACTGCCGCTGCTTGGCTGTATTTTGCCCGGGAAAAGGTGGATATTGCCGTGATGGAAGTGGGTTTAGGAGGAAGATTAGATGCGACTAATGTCTGCGCTCAACCTTTAGTTACTGTCATCACTTCTATTAGTCGGGAACATTGGCAAAATTTAGGACCGACGGTTGCCGATATTGCCGGGGAGAAAGCGGGGATATTAAAAGCGAATTGTCCCGCAGTTATCGGACAATTACCGGAATCAGCGCAGGGGGTAGTTAGGGAGAGAATCAAGCTGTTAAATTGTCCGACGGTATGGGTAGAAGCTGCCGAAAAAATTGCCGATAATCGGGCTAAATATCAAGGGTTAGAATACCCTTTATCCTTAGCGGGAGATTTTCAATTAACTAATTCCGCTCTAGCGATCGCTGTTGTTAATATTTTACGTCAGCAAGGTTGGCAAATTAGCGATGAAGTCGTGCAAGAAGGAATGGCAAAAACTCGCTGGTTAGGACGTTTACAAACCGTTAGTTGGTGTCAGCGAGAAATTTTAATAGATGGCGCTCATAATCCCGCTGCTGCTATTGGTTTAAGGCAGTATGTAGATAGTTTAAAGGCTCCAAAAATTATCTGGGTGATGGGTATTTTATCGACTAAAGATCATCGAGAAATATTCCAAGCTTTATTAAGAAAAGGCGATAGTTTATATTTAGTTCCTGTCCCAGATCATAGCAGTGCCAATCCTGAAACCTTAGCGGAATTAGCGGCTTCAATTTGTCCAGAATTATCTCACCTAGAGACTTGTTCCGATGTATTTTTAGGACTAAAAAAAGCAATCCAAGAATCTGCCGATAGTCAGATAATTCTCTGTGGATCGCTTTATCTAGTCGGTTACTTTTTAGGGAGTTTGCTTTAGGGAAAATAAAACATCAATTTTACTGGTGGTTTTATCAGGCATAGTGGCAGTAATTCCGATCCCGCGTACCGATTCTAAAAAGGCCTTTGCTTCCGGGGTTAATTCCGTGGCCGGAAGATTATTAATTCCCCCTGCTTTAGCGATAATTTGCTCCACATCGATGAAGAAATAACCGAGATTATTTTTAGGCAAATTTGCGATCGATGCTTGGAAATTCTCACTTTGGCTAATCGGTTGATTCGGTTGGGGTTGATAGGGAATTCCGACGGTCATTTTTAGGGTATCATTATTAGGCCAAGCATAGGTTAAAATCGCTTGTTCTTCCGCTTTCCATTCAGTCACATTTTGACCGGAAATTTGACTGTTTTTTATGGTGATAAAGGGAAAAGTTTTTACCAATTGATTTAACTTATCGAGGGTAGTTTTTGCCGCTTTATAATCGCCGGTTTGCCAGATCATCATTCCCCCAAAACCTAACCCTCCCAGCGCTTGCTGGTTGGGGATAATTCCGAAGGCAAATTCTCGATCCATCCAGTTAAAAACTTCTTTATCCGCGTCAAGAGTTGCCATCTGAAAATTCTCACGGATCTGACGCAGAAAAACTTGTAATTCTGGGTTAGTTTGGGACTGTTTTTCTGCTTCTTCCCATCCCTGTTTAAGATTATTACCACTCCAAAGTGCGATGGTATCTCCGGGTAAATAATTTAAAACTTGATTTCTGCTGGGGGAAGGTAGATTAGAAATAGTTTCAGGGGCAAGTTTAGCCACCATTTGTAATTGTAATCCCGTATCGGTGACACCCACTCCCGCGACAATATCCTTAATTTTTGCTAATTCTTGCCGACTTTGGGGAGATAAATTAGCATCTGCTCCCAAGATTTTGGCATAATCATCGATATAAATTGTTGCTAGGGTATTGGGTAGGTTGAGGGATTGGGAAAGCAGTTTTCTCACTTCCGGTTTACTGCTAAAAGATGGCTGTCCTCGGTAGGTATTGATCGCCGATTCTAACACCTTTTTATCGTAGGATATCAACAAAAAATCGCCAGTAACGGCAGTATAAATGGTGGTGTTATCCTGCCAATCTATAGCAGTAATTTTAATATCTTTGTAGTCACTGGTGCTAGTTTTGCGATTAACTTGTTGTCCTAGTTTTTTCTCGAATTCCGACGCTTTAATTTTATCTTTGATCCCGATAACCGTTAATAATCCCGATTGTCCGGGAGTAGCTGCGGGAAGGAAAGCAAAGCTGATACTACCGATCCAAGGTTCGATATCCCGTTGATAATTAATCTTATCGGTGAAAATATTTTTTTGTAATTCTTCTAGTCCTTGACTAACCGCAGTTCGCGATTCTGGTGTACCATATTTAGCTAACACTGACCAAGCTTTTGCATCCGTGGAGACAAAACTACTAGCGAAGGCAGTTTCTGGGATAACTTTTGCCGATTCTAAGGGGGTGAATCTTTGCCAAGGTAGTTGTCCTCGTAGATAAAGATAGACACCTCCTGCGGTTACTGCTGTTAGTCCTAAGACGACTAAACAACCGGGTAAAAATGATTTTTTTGACATATAATTGTGGTTTGGTTAAAAAGTTCAATACTTGGCGATCAATTTTTATCTAGCTGTAGTCTCTAGATCAGTTCTATTGTAGTTATCTTAATTATATTATCTTATCCCCAAAGGGAACAGATAACATTTTAGCTAATTTTTCCGACATTCTTGCTAATTACCGGAGAAAATTGGCTCATTCTTGGTTAGCCTGCCAACCCACCGCTTGATTAATATTAGTCAACCCATTGGCCTCTAATTTTTCTGTTAATCCTTGTAAAATATTTGATACTAGCCAAGGTCCCTGATATAACCAACCAGTATAAATCTGTAATAAACTCGCACCGGCGGTCATTTTTTCCCAAGCATCATCGAGAGAAAAAATGCCTCCCACTCCAATTATCGGTAAATTGCCTTGGGTTTGCCGATAGATAAAACGGATCACTTCCGTGGCACGTTCCCGCAAAGGTTGCCCACTAATTCCCCCTGCTTCTTCAGTGATTGGTTTACCAGTTTCAGGCAGAATTGTAGTTTTTAATCCCGTGCGTTTAGTGGTGGTATTAGTAGCGACAATTCCGGCTAACTGATAGGAGAAAGCTAACTCAACAATCGTTATGATATCTTCCCATTCCAAATCGGGAGAAATTTTCACTAATAGGGGTTTTCTGCCTTGATTTTCTGTTTGTAAAATGTCGAGGATTTTATCGAGTTGTTCACCACTTTGCAGGGAACGCAAACCGGGAGTATTGGGAGAACTAACATTAACGACAAAATAATCAGCATGGGGGAATAAATAGCGAAAACTGCCTAAATAGTCCTCCGGGGCCTTTTCTAGGGGCGTATTTTTCGATTTACAGAGGTTAATGCCGATGGGAATCTGTCGGGGTTGTCGTTGCCAAGATTGCTGGAGAGTTGCCGCTAGAACCGGCGCGCCGAGGTTATTTGCTCCCATACGGTTTAATCCAGCCAAATCTTCCGGTAAACGAAATAATCTCGGTTTTGGGTTGCCCGGTTGCCCTTCTAGGGTGACAGCACCCACCTCGGCAAAACCAAAGCCGAAACTAGGCCAAAGTCCTGCCCCTAAACCGTCTTTATCGAATCCTGCCGCTAATCCGACGGGATTGGGGAAATTTAACCCCCAGAGGCTTTGAGATAGGCGAGAATCGCTAAAACTGAGGGATTCTGATAATTGTGAGATTAACCATTGTCCCCAAAATTCCCCTCGCGAGCGATCGATTTTTTGCAGAGTATTTAATAATTGTTTTTGTGTTCCCTCTAAATTGCCCCGAATAGCCTTGAAAGCTAGAGGATAAAAGGGTTTAATTGTATCAATTATATTTGTCATAAGAAGACAGGAATTAGGGGTTGGAGAATTATTAAGTATTTAATGACTAAAGTGATCAAGTTTTTATTAACTAAATTTGCTTTCCCTATTCTCCACTCCCCAAGACTATAAACCTTGACGAGGATTAAAAGTTTCAATCGCCCGTATTTTTTTATAAAGTTCTAATTCTTCAGGGCTAGGATAGGGAGGATTAACTAATTGAATTTCCACTAATTGATCGCCCCTTTCTCCTTGGAAATTTGGATAACCTTTATTAGCCAAACGTAATCTTTGACCGCTTTTAACTCCATTAGGAATCATCATTTTAACTAAACCGTCAATGGTAGGAATTTCCACAAAACCGCCCACAATTGCCTCGCTAGGAGTAATCGGTACTTGACAGACAATATCAGAACCTTGAATCCTAAAAAAAGGATGCCTAGCGATAGTTATTTTTAAATATAAATCACCCCCTTCAAGACCCTGACCTTTGAGACGAATTTTCTGCCCATCGATCATGGCTGCTGGCATATCAACCTCAATCGAACGGCCATCTTCCAGACGAATTCTTTGTCTACCACCTTGATAAGCTTTCTCCAACGGTAAAGTCAATTTCGCCTCCACATCTCGACGATTTAAACGGGTAGAGGAGGTAATTTTAGCGCGTTTAGCATTAGCGTTATCTTTAAACTTCCATAAATCCTCTTCTGTACGGGGTGCTTTCCCATTACCGTTACTATTCCCTTTTTCCCCCACACGCTTCTCACTGCGCTTATTCTCCTTCAAGGTACTATTATACTCAATTCGCCTTTGTTCATCGGAGAGAACATGATAAGCTTCATTAATATCTTTGAATTTTTCCTCTGCGGATTTATTCCCCGGATTGAGATCGGGGTGATATAGGCGCGCCAGTCGTCGAAAAGACTTTTTGATCTCGTCACCGGTAGCCGTGCGAGATACTCCTAAAACATCATAATAATTAACTAATTGTGGCATATATTCAGTTATCAGTTTTCAGTTTTCAGTTTTCAGTTATCAGTTATCAGTTTTCAGTTTTCAGTTTTCAGTTTTCAGTTATCAGTTTTCAGTTTTCAGTTTTCAGTCAATAGTATTAAGCGATAAGCTCGGAGCTGCTTTTCACTGTTTACTGCTCACTGTTTACTGCTCACTGTTTACTGCTCACTGTTTACTGCTCACTGATTAGAACCAATCGTCATCATCATCATCCCAGTTATTTTGGGAGGGAATATTGCGGGAACGATTGCCGCCGCTGCGGCTACTTTTACTATTGTTATAACTTTTTTCCTCCGAACGGGGGGGACTTGGCCAATCGCTATCGCGGCCATTGTCGTAATTGTCCTGACCGCGGGGGCGATAACTCTCTTGATTAGCCGAATAATTGGGTCGATAATCACTCTGATAACCCGGTGTACCCGGACGATAATCCTGGCGATAACGATCGCGGCGCGGTTCGGAGGGAAGATCATCTTCCTTGTCCCCGGTAAAAGTCTTGCGAATAGCGCTAAAAAAGCCCTCATCTTCCTCGTCGTATTGTAGCCGTACCTCGCGATTTAATTCATAGATAACATCCTGTAGGTCCGCTTGGGCGCGATCGATGCGACGGTCATCATTTTTCTCCAAAGCGTCGATAATTTCCGTACTCAAAGACTCAATTTGACGACGATAGGAACGGGTAAACTCATTACCAAAATCGAGAGTAACATCTTTTAAGCGTCGTTGGGATTGATCCACCAGAGAGCGGGCGCGATTGCGTTTATCCACCTTTTCGCGACGGGTACGATCTGCTTCCGCAAATCGGGCAGCATCGCCGATCATGCGGTTAATTTCCCCTTCGCTGAGGGTAGAAGCGCCTTGAATGGTGACACTTTGCTCCCGTCCGGTCATTTTATCCCTAGCGGTGACTTGTAGAATACCGTTAGCATCGATATCGAGGGACACCTGCACTTGCGGAATACCCCGGGGTGCGGGGGGAATACCGGTTAATTTAAAACGTCCCAAGGATTTATTATCGCTGGCCATTTCCCTTTCCCCCTGCAAAACGTGAATTTCCACCACAGTTTGATTATTTTCGGAAGTGGAAAAAAGGTCAGATCTGCGGACGGGAATAGTGGTATTGCGGGGGATTAACTTTTTCATCACACCGCCGATGGTTTCTAAACCCAAGGATAAAGGGGTCACATCGAGGAGCAGCACGTCTTTGACCTCGCCGCCCAAAATTCCCGCTTGAATAGCCGCCCCGACCGCTACAACCTCATCAGGGTTAACATTTTGATTGGGTTCCCTATCGATAAAACTCCGCACTAAATCCTTCACCACCGGCATCCGCGTGCCGCCGCCCACCAGTACCACTTCATCTAGTTGGACGGGGGACAAACCGGCATCAGAAAGGGCCCGTTTGAGAGGACGACGGAGACGACTGATTAAATCGCCGCATAATTCCTCAAATTGGGCCCGACTCAGGCGAGTTTCAATGTGTTTTGGTCCGTCTTCCGTGGCGATGATAAAGGGTAGATTAATATCGGTGACACTGACCCCAGACAGTTCAATTTTGGCTTTTTCTGCCGCTTCTGTCAGTCTTTGTAGTGCTTGCCGGTCTTGGCGCAGCTCCACGCCTTCCTGTTCCAAAAATTGATTGGCTAACCAATCGACGATTCTTTTATCGAAATCATTACCGCCTAATTGGGTGTCGCCACTGGTGGCCTTCACCTCAAAAACGCCGTCACCTACTTCCAGGATAGAAACATCAAAAGTACCGCCCCCCAGGTCAAAAACGAGGATTTTCTTGCTTTCCTGTTCATCGAGACCGTAGGCTAGGGCGGCGGCGGTGGGTTCGTTGAGAATCCGCATCACTTCTAACCCCGCGATTCGGCCCGCATCCCGGGTGGCTTGACGTTGGGAGTCGTTAAAATAGGCGGGGACGGTGATTACGGCCCCGGTCACTTCTTCCCCTAGATAACGGCCGGCTTCTTCGGCTAATCGGCGTAAAACTAGGGCGGAAATTTCTTCGGGGGCGAATTCTTTTTGCAGACGGGGGCATTTAATTTTGATATTGCCCATCTCATCCCGGCGGATGGTGTAGGGGACGCGCTTCGATTCGGGGTTTAATTCCGTGTAGCGACGACCTATGTAGCGTTTGACTCCATAGTAGGTGTTTTGGGGATTGAGTACCCCTTGTCGCCGGGCCATTTGACCGACCACTAACTCCCCATCTTTATTAAAACCGACCACAGAAGGGGTGGTTCTCATGCCCTCCGAGTTGGCGATGACCACTGGCTTTCCGCCTTCCATCACGGCGACGACGGAGTTAGTTGTTCCTAGATCAATGCCTACTACTCTACCCATGCTTGTTTTTGTCTCCCCCTAGATTTCGATAACTTCGGGACTTTTACCTTCGATCGATAGTTTAAATCGCTTAATGCTTGTTGACAATATTGTATCGAATTGTCTTAGGTTCTCGCTCTCGCTTCGGGGGGATTGAGGGCGTGATTACCGAAGTGGTCTTTTAGCGACTCTGGCGATCCGGCTTGGGGGGTTTTAAATAGGGTCTGCGGCAAAAAGTTTTTCCTGGGGGCAGGGTGTGGGGTGTAGGGTGTGGGGTGTAGGGTGTGGGGTGTGGGGTTTTACCCATTTTCAGACGGTCAATTACCTAATTTTTAGGGAAAAAGTCCCGGAATTTTCGCCCCGATGACTCCCGTCTGGCACTTTTTGAGGTCAAAAAAGTCTAAAAGTCTTATCCAACAAGGTTTTTAGATTTGTTCAGCCAACCCTAAATATTGCTAGATTTGGAGATTTGCGCTCTTAAACCTCTTGCAAAAGTCAAAAAGTAATCAATCCTGATGCTGAAAGCATCTATTCTTCTTTCTGTTGCCTGTTGCCTGTTGCCTGTTGCCTGACTTCTGCAAGAAGTCTATTGACTAATTCGGGTGGCGGCTGACAGGAAATAGAGATTATTCTGCCCGTACTGGGATGATTAAAAAGGATTTGATTGGCATGGAGATAATAACCACAATCTCCCGGGACTGCATCCGGTCGCGGTAATCCTCCCAGACCATACAAGGGATCACCGATTAAGGGATAGCCAAAAAAGGCCAGATGAATGCGAATTTGATGGGGTCTGCCCGTAAAAATTTGTACTTCTAATAGGGTACTATCGGGATGTTTTTTTAAGACTCGACCATCGCTGCGGGCCGATAACCCATCTGTGAGCGCACCGTAAACGTAGCCTAAAATGGGATGGGCGATTTTCCCGATCGCTTGATTAATAGTAAAGTTATCCGGTATGTCGCCCCGACCCACTAAAGCTCGATATATTTTGGTAATTTTCCCCTCTCGCATCTGTTGACTCAATTTAGCTCTGGCGGGCTTTGATTTCGCCATTAAGACTATGCCCGAAGTGCCGCGACCAAGACGATGAATTGGATAGGGAGTGACCTCGGTATAATGCTGATGTACCAAATGGATAAGAGTATGTTCGAGAAATCCACCCCCCGCTAACACCGGTAATCCCGAAGGTTTCGCCACCACTAACACCTCGGCATCCTCGTAGAGTACCTCAAAAAAGAGCGGTACATCCGGTTCTGTCCAAGGCGGGCGCTGATAGGTCAATTGCTGCCCGATTTCTAAGACTGTATCGGGGCAAGCGGGACGACCGTTGACTAGAATTGCTCCTGATAAAATGCGATCGAGCCATTCTTCTGGGCTAGAATGGGGATATTTGCCCGTATAGTAAGCTAATAGGCTTAATCCTGCCTGATTTTTGCTAATTTTATCTCGATAAATCCAACCTTGATTGGCCATTGGGGAAGTGGGTGTGGGGTGTGGGGTGTGGGGTGTGGGGTGTGGGGAGAATAAATAAAAAAGTCTCCTATCTCCTGAATACTGACGACCGACTCCTGACTCCTGACTTCTAACCCAATCTTCGACAAAGATAAGCAAAAATTATTTATTGACTCCAAAAGCTTGAGAATATTTAAATTAACATTCCGCAATATTTACAAATTCTTAAGAATTAATTGAGAAAGATTTTTATTTAACAACGATGTTACAATGGTAACAGCGATTTTACTGAATTTCACAATGGGTTGTTCTGTGCTTTTTGGGGCAGCAATCGTTGAAACCCTTGCCACACCTACAAGGTAATCCCAATTCAGACAGGTAAATCAGTCAATTTCACCCACAACGATGATCTTTTTTTTGTGTAGTTTTATTGCAAAAAAAAAGTTTTTTTGACAAAAAGCACAAAGTATGAATTGGGAAGTGGGAAGTGAGAAGTGGGGGAGTGGGAATTATGAATTATGAATTATGAATTGGGGAGGTGGGGAAGTGGGGTGTGGGGAGAATCAATAAAAATAATCTTCTGCCTCCTGCCCCCTGCCGACCGCCGACCGCCCCTGCCCCCTAAGGGCTTCCAGTGGGGATTTACTCTACCACCCAGGGAGTGATGGCGGGAGTCCAATTAGCCAATTCTGCATCGCTAAACCAGAGACTAACTTCATCTTTGGCGGTATCTGGGCCATCGGAACCATGGATAAGATTGCGTCCGACACTAATGCCAAAATCACCGCGAATCGTACCCGGTTCAGCATTGAGGGGATTAGTGGCGCCAATAATTTTTCTAGCGGAGGCAATTACTCCTTCTCCTTGCCAAACCATGGCCACCACGGGGGAGGAGGTAATAAAATCGACCAACGAAGGGAAAAAGGGTCGTTCTTTATGAACAGCGTAGTGTTTTTCCGCTAATTCGCTAGAAACCTGCATCATTTTCAACCCAACCAGCGTAAAACCTTTAGCTTCAAAGCGTTGAATAATTTCCCCCACCAGATTGCGCTGCACACCGTCGGGTTTAATCATTAAGAAAGTGCGTTCCATACTGCCTCTTAAAATTTAGCCATAAATTGTCACAAAACCCAGATTAACCCGGAATGGCATCCTAGAGAAGGGCAGAATTTTCGCTTAAATTGCTGAGTTAGCTTGCCGTACGATTTAGCTAACCTTGGCAGGGTTTGGCCAACTTTCCCCGCAGCAATTAAGCTGCCCGCGCATTTAAATTGCTTGTTGAGACGAGGCAAGAGGCACTCTTGCAAGAGGCAACAGTAAAGGGATTGGGGGAGATTCGGCTAATCTTAAGAATAAGCGCTTTAAATGCGTCTTAGCTTATTACCGGTTAACTGTAACAGTTTAGTTAAGTAGTCATGCAAAATAAATTTCCTAGTGAAGACAGGCAAGAGGCAATAGGCAAGAGGCAAAAGCTTTATCGAAGTGTGTAATTAATTTTGCTTAGGTACTTAGATGTATCTCCTGACCTATAGTCTAAATATAGTGGTAATTTAGAGAATTACCGAGAAAAAAAGGGGAAAAAGGATGATTTCTCCAGATAAAGACGGGGTGCATCTCAATTTTGCAGAAATATCTATATTGCATTTTGGGCGCGGGCGATGCGGCCTTACTATTGGGAAAATAATATGATTGTAGCGGCGAATTGCCTTCGCCCTCTTTTAATAACTTCTGCTTATCAGTATAAGTGGGAGAGAGTCACAAATATTGAGATGCACCCAAAAGATGAGTCTAAAACTTTACTTTTTGCGTCATGGCGAAACCACAGCCAGTCAAGCGGGTAGTTTTTGCGGTCGATTAGACTTGCAACTAACCCCGGCTGGCGATGAAATGGCCAAGGATTTCGCTCTTGCCTATCGAGATGTGCCTTGGACAGGGATCTATTCTAGTCCCCTCAAGCGCACCCTAGCCACCGCCACCCCTTTAAGCGATCTCTTGGCTATTCCCATCCACAAACGGGAAGGATTAAAAGAGATTGCCTACGGCCAATGGGAGGGAAAAACCGCAGCCGAGGTTAATCGGGAGTTTCATGATGATTATGTGCGCTGGTTAGCAGATCCGGGCTGGAATTCTCCCACGGGGGGCGAAAAAGGCATCGATATCGCTCGCCGCAGTTCGGAAGTATTAGAGGAAATCGACCATAATCACGATGATGGCCATATTTTGATCGTTTCCCATAAAGCAACGATCCGAATCATGTTATGTTCTCTTTTAGGCATTGATATCGGCCGTTATCGCGATCGAATTGCCATGCCCGTGGCCTCGGTAACGATCGTCGAATTAGCCGAACACGGTCCCCTCTTTCAAGTTATAGGCGATCGCTCTCACCTCCGCAATGACCTGCGCTCGCGAGCGGGAACCTAACCAGTCAAAAGTAACCAGGTAAGCCCCGGATTTGGTCTGCTGAAAAACTATGTGCTTGATGTTATATTTTCTGCGACACGGACAAACGGCCTATAGCAAAACGGGAGGATACTGTGGTACTCCAGAAAATGACCCCGGTTTGACTGCCGAAGGCATCGAAATGGCGGAGGAATTCGCCGATGTCTATCGTTCTTTACCTTGGCGCGCAGCCTACGTCAGTCCCCTACAAAGAGCTATTCAAACCGCTAAACCCCTCTGTGAAGCGGTAGGACTGAAATTAGAAATCCGCCAGGGATTACAAGAGATCGGTTATGGTCTTTGGGAAGGTATGCACCCCAACGATATCGATCGTCAATATCATGATCTCTATGTACGTTGGTTGACGGATCCGGCTTGGAATGCTCCCCCCAACGGGGAAAGGGGTATCGATATAGCCCGTCGTTCCGCAGCCGTTTTGGAGGAAATCGAACACACCCACAGTGATGGCAATATCTTGATCGTTTCCCACAAGGCCACCATCCGGATCATGCTCTGTAGTCTGATGGGTATTGATGTGGGCCGTTATCGCGATCGATTTGAAATGCCCGTGGCCGCTGTCAGTATTGTTGAATTAGGCAGTCGTGGCCCGCTTTTCCATGGCATCGGTTTACGTTCCCACCTCAGTGAGTACCTGCGTTCTCTCCCCTGCACCTAATCAGTTATCAGTGATCAGTTATCAGTTATCAGTGATCAGTTATCAGTGATTCAGTTATCAGTGATCAGATGTCAGTTTTCATACTCAATCCGGTTATTAAAAACTGATTATCTATTCCCTCTTTTGCCTTTTGCCGTTCGGCTGAGCTCACGGCCGAAGCCTCTTGCCTTTTGCCTGTCCTGATATGTAGCCTATACTCAACGGATGGCCGTATTACTTCCCACTTGATCATTCAATCCAAGCTTTTGGTCAGTTATCAGTTATCAGTGATCAGTTATCAGTGATTCAGTTATCAGTGATCAGATGTCAGTTTTCATACTCAATCCGGTTATTAAAAACTGATTATCTATTCCCTCTTTTGCCTTTTGCCGTTCGGCTGAGCTCACGGCCGAAGCCTCTTGCCTTTTGCCTGTCCTGATATGTAGCCTATACTCAACGGATGGCCGTATTACTTCCCACTTGATCATTCAATCCAAGCTTTTGGTCAGTTATCAGTTATCAGTGATCAGTTATCAGTGATTCAGTTATCAGTGATCAGATGTCAGTTTTCATACTCAATCCGGTTATTAAAAACTGATTATCTATTCCCTCTTTTGCCTTTTGCCGTTCGGCTGAGCTCACGGCCGAAGCCTCTTGCCTTTTGCCTGTCCTGATATTTAGCCTATACTCAACGGATGGCCGTATTACTTCCCACTTGATCATTCAATCCAAGCTTTTGGTCAGTTATCAGTTATCAGTGATCAGTTATCAGTGATTCAGTTATCAGTGATCAGATGTCAGTTTTCATACTCAATCCGGTTATTAAAAACTGATTATCTATTCCCTCTTTTGCCTTTTGCCGTTCGGCTGAGCTCACGGCCGAAGCCTCTTGCCTTTTGCCTGTCCTGATATTTAGCCTATACTCAACGGATTTAGTATCAGGTCACTGATTACTGTTTACTGATCACTGAAAATACTCCCCACTTCCAATTTATGCCCAAAATCCATCACTTTGAGCTATTACCTTCCACTAATACTAAAGCGTGGCAATTATTAGAATCGGGGGAAAATCCGCCTTTTGTGGTGACTGCTAGTCAACAAAGTGCCGGGAGAGGACAATGGGGACGGGAGTGGATTTCTGAACCGGGAGGATTATATTTATCTTTGGCGTTAAATCTGGATTTAGAGGTGGATAAATCTGCCCATCTCGTTCTCGCTACAGTTTGGGGCATCGCTCATCAGCTGAATTGTCAGGAAATACCTGTTAAAATCAAATGGCCGAATGATTTAGTATTACTAGGGCGCAAACTAGGGGGAATTAACCTAGAAACCCGTATTCAGGGTCAAAAAATCCCGCAAGCAGTCATCGGAGTAGGCCTCAATTGGTCTAATCCTGTCCCCCCCACGGGTATTAATTTACAGGCTTTTACTGGCAATAAAATTACCTCGATCGCTCAGTTAACCTCTCTCACCAGCGATGCTATCCTATACGGCTATGAATATTACTGTAATCACGGCATAAAAGCCTTATTAGCCTCTTATTTAGAGTTTTTTGCCAATTTTGGTCAAAAGATAGCTTTTGAGGGCTATCAGGGCATAATAACCGGGGTAAGCGATCGAGGAGAATTAAAAGTTAAACTCACTTCGGACAATGCCAGTAGCGAAATTTATATACCGGCCGGTAGGGTTAGTCTCGGCTATAATTGAGTCTAAATATTTTTTTGACTAAACTGTGAGAAGTGAGGCCGCCCTATGTATCCTTCATCGGTGATATTGAAACTTTTTCTAGGAAAATCCTTAAAAAAGAAGCTGAGTTTATGCAGTGGTCTCGGTTTAGTAATCAGCGGTCTGATTACTCTTGCTCCCAATGCGATCGCTAATTCCGAAACTGGCAGCGAAACCCCGGTAGTGGAAAATGCCGCCCCGACTCTGAAAGCCCCCGTTATCAAAGAAAATACTAATCCTGCCCCCCGTCTGGCTATCCCCGAAAACCATCAAACCGATATGCCTACCCTTGCCCCCCGGGCCGGCGGTAAAAATAATTTTATCGATACTAGAAACTTTAACCCCCCCAGTTCCGTTGTTGTCACCGAGCGCCGCAGTGGTTGCCAAACCATCGCCCAAAATGGTCAACTGGTAGGAGGTAGCTGTAATCTGGCGGCCCGGTCTTCCCGTCGTCAGCCGGTCAGCACTGTGGCCAAACCCTTACCCCCGGTTAATCTGGCCCGGGTGCGTCTCAATCCTAATCCGGCTGTGCGAGTAGGACGGCAGCCCCGAAATCAGCCGGTTATCGCTAATAATTCCCTGGGTCGTTATGCCCCCACTCTCGTCGCTTCTAGCGCCCCGGTACGTCTGGCTGCCCCGACGGTGATTCCAAGTCAGGTGGTAGCTCTCAATCCCCCGGAATGGAATGGCGTAAAATTGGCTTTGGCCCCGGTGACTCGCGCAGAAGTGGAAGCAATCAGCGAAGCAACCACCTATGAGCGGGCCACCCGTTTAAGTCCCACGGATTCTAACCCAACTCAACGCACGGATTTACTCTTTCCCCTCGCCCTTCCCGCCCAAATTACCTCGGTTTTCGGGTGGCGAAATCATCCGGTCAGCGGGAATCGGGCCATGCACGCGGGTACTGATTTAGGCGCACCGATGGGAACACCTGTATTAGCCGCCTACGCAGGGGAAGTGGCCACCGCCGACTGGTTAGGAGGTTACGGATTAACGGTGATTTTACGTCACCTCGATGGTAGTCAAGAATCTCGTTATGCCCACCTTTCGGAAATTACTGTCAAACCGGGAGAATGGGTGGAACAGGGGGCGGTTATCGGTCGTGTGGGTAGTACGGGACTTTCTACCGGTCCGCACCTACACTTTGAATGGCGACACCTAACCGAACAGGGTTGGACCGCCGTAGATGCCGGTTTACATCTAGAATTAGCCCTCGATAATCTGGTGCAGAGAATGCAAATGGCCGCAGCCACTGACCCTAATCAGAATTAATTGGTCTTGGCTGACAACCATAGCGGTTTTTGGAGCTTAAAAACGCATCGTTGAGCTTTTGCCCAATTGATGCGTTTTCATACATTCGCAGTCTTAAGTAGTTGGACAAAAATAAAGTTAACTGTGGGGTAAGGAGTCAGGAGACAGGAGACGGGAGACAGGATACACGCTAAGATACAAATAATAAACTTGAGAGAAGCACTTGATTAAATATGACTCTAACTGACGTTGAAGTAAATCCCTCGACTCTAGAAGATTTTTTAGATTCTGAAACATTAGTACAGGTCGATTTAATGCAGCAAAAGATTCAACAATATATACAAACCCTATCAGTAGAAAATTTAAAGATGATTCTAGAATTTGCCGCTTATTTGTCAGATAAAGAAAGTGAAAAGGCAACGCAAGAAATTAGAGCAATCCCGAATATTATGGAACATTTGAAAGAAGCTGAAATGGATTTACAATCAGGTTGCCTCATTGATTGGGAAAGCTGAGATGACTTATAAAGTCCGTTTGACAGCTAAAGCAAATAAAGTTTATTCTGAAGCGGATCCAATCTTAAAAAAGAAGATTGCTAAGTGTTTAAAACTCCTTCAAGAAACACCGAAAAATCACCCTCAAATTAAAGCATTAAAGGGAGAATTTGCTGGGAAGTATCGCTTCCGGGTTGGAGACTGAGTAACGCACAGAAAACGGGTTTCTTCGAGAAACCCGTTTTCTACTCATGCAAAAGGCTTCGGCCGTGAGCTTTTGCCGAACGGCAAAACGGAGAATAAATAATCAGTTTTTAATAACTGGATTTAGTATCAGTCAGGAGGCAGGAGTTTCAGGCTTTGTTGTCCTCTTTTTTGTACTAATTTATGTACTATAAAAGTGGTAATGCAAGGTTTTTGAAGCTCCCAATTTTGGACTGAGAACCCTAATAGGCGGTTATTTCGGGTATTTGAACCCCATTTGATGCCTAAACATTTCGCAGTTATGGGAAACGCTGTAGCTTAGATGGTTAACCTTTCGAGCAGAGGTTGTAGGGCATCTTCATAACTGCGCCACCGCTCAACCGATCGCTTGTATATCGGTTGCCTTACTTGGGTGACACTGGCAGTACGCACTAAGCGATCGGTTTTATGGAACTGCATACAAGCATCATCCCATTCTAATCCGATAAAATCCAGGAGCCGAACCGTTTGCGCCGTTTGCTGGTCAACCGTTTCCTCATAGTCAATTTCCAACATGGGAACTGGTAAAACGCGCCGCCAATGTTCCATAATCCGCCAATATTGCCGAATGCGTTCGGCAATATGAGTTAAGTCGAACGCCCAGCGAATAGACTTAAACTGAGTCATCCAACAGGAAACCGCCACATCCCGCACATCGCGGCGACAATGGATAATCTTGGCATTGGGAAAAGCAGTGACAATCCAGCCCAAAAGACTGTAATTGTCGGGCATTTTATCGACAATTCTCTGGATATTCTCCCTCTCTGTCCCTGCTTTGGTAAGCAGTTGTTCTAACTGTGCCAGATGCCAATCGGCCAGGTGAAGAATCTGGGGTTGACCAAGCTGCTGGAGGCAGTTCCAGACGGTTGTACTGCCGGGATGCCCCATCAGTGCCGGTAGGCTGTTAAAGCAATTACCGGCAAAGTTGCGCTCACCGGCCCCAAATACTTGGGGATGGCTGGCGAGAATCTGCTCCGTCAAAGTCGTGCCGCTGCGGGGCATCCCGACGATGAAAACGGGGGCGGTGGAGGGATTGCCCATCCCCTGAGTGCGCTGGAAAAATTCGGGGGTGAAGTGAGCGATTAATTGGTCGATATATTGGGCATAATCATCGGGATTGTAATCCCAACCTCGCTCCTGCTTGTAGGCGGTGTGTAGTTTGTTGGCAGCGATCGCATGGGTGGCGGCCTGGGCGTAGTTCTTACAACCGTCGTAGTAGTGGGCGAGGCCAAAATGAAGCGCCGACTGTGTGCCTTCTCTGGCCCACTTGGCTTCGAGTAATGTCTCCATCTGTTGAGCATCCTCTGGCGGCAGTTTTCCCCGCAAATTCTGGGCTAAATTGACCAGGGCGGGAATACAGTTAGGATTGACGGCCAGGGCCTCGCGGTTGGCGGCGTTGGCGCTTTCCACATCCCCAGCAGAGGCGAGAATGCTGGCTAGATGCGCCCGCAAGCTGGCATTTTCGGGCTTGAGTTCTACTGCTCGATAGGCCACCGCGACTGCCTCTTCTGCGTCGCCATCTTCCCAGAGAGCTTGGCTGAGTCCTGAATAGGCCTCGCCATAGTCGGAATGCTGCTCGATAATTTCTTGGTAGCGAGTGATGGCGGTGGCGCTATCCCCTAAGTCGAGAATTGCCCCAGCGAAGGCACAGAGGCTATCAAGGCGATCTGGTTCAATTGCCAGGGCCTTATCGTACCAAGTGAGAGCCTGTGGCAATTCGCTGACTTCCTGCCAAATCTGACCGATCAGGGTGCAGAGCATGGCAGAATCGGGATTGAGATCGTAAGCTTTGCCATAGGCATCCATGGCCGCTTCCAACTGTCCCAAGGTGCGGAAGACGGTTCCCAAATTCATCCAAGCTTGACCATTTTTCCCTTCGGATTCGGTAGCCCGGCGGCAATATTCCAGGGCGCGTTCCGGTTGCCCGACTGCCAATAAAGTTAGTCCAAAATTGCCCATGGCGTGGGGTAAGTCGGGAGACAGATGGAGGGCTTGTTCGTAAGCCTCGATCGCCGCACGAATCCGCCCTAATTCCCGCAAGGCATCGGCTCGGTAGGCGTGCAGTAGAGCCTGTTCTGGGGCGATCGCGAGCGCCTGTTCGTAGGTTGTCAGCGCCTCCTGGTACTGCTCCGAGGCAAAGTAGGTACTGGCAAGGGTAGTTAGGGCATTGGGGTAGTTGGGACGCAGTTTGAGCGCTTTTTGACAGGCGGAAATTGCTTCGTTATAGCGGTGACTCTGGCGGTAAGCGGCGCCTAGGTTGCACTGGTAAATCGGTTCGCTGGGGTTGAGTTTTACTGCTCTCTGTAATAGTCGGACGGCTTGTTCTTTTTCTCCTTGGTTGAGGGCAATCAATCCCGATAAGTTGAGAGCGCCGTGATGGTTGGGATTACTGCTGAGGAGTTGATCTGCGATCGCCGCCGCTTCCTGAAGGCGACCTGTCCGCAGGCGATCGAATCCAGTTTCAATGGTTATACCGGTTGTTTTTGTAGATTTAGAGCGCATAGTAGTATGGTTATAGCATAAGCCAGAAAACGGGTTTCTCATCAACAACCCAGAAACCCGCTTTCTTAAAGAAAGCGGGTTTCTAAAGAAAACGGGTTTCTTTAAGAAACCCGTTTTCTTTAAGGGTTTCTTCGTTTGATCTTAGACAACAACCCAAAACCTAGTAAACTTCCCAATCCTATGAGGCTGGAAGGTTCGGGAGTAGTAGCCGGTGGCTGTTGTGGCGCCCAGTTGGCAGTTCCCGCAATCTGGGTGGGGGACAAACCCGCCAGCAAGCCAGCGGCTCCCAAGGTACTCAAGTCATTGAAAACCGGAGTACCTGCCTGGGCAGCGGCTAAACTATCGTTAAAGTTAACGAACCACATCAGGCTCTTAGTCTCTCCAGGGGCAAGGCTCAAAGTCCAGATATCCGCAAAGACATCTAAACGACTATTAAAGTCCTCACTCGGTACCACCGGCGTGGAAGAGGCAAGTTGCCCCCCCGGCCCGAAGCGCACGAAAGTTAGAAAGGGATCGTCATCAGCTGGACCATCAGAGGTAATGAACCAACGGTCGAGAGCCGACTGGAAGGCGTTGTCTCCCGTGCTGCTGTCCTCAATCGTACAATTACTATCACAACCCAAGTTACCGCCATAGGCGATCTCGGCTGAGAGGAGATTGGCGGTGGTGTTGGTGAAGGTACCAAACACCCGCAGAGTGGGGCTGTCAGCACTCATAAAGTAGTCCAGGCTGGTGTTGATGCCGCCGAGGTTGAGGGGGCTGATGGTGTTGAGGAAGGTTCCCGCCCCAGTGGTGGTCAGATCCACCTCGTCATTGGGCTGGTTGAAGGCTGCTCCGTTGACGGTGATGCCACCGAAACCGTCAAAGGCATCGGTTCGCCCGCCGACAGTCGTCGCAGAACCTATGCCATAGGCACTGCTTCCCGTTGCACCGGGAAGCACGGGAAGGGGAGTGGTGACAGTGCTGTTGTCGATAGTAAAATATACAACCCCCCCCCTGAGTCACCGTCTGACTCAGACTGACCACTGCCGCTTGTGCGGGGGCAGCCGCAGCCAGCATCATGCCTGCACCCGCCGCTAGGGCGATGGGTGCCAGTTTCAGCTTGTCGAAGGCGCTATTTTTTAGTTTTGTATTCATGATTGCTTCATTAAGATAACGATAAATTTGTTTGCGACCGCAGATTTTTCCAGTCGGGTCAAGTCACTGCGCCACCTAAGCGTAAAGCTCGCTTCCGAAACTACCATCTCCCCCCCCGAACTGTATCTTATGATACATTTTAATAAAATCTTTAGAAAGCGGGTTTCTCATCAACTCAGAAAGCGGGTTTCTCATCAACCCAGAAAGCGGGTTTCTCATCAACCCAGAAAGCGGGTTTCTCATCAACCCAGAAAGCGGGTTTCTCATCATCAACTCAGAAACCCGCTTTCTCATCATCAACCCAGAAAGCGGGTTTCTCCGCTTTCTCATCATCAACTCAGAAAGCGGGTTTCTCATCAACTCAGAAAGCGGGTTTCTCATCAACCCAGAAAGCGGGTTTCTCATCATCAACTCAGAAACCCGCTTTCTCCGCTTTCTCATCATCAACCCAGAAAGCGGGTTTCTCATCAACTCATACCAATTCTCTAAATACCGACTACAGATAAAGCCTCAAGAATATAAGCACGTCCTGTAATCGAAGCAATTACCTTCTGGGTCATAACTTTCAGTCTCTCGGTAATTAATTCTCTTAATTCATCTAAAGAAGCTGGTAATTTCCATCTCAATCCCTTCTTTAAGTATTGCCAAATCTGTTCAATTGGATTGGATTCAGGGCAATAGGGCGGTTGAAATATCAGTATAATGTTGTCGGGAATTTTTAACTTTTTCGCCTTATGAAATCGAGCATTATCTAACTGGATGATTAAAATACTATCGGCAAAATGTTCAGCAACTAACTCTAAAAATATCTGAAAACATTGACTGTTTAAATGAGTGAATTCGTAAAAAAAATGCTCTCCTGTCTTCGGCTCTACCACTCCATATATATAAGTTGCTTGAAATTTCCACTGCACCTTCCCATAAGGTTTTATCCCTTTTGCTGTGATTTTTCTGCCACTGATAGTCTTCAGTCCTATTCGAGTTTCATCTTCACATAAAAAGCGAATTTTTCCCTCTAATCCCATCATTATCATTGCCACCCAACTCAGCATTGCCAGGTTTTCTAAGAAGTTTTTTTAAAATACTCTAACCTTTCTTCTGACTGCTCTAGGCTTTTTGGTCTCGCTATTTTTGGTGACGCTTTTAGTCTATAATATACTAATTTATGAACGGTTTTATACTTTGCTTTTATCCCTATTTTTTTCTCTAACCATTCACAAATCTCGACCTGACTATCAAACCCTTGGTTTTCTTTTAATCTTTTTTCTAAGGCTTTTTCTGCCCATTGGGGAACTTTTCTTGGTCTTCCTGTACCCACTTTTTTCGACAATAATTTTTCTAATCCCCCTTGACGGTATTTTCCTACCCAATCTTGTACGGTGACTCTGTTTCTCCCGATCATTTCGGCGGCTTCTGTCACCGTTTTTGCCTTTTTTGTCTTTAATAAGTACAATACTTGTATTCTTTCTTTTCCTGAACCAGTTTTTTCTTGTCTGAGCAGTTCCTTGAGTTCTGCTTCGCTTTCTCTGATTTCTATCTTAGAAACTCCTGCCATATTTTTCCTTTAACTCTACTAAGATGATATTCTACACTATTTGTAGTCAGATTTTGGAGAATTGGTATCAGAAAGCGGGTTTCTCATCAACCCAGAAAGCGGGTTTCTCCGCTTTCTCATCATCAACTCAGAAAGCGGGTTTCTCATCATCAACTCAGAAACCCGCTTTCTCATCATCAACCCAGAAAGCGGGTTTCTCATCAACCCAGAAAGCGGGTTTCTCATCAACCCAGAAAGCGGGTTTCTCATCAACCCAGAAAGCGGGTTTCTCATCATCAACTCAGAAACCCGCTTTCTCATCATCAACTCAGAAACCCGCTTTCTCCGCTTTCTCATCATCAACTCAGAAAGCGGGTTTCTCATCAACCCAGAAAGCGGGTTTCTCATCAACCCAGAAAGCGGGTTTCTCATCATCAACTCAGAAACCCGCTTTCTCCGCTTTCTCATCATCAACTCAGAAAGCGGGTTTCTCATCAACCCAGAAACCCGCTTTCTCATCATCAACTCAGAAAGCGGGTTTCTCATCAACCCAGAAAGCGGGTTTCTCATCATCAATCCAGAAACCCGCTTTCTCCGCTTTCTCTTAGCTTAGAATAAGCCAGAGAAAGCTGTTTTCTAGAGATAAGATAAATATGCCCTATCGTCAGAATATCTTTCAAGCAGGACAATACTACCATATCTATAATCGCGGCAATAACCGTCAAGATATCTTCTTTGAGCGAGAAAATTATCTTTTTTTTCTGCGATTGGTGCGTAAATATCTGCTAGAAACGTTAGATGTTATTGCCTATTGCTTGATGCCCAACCACTATCACCTGCTAATACAGCTGAAAAAAGCCGAGCTTTCTGCGGCAATGCAAGCCTTTTCCCTGTCTTATACCAAAGCCATAAATCGGCGATATGGGCGAGTTGGCTCATTGTTTCAAGGGCGGTTTCAGGCAATTCTAGTAAATGATACAGAGTATTTATTAAATTTGTCGAGGTATATTCATTGTAATCCAGTGAAAGCGGGTTTGGTAAGTCAGCCACAGGAATGGGAATTCTCCAGTTTTCGCGAATATGTGGGATGGAGAGAAGGAACACTACCCAATCTGGAAAGTATCGTGGCGGCGTTAGGCTCGATGGCTGCTTGTCGTTCATTTATGATGATGGATATAGATGTCATCTCTCCAGAGTTAAAGGGGCTGTTGTTAGATGAGTAGGTAGAAACCCCCTTTCTTAAAGAAAGCGGGTTTCTTCAAGAAACCCGCTTTCTAATCTCTTAAACGGCTAAACTGAGAATAGCTGCCTGTCTTGACTCTCATTTCTCAGATTGTAAAATAATGCAAATTTATCTTGACTATAGTGCCACTACCCCCACTCATCCCCAAGTAATCGAGCGGGTTGCCACTATTCTCCGGCATCATTGGGGCAATCCCTCCAGTTTACACACTTGGGGACAGGATACGGCAACAGTCATCGAAATGGCCAGAGAACAGGTAGCAGGGTTAATTAATGCCAATCCGGACGAGATTATCTTCACTTCTGGCGGCACAGAAGCCGATAATTTAGCGATTATCGGGGTTGCTCAACAGTATAACCGCCCCCGTCATATAATTATTTCTAGTGTGGAACATTCGGCGATCGCTGAACCCTGTAAACAATTAGAGCAGCAAGGTTGGCAAATTACTCGTCTTCCCGTCAATCGTCAAGGTAGAGTGAATCCTTTAGACCTAAAAGCCGCAATTCAAAGCGATACGGTCTTAATTTCCATTATTTACGGACAAAGCGAGGTGGGAACCCTACAACCGATTGAAGAATTGGGCAGCATTGCCAGGGAAAGGGGAGTTCTTTTTCACACCGATGCGGTGCAGGTGGCGGCAAGATGCGACATTGATGTGCGGAAACTGCCCGTAGATTTATTATCTCTTTCCAGCCATAAAATTTATGGAATGCAAGGATCGGGAGCTTTATACATTAGAGCCGGTGTCGATATTTTACCATTACTGCGGGGCGGTGGTCAGGAAAAAGGCCTGCGATCGGGAACCCCAGCCGTACCAGCGATCGCAGCTTTCGGTTTAGCGGCCGAATTAGCCCAAAAAGACTTAATTAGCGAAAAAATGCGTTTAATAGCCCTACGAGATCGATTATTTGACCTCTTAGCCGATTATCCTTATCTGCTGCCCACGGGGGACCGATTCTATCGTTTACCCCACCACGTCAGCTTTATTGTCCGTCCGGACGATGACAGTCGAATCACGGGAAAACAGCTAGTTCGTCAGCTTAATTTAGCAGGAATCGGCATTAGTTCTGGATCCGCCTGTCATAGTGGCAAACTTTCCCCTAGTCCAATTTTAAAAGCTATGGGCTACAGCGATCGAGAGGCACTAGCGGGAATTCGTTTAACCCTGGGAAGGGACACCAGCGCCGCCGATATTGATTGGACGGCTCTAGTATTAAAACAAGTGATCGATCGCTGTTTATCTGCTTTAATTGTAAGCAAGAGTTAGTTTATCCCTCAAATTGTCCTTCAATCAAGATAATTTCGCCAAAATCGGGAATCCATGCCACCCAACGGCCCTGATCCTGTTCACAGAGTAGTAGTGCTTCATCAAAGCTGTATGGAGAGGGAAGCATTCTGAGTTGTACCCATGTGTTTGCTTGGGGGCAAGTAACAACGGCAGTAGTGCGGTATTGTAGTAAAGACATACACAGATCACCCTGATAATTCTGTATCTAAATTTACAAACAAACCGATGACTGTGGGTAACTTTGTTTTAAATCTTTACCTTTTCATTGGTAATTTGAGAAAAAATCTCTCTTTCTTGCCCACGGTTTTCGACTACCAATCCTAGTTAGGGTTTGCTGAATAAATGTGAAATATAGACGAGGTAAGGGTTTTAGGGTTCTGTTTCGCTCCCACAGATGCAAGATTTTGAGAGAATCGTGGTTCAAAACCTTGCGTCTTCATCGGCCCGCGTCCTGTAGGGGCGAAGCATTCGGGCAATAACCTATCGCTGAAACCGGAGATTTTCTATCCGAATGCTTCGCCCGTACTTTTTGCTGCAAACCCTAGTTATGATCGTTACTGATAAATGATAGTTGATAACTGGTAATGGTAAGTTCTTTCCCTCGCACCTATAAAATCGCCGTCATCGGTGACGTTCACGACCAATGGGAAATAGAAGATAATTTAGCTCTAGAAGCTTTACAAGTGGATTTAGCCCTATTTGTGGGCGATTTTGGCAATGAATCCCTAGAAATTGTCGGTCGGATTGCCAGTTTGTCCTTACCAAAAGCCGTTATTCTCGGTAATCATGACGCTTGGTATAGCGCCACCCCCTGGGGACGAAAACAATGTCCCTATGATCGCAATCAAGAAGATCGTGTCACCGCCCAGTTAGAATTATTAGGGGTTGCTCATGTGGGTTACTCAAAACTAGACCTACCCAGTTTAGAGCTTTCGATTGTTGGGGGTCGTCCCTTTACTTGGGGAGGTTCCGAGTGGAAAAATGGGGAATTTTTGCAAGAACGCTATAATATCAGCAGTTTTGCCGAATCTACCGCCAAAATTATCGCTAATATTCAAGATACTGCCTATAATAACCTGATTTTTTTAGGTCACAATGGTCCAGCCGGACTGGGAAAGGAAGCGGAAGCTATCTGTGGTCGCGATTGGCAACCTTTGGGAGGGGACCACGGGGATCCGGATTTAGCAGCGGCCATCGCACAAGCACAGCTATTAGGAAAACAGGTTCCTCTCGTCAGTTTCGGTCATATGCACCACCGTCTCCGTCATACTACTTCCCGTTTACGCAATCCCGTGGTCACTTCCGAGATGGGAACCGTTTATCTGAATGCTGCTAGTGTCCCTCGCATTCTCCACTCTGATACGGGTAAATCTCGCAATTTTTCCCTAGTCACTCTTGAAGAAGGTCTAGTCACAGAAGCATCTTTAATCTGGTTGAACGATAATTTCGAGATTATCAGCAATAGAAAACTTTATCACTCCGGGTCATCAATCGATCGCCTATCTCCCCAATCTTGTTATTCTTAATTTACATCTCCCCACACCCCACACCCCACACCCCACACCCCACTTCCTATAGATAGTTAAGTTTTTGAGCGAGTAGAGGTAAAGCAAGAGCGATAGTAACACTAACAATCATACCGATAAAAGCTTTCAAGGCATCCCCTAAAACCAATTTACCCGTGGCTGCTAAATTAGGTTTTTCTCTGGTTAAAGTCAGAGAAATTTCTCGACCTCCTAATAAACCTAAAAATACCCAAGTGGTACTCATGGGAATATGATTATAGCCAACGAAAAACAGTAAAATTAGACCATAAATTAAGTTAATAATTGTTGCAGAACGCGGATCATGGGCGTTAGTTTTGCTAGTGACAATTTTCTCGATTTGACCACCGTGATTAATAAAAATGATGGTTTGCAGGAGTAGCATAACTGTTAGAGATAAAACTAACCATGTTGCCGCTAACTTTCTGGGAAGATAGGCGAAAATATTAGCAAAATCTTGCATTAACCATTGACTCCAGAGAAACCCAGTAGATAACCACTGTAAAACCACCCAGATTTTTTGAGGTTCTTTATTAACTGTTTCTAGGAAAAAGTTTTCTAATCGATAAATAATTCGATAGATGACTAACCCCACTATAACAGCAATAGCATAACCCCACGCAGATTTAATTAACATTTCATCTAGAGATTGGGGAGCAAAAACTGTTAAAACCAAAAAGGTTGTACTCACGGGTATTCCCCAAGTGGTGAGAATTAAAATTGCTAGGGGAGGAACGATATAAATCCAAGTAAAAGTTTCTGGGAAGGGAATCATTTCTAGTCGATTATAAGCCACATCTCCCTGATTAATGTACCAACCAGCAATAAAAATCGAGGCTAAGATTATACTGGTGTACAGCCATAAAATCCACCAGGGATGTTTTTCATTGGCACTTAAAAAAGTACCTAAAGTTTGTAGGGAATCATTGGCAACAATCGCATAAGCTGATAGAATAAAGCCAGCAATCATCAAAAAATTACTCATAGACAAGTGAAAAAAATAAAACTTAAAGTAATACAAATCCTGTTCAAACAGTAGAGAAAAGCGCAGAGGTAGGAGAGCGGGAAGTGGGGAAGTGGGAATAAACGAAAACTTCCTACCTCCCCATGAATATAACTGCTATAACTCCTTAATTTTGCTTTAAAAAATCCCTAGCTAAATAGAAAGCAGCCAAACTACCAGAGACGGTAATTTCCTGTGGATTAATTTCCTGTAAAGGTCGAAGAATAACTTCAATTTCCTCGGTAATATCTAACTTTTGTTGACCAGTGGGAGTAGCATTAAGAGCCAAAAAAATATGAATTCTGTTAGTATCTTTAACAGGATTATCGTACAAAACAGCCAGAGGTATTAGAGAATCACTTTGATAACCAGTTTCCTCCTCGAATTCCCGACGCGCTGCCGCAGTAATATTATCTTCACCCCCATCTACTGCCCCGGCGGGAAATTCCAATAAAATTTCCTTAACTCCGTGACGATATTGACGGACAAAAACCAATTGATTATCCCCAGTAACCGGAACAACTAAAACAATTTCAGGACGAATATTAACAAAATAATCGTCGATAACTTGTCCAGAGGATAACTTCACTGCGTCTTGACGGACTTGACACCAACGATTATTAAAAACTAGCTCGGATTTAATAATTTGCCATTTTTTTAAATTAGTCATCGACAATCCTGTTATAATTGCAGTGAAATTACTAAACTTTTTCTCAGATAATTATAGCTATCTAGGGACTATTTCTGATAAGATTTAATTTTATACTCCCATCTCCCATGTCGTTAATTCAATGGTATCCCGGTCATATTGCCAAAGCGGAAAGAAAACTCAAGGAACATCTTAAACTCGTGGATGTGGTCCTAGAAGTGCGCGATGCTCGCATTCCCTTAGCTTCCCATCATCCGCAGGTGGACGATTGGATTGGCAATAAACCGCGCTTGTTAATCTTAAATCGTCTCGATATGATTCCCGAATCTGCCCAGCAACAATGGGTAACATGGTTTAAAAGTCAAGGAGAAACCGTCTATTTTACTAACGCTAAACAGGGAGAAAGAGTTAAAGCAATTATCAAAGCGGCGGAAAAAATTGGCGATGAAATTAACCAAAAACGCCAAACAAGAGGAATGTTACCGCGTCCAGTGCGCGCCGTGGTGATCGGGTTTCCCAATGTGGGTAAATCTGCCCTGATTAACCGTTTATTAGGGCGAAAAGTCGTCGCCAGCGCCCGCAGGGCCGGAGTAACGCGACAATTACAATGGGTACGAATTTCCGACACCTTAGAACTATTAGACGCGCCGGGGGTGATTCCTTCCCGTTTAGATAATCAAAGGGATGCGGTGAAATTAGCTATCTGTGAGGATATTGGGGATGCTGGTTATGATAACCAAAGGATAGCGGCGGCTTTTGTCGATTTATTAATAGAATTACACTATGAAGGACTTTTACAATCTCGTTACGGGTTGAATACCCTAGACATGACTGGGGAAGATTTTATCGAAAAATTGGCCAATCTCAAATATCAAGAAGATAAAGAAAGGGCAGCCATGCAGTTACTCAATGATTTTCGTAAGGGAATCATCGGGGCTATCCCGTTAGAATTGCCCCCTTCCTCTTGAAATCGCCTGTTTTTAACTCAATAGTTAGGGTCTGCTGAAAAAGTTTGTTGGTGGGGGCAGGGTGTGGGGTGTGGGGTGTGGGGTGTAGGGTTTTACCGATTTTGAGGTAGTCAGTTACCTAATTTTCAGGGAAAAAGTACCTGAATTTTACCCCCGATCCCTCGGTCGGCACTTTTTGAGGGAAAAAAAGTCTAAAAGCATTATCCAACAAGGTTTTTAGATTTATTCAGCAAGCCCTAGTTAATTCCCGAATTTGTCAAAATTACCGCCTGTTAGTCCACTGAGCTGCCGATAAGATTAAAGAAATCGGTAAAGTTGCGGGGATCGATCGAACCCTGAAGGAAGATAGGGAATAAACGACAGAGATAAAAAAGACTATGGGCAAACCGACTGGCTTTATCGAATTCCTGCGTGAACTTCCTTCCGAACTTACCCCCCTCGATCGCCTTCATAATTGGGATGAGTTTCATCTTCCCATGCCAGAAGATAAACTCCGCAATCAGGCCGCCCGTTGTATGGATTGTGGTACACCATTTTGTCACACGGGAACGCTAATTAGTGGCATGGCCAGTGGTTGCCCGATTAATAACCTGATTCCCGAATGGAATGATTTAATCTATCGAGGATTGTGGCGAGAAGCCCTCGATCGCCTCCATAAAACCAATAATTTCCCCGAATTTACCGGTAGAGTCTGCCCCGCTCCCTGTGAGGGTTCCTGTGTTCTCGGTATTCATAATCCCCCCGTTACGATCAAAAATATTGAATGTTCGATTATTGACAAAGGTTGGGAATCCGGGTGGATTACTGCCAATCCCCCCGCCATCCGTACCGGCAAAAAAGTGGCCGTGATCGGTTCTGGACCTGCTGGATTAGCAGCCGCCGACCAGTTAAATAAAGCCGGTCACTGGGTGACAGTTTATGAACGGGCCGATCGCCCCGGTGGACTATTAATGTACGGTATCCCCAACATGAAGTTAGATAAGGAAGAAGTCGTTCTGCGTCGTCTCCAGATGCTCGAACAGGAAGGGGTAAAAATGGTCTGTAACACGGAAGTGGGCAAGGATATCAGCGCCCAAGACCTATTAAACGAATACGATGCCGTGGTTATCTGTACCGGGGCCACCAAACCCCGGGATTTAAACATCGAAGGTCGCCAATTAAAGGGCATTCACTTCGCCATGGAGTTTCTCACCGCTAATACAAAAGCACTATTAGACGGACAGCCGGGGGAGGATTTTATCTCGGCCGCGGGTAAAGACGTGGTAATTATCGGCGGTGGTGACACGGGAACCGACTGTGTGGGGACTTCCCTGCGTCATAACTGCCGTAGCGTCACCCAATTAGAGATCATGCCGCAACCGCCCCGAGAACGGGCTGCCGATAATCCCTGGCCCGAATGGCCGAAAATCTACCGTCTGGACTATGGACAAGAGGAAGCGGCCGCACGTTTTGGCGATGACCCCCGGGTTTATACCACCACGGCGACTAAATTCGAGGGGGATAGCGAGGGTAACGTGACGGGGATTCACACGGTACGGGTGGAATGGCAACGCAACGAAAAAGGGCAGTTTATCCCCCAACCGGTGGCGGGAACCGAAAAATTCGTCCCGACGCAGTTAGTTCTATTGGCTATGGGATTTTTGGGACCGGAACAGCCTTTACTCGATGATTTAGGCTTAGAAAAGGATGCCCGCAGCAATATCAAGGCCGAACACGGTCAATTTGCCACTAGCTTACCGAAAGTCTTTGCAGCGGGGGATTGTCGTCGTGGTCAAAGTTTGGTGGTTTGGGCGATTAATGAAGGCCGCGGGGCCGCCAGAGAGTGCGATCGCTTTTTGATGGGGGCGACGGATTTACCTTAGACCAGTAGTTAGGACTTGCGGCAAAAAGTTTTTTGTGGGGGCGGGGTGTGGGGTGTGGGGTGTAGGGTTTTACCGATTTTCAGGGAAAAAGTCCCTGAATTTTCCCCCCGATCACTCCCAGATGCGGTACTTTTTGATTTCTAAAAGGTCTAAAAGTCTTACCCAACAAGGTTTTTAGATTTATTCAGCCAGCCATAGTTACTCCCGCCATTGTCCTGACTTGCTGGGGGTGTTTTCCCCTGGTTATAGTCAGGGCCAAAAAGAGGCCTCAGCCATAGCCATCAAAACCGAACCGCCGGTCAAACCTTCTCAATCTGAAGAGGAGGAGGAGCGAGGAAACAATTGTCCCTATTGCCTATCTAGACAATTGCTCCCTGTTTAAACCGTTGCCGCCGATGAATCAAGCACCACCTGTTCATTGGTGGGTAACTCCAGACAATAACCCGCACCGTAAACGGTTTTAATATAGCGAGGGTGGCGGGGATCGGGTTCTAGTTTCGTTCTCAGATGGCGAATATGAACGCGAATAGTCTCGATATCATCATCGGGATCGTATCCCCAGACTTCCTTGAGAATATCACTGGGGGAAACGGTTTGACCGTGACGTTGGAGAAGACAGTGGAGTAACTCGAATTCTAGATGGGTTAACTTGACCACACCTTCAAACCAGACCGCCTCAAAACGTTCGGGAACCAGGGTTAAAGGTCCAAAACTGAGTATTTCTGAGTGTTTAGCGGCTTGGGGAATGCGATCGGTGCGTCTGAGCAGGGCGCGCACCCTAGCTAACATTTCCTCCACCTCGAAAGGTTTGGTCAGGTAATCATCAGCACCCGCATTAAAACCTTCCACTTTATCTTGGGTTTGTCCTAAGGCTGTGAGCATCAAAATCGGGATGTCGGACGTGCGTTCATCTCGTCGCAAACGCTGACAGACGGTAAAACCATCGACTTTGGGCAACATTAAATCCAGCATGATTAAATCGGGTTGTAACTGGACGGCCAAGGCCTGGCCTTTAATCCCGTCCTCTGCGGGATTAACGTCATAACCCGCCATCTCCAGGTTGATGGAGACTAATTCCGCGATTGCAGGATCATCATCGATTACAAGTATTCGGGGCATTACCAGAGTGTTATGACTAAGGGTTTGGGTAGGGGGTTGCTCAATGTGTTCTCGCTGACATCGCCCCTAGGGCTTTGTCTCTCAAGGGCTTGAGTTTAGCACAACATAAAGAATCCTGTACTGATTATAAGCATGATTGCTAAATTCGGTTTTAATTTGTGAAATTTTGCTGATATAAGTCTCGTGAATGTTAAGAATTGCTAAGAAGTGTGAAGAATGTCGAGCAAGAATTGATATTGGTGCTAAATTATGCCCTCTCTCTCCCCAAGATCAACTAGGGAGCAGTTTTTCACTAATCTTTACAATTGCGCCATCTCGATCGATACCGGTTTTAACCGGCGGTCAAGTCCTGCTAGAGCTAAATTTCTCCCCTAAGCTCCCCCATCGGTACTGTAAAAATTCTTAATAAAATTACCGATCAATTCAGTTTAATCTACCAAAATAGACGGTTTTAGTAAGCATCTGTAACGAACCCGATCCATTCTACTCATCCCAACAGGTGATCATAATATGAGCGTTAATTTATCAACTCAACTGCGGGAAGGCACGAAAAAATCCCACACCATGGCAGAAAACGTCGGTTTTGTCAAGTGTTTTCTCAAAGGCGTGGTAGAAAAAACTTCCTATCGCAAACTGGTGGCTAACCTCTACTTCGTCTATTCGGCCATGGAGGAGGAGATGGAAAAACTTCCTAGTCATCCCGTTGTTTCTAAAATCTGTTTTCCTGAACTCAATCGCAAAAATACACTCGAACAGGATTTATATTTTTATTACGGTCCAAATTGGCGCAACGAGATCGCTTTATCTCCGGCAGGTCAGGCCTACGTTGACCGGATTCGGGAAATCGCCACAACAGAACCCGAATTATTAGTCGCTCATTCCTATACCCGTTATCTCGGCGATCTGTCCGGGGGGCAAATCTTGAAAAAAATCGCCGAAAAAGCGATGAATCTGGAAACTGGTGGCACGGCTTTCTATGATTTCAAAGATATTCCCGACGAAAAAGCCTACAAAAACCACTATCGTCAAACCCTCGACGAGTTACCAGTGGATCAAGCCATGGCCGATCGCATTGTCACCGAAGCTAACGCCGCTTTTGGCATGAACATGAAAATGTTCCAAGAGTTGGAAGGTAATCTGATCAAAGCGATCGGAATTATGCTCTTTAATACTCTCACCCGTCGTCGCACCACCGGCAGCACCGAAACTGGATTGGCTACCGCCGAATAGTAGTCAAGAAAACCAAAAAAACGGAAATTCTAAAATTTGGGTGATGGTCAGCCATGATTATTATCTTAATTTCAGAGTTATCCGTTATATTTTTGCTTTTTATTCGGTCGTCAGGATTCGGGAGATAGGAGTCAGGAGACAGGAGATAGGAGACTGTTTTATTTATTCTCCCTACACCCCACACCCCACACCCCACACCCCACACCCCACACCCCACACCCCACACCCCACACCCTACACCCTACACCCTACACCCCACACCCCACACCCCACTACCCCACTACCCCACTACCCCACACCCCACACCCCACTTCCCCGATGATCGCGAAAAAACTTCATCAAGAGGGGAACAACTTCCAGTAAGATAAAAAATGGTCAGTGAAAAAGCTAACCGAAATTTATTGTCGGAAATGGTAACACCGCCCCATTTCCCCAGACCCTAGAGGCTAGAGTCCGGTAAACCAGCGGATAAAAATTGACATTCATGAGTGCAGAAATTTTCGATCGAGTTAAAAAAGTTGTTGTGGAACAATTAGAAGTAGAGGATCCGGGTACAGTTACTCCCGAAGCAAGCTTTGCTAATGATCTGAAAGCGGATTCCCTTGATGTGGTCGAGTTAGTGATGGCTTTAGAGGAAGAATTTGATATTGAAATTCCCGACGAAGCAGCCGAACAAATTGACACTGTGGGCAAAGCTGCCGATTATATTAGCGGTAAAGTAGAAGCAACCGCCTAATTATTGCGGGAGAATTGACAATTTAGGATTAAATATCTGGGGCAAAATCTGCCCTTATTTTTGAACAAACATGACAGAATTGCCATTAAAAAGGGTTGTCATCACGGGGATGGGTGCGATCACTCCCCTCGGCAATAATCTAGCAGACTATTGGACAGGCTTAATCAACGGCAAAAGTGGCATTGGTTTAATTACCCACTTTGATGCCTCCCGTCACGCTTGTCGCATTGCTGGGGAAGTGCGGGGTTTTGATCCCCACGAATATGTGGATCGCAAAGAGGCAAAGCGGATGGACCGTTTCGCTCAATTTGCCGTCGCCGCCAGTTTGCAAGCACTGCAAGATTCTCGATTAGTTATCGACGCTCTCAATGCCGATGATATAGGTGTACTAATTGGTACGGGCGTAGGTGGCATAAAAGTGCTGGAGGATCAACAGGAAATTTACTTGACAAAGGGTCCGAGCCGGTGTAGTCCTTTCATGATCCCGATGATGATTGCCAATATGGCCGCCGGTTTAACCGCTATTCACACGGGGGCAAAAGGACCGAGTAACTGCACCGTAACCGCTTGTGCTGCCGGTTCCAATGCCATCGGCGATGCTTTTCGTCTAGTACAAAGGGGTTTGGCCAAAGGAATGATCTGCGGTGGGACGGAAGCCGCCGTTACCCCCCTAGGATTGGCTGGTTTTGCCTCCGCTAAGGCCCTGTCCACCCGCAACGATGACCCCACCCGGGCCAGTCGTCCCTTTGACAAGGAACGGGATGGTTTTGTCATGGGGGAAGGGGCAGGAATTTTGATTATAGAGGAATTAGAAACGGCCTTAGCCCGTGGGGCGCGGATTTACGCCGAAATGATCGGTTATGGTCTGACTTGCGATGCCTATCACATGACGGCACCGGTTCCCGATGGTCGTGGAGCCACCAGAGCGATCGAATTAGCGATCAAAGATGCCGGTTTAACTCCGACGGAAATTAGCTATATCAACGCCCACGGCACCAGTACAGCGGCCAATGATCCCACGGAAACCAAGGCGATTAAAAAAGCTTTAGGAGAATCGGCCTACAAAATCCCCGTCAGTTCCACCAAATCGATGACAGGCCACCTTTTAGGCGGTTCTGGCGGTATTGAAGCCGTGGCCACGGTAATGGCGATCGCTAATGATCGGATTCCCCCGACTCTCAACCTTGACAATCCCGACCCCGATTGTGATCTCGATTACGTCCCCTACGAAAGTCGTCAGCAGATAGTTAACGCTGCCCTCTCCAACTCCTTTGGATTTGGTGGCCATAACGTCACCTTAGCTTTTAGAAAATATGCTTGAGTCGATGCCCCTGAAAGAGTAATCTTTGAGTGGCTCCCTCTTTAACTGGGTCTTATTTTTGTAGTTCATTCTAAAAAACATTATGGTTGTCGCCTCCCAATCCCTCGAAGAACTTTGTATTAATGCGGTGCGTTTTTTAGCGGTGGATGCCGTGGAAAAAGCTAAATCCGGACACCCCGGACTGCCCATGGGGGCCGCACCCATGGCCTTTGTCCTCTGGGATCAATTCCTGCGTTTTAACCCGAAAAACCCCCAATGGGTCAATCGCGATCGTTTTGTTCTCTCCGCCGGTCACGGTTGTATGCTGCAGTATGCTTTGATGTACCTGACCGGATACGATAGCGTCCCCCTAGAGGAAATCAAACAATTTCGCCAGTGGAAATCGAAAACCCCTGGCCACCCCGAAAATTTCGTCACGGAAGGGGTGGAAGTGACCACTGGTCCCCTGGGTCAAGGGATTGCCAATGGTGTGGGTTTGGCCCTAGCAGAAGCCCATTTAGCGGCCCGTTTCAACAAACCGGATGCCAAAATTATCGACCATTACACCTATGTGATTTTGGGTGATGGTTGCAATATGGAGGGTATTTCCGGGGAAGCTTGTTCTTTAGCCGGTCACTGGGGTTTAGGCAAGTTAATCGCTCTCTATGATGATAACCATATCTCGATCGATGGTTCCACCGATATCGCTTTCACCGAAGACGTGAGCAAGCGTTTTGAAGCCTACGGTTGGCACGTTCAGCACGTCGAGAATGGTAACACCGATTTAGATGCCATTGCCAATGCGATCGCGGCTGCCAAAGCTGTCACCGATAAACCCTCGATGATTAAAATCACCACCACCATCGGTTATGGTTCCCCCAATAAGTCTAATACCGCCGATGTTCACGGGGCAGCTTTAGGAGCAACGGAAATCGAGTTAACCCGAAAAGAATTAGGTTGGCAATACGAGCCGTTTGTGGTTCCCGATGAGGTATTAAATCGTTTCCGGCAAGCAGTGGACAAGGGAGCGACGGCAGAAACGGACTGGAATAAGTTATTTAACGAATATCAGGCTAAATATCCCGCAGAAGCGGCTTTATTTGAACAGTTAACCACCGGTCAACTGCCGGAAGGTTGGGAGCAAGCTTTACCGGTTTATAAACCCGAAGATAAGGCTCTGGCTAGTCGTAAACACTCGGAAATCTGCTTAAATGCGCTTGCGGGGGTTTTACCCGGTTTAATCGGTGGTTCGGCGGATTTAACCCACTCTAACTACACGGAATTAGAGCATTTTGGTAATTTCCAAAAAGGCAGTTATCAGGAGCGTAACGTTCACTTTGGCGTACGAGAACACGCGATGGGGGCGATTTGTAACGGTATTGCTCTCCATAACACGGGATTGATTCCCTACGGGGCGACTTTCCTGATTTTCACCGACTATATGCGGAATTCTATCCGTTTATCGGCATTGTCAGAAACTCGCGTCATCTGGGTAATGACTCACGATTCCATTGCCCTAGGGGAAGATGGACCGACTCACCAACCCGTGGAACACGTTGCTTCTCTGCGCGCTATTCCTAACCTCTTAGTCATGCGTCCGGGAGATGGTACGGAAACTTCCGGTGCTTATAAAGTAGCGGTGAGCGAAAAGAAACGCCCGACTTTATTGGCTCTCTCCCGTCAAAATCTGCCCAATTTAGCGGGAACTTCCCTTGAGGGTGTGGCTAAAGGTGCTTATATTATCACCGATTGCGAAGGTACTCCCGATGTCATTCTCATCGGTACGGGTGGCGAGTTATATCTCTGCGATAAAGCGGCTGCGGTGTTGAAAGAAGCAGGAATTAAAGCTCGCGTCGTTTCTATGCCCTGTTGGGAGCTATTCGAGGAACAATCGGCAGAATACAAAGAATCGGTACTGCCGAAAGCAGTGAAAAAACGTCTCGCAGTGGAAGCGGGTTCAACCATGGGTTGGCATCGTTACATCACCGATGAGGGGGATGTGTTGGGGGTTGATACCTTCGGCGCTTCTGCTCCAGGAGGTGTGATTCTAGAGAAGTTTGGTTTTACCGTGGATAACGTGGTAGCGAAGGCAAAAGCGTTGTTAGGTTAATTACCTGAAATCTTAGCTGTAATGAGTCAGAAAAATCTGGCTCATTTTTTTGTTTTTCTATTGTGACTGTCAGTCAGTGGACTAGGGGTCACGTCAGGCAGTTTAATCGAAGCATGGCAAAGGACAATTTAGCTCAATTTGGCAGATGTTTACATAATGCTCGCATTCAAAAGGGTTTATCCCAAGAAAGGTTGGCCGAAGCGGCCAATTTGGATAGAACTTACATCAGTCTTCTTGAACGTGGTAAAAGGAATCCTTCTTTACTATGCTTGATTTCTTTATGTAGAGCATTAAACATAAGTCTTTCGGAGCTTTTTAACACTATGTCTATAAATTCCGATGTAAATACTGATGATGTCAGAAGATTTGATTAAATTGCTTGAGCAGTTTTTGCATGATAACGAGCTTGAATGGGAATGGTTTGAAAAAATAGAAAGTTTTTGTAAGAGTTATAGTTTGAATATCAAATATATTACAGAAGTTCTCAATGATCCAAAAGTTATTCCTATGATTCGTGGCAAGTTTTTTGAGTTCACTGTACAAGATGAACTGTCAAAAATACTCGCGAATAATTATTTAGTTACTAATCCTCGGTTAAATCCTCAAGCCGGTTATCACGATATAGATGTAGCTATTATCAATCAAAAAAACGCCAAGAAATACTCTGCTGAATGTAAGTTAGCCAAAAAAGGTAGTTTCCGTCTTCAGGGAGGTATCAGACCTTTTATTGAAGTCAAATGTATGAGATCAAGAACCTTAGGAGACAAAGCGGCAGAACAAAGGTCTAAATTGATAGGAATACCTTCAACAAGCCTCAATATTCACAAAGATCAATATATTGAAACAGATTTTGATTTAGTGATTACATCTCTTGCCAATGCTTTTTTTCAGACCAATTTAGAAACAGGACTATTTGTTTAAAAGCCCACACCAAAAGAGCAAATATTTTTAAGCAAAATTAATATTAATAATCAAGAAGAAGCCCTTTTTAAAATGTACGTTGCCAGGAGTAAAGATTTAACAGCAAATCAAACCAATAATATCAATTGTTCTCGCCAGAAATGCCACGATCGCAACTGTAATTTCATCCCTAATTATCCCAAAATTTTCTTTGATGTTAATACGGCTGAACCTCTACAACCATGGCTCCCGATCGAAAAAATAGAGGATTTACTTGATTAAAATTAGGAATCAAGATACATCGAATAAACTTAATTGTAGAGGTGTAAATCTTGCAGGTTTCTGAAAATCATAATTAGCAATAAATACCTCCTTGCCCTTGCGTCTTTCACTCTGATAACCATGTTCTAATTTTAAACCATTTTTTTGATCATCAGTTCGATTAATAGTGTAATTCCATTCATTATCTTGTAAAGAAATACACCAATCATACATTTCTCTAATTTCGGAGCAATTATCATAAGTCAAAAGAAATTTAAATCGATGTTGATGTTTTTTCAACGTCTTACATAACCTTTCATGATCTTCTAGACTGAAGAAGCAGGAATAGAATTTATTTTGATCTGCTTGAAAGTAAGGAGGATCGACAAATAAAAAGTAATCATCGGGTAATTGATTGATTAAATCTTCAAAATCTAAACAAGATAAGCTGACATTTTGCAGTTTTTCCGAAGTGGTTTTTAGGTGAGAAGGCCAGTTTTCAGGACGCATAGAATACTTATCACCATAGCCCCAATAACAATTTTCAAGTTTCATAATTCCTGAGTAGGAAGTTCTATTTAGATAATACCAACGCATGGCTCTTTCTAGGTCATTGGCTGGTTGAAATTCATTTTTATAATAACTGTGTAGTTCTTTGGTAGCGTTTAGATCTTTTAATAATTCAATTAGACTATCAAGATGATCTTTGATATGTCGATAACAGTTCATTAATTCCTCATCTTTGTCATTGAGAATATTCTCTGCTACACTTTCCTTAGCAAAGAATATAGATGCTCCCCCCGCAAAGGGTTCACAATACTTATGGTGACTAGGAAGACAAGCTAAGATTAGCTTACGGGCATAAAATTTACCGCCGGGATAACGAAAAGGAGAATTACTAAGTTTTTTAGCGATTTTGGACATTACCTTTGATTTTAGAGGCTTTTCTTTGAGATTATTTTAACAAAATTACGATATTTTATCTAGGAATGTCAGAGAAGTTCGGTTTTACCGTGGATAACGTGGTAGCGAAAGCAAAAGCGTTGTTAGGTTAATTAAAACTTTGCTTTTGTGGAAAAAGCCCGCGCCAGCGGGTTTTTTTGTGCTAGGATCTAAGGCTCTTCGGGAATTGTTATGCAAATAATTAACTTAAAATAAAATTCGATGAGAGCGCCTACGCTCAAAAGTATCTGAAATCCATATAGGGAAGGACTTAAGGCACAAACAAGTTAATACCAAAAGATATACAATCGAGTTAACATTTGATATAATAGCGAAAAACGAGATTATTTTACTTATGATACTTGACAAATTTTTGAACCTACAAGGAACCTCTATTCAAGGCTATCGACACCTAGAAAATGTCGGTATAGTTTTCCGAATCGAATCGAAAAAGAAAAAAGCAACGGCTCGACTGAGCTCGCCGAACGTCCTGTCCTCGTTGTGGGTTAGAGAGCGATAAACTACACCAAAATCATCGACATTTAGTCAAAGATTTACCGCTCTCAGGACAACCAGTGTACCTACAAGTTAATCGTCGTCAATTTAAGTGCGATAATTGTCAGAAGCCCTTTAGCGAAGAGTTAGATTTTGTCGCCAGTAAACGAACCTATACGAAAAGACTAGCCGAGAATATACTTGAACAATTAAAAGAAGGAGATATTTTAAATGTTAGCCGAAGAAATGACGTAACGGAAGAAGAGATTCAAAGAATGCTAGAGGACATCGCTGAAGAAATTACCGAGCCAGATTTATCGGAATTAAAAAGACTAGGAATTGATGAAATCGCTCTAGTCAAAGGACAAAAAAATTACTGTGCGGTTTTAGTAAATTTAGATACGGTAAAACTAATAGCTATTCTAGAGAAGCGAACACAAGAGGAGTTGAGAAAAACGCTGACAGGCTGGGGAAAAGAGGTGTTAGAGCAAATTGAAGAAGTAAGCATAGATCTTTGGTTGTCCTATAAAAATCTGGTAAAAGAATTGATGCCGTCGGCCGAGGTAGTCGCTGATAGATTCCATGTAATGAAACAAATTAATCAAGAGTTAGACGAACAGAGAAGAGCGGAAAAAAGAGCCGTAGAAGCGCGGAAAAATAAAAAACAGAAAGCGGAAAAAGAAGCAAAGCTAGAAGTTTTAAAGCGAAGTAAATATAGCCTGTTAAAAAATGAAGAAGATTTAACGGAACCCCAAAAAATTAAACTAGAAGCTATCAAAGAAAATTGGCCAAATTTGAAAAAGATGCAGGAAGTAAAGGAAGAATTCAGAAAGATTTATGAAACCTCAGAGAATCCGACAGAAGGACTGCTATCTATCTCGGAATGGTTGGCAAAATCCTCCAGTGTTTTTACCAAGAGTTGTCAAACAATCCGAAACTGGTTTGGAGAAATCATTAGTTATTTCGAGCGAAGAACAACGAATGGGGTAGTCGAGGGAATCAACAATAAACTTAAACTAATAAAACGGCGAGGCTATGGCTTTAGAAACTTTCGGAATTTTTGGGTTAGAAGTATGTTATCTTGGCATCTTGTCTGTTGATTTAGCATAAATAGTAACGAAGAGCCTACAACAAATCTATAGCTCTATTATCGCCTACCTAATTTTACAATTAATTGATATTGCGGAAGATTTTGAAAAAAGCTTATTAGATAAACTTCGCTATTTACAGAGTTTTATATGTCAACATATCAGCTATGTACACTGGTTTAGGAAAATTGTCTATTCAATTTGAAAAATGGCGTTTTGGGGTTGTTATGTTCTTAAATGTAAAGTTTTGTACGAGATTCAACGTTTCTGATTAAGACAGTATTGCAGGGTAAGCGCATCTTAACAATCCTTGACAAAATGAACTTTATGTAAGTTGCTTACCCAGAGAGCGATTCAGGCATATTTGAGGAGAATTTGCCCTCTGGGTAAGCAAAAATCGACCAAATCATGAAGATTTTGTAACTATTCTGATTGACTGGTATCACTTGAAATGCCCACGCGGATCACAAAATTGGCCAATTGTCAATAGCGTTTGAGATGCTCTCACCCTGGACAGTATTGACATCTGGAAAAATGCTACAATGTTTTTATTAAAAATTTAAGCCGTTCAACCCCAGTAAGAAAGAGAGAAAAAGGCTTATCTGTTCCCAATTTATCTAGAACACTAAATCGCCATGAGTAATCTGATAGACTATAGTACGATTCAACAAACTATCGTGAGCAATTCTACTCAGCGATTAGCTCTTACGACAAATGGGCAATATTACTACTGGGATAATGCCACTCAAAATTATAGTTTAATGGATACGTCTAGCATTCCAGCACCAAGTCAGATTGTTGGTATAGATTCTGACAATGCGGGTAATTTTTATTTTTTACTTTACAGGAATATTTCAGGACAAGCGGGTTATTATCTAACGTCTTGGAATAGCACTTCTCAGATATGGGCAGCTCCAATTCTAGTGCAATCAGCCACCAATACAGACTTTTTTGCTTCTTTTTCTGCTATTAATGATAATGAGATTTGGACAATTATCAAGTTCGATCTGTCTAATCGCATTCAACAATATGTCTGGAATACAACGACACAACAATTTGACGCAGGTTTTGGTACTGGTCTGAGTGGTGTTACTCAGATTACAACAGGAAAAGAGGATGGCTCGGTTTGGGCATTAGATAATCAAGGTGGTCTTTACAGTTGGGATGGGACAGATTTTAATCTCTTTAACGGTGGCAACAATCCAGCTTTTCAGCAAATAGTTTCGCTCAATAGTCAAACTCTATTAGGCTTAGATAATGAGGGAAATATTTATGCCTGGTCTAGTGGTGCTAATGCTTTCATTGAGTTAGATAATATTATCTCTGGCTTACCTGTTTTTAGTCAAATGCAAATTGATGAAACAGGAATTTTGTACGGAATAACTAACCAAAGTGTTCCTTATCAAGTTGGCAATATTAGCTCAATTTTAGGCTTAAATAACTCCAGTGGACAACCTTTTGGCATGACGACTGTTACAGATAGTAATGGTGTTACCCATGCTTTATGGAATCAAGATGGTCAAATTTATTACGGTTATCAACCCTCTGGGACTAATGGTCAATATGTTGGGGTGACACCCCTTAATAGTGGGATTGGAACCGAGAGTCAAGGAAGCGCCGCCAATTTAACATTAACCCAGACAACAAACGGCGGAGTTGTTGCTTCTTGGATAGCAGGAAATGGCAATAATGCGGAAGTTTATACATCGTCCCTGAGTCCCTCTATCTATGGTGGGTATCAATGGAGTTCACCAGCACAACTTACTAATGACGACATAGCAGACACAAACTTACAGGTTGTTGCTTTAAACAATAACAATATTTTAGTAACGACTCAAAAAAATAATCAAACAGTGAGTCAAGTAGTTGATGTTAGTCAACTTCCGGTAACAGATACTTCCGCCAATCAATTAACCTTTAAACCCAAGGGAACAGAATTTACCTACTCAATTGTTCCAGGTGCTTTGGACGGAGCCTCGGGAATTATTACTCTTCCTCCTTTTGTTTCCCTTAATTTCGGGTTAGGCAAAACACCTAATTCATCCCGGTTGTGGCCGAGTCTTGAAAACAGCTTATTTTCCTTTAATGTCGGCGGAGAAATTGATGCTATCATTGGAAAATATAGTAGCGAATCTCCTGTCGCTTTTAATAGTTTAAGACTTGATTTAACCTTGGGTAAAGAAGCAGGGAAAGCTAGTGGCGACCCTTATACACAAGGGTTGAGTGGTCTATTCAAAGGCTATGTTTCTTTGGATTTCTCAGCTTTTGCTCAAGGTAGTGGTGAGTGGGAAGAAGTTAGCAGCTATCCTTCTAGTGTTAAAGCTAAAGCGGGGGGGGGATTTGAGTTAGAAGTAAATGAGATTGGCATAGTTATCAATAGCCTTTTCCCTGGCGGTGGTACTGCCTTACAAGTGCTCAGTCAAAACGGATGGTTAAGTATTAGTGGGGGGCCAGTATTAGGTCTTGATTTCGCTTACACGACAGACATTGACTTTAACAATGAAACTAATTTAGGAGAAAGCGTACAAGCCAGTGATTACTTTTTTGAATTGGTTGACAACAACGGTAATCCTCCCACAGAAGAAACCCCTAATTCTGATCTCGAATGGCATCTAGATACAACTAAATTATTTAGCTTTTTAGGGGATGCCTTAGATGATACTAAAGATTCTGTCGTCAGTATGGGGATAGACACCGGAATGTATCTGAATGCGAGTGCGCTCAAGGGATTTATCGATTTATCTCTCAAAGGCATTCAAACAGAAGATTTTAATCTTAACAAGACTGGTTTTCAGGAAGCGGTTTATACTAATAAAGTCACTGTCAAACTGAACTTATATTTCTTCTCCCTGTCTTACGTTAATTATATCCGAATTAAAGAAGCAGGTTCAAGCGGGGAAAGCACTGTCACTCAAAATAGCCGAGGATTACCTGTCAGGGTTTCATTAGAACCTAATTCCACAATTTATCTAACTCAACCCGGTTACGCTGCATTATTAGGAGAGGATGTCAACGATTTAATTGATAGTAGTGATATATCCTACATCATTGCCCCTGATGGCACAACAGTTTACGGCACATTTACAGGAAGTGTGGATGATAATTCAGCTAATCTTTCCTACTTATACTTTTTGAATGGAACATTAGGAAGTAATGGTGTTAACTGGAATGCCAGCAGTTTACAAGCTATCTCAAATACAGCCGGAGCAAATCAAAGCCCAAATATTGCCCTAGATACTAATGGTAATGTTGTCATTACTTGGCAATATGAATCAATTGATAATCCTACCGTACAGCAAATTGCCACCACACCCCCCGGACAAGTTTATGTAGTATATGGACAAACAGAAAATAATCAGGTTGATTTAGGGACTTTCGCAGAAAATCCTGCCAATGCTAACGCTGCGGGTTTTTATTGGACTTTAGACAATGAATACTTTGCCAGTTTTGGACAAGCCGTAACCGCTTTAGGAGATGTTAATAGCGGTGGTAAAGCTGATTTTGCCATGACTGCACCAGATCTTGATGATGAACAAGGCGGAGTTTATGTGGTGTTTGCAGAAGACTATAACCAAGTTAATGACCTCAATAATTTGGGTAGTAATGGCTTGCTGTTAACAGGACAAGCGTTGAGTGAATTGGGTTATAGTATTGCCAATGCAGGAGATGTCAATGGCGATGGCAAGAGTGATTTGATTATTGGTGCGCCTGGTTTAAATAATAATCAAGGAGGTGCTTATTTAATCTATGGAGGAACCTTATTTGAGACTCCTCAAAGCCTCACTGATATTGATACTTTACTCAGCAATAATCCTGCTTACGGACAACAAATTACTAACCCCAATGGACAAGCTGGTGACCGCTTTGGTGAAGTAGTAACAGGAGGTTACGACTTTAATGGAGATAGTCAAGCAGATTATGCTATCAGCGCTCCTAACGCTAATCAAGAAGCCGGGGAAATTACGCTAATTCTATCCCAAAAAATTGCCAATGAGTTATTTACTCTGAGCCTCGACAATAGCGGTAATTTAGTCTTATTTAATCAAACGACTAATACTGAGGTATGGAATAGCAATACGGCTAATCAAGTCCCAGAACCTGACTACGCAAGTTACTATCAAGCTGCGATGGAATCAAACGGCAACTTTGTCCTCTATGAATGGGCGGGTTTAGCTCCACTCCCTTACTGGTCAACTAATACAGCGGGAAATCAGGGGGCTTATCTTGCTTTGGGCGAAGATGGGGGGCTGTATATTCGCAATCAGCAAGGAGATAATATTTATACTCTCCATAATGGCGCAAATCCGAATACTTCAGTTGTTAGTCGCTTAAACCAAGGCGATAGTATTGTCTCTAACGACCCCAATTCTAATTTGACCACTCAAAGTTATCTAGGCGGGACAATTACCCTGACTAACAGTACCTCAGCAATTAATGGAGAAACCCTGCTAGATATAACTAGCACGGCTCTAATTCCAGACATTAATCAGGATGGCAAAGCGGATTTACTCATTGGTGGAACAGGAGCCGCAGTTATACTATTTGGTGCGAATTTATCCACTCAAACCCTAGACTTAGGAACCATTAACCCGGGTCAAGGCTTCGTTATTTTTGATGATTTAGACAACCCTGCACCATTACAAGTCAGTAGCGCAGGTGATGTTAACGACGACGGTATTAACGATGTCATTGTTGGCTATCCCGCCACTGAAGATGCTAATGGAAATTATATTGCGGGAAATAGCTACATTCTTTTTGGTAGTTCCAGTCTTTCTACAAGCCAAAATAACAGTATCGGTTTCTCTGGAATCAATGGAACAAATGGCTTTACTATTATCGGTGCTGGAACCGAAGTTACCGGTGCTGGCGACTTAAACGGTGATGGTGTAGGAGATTTACTGATTGCTGAACCCAATGGTGGTAATAATCAAGCCGGTGTAAGTTACGTCATCTACGGAGGAAGCAGTAACAATATTGGCACTGTTGCTAGTATTAATGTTAGTAACATCGGCACAACTGTTCAGGGTTATATAATCGGTCAAGGAGGCGCAAATCAACTCAGTGGGTCTTCTGTTAGCGCCGTAGGAGACTTAAATAATGATGGTAAAGCTGATTTATTAATAGGAGCACCGAATACAGTTTCTAGTGATGCTCTCAATCAATTACAACAAACCATCACCTCCAACTATGTCATCGGACAGGTAAATAATGGGAACTTCAACACGAATAATTCAAATCCTACCGCTATCCCTTGGTTACAACCCGGTCAATCTGTACAAAGCTTAACCTCAACTCCCTATGGTGTTCTAGCTTTATGGACAACCAGCACAGGTTCGGAAGAAACGGCTCAAACTAGCTTATCTGTCGCCTTTTGGGTACCTAGTGGAACAACAGGAAGTTGGAAAAACTATCAATCTAGCGTTGCTACACTTTCCGGCTCTAATTTGAGTTTTTCTAGCATCAATGTTAACAATGCCGCTAACAATGCCGTCACCTTAAATTGGGTAGTTCTTGATTCTCAAACAGGAACTTCTAGCCTTGGTCAAAGTATTTATAACGGAAATAACTGGAGTACGGCTAATTCTATCCAAACAGATTCTAATCCGGCACCACCGGATCAGATTGATAATATCATTAGTAATTCCACCACCGGTAGCACCAGTAACAGTATCTTCTCAGTGAGTCATAAAACCGTCAAAGAAAATGAAGGGAAAGTGACTTTTACCATCACTCGAACAGGTGACATTAATACTAGCAAAACCCTAAATTATCACACAGTAGATATTAGCGCCACCGCCGGAGCCGATTACGAACATAAAGCTGGAACCCTCACCTTTGCTCCCAGTGAAACCAGCAAAACCATTGAGGTGAAGATTTTTGACGATAACTTATTAGAACATCTCAAGGAGAAATTTAAGTTAATCCTCCAAGATGGTCAACAAACCACTTTAACCGCTTACGCGACTATACAGGATACTAACCAAACGATTAACTTATTGGCTATAGATAGTGGGTTTTCCATGATTGGTCCAATCAATGATCAATTAGGTCAGGCTTTAGGTAGTGCGGGAAATGTTAACGGTGATACCAACAGTAATAATAAAAATGCACCCCTTGATGATTTCTGGATTTCAGCACCAGGAGCTAATAATAGTGACGGTAGTGTATATTTGGTTTTTGGGTCTGCTAGTGTGCAAGTTTCAGACCAAGGACTTGATTTAGATAATCCTCAATCAACACAAAAAGTAGTTAAAATTACTGGGGGAACACCTTCTACATCCGCCTCTCCCCAAAGTGGTAGCAGTCTTAGTTCTTGGGTTAGTTCTTCTAATACTTGGTATGGGATAGCCGCTCCCAATTCAACTAACGGCGGGGGAACGAACGATAGCAATATTTATATCTTCGATAAGACAGTAATTCCCAACACCAGTAGCACCGTAGCTCTTAATACTCTAGCCGCATCACCACTCACAGGAAATAGTAGCGATGGGTTTGGAGAAACGATCCTTTTAGCAGATTTAAATGGAGATGGAACACCTGAATTAATAGTGGGTTCTCCTTTAAGTAATCAGGTGAAAGTCTATCAATTATCTGGGTCGGGTAACAACATTACCACCAGTCTTATTGCTACCATTAACGCTCCCAGTCCGGGTCAAGGTTTAGGGTCTGCTTTACAGGTTTTAGATTTGAATGAAGATGGTAAACTTGATTTAGCCATCGGAGCACCTGTCGTTAATCCAGTAAGTGATCCCAGCAATCCTCAAGATATTCGCGGTTATGGCGGTGCAATTTATGTATTATCAGGAACCCAATTTAATTGGTCAAATACCAACGCATCTATCAACTTAACCAGCACTTCTAGCACAACTAACTGGGTTTTTGATGGCATAACCAGCTTTACCAGTGGAAAAATTAACGGTAAACTGAATCCAAGTACAGGTAAACCCAGTAGTGATCCTGCTACAAACTACGGTTTTTATGATGGAGTTGGTAATGCGATAACCACCCTAGATTTGAATGGAGATGGTCATTTAGATTTAGTAATCGGTGCGCCTAATGCGGCGGTTAGTGGTACTACTAATCTCGGCAAAGTTTATGTAATATTCGGAAACTCTGGTTCATTACCTTCGAGTTTAGCCTCTATTGGTGCGGGTAAAGGAGTGACATTTGAAGGGAATTTAGCTTTAGGACAAGCGGGTTGGGCTGTTGCTAATGGAGGTGATATTAACAATGACAAAATTAGTGATTTACTCATCGGCGCACCTTTTGCTTATGGTAATGCTGGTAGTGCCTATATAGTCTTTGGCAGTACAAATGCCTTCTCATCGGGTGGCACAATTTATCTCGATCCCAATCTAACGGATTCTCGTGTTTTCCAATACCAAGGAGTAGCTAACCCATTAAGTAATAGTAATCCTTCTAATGCAGGTAATGTGGGACAGAATCTTAATGGCATTGGCGATATTAATGGCGATTACGGTTCTAATACGGGGGGAGATGATATTATCTTGGGGGCTCCTAGTAGTAATGATGGTAATGGTCATAGTGAGGCTTATGTGGCCATTGGACATCCTTGGTTACAGGGTGGACTTTCTTTAAATGTCAATGATCTTCGCAGTGATAATGGTTTTATTGTAGTTAATCCCTATCCTGGGGTTTCGGTGGGAGATGTTAATGGGGATGGTTTTGATGATTTTGTTAATGTGAGCTCTTCTATCAACCCATCAGAAAATCAACTGACTTTTGGAGCAAGCACCCTAACAAATGTCAGCGGACAAAGGACTTATACTCTCACCGCCAATGATAGTAATTTACCCGCTACCAATTTAATCACCTCTCCTAGCACAAATTTGATTGCTCATGGCGATTTTAATGCCGATGGTTACGAGGATATAGCATCTGCGAGTATCAATAAAACAAATGGTAATACCACAGAACTGCTTGTGAATATGGGTAATAGTATCACGAGCAATATTATTGCAGGTCAGACTTTATACTCTTTCGATATCCCTGATACTGTTACTACTCCTATTATTCAAACCTGTGCAGGAGATATTAATGGCGATGGTTATGATGACTTAATCGTTTTAACTGAATTTATGTTAGATTATCAAATTAAATATTTCTTGGGTTCAGCGAGTGGGCTGAGTTCCCAATTCCAGAGTTATAGTCTTGGTACATTAGGCTATGCTCCGGGGATTGGAGTAGCGGATATTAACGCCGATGGAGTCAAGGAAATAATCACCCTTGAATATGCGTTTAATGGCTATCAGTCCGAGGTAGAACTCCAAACACAGGTTAGTGTTTACCAATTCAATAATGACATTCATCTACCCCTTTCTGAGCTATCCTTGAGTTTTCTGAACTCTCCTTGGACTGATAACAGTAATTGGTATGGGGATGGGTTCGAGGTTACAGACACGGTGGCTATAAATTCATCCATTAGTTCTGGCGACTTTAACTCTGACGGTATTGAGGACGTATTAGTATCTATTGCCCAAACATCTTGGTCAGAAATTGACGGCGAACAAGCCTATCCTATCATGCGTTCTACTATTTTGTATGGTACGGGAAAAACCAACAATTTTGGACAATTTCAAACAAATATCAGTTATACCCCGAACTCTTGGAATCTATACGAACCTACTAATCTTCCTTCTCCATCTGTTGCCGTTGGAGACATAAACGCTGATGGTTTTGATGATATTCTTTTTGATCAGGGGACTCCTTTCAATCCAAGTTACATCCAATTAGGATCAACCGAAATTACACCTTATACACCCACAACACCTCCCAATACCAGCCTGAATAGTAACACCATTGTTCTCGGTAACGGACAAAATCAGATTCCCATTCAAGGGTTGCCTAATCGAACCCTACCTTATCAAACCAATGCAGGTGGGGATGTCAATGGTGACGGTTATCAGGACATCATCATTACTGATACGAGCGATTATGACTTAACCTATGTAGTTTATGGTCAAGATTGGTTAACAGCAGACGAACAAAATAGTGGCGCTGAAACCTTTACCTTTTTTGATGGAACTAATGGTAATGATGTTTTTACCATTCCCTCCAATGCTACTACTCCTAAGATTGTGTTGCGGGGTCAAAATGGCGATGACTTTATGTTAATTCCCACCGCTAACACTTCTCAGATTTATGCTTTTGGTGGTGAAGGAGATGATCAAATTGGCTTAGGAGGTGAATACGGAACTGATAGTAAAACTATCGGTAAAATTGATGGAGGTGGTGGTTTTGACACGATCTTTGTTCCCCAAACAGTAGGTCAACAAACCAGGCTTTATCTAGATGCTAATACTGGTCATCTATTTAATATTGAAGCTGTTGATATTGGCTACAATAATTCCGTTCAATTTAATCAGTCTAGCTTGCTGCAAATGCTCGACGGCAATAAAAAGCTGTTGATTAACGGTACTTCTTCAAGCGCTTATTACTCTGATCCTTCCACTGTACCTTGGACTAAATTACAAACTGATGCTTATGATGGATCAGTTTATCAAATTTATGGCATTAAAGATACCGCCATTGAGGTCTGGATTGAACAGGGAATTAACTTTACTCCCCTAAATAATACTGCACCAAGTGTCCAAAATCTGATCACCGATGAAACTGTCATAGAAGATATCCCCTTCAACTTCCAAATTTCTGATAATACCTTTTTTGATCCTGATCTAAACGATAGCCTGACTTATTCAGCTACCGTCAGTAACGGTGATGCTTTACCCAGTTGGTTAAACTTTAACCCAACAACCCGAACTTTCAGTGGAACTCCTGCTTACAAAGATGTTGGTAATCTGAATCTAAAAGTAACTGCAACTGATCAGCTGGGAGCAAATATTAGTGCAAATTTCACCCTACAAGTGTTCCACCCAGTATTAGTTCCCCCCGGCGGCGGTATAATTCAAGGAACCTCAATAAATGATCGCATCGATGCTTTGGGTAAACCCGGTACTTACCGTCTAGAAGGTGGTGCTGGTGATGACTTGTTAATCGGTTCCAACCAACGAGATGTTCTCAAAGGTGGAATTGGTAATGACAGTCTCTATGGTGAGGGAAATATAGATAAACTCTATGGAGAAGAAGGAGATGATCTACTTGATGGTGGTTTAGGTTTAGACTTCCTCTATGGCGGTTCGGGTGCTGATAGCTTCGTTCTCAAGTCAGGAAATGGTAGCGACTACATTCTTGATTTCAACTCTGCTGAAGGCGATAAATTGGCTCTCAGTGGACTCAATTTCGGACAGTTAAGCTTTAACAGCAATCAAGTTATTTGGGGAACTGAAGTGTTAGCTTATGTCACTGACAATCTCGGTAATTCCCTCACGGGATTGAACAATCATCCTGAATGGTTTGTCTCTCTTTAATGACTCACCAATAACCAAAACTTAACTTCGGATAAACAAGATGAAAATCAACCGACCCAACTTGCTCTTAGCTGCTACAACAACCCTACTTGTTAGTAACTTATCGACCGCTATACCAGTTCAAGCACTGACTTGGACAATGAATAATGGTTCTCTGGCGGGAACTAATCCGATTACCGGTAGTTTCACCATCGACAAGGAAAATAGTGCAAATCCTAGTCTTACTTTTAGTAACATTATAATTGGCCCTCTCAATTTCACGAAAGCTGACTTAGTTAAGATTAGTTTAGCCAATCCTATTGGCAGTGGTATAGAATCTATTGATTGGGTTAATGGCTCTAATAGTCTATCTCTAGTTTTTAACTCTCCCTTTTTAACTACAGCAGGAGGGACAGTTACATTAAATAATTTTGTTAGTGATTTTAATGGTGATATCGTCAGTGGTTCTGTTACAGGTGCATCAAATCCCCCAACTACCGTCCCCGAACCTAACTTGAGCTTGGGACTGATTGCTTTTGGTACACTGCTAGTGGTCAGATCAAGATTTAATTAGGGTTTGCTGAAAAAGGCCTAGGCTGGGGTAAGTATGCGGCAGCCTAAAAAGATTGTATTGTGCACCAACAAGGACAAGATTAACTGACTCTAGTGCAGTCAAAGCTGATCGCCTGAAGCCGTCAAAACTATCCAGGGTGCAGGAGTTGAACCTGCCTAGCACGAATTATGAGTTCGTTGCCTCAACCGCTCGGCCAACCCTGGGTTATACTAATAACTCATTATAGATCGGTAATCACTCTGAACGTGAAAATTCAGCCCCACCAAGATGAAAAAATTTGCAATCAGCACCTCCTTGCAGTTAGGACTCCTTTTGATGGTAGCCATGTTAGCCGCCGGTTTCGGTAGCGGTTGGGTAGCCTATCAATTGGGAATCGCCTCCCTGAAGGGAGTCAGTCAACCGGATATCAACCCCGCTAAAAAGTTTACCAACGATCGCACCAGTTATGGTCGCAATCAAACTTTTATCCCCGTGAAAGAAGAAGAAGTAATTAAAAGAGTGAGAGTTTATATGCAACAACAGAAAAACCAACCGCAATCAAAGGACGAAACCAAAGGATAGGCTTTAAAAAAGGCGAATTTTGCCTTTTCGCTATGGATAATCAGGATTTATTGACTCGTTTAATTTTAGTCTTTTTACTAATCGCGCTCAATGCTTTTTTCGTAGCGGCCGAATTTTCGCTTGTGTCTGTCCGTCGTACCCGCGTCAGTCAGCTAGTGGCTGCGGGAGATGTGCCAGCGCAGACGGTCCAATCTCTACAAAGAAGTCTCGATCGCTTACTTTCCACTACCCAATTAGGTATCACCCTTTCTAGTTTAGCTTTAGGTTGGATCGGGGAGAGTACCATGACCGTTTTTGTGAAGAAATTACTAAGTTTTTTACCCTTTTCTTTAAACTGGCAAAATCTTCTCTCCCATGGTTTCTCTCTTTGTCTAGCTTTTTTAATCGTTGCCTATCTCCAGATAGTTTTTGGGGAACTTTATCCCAAATCCCTAGCTTTAATTTATGCCGAACCGATGGCGCGATTATTAGCCGCACCTATTGGGGTTATTTCCAGGATTTTTAAGCCTTTTATCGGTATTCTGAACCAATCAACTCGTTTTTTATTGGTTTTAACCCGTATCCCCGAAGTGGATCTACAGCGTTCTAATCGGGTAACTTCCGAGGAATTACAATTAATTATCAGCATGGAAGGGGAATTAACGGGATTAGAAGCAGCGGAAAGGAAAATTTTAAATAATGTTTTCCAGTTTAGCGAAATCACTGCCGCAGAAATCATGGTTCCCCATAACCGCTTAATAGCTATTCCCTCGACCGCAACTTTTGAGGAATTACTGCTCCAAGTAGTTAACAGCGGCTATTCTTGTTATCCTGTGGCAGGAGATTCCGGTGATGATATCCGTGGTCTGATCGATTTTAAAGATTTAGCTTTACCCCTTGCCGAAGGTCAGTTAAATTTAACGACCCCGATTAAACCTTGGTTAAAACCTGCGCGTTTTTTCCCTGAAACCACTCCTTTAAATGAATTACTAACAGTGATGCGGGAATCATCCTTAAAGATGGTTATCATTGTCGATGAATTTGGCAGAACAGCCGGTTTATTAACCCTGAAAGATTTAATCGGCGAGATTCTAGGAACTTTTCCCCCTAGGGATCAATCAGGAACAGTGGAATATCAACTCCTCGATGAATCGACTTTTCTCGTACAAGCACAAATGAATTTAGAGGACGTGAACAAAGCATTAAATTTAAGTTTACCCTTGGCCGATGAATACCAAACCCTAGCTGGTTTTGTCCTCCATCATTGGCAAAAAATACCGAAGGTGGGAGAACAATTATATTACCAAAATTTAGAATTTACCATCATTTCTAAGGTCGGCCCTCGCTTGGAACAAATTAAGATTTATCGTCAACAACCATCCTAAGGATATAAACAAGAAACAACTTTTCTCATTTATTCTTTTTGATTGTTAAGTAGTTGGTTATAATTAAATTAAAAATGGATTTTAGGTTCGATCCCCCCTGCCTCCCTTGATAAGGTAGGGTTGATTCATGAATCAACCCTACCCTTGATAAGGGGGGTGTCTGATAATTTTTAACGCCTACCTACTTAATCTAGTCAATAGCTGCCCACTCCTGTCACCATGAAACACCTTTTGACACTCATCCCCCTCAGCTTGGGATTAATTGCCCTCACCCCCGCAAATTTGCCCCTAGAACGCCTTGAAATCTCACAATTAGGAACATCTACGGGATACGATGAACGACTGCTAACGGACAAAAAAACCCTCCTACAAGCGATCGATCATAGTTTACGTTATCTGAATAGCTCGGCAGCGATCCGCGCCTATCAAAATTATCCTATTCCTGAAATAACTCGTCAGCGAGTGCAGCGTTCCTTAGTCCGTTTTCGTCAATTAGTGCAGAATTCTCCCACTCCCGCAGCTCTACAAAATGCAGTTAAAAAAGAATTTATTTGGTATCGTTCTTTGGGTAATGATAGCCAGGGAAATGTTAAATTTACTGGTTATTTTGAGCCAATTTATCAAGCAAGTCGGCAACAAACCGCCGAGTATAAATATCCTCTCTATCGCCGACCTTCTAACTTTTCTCGCTGGTCTAAACCCCATCCAGCTAGGGTAGAATTAGAGGGAAAAGATGGTTTACTGGGGGAAAATAGCCGTCTAGCGGGATACGAATTAGTCTGGTTAAAAGATCGCTTAGAAGCTTATTTAGTTCATGTGCAAGGTTCGGCAAAATTACGTTTACCGAATGGTCAAATTATGAGCATCGGTTTTGATGGCAATACCGAGCATCCCTACACAAGTCTGGGAAAAGAAATGATTGCCGATGGTATTTTTTCCGCCGAGGGTTTAACCTTACCAATGGTTTTAGATTTTCTCAGAAGTAATCCCGATCAATTAAAAAATTATATTCCCCGCAATAATCGGTTTATTTTCTTTCGAGAAACCCACGGCGCACCGGCCACTGGTAGTATTGGAGTTCCGGTTTTACCAGAAAGATCGATCGCTACAGATAAAAGTATTTTTCCCCCCGGTGCTTTAGCAGTAATTGAGACAGAAATTCCCCAGGAAAATCTTAATAAAAAATTAGTTAGTCGCTATGTTCTCGATCAAGATACTGGCAGCGCGATTAAAGGTACTGGGAGGGTAGATATTTTTATGGGAACAGGAAAAAATGCTGGCGAGCGAGCCGGTTTAATTAATACTCCCGGTCAGTTATATTATTTATTATTGAGGGAATAGGAAATAGTACAGGTAAAATTAAGATAGACTCCCCAGAATCAGTTATCATAACTTAAGTGAGAACTTAAACAATAGAATCATGAAAAAAACCATAAATATAGATTGGTCGGATTGTGGTCCAATTACTTTAGTAGTCGTGCAACCCACCTCTTTTTGTAATCTCAATTGTGATTACTGTTATTTACCCGATCGCCATTTAAAAAATACCCTATCCTTAGATTTAATCGAGCCGATTTTTCAGAGGGTTTTTAGTAGTCGTTTTCTCCAAGATAATTTTACCATTTGCTGGCACGCCGGCGAACCCTTGGCAGTTCCCATCAGTTTTTATGAAAGTGCCTTTGCTAAAATTGCGGAGGTTAGCGAGAAATATAATCAGCAGGGTTACTGTTTTCGTCATTCGGTACAAACTAACGCCACTTATATTAACGATGCTTGGTGTCAATTATTTAAAAAGCATGATGTTTATGTGGGAGTCAGTATTGATGGACCGGCTTTTATTCACGATATCCACCGGCAAAACCGCAAGGGAACTGGCAGTCATGCTGCGACGATGCGGGGGATTTCTTTCTTGCAAAAACATGAAATTGATGTGAGTGTTATCGCTGTTTTAACAGAAGATTCCCTCGACTATCCCGACGAAATTTTTAACTTTTTTTGGGATCATGGTCTTACCGATGTGGCTTTTAATATGGAAGAAACCGAGGGAATTAATTCACAATCTTCCTTATATAAATTAGGCATTGAACAACGTTATCGCCAGTTTATTGCCAGATTTTGGGAGTTAGTCACGGCCAAACAAGGAGAATTTAAGCTGCGAGAATTTGAATCGATCTGTAGTTTGATTTATACGGATGAACGCTTAGAAAATACCGATATGAATCGACCTTTTATGATTGTCAATTTTGATAATCAAGGTAATTTTTCCACCTTTGATCCGGAATTACTATCGATTAAAACCCAACCCTACGGCGATTTTATCTTTGGTAATGTTTTGACCGATTCTCTGGAATCTATCTGTGAAACCGAGAAATTTAAACAAATTTACGCTGATATGCGCGGTGGAGTCGATTTATGTCGGCAAAACTGCGATTATTTTGGGGTTTGTGGGGGTGGTGCCGGTAGTAACAAATATTGGGAAAATGGCACTTTCAACTCCACAGATACTAAAGCCTGTTTATACCGGATTAAGTGTATCACCGATATCGTTCTCGATCGCCTAGAAAATTTATTAGAAGTTTAGGGATCTTTTTAGCTATCAGTTATCGGTAATAAGTGAACTTAATAACTGTTTACTAATAACCTAGGAAAAAAACCTGCTCTAATGCTATTTTTCAAAAGTAACGACAGAGATGGTCATGCCTGCTACGAATAAAGAAAAATGGTATTATTCTTCTTCTAAACTTAATCCTAACGCCTGTAAGCGTTCCGCTAGTCGGTCTGCACGTTGTTTTTCTTTATCAGCGCGTTTCTGTTCTTTATCAGCGCGTTTCTGTTCTTTATCAGCACGTTTCTTTTCTTGATCGGCACGTTTCTTTTCTTGACGCATTTGAGACTCTAACTCAACAGTTGTTAAAAATTTCTCTCCATCGGGACGATACAATTCTAAACTAGATTTATCCCAGATAAAACGCATACCTAAACGGGGACTTATCCAGTCATTGATGGGGATAATTTCTCTTAAATTTTCTCCCTGTCTTTGCCAACCTTGTAAACGACAGCGCATCGGGTTATATAAATAGTATTCTTCTACATTATATGTGTCATAAAACTCTAATTTTCGACTCATTTCTGCTTTTGTATTCTTCGGTGATAGAATTTCAAAAACCACTTGAGGAGCGATATTTTCTTCCTGCCATTGACGATAGGAACCCCTTCGTCCTTTGGGACGGCCAAAAGCTACCATCACATCGGGAGCAACCGGTGAAACCAAAGTAGAACGCAGAGGATACCAGAGTAAATCTCCGGCAATAAACACCTTAGGGTCATCGGCAAAGATAATCTCTAAATTCTCCTTAATTTTGACAATCCACTCATATTGTTCGGTATTATCTGCCATCGGTTGACCATCGCTATCCGGGAAAAGAAGATCGTCGTCAATATCAAGATAACTAACCATTGTCTTTTAATTTTAATAGATGGTTGTTTTCTGATTGTAGCAAGATAATTAAGTAGGTAGGCGTTAAAAATTATCAGACACCCCCCTTATCAAGGGTAGGGTTGATTCATGAATCAACCCTACCTTGAATCAACCCTACCTTGAATCAACCCTACCTTGAATCAACCCTACCTTGAATCAACCCTACCTTGAATCAACCCTAGGGAGAGGGGGGGAGTGGGGAGAAGGGGAGGGGGGAGGAGAGAGAAAAAAGCTGATGGTTGACAAAAGGTCTTAAGCTGCGGTTATATCTATCAGAGTCTATATTTATCAAAAAGTTAATTGACTAGAATCTATAAAAGGGTTAGGATTGATGGTGACAAATAGTTGTTATTGAGGAGGGCATAGGAACTTGATACAGGCAACCCTGCACCAGTTAAGGGTTTTTGAGGCTACCGCTCGACACAGTAGCTTTACCAAGGCGGCCGAGGAGTTATTTATCACTCAACCTACCGTCTCAACCCAAGTCAAACAACTCACAAAAGCCGTGGGTTTACCGCTATTCGAGCAAATTGGCAAACGTTTATTTTTAACCGAAGCGGGTCAGGAATTACTGTTCACCTGTCAAGAGATTTTTAATAAATTGGACAACTTTCAAATGAAAGTGGCCGATATTAAGGGAACTAGACAGGGAAAGCTGACTTTAGGCGTAATTACTACCGCTAAATACTTTGTGCCGCGATTACTGGGGGCATTCTGTCAACAGTATCCCGGTATTGACATTGCCCTGCAAGTGACTAATCATCAGAAACTGCAAGAGCGAATGTTAAATAACGAGGATGACCTCTATATTCTCAGTCAACCCCCGGAAGAAGTGGAACTTTGTTCTCAGTCTTTTCTGGAAAATCCCCTAGTGGTGGTGGCGCGACGAGATCATCCTTTGGTAGGCCAGAAAAATCTCCCCCTTGAGTGCCTCAACCAGCAACCTTTTATTATGCGCGAATCGGGATCTGGAACCCGCCAAGCGGTACAAAAATTATTTAATCTCCACGATATTAAAGTTAAGGTGCGCTTGGAATTAGGCAGTAACGAAGCGATTAAACAGGCTATTTCCGGCGGTTTAGGGCTATCGGTACTATCTAAGCACACTCTCATCTCGGAAGGGGAAAACGGCGAATTAGCCATCCTCGACTTGGAACATTTTCCGATTCAGCGCGATTGGTACGTTTGTTACCTGGCCGGAAAACAACTTTCCGTGATTGCCGATGCTTTTTTAAAATACCTGCTGGAAGCTAGTCAAACCATCCCCATTCATGCCCCGTTAAAAAATGGTCACAGCTTATTAATGAGCCATTAAACCTTAAACTTTAATTCAGGATCATTTTTCTTCTTGAGGTGGTTATATGTTCGAGTCCTTCAGCCAGACCATCTGGTTGGTACCTCTTTACGCCTTTGCGGGCGCACTTCTCGCCCTACCCTGGTCTCCCGGTATTATCCGGCAAACCGGCCCGCGACCGGCCGGTTATCTGAATTTGATCATGACCTGCTGGGCTTTTTTGCATAGCCTTTTTGCTTTGCTCGCCGTTTGGGGTCGTCCGCCGCAATCTATAGCATTTAATTGGCTAAATGCCGCAGATTTAAGCATATCTTTAGATGTGCAGATTTCGGCCGTTAATATCGGGGCGTTACTGCTAATTACCGGCTTAAACCTCGCCGCTCAGGTATATGCGATCGCCTATCTAGAAATGGATTGGGGTTGGGCAAGGTTTTATTCTCTCGTCGCCCTCTTTGAAGGGGGTATGTGCGCCCTCGTTATCTGTAATTCGCTATTTTTCAGCTATTGTGTGCTAGAAGTTCTCACCCTCGGCACTTATCTGCTAATTGGTTTCTGGTTCAATCAATCTCTGGTGGTAACGGGGGCGCGGGATGCTTTTCTAACCAAACGGATTGGCGATTTAATCCTGTTGATGGGAGTGGTGGCCCTTTTACCCCTGGCGGGAACCTGGAACTTTGACCAATTGGCAGAATGGGCGGCTACAGCCAATTTAAACCCCAATGTGGCTAATTTACTCTGTTTAGCCCTGATTGCCGGTCCGATGGGCAAATGCGCTCAATTTCCCCTGCATTTATGGCTAGATGAGGCCATGGAAGGACCGATGCCAGCGACAATTCTGCGGAATACCGTCGTCGTTTCCACTGGCGCTTGGTTATTGGTCAAATTAGAGCCGGTGCTACAATTATCGCCCTTAACCTTGCAAGTAATGATCGTTGTTGGCTCTGTTACTGCTATCGGTGCTGGTTTAATTGCGATCGCCCAGATCGATGTTAAGCGTTCCCTTTCCTATTCCGTCAGTGCCTACATGGGACTGATTTTTATCGCTGTGGCCACCGGACAAACGGAAACCGCTTTAGTGTTACTCTTTACCTACGCGATCGCTATGTCCCTGTTAGTCATGGTGGTGGGTAACATCATTTGGAATAATATCAGCCAAGATTTAAGCCAATACGGCGGTTTATGGTCCCGTCGTCCCGTTTCCGGTATTTGTTATCTCGTCGGTGCCGCTAGTTTAGTTGCACTGCCTCCCTTTGGTGGTTTTTGGGCATTAGCGCGCATGGGCGATCGCCTCTCGGAAATCAGTGGTTTACTGTTATTAGTGCTATTGTTGGTCAATGCTTTAACTGCCTTTAGTGTCACTAGAGAATTTTGCGTTTTCTTTGGCGGTAAAATCAAACCGATGACCCTGCGCTCTCCGGAAGCTCTTTGGCCCTTAGTTATCCCCATGACTGTGACCATGGGTTTCGCCCTTCATCTGCCGATTTTATTGGCGCAATGGCATTTATTACCAAGTAACTTAAATCTGGGAGTGGCTTTTCTCTTGGTACTTTCCACTGCTGCGGGCGTAATTCCGGCAGCCTATATTTATCTGAATGAAAATATCTCCAAACCGATCGTTTTTCAACCGAAAGCCCTTCAAGATTTCTTTGCCAACGACCTTTATACAGCCAAATTGTATAAAGTCACCATCGTTTTTGTCGTCGGATTAATCTCGCAAATTATTAACTGGATCGATACCTTTCTGGTGGATGGCATCGTTAATCTGGTGGGATTAGCCACGGTTTTTGGTGGTCAGAGTTTGAAATATAACGTCTCGGGCCAGACCCAATTTTACTTTCTGTCGATTATTTTGGGGGTGGCTTTGATTGGTATTATCATCTGCTGGCCCCTACTAGCACAAATTTCTCTAGTTTTCAGTTAAAGATTTGATAACTTAGGCTTTTCTTTAGCATCCCCGGCCCTGACAATAGGATTTGTCCTGATTAATGGAAACAATTACCTATGTTCAATACCTCTCGTCGCCAATTAATCCGTTATGGGGGTGGTTTTTTGGGAACCAGTCTAGCCGCCACTGTTTTGGGTTCTCAGTTGTCCAAAACTAACGCCCAAACCGCCGTTAATTCCCAGCCATGGCTAACGGCTCAAAATCAAGGATTGAACCCAGACCAGGCCTTAACTATGCTCATGGAAGGCAATCAACGTTTCTGGGAACGAAGAAAAAAAAGTCCTAACCGCGATCAAGCTCGACTCACAGAAGTGGCCGAAAGTCAAGCCCCTTTTGCGGCAATTTTGGGCTGTGCCGATTCTCGCGTGCCGGCAGAAATTGTTTTTGATCAAGGATTAGGAGATCTATTTGTTTGTCGGGTAGCGGGAAATTTAGCCACTTCCGAAGAAATTGGTAGCCTCGAATTCGGCACGTTGGTGTTAGGAGCTAAGGTAATTGTTGTCCTCGGCCATTCTCGTTGTGGAGCGGTAAAAGCCACCATTGAAGGCGGTCGTTTTCCCGGACAAATCGGTCGTTTAATCGATGGCCTACAGGTGGGAGTTGATCGGTCTGAAAAACAACCCGGTTCCGACAAACTTGAGCGAGCAATTAAATCCAATGTTGTCTATCAAGTAGAGAAATTGGGCAAGTCCCCGGTCATGGGTGATTTAGTAGATAAAAAACAATTAAAAATTGTTGGAGCCTACTACGATCTCGATACCGGCAAAGTGAGTTTAATTTAGTCAATTCTAGATTAGCCATCGTGTCGTTTGGCTAATCCTTTTCTCATCCCAGTCATTATAAATTCGATCGATACCAATATGCTCAGTACCCTGCTTTGGTTGCCAATAATTGGAGCAATTATCGTCGGTCTTTTCCCCGATAAATTCGCCCCAGCAAAATTACGTCAAATTACCCTCTTTTTTGTTGCTGCCGTCTTCTTGTGGTCTTTATATCTGCTGACCCAATATAACTTAACCAGTAATGGCTTTCAATTTTCTGAATACCGCGAATGGGCAAAACCAATCGGTTTAAGTTATAACCTCGGAGTCGATGGTTTGTCCTTACCGTTAATTATTTTAAACTGTTTCTTGACAGGAATAGCTATCTATAGTAGCGAAGAAAAAATAGAGCGTCCCCGACTTTATTACATCCTAATCCTCCTGATTAACGCCGGGGTTTCTGGGGCATTAATGGCTAAAAACCTGCTGCTGTTCATCGTTTTCTATGAACTAGAATTAATCCCCTTTTATCTGATGATTGCTATCTGGGGAGGCGAAAAACGCGGCTATGCTTCGATTAAATTTCTTCTCTACACTGCTGTCTCCGGGTTATTAGTCCTAGCGGCATTTTTAGGCATAGGTTTCCTCAACGGTGGTACTTTTGACTATTCCTCCCTCTCCACCGCCGATTTCTCCCAAAAAACCCAGTTACTGCTCTTAACTCTGCTGTTAGTGGGATTTGGCATCAAAATTCCCCTCGTACCTCTCCATACTTGGCTACCGGATGCCTATACGGAAGCTTCCCCCGCTACAGCAATTTTATTAGGTGGTATCCTCGCTAAACTCGGTACTTATGGCTTAGTTCGCTTTGGTCTGCAATTATTCCCAGAAACTTGGTCTTTAATCGCCCCCGGACTGGCAATTATCGGCGTTATTAGCGTTATTTACGGGGCCTTGAGCGCTATTGCCCAAAAAGACATTAAACGCATGGTGGCCTACAGTTCGATCGGTCACATGGGCTATATACTGGTAGCAGCCGCGGCCGGCACGGGTTTAAGCGTCCTTGGTGCCGTCGCGCAGATGATTAGCCACGGTCTCATTCTCGCCCTCTTATTCTATCTGGTGGGCATCGTCGAACGCAAAGCCGGAACTAGAGATTTAGACGTTTTAAACGGTTTAATGAACCCAATTCGCGGTTTACCCCTGGTTAGCGCCCTATTAATTCTCGCCGGTATGGCCAGTGCTGGGATCCCCGGATTAGTGGGATTTGTGGCGGAATTTATCGTTTTTCAGGGTAGTTTTTCCCGTTTTCCCGTGCAGACGGTTCTCTGTATCATCGCTTCCGGTTTAACGGCGGTTTACTTTGTTATCCTGCTTAATCGCACCTGTTTTGGTAAATTGGATAATAAACTTGCCTACTATCCCAAAGTCTTGAAATCGGAAACTATCCCCGCTTTTGTCCTAATGGTATTAATCGTCTTTTTAGGTATTCAACCCAATTATTTAGTCCGTTGGATTGAACCCACCACTAACTCGATGGTTGCCAGCTTATCGGGGGAAGCAAAACCTAGTTTTGTCTTCAAAAAATCTTCGCAAAAGTCCTCAAAAACCAACTGGTTGAATCGGGGTAAATATTTGAGTAATAGTTAGTTATCCCTTGCTGTTTCCGAATTATTGTAACCGCTGCTAATTACTTTACCTAAAACTATGACTGGGACATTAATCAAAGCCAAAATTCCCCCTTCTACTCACGAATTTGCCAACATTATCCACCGTTTAGAAGCCGGTGGCTCCATGTTGCCGGATACTCCCGAAAACCTGATGCAAATTATCGGCATTTATAAAGCTTATGCCGTGCCGATGGATTTTTATTGGCGAGATCTGCTCTATATTGCCGAACGAGTTTTCCTCGATCCTTTGCCCTTTTTTAAATATTTTCTGCCCCAAGAATACCTAGACCTACAAAATCATTACGCTGGCGATAATGCCGATTTACGCATCTGGCGCGGTACGGGTTCCGCTCACCCTGAATTGTTAGAATTCATGGATAAAGGTAAAACCAGAAAAATGCCCAGATTAATCCATCACCTCTGGCATGACCGCGTTAATATGGAATTTGCCGAAGCTTGTATGCAAGCCATGTTGTGGCATGGCCGCGATATGGGTTGGGGTTTATTTGATGCCTATCTTGATTCAGAAGAATATCGCCAAAATGCCGACCGCGCTATTAAGGCCTATTTCAAGAAAAACCCCGTGATGATGAAACTTTATGACCTGTTCCCCGATATGTTCTTGGAACAGGTGCGGATGATGTCCTACTACTCTAATTTAGGACTATTCTGGGAAGTGATGGCCCCGGTATTTTTCGAGATGTCCGATATCTACGATGAAGGCGGCTTTAAAGGTGTTCCTGATGCCATGAATTTCCTCGTTAATGGTATTTTTGCCATCGCCGGCCGTCCAATTTACCATCACGTTTATATTGATGGTCAATGCTACGAAATTATCCCCAAATCAAAGGCTTTTACTTGGCTTTATGAAGCGGCTTTACCCTATGTAGAAGCGGTCTTTTATCGTACTGCTCCCTTCCGGGGTACAAAGTCCTATAATGCCCAAGCCAAACAGGTTCCCTACGAACAAAAAGACTTTCACTATGGCATTCTTTACGCGGATGTTTTCCCCGTGGGTACTGCGGGAATTCCTCCCACTTTGTTAATGGATGATATGTATCATTTTTTACCCCAATATCTGATCGATTACTATCAGCAACACTGCCGGGGGGAAGACGATATTTTGATTCAATTGGGTATTAGTTTCCAGCGATCGATGTATAATGTGACTTCGGCAGTTATTCAAGCTCTACGCACTGCTTTACTCTATCCCCTCGACGATCCTAATCCCAAACATTTACTTAAAAATCGTCAATTCTTTGAGGCACAAATGGACAGATTTAAACGCCCCGAAGCGCGTCTTAGAGATATCCAAAGTCCTAATTATCGTTAAGGTTTTTTGATTATTTTTCTGGTGGGTTTATAGCCCACCTTTTTTGATATAATGAGATGACCGACACCCAACCTCAAAAAAGATGACCACTTTTCCCATCATCGACAATAACGGGTTTTGTGCGGATGAGGTAAAATTTCCCCCCAGGGATATCTGGAGTGAGGAACCCCCCTTGGCAAGCTACGCTCATTTACAACAAATTCTGATTTTACTTCAATGTTTAGAATGGTTATGGCAAGATCGCAATGATTATTTTGCCGCCGCTAATTTGAGCATTTATTATAGTCCTAATCAGAAAAAATCTGAGGATTTTCGCGGGCCAGATTTTTTTGTCGTTTTGGGAACAGAAAGACGCTTAGATCGAAAAAGTTGGGTAGTTTGGGGAGAAGGGGGCAAATATCCCGATGTTATCGTGGAAATTCTATCTCCTAGTACCGCCAAGGTAGATCGCGGCCAGAAAAAACAAATTTATCAAGATATTTTTCGCACTCCCGATTATTTTTGGTTCGATCCTGAAACCTTAGAATTACCAGGATTTCGGCTAATGGAAGGGCAATATCAAGCAATTGAACCGACGGACCGGGGTTGGTTATGGAGCGATCGCTTAGGCTTATTTCTAGGTATTTATCAACAACAATTACGCTATTTCAATAGGGAGGGGGAATTAATTCCTACCCCCGCAGAAGTGGCTAAACAGGAACGTCAAGAGAAGGTTTTAGCTTTACAACAAATAGAACAACTAAAATCTCGTTTACGCGAGTTAGGAGCCGATTGAGAAGGTATTTAGAGCCGTTTTTTTTCAGTGAAAACAGGGAAATTTTCCGTAAATTCCCCCACCCCTAACACCTCATACTAAATCCAGTTATTAAAGACTGATTATTTATTCCCCCTTTTGCCTCTTGCCTGACTGGGAGTCACAAGTCTAAGCTAAGAATAGCTGGCCAACCCGTCCCGACCACCGGATAACTGATAGAATGAATGATTCTAACGCTAATTCTCCCGCTCAATCCTCAGAAGAGACAATAGATGAAACCAATTGGGTAGATCTCGGGGAAGAAGGGAAACCCCTAGATAAACCCACTGCCAAACCTATCCAACCATCTCCTCTCAAGTCTATCGCTACCCTGATCACGGTGGAGACGGCTTTTTTGGCCAGTGCTACCAGTTTAATCTGGTTAATTGACTATTATTTTCCCCTCGGACCGTTATTAAGGGTTTTCTTCCCGATTCCTATCGCTTTAGCCTATTTACGTTGGGGCGCTCGTTGTGCTTCCATGACAGCATTAGTTTCTAGTTTACTTTTGTCGGTGTTAATGGGACCGACTCGCAGTATCGTCTTTTTGATTCCCCACGGCTTGATGGGGTTACAATTGGGGCTATGCTGGCGCCGGGGTGCGCGCTGGGAATTTTCTATCTTGACTGGGGGACTGTTAGGGGCTTTTGGTTTATTCTTTCGTTTTTGGCTGTTTTCAATTCTTTTAGGCGAAAATCTCTGGTTATATGTGATTACCCAAGCGACTAATTTTATCGATTGGATTTTCACCTGGTTAGGGATTCTCGCTAAACCGACGCTGCTGCAAGTGCAATCGGTGGCAGTTGTGGGCATATTTGTCAATAGTTTATTATACTTATTTGCCGTGCATTTAGTGGCGTTATTAGTTCTCGATCGCCTTGGTAATCCGATTTCTCGTCCGCCCAAATGGGTGCAGGCCATACTAGATTATGAGTGATTATTTAGCGCTTTATCGTCAGTATCTCCAGTCAATTAATCCGGCAATGGATGGAGAGTTTTTAATCGCAGAAAATCTATCTACTAATTGGGATGAACCAGAAACAGCTTTAGATTTTCATAACTGTGCGGTGATGGCTTTAATTGAAGCGGAAAATTCCCCAATGCGATCGATGTATGTGGAGATGGCTTTTCAATCTCTGCAAAGAGTCCTAGAAATGGCGGTTTATCCCCTTGCTACTGCCCATTTAGCTCTAGTTTATTATCTAGTAGGCGATCGAGATTTAGCGGCACAAAATGCTTTTAATGCTTTAGTCCAAGTGCTATCATCGGTGAATGCTAATTATCCCCCGGGGTTAATTTATTATTTTCCTGCCCATAACCAACGGGAGTTATTAAGGGATTTATTGGAGACCGCTAATTATAGCGAGCAGACCTTGTTCTTATCTACAGAAATATTATATCGTTCATCCCTAGCTTTTTATAATCAAAATGGGGTAAGATTTTTGGAATTAGCTAATCATGTTAACCCCAATTCCTGTCATCTCAATCGTCAATTAGGTATCGCCAAATTAATTAATCAACAGCTAGAAGGTTTATTTCATCTCCATCGCGCCGTTAATCTCGATCCGGAAGATGCCGACAATTTGCAAGCTCTTTATTTAGCCTATCGGGGATTAGGACAACAACAATTAGCTAATTTTTGGTTAGAAACAGCGAAAGTAACGGGGAAAAGTTGGACAAATTTAGATATAAATCAGCCCTTTACCTATCTCGATTTTGATCGGGATATTACCCTAGCTGTAGAAGCAAGTTTTCGCAGTTTTGTCACGGGAGTTTTACTCGCCCAAGGGGATTGGTTTGAAGCAGAAATGGAATTTTGGCGCCATAGTATTAGGGAAGGAATGACGGTTATTGATGTGGGGGCAAATGCTGGAGTTTATACTTTCAGTGCCGCTCATCGAGTCGGTAAGACGGGAAAAGTTATCGCTATCGAACCTTTTTCCCAATGTATCCAGTTGCTAGAAGAAACCTGTCGGGTTAATCAATTTTCTTGGGTTTATCCCTGTGGAGGAGCGGCCAGTAATCAAGGGGGAAATGTTTATTTATCCCTTAATCAAGCTAGTGAATTAAATGAAGTCGTTACCGATGCAGCCCAATTAAAGTCAGACAATTACGAAGCAGTTCCCTGTTTTACCCTCGATAGTTTAATTGATACCTATCAGTTAGAAAGGGTGGATTTACTCAAAATTGATGCGGAAGGCCACGAAGTACTGGTTTTAGAAGGTAGTCAACTTTTAATTGAGCGTTTTGCCCCGATTATTCTCTACGAAAATATTGCCGGTAATCAAGGCAGTAATTTAGCTGTGGCCCGATGGTTAGAGGGGAAAGGTTATCGACTATACCGTTATCGTCCCTACCTGCAAGAATTGCTAGAAATCGAGTCAGAAGCCGATTTACAGGGAATTTTGAACGTTATCGCCTTGCCTGAACGGGAATTAAGGGATTAAGGAAACCGTCAATGCGGTCATCTCATGAATAATCCTAACTAGACCGGCGGGTTGATTAATTCTTGAGAAAGCCAAAAGGAGATAAAAAGGGAATTTTAGCCTGAAAAGTCGGCTATATAGCTTTTTATAGCTGTTTTATTGCCTATCATTGCTCCTGTCTCCTGTCTCGGAGTCTCCTGTCTCGGAGTCTCGACTAGGAAATTAATTTTGCACGACTACTTATCATCTTGTCAGAGAGTGACCGAGTGAGTTATAGTCGTCTATAAGACTCGATTAAAGCATTTCTTAAAAGAATCGTGGTTTTTGGAAAATCGAAAAGTGCGCTATTTTCCCTTCCACAGAAACCTGTTGCCGAGGGGAGTAACTCAAAAACTCCTTTTTTCCTAGATTCTGATAGACAGAACCGGCGGAAACGGATAAAAAATGCTGTTATCGAGCAAGACTCAGGGATTAATTGAAAATCTCGTCTCCTGGCTGTGCTTACCTAATTGTGGGTCAAGCCGGCACTTGCCAAACAGACTTAACAACTGAAACCAAGACTCAGTTCCCACGTCTGGGGGGCAGATGAACATCAAGATGAGGCTTTAACGATGCGGACTCATCTTCTTAGAACTTTCTTAACAAGACCAGATTTCCAGAAGTAGCCTCAAAGCATAGACAAATAGCCCATGGTCCGTCGCTTTTGAAACCGAAAGATTGAGGAAATTGAATGCCAAAACAAATAATCATAGCCGAACAACACCATATAGCGGCTGTTTTTTGGGAAGATCAAATTCAGGAATTAGTTGTAGCCACAGGTAATCAGCAGGTGGCCGACATCTATCTAGGATTAGTAGAAAATGTCATCCCCGGGATAGATGCGGCCTTTGTCAATATTGGCGATGCGGAACGCAATGGCTTTATTCATGTCACCGACCTAGGCCCCTTAAGACTGAAAAAAACCGCCGGTGCTATCACCGAATTACTGGCCCCCCAGCAAAAAGTGCTGGTACAGGTAATGAAGGAACCAACCGGTAACAAGGGACCGCGGCTAACGGGAAATGTCACTCTTCCCGGTCGTTATCTGGTATTGATGCCCAATGGTCGCGGGGTGAATCTTTCCCGTCGCATCCGCAGTGAAGACGAGCGCTCCCGTTTACGAGCTTTAGCGATTTTGGTCAAACCGGCGGGGATGGGGTTGCTGGTACGCACCGAGGCCGAAGGCAAAGCGGAAGAGGCGATTATCGAGGATTTGGAATTTCTGCAAAAACAGTGGGAGAGCATCCAACAGATGGCCGTCAGCACCAGGGCCCCGGCCCTGCTTAACCGCGATGATGACTTTATTCAAAGGGTTTTGCGGGATATGTACAGTGCCGATGTCAATCGCATTGTTGTTGATAACCCGATGGCGGTAAAACGAGTTAAACAGCAATTGACGAACTGGGGCGGCGGCAAAGCTCTCGAAGGGGTTTATATCGACTCCCATCGGGAAACCCAGCCAATTCTCGACTATTTCCGGGTTAACGCTGCCATTCGCGAGGCCCTGAAACCCCGGGTTGATTTACCCTCCGGCGGCTACATTATCATCGAACCGACGGAAGCTTTAACGGTAATTGATGTTAACTCCGGTTCCTTTACCCGTTCGGCCACGGCCCGAGAAACCGTACTCTGGACTAATAGCGAGGCCGCCACAGAAATCGCCCGACAACTGCGCTTGAGAAATATCGGCGGCGTGGTGGTGGTGGACTTCATCGATATGGATTCCCGTCGCGACCAGTTGAAACTGTTGGAATTGTTTAATAAGGCCCTGAAAAGCGATAAGGCCCGGCCCCAGATTGCCCAATTATCGGAATTGGGGTTAGTGGAATTAACTCGTAAGCGTCAGGGGAAAAACATTTATGAATTATTCGGCAAAACCTGTGACCATTGCGGCGGACTGGGCCATTTAGCCCATCTACCCGGAGAAGGCAACGCCATCGCCCTAGAAACCCCCACCCTTAGCCGCACCGAAAAAGAAACCTTTGTCATTGCTCCGACTAATACAAAAGTTCTACCTGATAAGAGCGCTCCTAGCGTTGCGGCGGCCGAACCCTATCTAGAAGTTTTCTCCGAATTTGAGGCCGAAGAAACCGCCCAAGGGATGGATCTTTCCTTCCACCCCAACTATCAAGAACAGGTTAATAATTCTCGCCGTCGTCGTCGTCGTCGTCCCTCGGAACTGTTGCTAAAAGAGGAACGGGGCGAAAAAGCCTCTACTAACGGTGTTAACAACGAAATCGAGCCAGAATCAGAACCACAACGCTTTGAGGAAAAACGAGAACGCCCCGCCCGTCTCTCGAAACGGGGAGAAGATGCCAGCGCGGGCAAAAATATCCCCGTCAGCGAACGGGAGCGGGTTTCCGTGGAAATGACCCCCGTAGAACAGGAAGTTTATTCTTTAATGGGCATTTCTCCCCTGATTCTGGTGGATAAGGAGTTTAAAGACCCGAAATCGGTGATTGTTTCCGTGAAACTGCCAGGGGAAAGAGAAGCGGAAAACCCAGAAATGCCTGTTACTCCTGAAATATCCTTGACTCCTACCCTAGAAGTCGAGGACACCCCGGTAGAAGCGACGGAAACCGCCGAGGAAGCCGAAAATCGCTCCTTGGTGCGCCGTCGTCGTCGTTCCACCACTAGCGAAGTTAGTCAGGAAATCGGCCAAGAAGCTAGTGCGCCAGTGACTTTTACGCCCCAACCGATTGCGTCCGAAACTCCAGTTTTTCTGGGTGAAGTCATTCCTTTCGAGACCCCGGTGAGCGCCGAGGTGACAGAGGAGCCACAACTAGAGCCTGAAACCGCGGTGCTGCGTCGTCGTCGTCGTCGTTCCTCCGCCACTGTCGATGAGTCATGAGCGCAGAACCCTTAATTGCCGGTGTCGATGAGGTGGGGCGCGGGGCTTTATTTGGCCCCGTGGTGGCGGCGGTAGTGGTCACTGTCCCCTCTGGTTTTGCACGGCTGTGGGAGTTGGGGGTGAAGGATAGTAAGCAACTTAGCCCCCAAAAACGGCAAAAGTTGAGCCGGCAAATACAACGGGATTTTGTTTGTCGCATCGGTTATGCTACGGTGAAAGAGATCGATCGCTTGAATATTTTTCATGCCTCCCTACTGGCGATGAGCAGAGCTATCGGGAAATTACCCCTTTCCCCCAGTCTCTGCTGGGTCGATGGCAAGCACATTATTAAAGATTTGTCAATCCCCCAAAAGGCGGTAATTCAGGGAGATCAACAATCCCCGGTAATTGCGGCGGCCAGTATCGTGGCCAAAGTCTGGCGCGATGACTTAATTACTCGTTGGCACCGACGCTATCCCGATTATGGACTCGCTCGTCACAAGGGTTATGGCACTGCTCAACACCTAGAAGCGATTGGCAACTATGGAGTTACTTCTCAGCACCGGCTCTCTTTTAGTCCCTGTCAACCGAGGTTGGAGCATGACTGCCGAACAATTTGCCCAAGGGTTATCGAAATTTCTTAACCGATAGTTAGGGTATGCTGAAAAAGTTTTTCCTGGTGGCAGGGTGTGGGGTGTGGGGTGTGGGGAGAAACAATTCATAACTTGAGAGTTAATCACACTATTAAAAACGGATTTGGTAAGTAGTCGTGCAAAATTAATTTCCTAGTGAAGATAGGCAAGAGGCAAGAGGCAAGAGGCAAGAGGTGGTTAGATATGTGTAATTAATTTTGCTTAGGTACTTATTAACTCTTAATCAGAAAAATATCGCCAAAAATTCCCCTTTTTAACGTAAATAAAAAGGGGAGAAGATATCAGATGGCTTTACAATTCAGTCATCCATTCCGTATGGAAAAACTCACCTCTGGGTTTATCGGTACGTTCATAGGTATGAGCGCCAAAATAATCCCGTTGTGCTTGGGTGAGATTTTGCGGTAAATTAGCCCGACGATAACTATCAAAATAGTCCAAAGAAGAACTAAAAGCCGGGACGGGAATTCCCAACTTATTAGCCAAGACTAACACCTCACGCCAGGCTTCTTGGCGATCGAGGATACTTTGCTTAAATTCCGGTGCTAACAACAAATTCGGCAGCCCCGGATTTTCCGCAAAAGCTTTGCGAATTTTATCCAAGAAACCGGCGCGAATAATACAGCCGCCCTTCCAGATGCGGGCCGATTCCGGCAGACTGATATTATAGTTAAACTCCTGAGAAGCTTTAGCGATTAAGGCCATACCCTGGGCATAGGAACACATTTTCGAGCAGTAAAGAGCATCACGCACCTTATCCACAAATAGTGCCGCATCCCCCGGATAGGTTTCCCCAGGTCCGGGTAACTCTTTTGAGGCTGCCACCCGTTCATCCTTATAAGCGGACATAACGCGAGCATTAACCGCAGCATAAATGGTCGGAATTGGCACCCCCAACTCCAAGGAACTTAACACGGTCCAGCGTCCTGTTCCCTTTTGTCCCGCCGAATCCAAGATTAAATCTACCAAATGATGACCGGTTTCTGGGTCAACATACTTAAAGATATCGGCGGTAATTTCAATTAAATAAGAATTAAGCTCATCGGTGCGGTTCCACTCGGCGAAAGTTTCCTGTAACTGCTGATTGCTTAGTCCTAGACCATTTTTCAGCACATCGTAGGCTTCCGCAATTAACTGCATATCGCCGTACTCGATGCCATTGTGAACCATTTTCACATAATGGCCCGCCCCCCCGGATCCCACATAGGTGACACAGGGACCATCATCGACTTGGGCGGCAATTTTGGTTAAAATCGGCTCTAATTCCCGATAGGCGAACTCTGTACCCCCCGGCATCAGGGAAGGACCGTGCAGAGCGCCTTCTTCGCCACCACTGACTCCCATGCCGACAAAACCGAGTTTAGTGGTCGATTCTAGGTCCCGGGTGCGTCTTTCCGTGTCCTCGTAGAGGGAGTTACCGCCATCGATAATCATATCTCCTTCTTCGAGAAGGGGTTTTAATTGTTCAATCACGGCATCCACCGGCGGGCCAGCTTTTACCATGACCAGGATTTTGCGGGGACGCTCTAAAATTTGGACGAATTCTTCTAAACTATAGGCCGCCTTGACATCTTTGCCGACGGCGCGAGTTTCCATAAATTCTTTAGTTTTGCTGGCGGTGCGATTGTAAACAGCTATAGGAAAACCCCGACTCTCCACATTGAGAGCGAGATTTTCTCCCATGACAGCTAGTCCGATAACACCGAAGGTACGTTTAGTCATAGAAATTCAGTCTCGGCTGATGCGTTCTTCCTCCCCTTTTAGCGCCTACTTTCCCTAAGATAGCTAAACTTTCCCTATTTCTTAAGCCTTGACTAATCAGTGATCAGTGATCAGTAATCAGTAATCAGTGATCAGATTTGGGTTTTCAGTGACCGGCATTGAGTGAGGAGTGTGACAGCGTTTCTCCTCAAGATGAAGTGTAACCTAATTTGGTATCACCCCCTGACGACTGGCTACTGTTGCCCGTTCCCTAAAACCAGAGACTTCCTGCCTCACCATTAAGATAACTGCTATAAATGGCATTAACAGTGCTGTGTTTTCACTGATGACTGAAAAACCCCCAAGCGCAGAAAAGTTAATGCTAATGTTAAATTAAATTAAGAAAATCCTCATTCTTGTTATATGCAGTTAACTTGGCTTGATAGTAATTCTTGGTTAATCGAAATCGGGGGAAAACGCCTGCTTCTCGATCCTTGGTTGGTAGGTTCCCTGACTTTTGGTAATTTAACTTGGCTATTTGAGGGCAAAAAAACCGCTAATCATGCCATTCCCGAACATATCGATCTGATTCTTCTCTCCCAAGGTTTAGAAGATCACGCCCATCCTCCTACTTTACAGGTACTCGATCGCCAAATTCCCGTGGTAGCTTCTCCTAATGCCGAAAAAGTCGTTCGAGCGCTCAATTATACCCATCGCATCCCTTTAACCCACGGTGCTAGTTATATCTTTGACAATGCGATCAAAATTACTGCTGTCCCCGGTTCTCCAGTCGGGCCGACTCTGGTGGAAAATGGTTATGTTATCAAGGAATTAGCGACAAATCAGAGTATCTACTACGAACCCCACGGTTATCATTCTCCTAGCCTCGATTCTCTCGGGAAAATCTCCGTGATTATCACCCCTTTGATTGACTTAAAAATACCTTTCCTCGGACCGGTAATCAAAGGACAAGAAAGCGCCTTAGCAGTCTGTCAACGCTTGCAGCCCCAATATATTATTTCTACGGCTGCCGGTGGTGATATTGAGTTTAAAGGTTTATTGATGGCGGTGTTAAGTGCTGGGGGTAGTCCCGAATCTTTTCAAGAATTATTAACATCCCATGCTTTGCCGACAAAAGTAATTGATCCTCGTCCCTGGCAGCCTTTTACGGTGGAATTAGGCGAGTGCGTCCCTGGTTTGAGCTAATCTCAATTGAGGGAAGAATAGAAAAAAGTTAAAACTTTCTTCCCGATTTTTATCTAAAAAAGTAGAATTTTTGTTATATCTTTGCTGGCTACAGATGACATTAATTATTTGAAAAAACTGGCTCTCTTGAATATTGGATGTAAAATGGGTAAAACCCCACACCCCCCCTGCCCCCCCGATGTCGGGGGGGTTGGGGGGGCTACACCCTGCCCCCAGGAAAAACTTTTTGCCGCAAACCCTAATTAAAAGTGGCTCTTCTCTGCTAAATTGTCTATGAATCAGTTGCCCTTATTTTCTCAGTCAAAATCAGTGCGAGACTTTTATCAACCTGATGCCGAAATAATTCTTTATCAAGGAGATACCAATAATTTTATCAAGACTATACCAGATAATTCTGTGAGCTTGATTATTACTTCTCCTCCCTACAATTTAGGAAAAGACTACGAAAAAAAAATCTCTTTGGATACTTATCTGGAAACCCAAACCAAAAGTCTGGGAGAATTCTCTAGAATCTTGCAAGATAATGGCAGTATTTGCTGGCAGGTGGGAAATTTCGTTCAAGAGGGAGAAGTTTATCCTTTAGATATTTTTTATTATCAGCTATTTAAACAAATGGGTTTCTTTTTAAGAAATAGAATTGTCTGGCATTTTGGCCATGGACTACATACCTCTAAAAGATTTTCTGGCAGGTATGAAACTATTTTGTGGTTGACAAAAACCGATAAATATATCTTTAATCTTGATCCGGTGAGAATCCCCGCTAAATACCCTGGTAAGCGCCATTTTAAAGGTAAAAATATCGGTAAACCCTCTGGTAATCCTTTAGGAAAAAATCCCAGCGATGTTTGGGAGTTTTTAGCACAAGAATGGGATGAGTTACTATGGGATATTCCTAACGTTAAATCTAATCATCCAGAGAAAACTATTCATCCTTGTCAATATCCAATCGAATTAGTAGAAAGATGTGTTTTAGCCTTGACAAATGAGGGGGATTGGGTTTTTGATCCCTTTGCTGGGGTTGGAACTTCTCTGATTGCTAGTATTATGCACAATCGTCGAGTGATGGGGAGTGAAAAAGAAGCAGAATATGTGAAAATTGCCAAGGAAAGAATCGCCGCTTATTGGCAAGGAAATCTCAAAATTCGTCCTTTAGGAAAACCTATTCATCAGCCTACTGGCCAAGAAAAAGTCGCTCAAATTCCCGAAGAATGGCACAATAATATATAGGAAGTCATACTAAATCTCCCCCCCAGGTAGGTGGATTCATGAATCCATCTACTATGAGTTGATGCTAAATCTGGTTATTAAAAACTGATTATTTATTCCCCCTGTTGCCTTTTGCATGAGTAGAAAACTGGTTTCTCCGAGAAACCCGTTTTCTGTGCGTTACTCAACGGATTTAGTATGACTCCTGACTCCTGACTCCTTACCCCACAGTTAACTTTACTTTTGTCCAACTACTTAATGCTTAGTGCCGTCTAACCCATCCTGCAATGATTGATAAATTTTTTTATCACCATTTTTAGAGAAAACTTTGCAGAATTGTGGCGGTTTCTTGTCCCGTTTTTTCCCAACTAAAAAGCTCGGCGCGTTGACGACTGAGGGACTTTAATTTTAGGCGTAATTGTTCATCGGTGGCGATTTGCTGCATTGCCTCTCTCATCTCATCGATACTATAGGGATTAATTAAAATTGCCGCCTCTCCTGTGACTTCCGGGAGAGAGGAAAGATTAGAAGTAATCACAGGAGTTCCACAGGCGATCGCTTCTAGTACAGGTAATCCGAAACCTTCCCAAAGGGAGGGATAAACTAAAGCAGTTGCTTGGTTTAAAAGTTGCGGCAATTCTTCATAGGAAACATAGTTTAAAAATTGCACTCGTTGAGAGATTGATAATGCTTCTACCTGTTGCTGTAGAGTAGGGGTAAAACGGGGGTCAAATTGACCGACAATTAATAATTGATATTCGGGATCGATTTGGGAAAAAGCAGTAATTAAACGAGCGATATTTTTATGAGGATCATAACGACCAAGATAGATAAAATAGGGACGAGTCGCCAGATTTAGAGGACGAAAATTATCAGAATCATATCCAGAAAGAATCACGTTTATTTTGTCAAGAGGTATGTTAAAAAACTTATGAATATCGGAGGCAGTTGCTTGGGAAACAGCGATAATATGTGTGGCTTTTTTCAGGACTTGGGGTAAATAGTATTTATTATAAAAAGTTAGGGGAGAAAATTTCGGAAATCGCAGGGGAATTAAATCATGGACTGTGACAATATAGCGACAATTTTCATAAATAGGTGCTTCGGGAATGGGGGTAAATAGTAGGGAAGACTGCAATTGTTGATAGGTTTGATAGAGTTGGGTTTCTGTCCAAATTAAGCGCCTAATATTGCCTTTGGTTCCCTGCTCTTGGGTGAGGTTTGCCGAGACAGGATAGGTGTTAAAATCTGGGTAACTATTAGAAGTGATTAGGGTAGGATTTAAGTTAGCTAATTGGGGAATTAGATTTTTAGTATAGGTAGTCAATCCAGTATATTTAGTACCGAGAAAAGCGAGATTGATTAATAATTGATTATTCCTATTCATAGATATTAGCTAGTTAAGCAGGTAGGTGTTAAAAGTTGTCAGATACCCCCCTTATCAAGGGGGGATTAAGGGGGGATCCGCACCCCCCTTATCAAGGGGGGATTAAGGGGGTATCCATCTTCAATTTAATTATAACTACTTACTTATTATAAAAGAAAACGATAAGCTTTTATAGTAGCTTGTGCGGTTTTTTGCCAAGAGAATTTTACTGCTTGTTTTTTTCCTTTCGTGATTAATTCTTGACGGAGAGAGGTATCACTAATAACTTGATAGATTGCTGCGGCAATTTCTAGGGGATTATCGGGATTAATTAATATTGCCGAGTCTCCCGTGACTTCGGGTAAGGATGCAGTATTAGCAGTTACGACAGGACAACCTAAAGTCATCGCTTCTAAAACTGGTAATCCAAAACCTTCGTAAAAAGAAGGATAGACAAAAACATCGGCTTTTTGATAATAATCCGCAACTAAGTCATCAGCAAGATAATCAAGATGTTGGATACTATCTCGAAAGGGAGACTGAGATATTTTATCGAAAATTGGTTGATACTTCCATCCTTTTTTGCCAATCAGAATCAGATTATGGTCTAATTTATACCTGTCCTTGAGATAGTTAAAAGCGGTGATAAGATTAATAATATTTTTTCGTGGTTCTAGGGTACTAACAAAGAGTAAATAGGGTTTAGTGATGGTTAGAGATGAGGGAGAATTGGGGAGGGAAGAATAACGACTTGCGAGGGGAGTAACAAAAATTTTCTCTGGGGTTACATCTAAATATTCAATAATATCTCGTTTGGTACTTGCGGAGTTAGCAATAACTAAATCTGTCCATTGTAGAGATTGTTTAATCCGTTGGGTGTAGGTTTTGACAATCCCCGTGACAAACTCAGGATATTTAATAAAAGTAACATCATGAATAGTCATAACTTTGCGACTCTGACGACAAGGATACACCACATGATCCAATCCGTGGAGAATATCGGGAGAATCAAGAAAGTTTTCTAGATAGGGAATTAGAGGATTAGGAAATCTGGTTAAGATATTGCTAAGACTGACGGGAATTGGTAAACATTTAACCTCTGGATAGGATTGCAGTGTTTCGGGGATAGAAAGATTACCCCGCAGCCAGTTTTTTACCGATGGTTGAAAACAGAGGGACAGGGAAAAGTTTTCTTGGTTTTGTAATTTAGCTAATTCGGCAATCAGGTGATAAGCATATAATCCAATTCCACTAGGATTTTGTCTTATCGGTGTACCATCAACTAAAATTTTAAGCATTTGTGGTTAGATGAGATTGACGGGATAGATATTTTTAAAATTACAGATTCAATTGTCAATTTTGCTCGCTTAGGACAAGATTAAAATCGGCAATAAACTCCACCCTAATAGTTAATCTTACCCTATAACGTCCCTAAATAGCAGCCTTTTTGGGCTAGGTTACGGCGAATACTTAATTTATCGGGCAATTTTTTCAATTATTGTCCCCTCACCCATCCTATTACTATGATTGTCAACGGGTACTTATAAGCTATGAATCTCCTTGACGAGAAACGCTGTAATTAGTTATAATTAGGGAAGAATGGCTTCCCCGTACTTGTGGTGAGCGGAGATTTCTCAAAAGTTATCTCAGGGATGGCTTAGTCTCCTACAGAACAACCAACATCGGGTAATGCCGAAAAATCTTGATTAACTAACTAATGTTTTCACTATGTTTAATCGCTTAGTATCTTTTAAATCCCTAGAAGGCCATGAAGGTGAGGTTAAATGTCTAACTTTTTCCCAAGATGGTAAATTTTTGGCTAGTGCTGGAGATGATAGTAATATTCTAATCTGGGAATGGAGAAAAAATCAGAAGTTTTCTTTAACTAAAAAAATTGATCAAGTTTTTGAAGATGATATCAATAAAATGTTTGGAGATCTAGAGGAGGGGATTGGCAATATATTTGGAAATAAGGGTGGAATCGCTATACCTAAAATTAATGATATATTCTCAAAACCTCCTCAAGTAAAGGTTTCGGAGATTGATGATATATTTTCAAGACATAGACATAAAAGAATCAATTCTGTTGCTTTTAGTCCCTGTCAAGGATTTTTGATTAGTGGAGGAGATGATCAAACCGTAAGAATTTGGTCACTAGAAACTAAAAAATTAATCTCTACCTTAACGGGACACCAAGACAAAGTTACAGCAGTAGCTGTTCATCCCGATGGGGAAATTATTGCTAGTGGCAGTGAAGATAAAACGGTGAAAATATGGTCAGTAAAAACTGGAGAAATTCTGTCCACATTACAAGGTCATAGCGATAAAGTCCTAACAGTTAAATTTAGTCAAAATGGTCAACTTTTAGCCAGTGGTGGCGGCGAAAATGACAAAACGGTAATTATTTGGAATCTGGGAGAAAGAAGCAGTATTACCTTAAAAGGTCATTCCGATTGGTTTGGAGGTATTTTATCGGTAGATTTCGGCAGTAATAACAAATTTTTAGCCAGTGGCAGCAAAGACAAAACTATTAAAATCTGGGATATTAAAAGAGGTACAGAGGTAAAAACTCTCAGCGAACATAGTGATCATATCAATTCAGTTAGTGTTAGTCCTAATAATCAACTATTAGCCAGTGGTGGTGATGATAAAAGCTTAAAATTATGGGATTTAAAAGCAGGAAAAGCGATTATTTCTATTCCCCATCCCCAGAAAATCTATTCGGTTTGTTTTAGTCCCGACGGTAATTATATCGCCACGGCCTGCCAAGACAAAATCGTGAGAGTTTATGGCACTTCCGAACTACAATCTTTAGCAAGTTGAACAATCTTTGAGCGGGTGCATCTCATTTTTGTAAATCTACTAAGTTGGGATTTTTAAAGGGAAACTATCTGGCAAAATTTATCGTTACTTCCGATTTTATTGCTCAATCCAAGCTTTTGGGGGGTAGAACCCCCCAAACCCCTAGGGTTGATTCATAGTAGGGTTGATTCATGGTAGGGTTGATTCATAGTAGGGTTGATTCATGGTAGGGTTGATTCATGGTAGGGTTGATTCATGGTAGGGTTGATTCATGAATCAACCCTACCCAAACCCCGGAGCGCATGAGCTTTTCGGTGGGATGCTTACACGCGGCTGCTGATATATTTGTAATAATTTAAGAGTCACTGATAATTGCTGATTGTCGATATTTCTGCAAATGTGATACTAAATCCGGTTATTAAAAACTGATTATTTATTCCCCTTTGCATGAGTGCCTGTCCTGATATGTAGCCTGTACTCAACGGATTTAGTATAATTATCTACTAGAGATCGCTGCCGGTCTGTTCCTCTCGGAAGTAAAGCTGATATAATTGACAGCTAGGCTGGGCTAGATCGCCTTTTAACTGAATTAAACCCATACTTTCCAGTTTATAGGCAGTAATCGGTTCTAATCGCGCTCCCTTATCGGAAGAATTAACCACTTCCCCCATCGCTGTCAATAATTCCGGCTGTTTTTGCAGACTATCCCAGTGATGACGCAGGTGTGCCGCATAAATTCCCCCTTGGGTAGCAGCATTAGGGAGAATATTTTTTTCCCCGCGCACCCGCGCTTCCAGGGCCAAACGGCTAAGATAGGGATGACCAGCGACTAGAGCAATTAAATCGCTAAGAAAACGCTGATTATCTTCATTTTTAGGCAATCCGTAGCTACTAGCCAAGTTTTCCAGTTGTTCGAGGCTAAAACCGGGTAATTTAATCGCACGGCCGACATTAAAGGGAGATTGATTAGCGTCCAATTGAATATAGATTTCCGTGGAATTAGCAATCGCTAACCGCAAATTCTGCCAGATTTCTAAATTATTAGCTTCTTCGTGCCAACAGCGCAACAGCGGCAGAAAATCCCTAGCGATGTCGGGATACTCGAAAATTCTGTCTAAATTATCTAGGGCCAAAAAGAGCGGCCCGTTAATCTGTTCCAAAAGATAGGACTGAAAATAGGTTTGACAACTGATTAAACTGCCAAATAGTTCCTCATCCCAATATTCATCTAATTGCGGCTTTAAACCCAATTCTCGGCTAACATTGGCCGAAAACCAGCGACAAAATCGGTCTAAACTGGCAAACATCGCCTTTTCTGCCACTTGACAATTAATATAAACTGTGCTATGTCCCCAACTATCTGCCTGAGCGAGCAGGTGTTTAAGCAGAGAAGTTTTACCAGTCTTTTCGGGGGATTTAATGCGAATAAGTGACCCTGGACGATTAATTTCTTGATAACAGTCGCTTTCGACGGGAGGGCGGCTAATATAAGTATCTATAACTGATTTTTCTGCTAGTATCGGGGTGGGGTGATTTTTCCATTGAGGATATTTGAGATCTTTGAACCATTCCCGGAGGATTTGGAACTTACCCGGCCCTTTACTACCTAATTCTAGTTCGGGACAGCCATTATCTTTATCTGCCGAGAAATAGCTATAGATTTTAGTCATTTGTTTTTTATAGGTTTCATGGCTGGCAGCCTCGGCCATTTCCCAAATTTCCTCATCCGGTTTACGCCAATTTTCGTAGGCAAAACGAACTAAAAAAATCTCCTTTAATTTGCCTTGAACACCGTATTCTCTAGCTAGATGTTTGAGAAACTCGTCCCATCCCTGTGGTTTCATCCCGTTCTACTTTATTCTACTTATATTCCCTTTTTTTCCATGTTAACCCCTTTTTCCCTCTTGGCAATGGGACTGACATCCGAGCGGAAAAACCCTATGGTAAAAATAGGTCAATTACCTGATGGTGTCTAAGGGAGTAAAACCATGAAAATCTCGTTAACCTTGTTTGTTGTGGTCTCCTTGCTGTTAGGTTCTCTTCCTCACACTTTAGCGGTTAATAGTCAAGATAACCATTTTGACCGTTCCTCTTCGCCGCTAATTTTACAAAACCGTGACTGTAAGGGTGATAAGGACGATGATTGTAATTAGTCCTGATTATCTCGGTTAAGGTTGTTAATCTATATCCCCCACCGATAACAAAATCGTGGTCGGGATTTTTTTTATCCCATCGGCTGCGGGTAGCTTTTATCAAGATAATTTCTAGATTCAAGACCAATTATCTCAAGAACTCGCCTGTAATTCCTCTAAACGTGCTAAAACTTCGGCGCTGTGAATGGCAGGATTTACCCCTAAATAAATCTCTTTTAAAATCCCATCGGGATCGATAAGATAGGTATGACGCAGGGAAACATAACCCATCCAAGAACCATAAGCTTTACTAACATCTCCGGTAGTATCTGCCAACAAGGGAAATTTTAACCCCTCCGAGTCACAAAATTCCGCATGAGAATCGACATCATCGGCACTTACCCCTAAAACTTGCGTATTTTTAGCCCTATATTTCGGCAAATCCTGCTGAAAACGCCGCGCTTCTAGGGTACAGCCGGGGGTAAAATCCTTGGGATAAAAATACAAAACTACCCACTTACCCCGATAGTCCGATAGGGAAATATTCCCTTCTCCCGTGTTAGTCGGTAGGCTAAAATCGGGTGCCGGTTGATTTAAAGGGGGTTGGGAACCACCTAAAGCGTTAGCATCGGGAATAAGGGCAAAAAATGCCAGAATTACTACGCTTAAAAAACTCAACAGTTGACGACGAGACATAATCAGTTATCAGTTATCAGTTATCAGTTATCAGTTATCAGTTATCAGTTATCAGTTTCTTGGTGTGATAAGTTTAACCTAATACGGGAGCGATCGATCTCTGTGTCCTTTGTGTCTCTGTGGTTCGTTCCATTCACTTGTTCCTGTCACACCAGAACAATCAACTGTCACCCTAGCTTAATATTCTTTACATAACTTGACAAGGAAAGGGCGAGGTAAAGGGGGAAAATAGATCGAGCTTGTCTTCATCTGCCTAAAGATCATGTCTATTGTCACCCTTAACCCCCTTCAATCCCATCAAGATTTAGTCATCGATCCAGCCAAAATCACGGGATTACGGGGAAAAATCACCATCCCAGGCGATAAATCCATATCCCATCGTTCCCTGATGTTAGGAGCGATCGCCGAAGGAGAAACCGTTATTCATGGGTTATTATTGGGCGAAGATCCCCGCAGTACCGCTAGTTGTTTTCGTGCCATGGGTGTGGAAATTTCCCAACTCAACAGCGAGAAAGTGATCGTCAAAGGTAGGGGTTTAGGCAATCTTGAGGAACCCTTAGAAATCCTCGACGCGGGCAATTCCGGCACGACGATCCGCTTAATGTTAGGATTATTGGCTGGTCATCAAGACCGTTTTTTTGTCGTCACCGGTGATGCTTCCCTGCGATCGCGTCCCATGTCCAGGGTGGTGAAACCCCTCAAGGAAATGGGGGCGCAAATTTGGGGCAGAAAAGCCAATTCTTTGGCTCCTTTGGCCGTTTCTGGGGAATCTCTGCAACCGATCCACTACTATTCTCCCGTTGCTTCTGCACAGGTGAAATCCTGTCTTCTCCTCGCAGGACTGTTAACCGAGGGGAAAACTACGATCACGGAACCCGCTTTATCTCGCGATCACAGTGAACGGATGCTGCGCGCTTTTGGGGCAAATATTGAGGTGGATGGGGAGACTAATAGCGTCACGGTGACGGGTTATCCCACTTTAACTGGACAAACGGTGATCGTACCGGGGGATATCAGTTCGGCGGCTTTTTGGTTGGTAGCGGGGGCAATCGTGCCTAATTCTGAGTTATTAATCGAAAATGTGGGAATAAACCCGACTAGAACCGGAGTTTTACAGGTTTTACAGGCAATGGGAGCAGATATCACCCTCGAAAATCAACGGGTAGTGACGGGGGAACCGGTGGCGGATCTGCGGGTGAAATCCAGTCCACTACAGGCAACCACGATCGCCGGTGAGATTATACCCCGTCTGATCGATGAAATTCCGATTTTGGCAGTAGCGGCGGTTTTTGCCCAAGGAACGACAATTATCAAGGATGCCGAGGAATTACGGGTGAAGGAAAGCGATCGCCTGACGGTGATGGCCACCCAACTCGATCGCCTAGGGGCAAAAGTAAGGGAATTACCCGATGGTTTAGAGATTACCGGCGGTACAGGCCTATTCGGCACGGAAGTGGACAGTTTTACCGATCATCGCATTGCCATGAGTCTAGCGATCGCTGCCCTCAATTGCCGTCAACCCACCACTATCCATCGCGCTGAAGCGGCCGGCATTTCCTACCCCGATTTTGTTAGCACCTTACAGCAAATTTGTCAAGAGTGAAAATATTAAGTTTTTATGCGAACGGGCGAGGGGTAACTGGTACATTTTCAGTATTTCTGAAAATCAGCAATTATCAGTGACTCTTAAATGATGACAAATGTATCAACAGCTGCGTGTAAGCATCCCACCGAAAAACTAATGCGCGGGGGGTTTGGGGGCGGCACTTCGACACGCTCAGTGACCGCGCCACGCCCCCAACGGGGGGTTTGGGGGGTAGAACCCCCCAAAGGCTTGGATTGAGTGGTAAAATCGGAAGCAATGACCAATTTTAGAAGATAGTTTCCCTTTAAAAATCCCAACTAAGTAGATTTACAAAAATGAGATGCAGCCTTTAAATACGTCTTAGCTTAAATCTTGCCATCGTTTTAAAATTGACAGAGTAGTGGGCTACCTGTGTGATAATCGAGTTCATCGATCGAAATAGCGGAAAATAGAAGCGTCCCTCATTCAAATTTCCCTGAAAAATATCTCCCTATCTACTCCACCCCCGTCTTCTATTCCCCACCGATAATGGAAATCATCGCCCAATTAGAGAAAGTTTCCTATATTTATCCCGAATCCTCCAATCTAGTGCTTAAAAATATCTCTTTAGCAATTCATCGAGGAGAATTTTTAGGTATTATCGGGCCCACAGGTGCGGGAAAAACTACTCTCTGTTTAACTCTTAACGGTATTGTCCCCCAATTTTACGGAGGGCGTTTTTTTGGTTATGCAACAGTAGCCGGTTTAGACACTTTAACCCATCCCGTTAGCACCTTGGCCCGCTATGTGGGGGCAGTATTTGAAGATCCGGAAACGCAACTTTTAGCCACTTCTATAGAAAATGAAATCGCTTTTACCTTAGAAAATTTACGGCTACCGCGAGAGGAAATTAAAGCGCGTATTCCCAAAGTTTTAGCGGCAGTCCGGTTAGAGGGAATGGAAAAAAAATCCCCGGGGGAACTATCGGGAGGACAAAAACAACGATTAGCGATCGCCGCCGCTCTCGCAGTTCAGCCCGCTTTGTTAATTCTCGATGAACCCACCTCCCAACTGGATCCGGTGGGATCCCAAGAAGTTTTCGCCACCATTAAGGAATTAAATCGCCATCTCGGTGTCACCATTGTGATGGTCTCCCACGCGGCCGAGGAAATGGCCGAATATGCCGATCGCCTCGTACTATTAAGGGAAGGTGCGATCGAAGCCATGGGAACCCCAGCAGAGATCTACTCCCAAGTACAACTTTTACAGGAAAATGCCCTGCGTCCCCCGCAAGTGGCCACTACTTTTGCTTTGATCGATCAAAAAATCGGGGCGATAAATTCTATTCCTGTCACCCTAGACCGCAGTTTTGCCCGTTTAAACGAGCTTAAATCCTTTTACCATCATAGAACCCCAACCCCTCCCTTATCGTCGGTTTCTGACCCCTTAAACCCCATACTGAGGGTAAAAAATCTCTGCCATACCTATCCCGATGGTACTACCGCCTTGCGGGATGTGTCCCTCGATATTGCCGAAGGGGAATATCTGCTGATTATCGGTCAAAATGGCGCAGGAAAAAGCACTTTAGTCAAGCATTTTCTCAATCTTCTCTCGGCAACCACCGGTCAAGTTATGATTGATGGACGTTCGATCAATAGCTTTTCTGTCAGTGATTTAGCCCGATCGATCGGTTATGTAGCCCAAAATCCCGATAATCAGATTTTTAACACCACTGTCGAGAAAGAGGTATCATTTGCCCTGACTAATCTCGGTTATTCCCCAGAAATCGTCATCCAACGCACGGAAGCAAGTCTAGAAGCCATGGGATTGCTAGAATATCGCTCCTATCATCCTCTCTCCTTACCGAAAGGCGATCGAGCGCGGGTAGTGATTGCGGCAATTTTAGCCATGGAACCGCGCATAGTTGTTTTCGATGAACCCACCACCGGCCAAGATTACCAAGGAGCTAAGGCAATTTTAGAGGTGAGTCGTCAATTACACCAGATGGGCAAAACGGTGATTGTTATCACCCATCACCTCTATTTAATGCCAGAATACGCCGAAAGAGTAATTATTATGGGTCAAGGAACCATCCTTTTAGATGCCCCAATCCGGCAAGCTTATCATCAAACCGATCTCTTAGCCAAAACCTATCTAACTCCACCCCAAGCAGTTTTATTAGCACAAAAATTAGGACAACTTTCCGGTTATCCTAATTCTCTTTTAACTCCCCAGGAAATTGCCGATTGTTTTCAGAGGATTTAGCCTTGAGGCTATCTAGGGTTTGCGGCAAAAAGTTTTTCCTGGTGGCAGGGTGTGGGGTGTGGGGTGTGGGGTGTGGGGTTTTACCCATTTTCAGGTGGTCAATTATACTAAATCCAGTTATTAAAAACTGATTATTTATGACCCCTTTTGCCTCTTGCATGAGCAGAAAACGGGTTTCTCGGAGAAACCCGTTTTCTGTGCGTTACTCAACGGATTTAGTATTACCTAATTTTCAGGGAAAAAGTACCTGAATTTTCCCCCCAATCACTCCAATGGTCGGCACTTTTTGAGGGAAAAAAAGTCTAAAAACCTTATCCAACAAGGTTTTTAGATTTATTCAGCAAACCCTATTTAACTGTTTCTAAAATCAACTTCGATCGCTTAACATTATCAGGTACAGGAATCGGATAATCGCCATTAAAACAGGCAGTACAGAAGGTTTTCGGATCTTCTTTTGTTGCTGTTAACATTCCATCGTGACTGAGATAAGCTAAACTATCCACCCCGATTTGTGCCTGAATTTCCGCCACCGATTTAGTTGCCGCAATTAATTGCTCTTGGTTATCCGTATCAATGCCATAAAAACAAGGATGAGTCACCGGAGGAGAAGATATTCTCATGTGAACTTCTCTTGCTCCAGCATCGCGTAAAGCTTTAACTAATTTCCGGCTAGTGGTTCCCCGCACGATCGAATCATCAACAATAATAACTCTTTTTCCCTGTAAAACATCCTTTAAAGGATTCAATTTCATCTTAATCCCCGACTCTCTCATGTGTTGGGTTGGTTGAATAAAAGTCCGTCCCACATAACGATTTTTAATCAATCCTTCCGCGTAGGGAATATCAGAAATGCGCGAAAATCCGATCGCAGCCGGAATACCCGAATCGGGAACTCCCATCACCATATCTGCTTCTACCGGCGACTCTTTGGCTAATTGTTCCCCCAAACGTACCCGATAAGTATATAAAGATTCCTCGTGAACAATGCTATCGGGACGAGCAAAATAAATCATCTCGAAAACGCATAATTTTTTCTCCGGTTTCATGGCCCAATCCACCGAAGATAAGCCATCTTCACTAATCCAAACTAATTCCCCCGGCTGCACATCCCGCAGATAATCGGCCCCAATAATATCTAATCCGCAGGTTTCCGAAGCTAAAACATAACGAGGGGGATTGCCTTCTTCTTGCAAAACCCCAATTACTAAGGGTCTGACACCATTGGGATCCCGCGCCCCGATAATTCCCGTCGGTGTGCCGATAACAAGGCTGTAAGCCCCGCTACAATAACTAAAGGCATCGATCGCCGCTTGTATCCAATCCTTGCCACTATCCACTTCCTGACCGATAGCGACGGCGATCATTTCCGAGTCGGTGGTGGTGACGAGATCACAACCGCGCTGTTCTAATACATTTCTTAACTCAAAAGTATTGACTAAATTGCCGTTATGTGCTAGGGAAAGTTTACCCAAACGGGTTTCGATCACAGCAGGTTGGGCATTGGCGCGACGGCTAGAACCGGTGGTAGAGTAACGAGTATGACCGACGGCGTGAGTACCCGGCAAGGTTTTAAGGACAGTTTCGTTAAAAACTTGGGAAACTAAGCCCATTTCCTTGTAACAATGCACCGTTTCCCCGTCGTAGGTGGCAATACCTGCCGATTCCTGTCCTCGGTGTTGCAGGGCATAGAGTCCGAAATAGGTCAGTTTTGCTACTTCTTCCTCGGGGGCATAGAGTCCAAAAACTCCACAGGCTTCTTCAGGCTTATCGACGCGGTTCAGGGATAGGGATGAGTCGGGATGGCTAGACATGGGAGGGTTGGGGCTGCAGAATACTTTGGTAACAAAATCTTAACCGATCTTAATCTTCTTTTAACGATTTATTGATCAGCTATCAGCCTTTATTTACCGATATAATCGGCCATCTTATCTAGCTGACGGCCTCAAGATTACAGCCTTCTTTCGATCGCTTTTGACCAAACTTGCTGTATAGTTTCTAGACTAACATCGATCGCTGGTTGTTTATCCCGGTCAAAAATCCGAAGATTATCGCTTTTTTCGCTAACTTTGCCGGTTATTTGCCAATAGTCTCCTAATTGTGTCTTTAGGTATTCTTCCCAATCTTGCCGATTTTCGGAGGAAACGGAGACAATAATGCAACTAGCTAACTCCCCGAATAACACCGCATCAAAACGGCCCTGATGCTGCCAAGAAAGGTCAATTTCCGCCCCTAACTGCCCACTAATACAGCATTCTGCCAGAGCAGTGACTAAACCTCCCTCCGCGCAATCGTGGGCAGATTTCACCCAACCGGCGCGAATTCCCCGACGACAGGCCGCTTGTACCTTTCTTTCTAATTCAAAATCAATTACCGGCGGTTTTCCCGTCACCAAACCGTGAATAACGGCTAAATATTCCGATGCGCCGATAGTTGGCAAAGAGAAACCCAAAATATAGATTAAATCCCCCGCTTTTTGCCAACCTTGGCCGCAAATTTGCCCGATATCCGGCACTAATCCCACCATCCCAATCACGGGAGTCGGATAAATAGACTGGGGGCTGCCAGCTGCATCAACGGTTTCGTTGTACAAAGAGACATTACCCCCAGTTACTGGTGTATTCATTTCCCGACAAGCTTCGGCAATACCCTGACAAGCAGTGGCTAATTGCCAATAACCGATTGAATTCTCTGGACTTCCGAAATTGAGATTATCCGTGACAGCAATGGGGTCAGCACCAACACAGCTAAGGTTTCTGGCCGCTTCCGCCACGGCCAACTTAGCTCCGTTATAGGGATCAAGATAAACGTATCGCGGATTACAATCTGTAGTCGCCGCTACACCTCGCCGAGAATTTGCGGGATTAGCACCCAGAGGACGCACGCGAATCACGGCCGCATCGGCCCCCCCGGGGAGAATAACGGTGTTATTCTGGACTTGATGATCATATTGACGATAAACCCAGCGTTTTGAGGCAATCGAGGGACTATCCAGCAGTTTTAATAAAATCTCGTTATAGGATTCGGGAATAGGAATAGTGGCATCTTGCCATAATTGAGCTTTTTGGGCGTATTCTGGCGGTTCTGTTAGTAATTCCCGATGATAGATAGGAGTATTATCCGCCAGGGCCGTGGCAGGAATTTCGGCGGCAATTTCCCCTTTAAATAATATACGGACGATCGGTTCTGCAATTACCTGGCCAGCGACCACAGCCTGAAGTCCCCAACGATGGAAAATCTCGATTAATTCGCCTTCTCGTCCCGATGCTGCCACAAATAACATTCTTTCTTGGGATTCCGATAGCAGATATTCGTAGGGGACCATCCCAGTTTCCCGGACGGGGATTTTATCGAGGTCTAATTCAATTCCCACCCCTCCCTTGGCTGCCATCTCGGAAGTAGAACAGGTGATCCCAGCGGCCCCCATATCCTGGGCCGCCACCACCGCGCCGGTCTTAAATGCCTCTAAACAAGCTTCTATCAGGGATTTTTCCAGAAAAGGGTCGCCCACTTGCACCGCGGGCCGGTCATCCATAGATTTATCGGTTAATTCGGCACTGGCAAAACTCGCCCCTCCCATACCGTCGCGGCCGGTGGTAGAACCAACGTATAAAACCGGATTTCCCAGTCCTTTTGCCCCAGATTTAACGATTTCCTCGGTTTCCATTAGCCCTAAAGCCATGGCATTAACGAGGGGATTGCCATTGTAGGCATTATCGAAGTATATCTCACCGCCCACCGTGGGAACGCCGACACTATTGCCATAATGACTTATTCCTTCCACGACTCCGGCAAAAATGCGACGATTGCGGGCATCTTGCAAGTTACCAAAACGGAGGGAGTTGAGGATAGCAATGGGCCGGGCCCCCATGGTAAAAATATCCCGCAGGATGCCTCCGACTCCGGTAGCGGCACCTTGGAAGGGTTCCACCGCAGAAGGATGATTATGGGACTCGATTTTGAAGGCTAATCGCAATCCATCGCCTAAATCCACTACTCCGGCATTTTCCCCCGGTCCGACGAGAATTTTTTCGCCGGTGGTGGGGAATTGTTTGAGCAGCGGCCGGGAGTTTTTATAACAGCAGTGTTCCGACCACATCACGCCAAACATTCCTAATTCGGCTTTGTTGGGGTGTCTTCCCAGTCTTTTGACTATTTCTTCGTATTCTTCGGGTTTGATGCCTTCTGAGGCAATTTCTGCGGCAGTGAAGGGGGTAGTCATGGGACAATGCGATCGAGGGACAAGATTTATTGTATAACGTCTGATGAGATCGAGTTACACTGCTTAGTAAAGGACAAAAAAGTTAAAAGGGTTTGCGCTAGTAAAGTTAAGCTAAAGACATAGTTTTATGATCAGTTGGAACGAAACTATGGCAGTAGAAACAGCTTTATCAATGAAAGCCTTATATGATCAGGATTTTGTTCTCTGGGCTTCAAAAACCGCCGAACTTTTAAAGCTAAAAAAGTTTGATGAGGTGGACTGGGAAAATCTGATCGAGGAAGTGGAGTGCATGGGGAAAAGTGACAGACGGGCTGTAGAGAGTTTATTAACCCAGCTGATCGAACACCTGTTTAAGTTAGCTTATCACAAATCGGAACGGGAGCGAGAACGCAACGTCTGTCACTGGGTAGGAGAAATCGCCAGTTTCCGAACTCAACTAGGAGAGTGGCTAGAAACTACTACTCTCAGCAACCACGCGCGGGATTATTTTCAAAAAGCCTACTCGAACGCTCGAAAAACCTCAATACAAGCGAAAACCGTCACTGGCGACGCGATTCCTGTGGAGCCTCCTTTCTCCCTCGAACAGGTATTAGATGGGGAGTGGTTCCCGATTGATATCGATCATTACTTCGACATATAAGGACAAAAAAGTTAAAGATGAATATTAAAGTTATTCTTTGGCAAGAAGATGATTTATGGTGTGCCACCCTTCCAGCTTTCCCCGGTTGTCATACTTGAGGAAAAAGTATAGGAGAAAATCTATCCAACCCCCATCATACCCTATTTAATCTTGGTTCCGATGGTGTTGGGTAACAGTCGTCATCCCAATTGCTCAAAAACAGGAGCTTCCTGAAGAATACAATAAAAAACTTTTGCTAAACTAGAGGCCTCTTTTTGAGTTTAATTGCGTGAAAACTGACAGTATTTTTTATCAACTCTTACAAAGATTTCCCGCTTGTTTCTTTGATTTGTTGAACCTTCCTCCTGAAACCGCCAATTCTTATCAATTCTCCTCGGTGGAAGTTAAACAATTGTCCTTTCGTCTCGATGGAGTCTTTTTGCCTGATACACCCAATCAGCCTATTTATTTCCTAGAAGTACAATTTCAGAAAGATAATAGGTTTTATTCCCGTTAGATTAGACAAGAATTACCTAAGCTCAAACAACAGCAAGAACTTTTAGAATTGATAGAGACAATCTTGGTTTATAAGTTACCCCAAGTCAGTAGAAAGGAGATAGAAGCGATGTTTAGTTTAAGCGATTTAAAACAAACTAAAGTGTATCAGGAAGCTTTAGAGGAAGGTAGAGAGGAAGGTAGAGAGGAAGGTAGAGAGGAAGGTAGAGAGGAAGGCCGACAAGAAGGCGAATTAGCGGCAAAATTAGCCTCTATTCCTCGTTTATTGGCCTTAGGATTAAACTTTGAACAGATAGCACAAGCTTTAGAATTAGAGATCGAACAGGTTAGACAAGCAAATCAAAGGGAATAGGAAAAGTTCAATGCGATCGCAATAAGGTTAGATAGCGTATCATGCTAAACGACTTTTGTACTATAGCAGAGAGACTAGCTGTGTCATCATTAGACATCTCCGAAAACGTAGGGACAATTCATGAATTGTACTCCGAAAACGTAGGGACAATTCATGAATTGTACTCCGAAAACGTAGGGACAATTCATGAATTTTACTCCGAAAACGTAGGGACAATTCATGAATTTTACTCCGAAAACGTAGGACTAATTTATGAATTTTACTCCGAAAACGTAGGGACAATTCATGAATTTTACTCCGAAAACGTAGGGACAATTCATGAATTTTACTCCGAAAACGTAGGACTAATTCATGAATTTTACTCCGAAAACGTAGGGACAATTCATGAATTTTACTCCGAAAACGTAGGGACAATTCATGAATTGTCCCTACCAAGGGTTTCAGGTTACGCATATTTAATTTTCGGAAATATCTATTCTCTATCATCTGGGATTATTGGCATATCTGTAATGATTTGATGGCATCGAACACAAGCCTTAACCCCTTGTTCCAAACGCCATCGACAGAAATTGAAAATCGAATCTTCTATGCAAACCCTAATTAAGTCTTCAACTGTTCATCTGAGATATTAACAGTAATGGAAGCCATTAAAAATCTTAAAAAAAAATCGACCCGCCTAGCGGCGGGAAAGAAAGAGAAAAATTGAAAAATAGGGAATGAGGGTAAAAAGGGAAAAAAGGGAAAAAGGGTTACAGAGTCCTCCCAGCACCGCACACCACCCGAAAACCGAGATCGTCGTCGCGGTCGTCGCGGCGGAGGCCGTTGACGCGAACCGCGGAACGGCAGCGAAGAGGAACGTCGCCCCAGGAACCGCCCCGCAATATTTGATAATCATTACCATTTTTTATCCAAGCACTGCCATCCGTCGGCGCTCCGATATAGCTATCATGCCAATTGTCCTCGCACCACTCCCCAACATTGCCAATCATGTCATAGAGTCCCCAAGCATTGGGCTTTTTCTGACCCACAGGATGAGTTGTATTTTGAGAATTTCCGCCATACCAAGCATAATCTCCTAACTGATTAGCATCATCACCAAAATAATAGCGAGTAGTTGTTCCCGCACGACAGGCATATTCCCATTCCGCTTCCGTCGGTAGGCGATAGGTTTTCCCTGTTATTTGACTCAATTTCTGACAAAAAGCTTGAGCGTCATTCCAGCTAACTTGTTCTACCGGATTTTGCGGATTGTTTTGAAAATAAGAGGGCAGCGACGCTGCCGTTGCTCTCCTCTTACCTCTCAGCGATTTTTGAGATGTTGCATTTGTTCCCATTACTGCTTGATATTGTGCCTGAGTAACTGGATATTTCCCAATCGCAAAACTGTTTACTTGAACTAGGTGTTGAGGCTTTTCATAACTTTCAGCATCGAGATCACTGTCAGGAGATCCCATGAGAAATTTACCTGCTGGTAAGCTCACCATCTTCAGTGTTACTCCATTGGGTAGGTTTTCGGTAGAGGTGATAATAAAATTCCCGACTCTCTCGATTACATGGTCGTTGATGCGTTGAATGGCGGTTTCGAGTTCGATTTCCTCATCGGGGATTTCCACTGGGAGCAAGTCAAAGCTGAAGAACAAATAAACTACTTGACAAAAGCATCAATTGGGTATGGGATAGAGAAAAGAGTGGGGAAAAGACAAAAATGACTCCAAAGCAACAACAAGAACTTAACCAACATATTCAAGCGATAGCCAAGATTCTTCATCAGGAAGCTGAGGCTGAAAAAATCCAAACTTTAGAGGGAATAGAGACGACAATAAGAGAACAGACCTTAAAATATATAACTCCGAAACTAGGATTTTTTTTTGTCACAAAAACGACAGGAACTCAAGCCGGGAGACCGAGAAAAATAAAAAGCATCATCGGAGAATTATGCCTGACAGAAAAACAAGCAATCCGTTTAAATATTCCTCGTAATAACCAAATTAGTCCTTACTTAGAACGCTGTTGTTTAAGAGCTAGTGCCAATGTTTCTTATGAAAATGCCGCCAGAGATCTTCAATTTTATATAGGGATGAAGGTCTCGGCTAGGACTCAACAACGATTAGTCCATCGCCACCAATTTGCCGAAGAAGAATCAGGAAACCCCGTTCAAGAAATTAGTCTAGATGGAGGAAAAGTGCGCTTAAGAACCGAAACTAAGGGAGAGGCTTGTATCTGGAAAGATTATAAAGCAATCTGTGTTGATACTTTCCTAAGAAAAGCTTGGTTTGGAGAAAATGAATCGTTAATATATTGGGTTAATCAACAACCTTTATCTGACCCCCTTACCTGTTTGGGAGACGGACATCCCGGTATTGGGAAAATTGTGAAAAACTGGGATTGTCCAGGAGAAAAAAGAGAAATACTTGACTGGTTTCATTTGGTAGAAAATCTTCATAAAGTCGGCGGTTCAGTGAAGAGATTGAAAAAAGCAGAAAGTTTATTATGGCAGGGCAAAATTGAGGAAACAATAGCATTAATCTCTCCTTTAAAAAACGAACGAGCTGAAAATTTCTGTCGTTATTTAGAGATTCATCGTCATCGAATTGTTAATTATAATTACTATCAACAAGAAGAGATTTGCTCTATTGCTTCGGGAGCCGTTGAATCCACGGTTAAACAGATTGACCGACGACTGAAAATTTCTGGAGCCCAGTGGAATGAAGAAAATATCCCTCAAGTGCTTAAACACCGCTGTGCTTACCTAAATAACAGTCTTTAGCTATTGAATAGTATTTATGTTCTGACAAAACTGACTTGCTCCCAAGTGATATTTAACCTATACTCAACGGATTTAGTATTATTTGCCAGTTTTTTGGTCAAACCAGTCTAAAACCCGATTCCATGCCCACCAGCGATCGCTATCGCCCCACTGACGCTGACAGGATAAACTGCTGATATAACCCACATGACCGCCATGGTTGGTTAAGAGTAGATCCACGTGGGGATTATCAGCGATCGCTGCTTGCAGATCGGGAATAACTGCGGGGGAAAAGAGGGGATCATCGGCCGCGTAGAGGATAAAAGTGGGTTTAGCTAAATAGGGTTGAAAGGGCAAGGGACTACTAGCGGCATAATAGTCAAAAACTGTCTCAAATCCTAGCTTTTTAATCACTAATTCTCGATCGAATCCGGCAATCGTGGTGGCGCGAGTAATTGCTTGAGGATCGATATGATCGGGATGAGCCTTATGGATGCGTTTGGCTAACTTGCGTAATTCCCTGGCGATCGCTTTTTCCAAATGTTTCCCCCAGGGATCCCGGACGAGATAGGATAAAGAACGATTAGAGTCTAAATTAGGACAAATTACCGCACCACCACCGATATCGACGGGATCAATCCCCCTATCTTCCCTATTCTCTGCCGATTTAATTCCCCAGAGGGCTAATTGTCCCCCCAGAGAGTAACCCGTGAACCAAAAAGGAGCAGGACAGCCCATTTTTTGGGCTTGGGCGGCAATATGAACGAAATCTAGCCCTTCATAGATGCCATCGGAGGTGAGAGTCGGGGATAATTCGGCTGTCTTACCGTGGGCGCGCCAATCGAAGAGGACGACCGCGTAGTTTCTCGCTACGGCTTTTCTGCCTAAAATTCTTAAAAACCATTGATTATCTAAGTCTCCCGTGATGCCGTAGGTGCCGATAATTGTTCCCTTCGCTTGCGGGGGAATGGAAACAATCCCGTAGATGGGGACGGCATCGGCCCCGGTGAAAATGGTTTCTTGATAGACTGGTTCGGGAATAGCGATCGTATTTTGCCAGGTTTCTCGCGCTTTCAGGGCCACATAGAGGGTCATGGCAAAACCGTTTTTCAGCAATGGGGGCGGGGTGTAGGTGAGATTATCGGTCTTCGTTTTAGGATGGGCAAGCATAGCAGCACAGGGGAGTAAAAAAGTCAAGAGAGGGAGACAAAAATTAACTTATGCCCACCGCTTTCTTAAAAATTGTAAAGCAAATTGTCCCAAGCGGCGAGCAACTCTGGCAGGGCAGTGGCCGACCAATTGCCCTCACAACCGCGACCTTGATAGAGAATAAATCGCAGGGAATAATGATCGGGAAATCCTGCCGCTTCTAACCATAAAAGCTCGCTTTCCGCTTCACAAGCAATACTTTCTTCATCCATTAATTCTGTGGCCATGGCCGCCATAGTTGCGGTCAATTGTGATAGTAACCGACGCAAATCTTGCCACTCGGCCTCGGTCAATTCGATCGCCCAATCATCGCCACCAATTAATCCTTTATAAATGGCCGCCTTAGAATCCCAACCGAGTCGCCAACCCGAACCATATTTGAGAATTTTTTCCATAATTTTCTAGAATTTTAATAGGTCGGCATCTCCTGGTTTTGATAAAGATGGACGACGGGGAGAAGGACTAGGAGAAGGACTAGGATTGGGGGTTTCTTGGGGGAGAATGGCGGGGTTATAAATTTCGACTAGAAGGGTGACTAACTGCTGCCGTTGACGACGATTAAGACTGTTAATCGCTTTGATATCGGCAGCCATGGGATTAACGGTAAGGGTTGCTTGTCCGGGATAGTTTTCTTCGCTGATTTTCTCGTTCACTCCTAGATAATCTCCTAGGGTTAATTGCCAATCAAAACGGATGAGAGTAAACCTTTTTTTTGTATCTTGATGATAACGAAGAAAGCGACTTATTAAAGTATTATTCGGATCGATCGCCCCTGTATCTCGACGGGTATAGTTGTTTTCTTTCGGTAAATCTGGCATTGCTTGGTAAATTTGTTGAGCAACTGTTTCGGGGCGTTGAATTTGGCTAATCCCGGTGGATTGCCACGATAACCACCAGAAAAATATCCCTATTCCTAGCCAGAATACTAATAATATTATTTGCTTAATTTTCAGCTTTTGAGGGAATTTTAACAGCATATTAATCAAGAAAAGATTGAAGTTAATTATCTAGCACCAGTGGTAATTTTTCAGGAACATTTCCATAGGTTGGGAATGTTATAATCATCTAACAATACCCAAACTCATCTAACTGTAACACCTAGGCTCAAAGTTACCCCAGTCATCTACATCATAGCAAAGACTGAACACGATCGAGAGGCCAGTAAACTTTATAGGCTTGACCAACGATATAAATTTTGGGCAAAAAACCCCAATCACGGGAATCAAAACTATGGTTACGATTATCTCCCAAAACAAACAGGGTTTTTGGGGGTATAGTCATAAATTCTATTTCATAATTGGCTAACTCGGCGGTGTAGGGTTCCTCGATAACTTGCTGGTTGAGATAAACTTTGCCCCCCCGGATTTCAATGGTATCCCCAGCAATAGCGATGACTCGTTTAATAAAAAAATCTCCAGACTTAGGATCTAGTTGCTTAATTTTTTCGGGAGTTCTAAAAACAATTATATCGCCTCTTTTTGCTTGATAATTACCAGATTGACTGACGAAAATGCGATCACCTACTGCGAGGGTAGGCAGCATGGATTCGCTAGGAATCTCGAAAAATTCTATTCTTTGATGTAACCAATCGGGAAAATAATTACAGATAATTCCCCAAGTAAAAATTGCTGCCACCATCAGCGCCAAAATGGAACGATAGGTGTGACGATGGGGATGGAATTGATGGGGGAAAGTGTGATAAACATGATAAATAGCGATCGCTGTAATTAAAGGGGTAAGAAAGAGGATATTGGCAAAAAAATGATCCATTTTCAGGGTAATCAGGGATATAGTCAGAAAAATTATCCCTAAGATCACCTTATCGGCGTACAATTGCCCTAACCCCGGTATAATCCGGTTAGCGAAGACGGCAAACCATGGGTTTTTTTGTTGGCGGGGAATTTTCTCTAAGCTGTTATTCTGTTCGGAATAATAAACACTCCAGTGAGCGTCAAAAATATTGCTAATGTAAAGGATAACCAGAGCAACTATTCCCCCTAATCCCCAGCTTACAGGGCCATTGGGGCTAAAAATTGACCAAATTGTCACAATTATTAATATTATTTGAGCGATCGCCCAAATGGTTGCTTTCTGGTTTTTGTTAGCATACCATTGTCCCAAACCGGGGAAAAACATCGAGAGATTGACCGCTAACCAGGGATCTTTTGTTTGTGAATTAGTCGCATCAGGAGGAGAAACAGCCGAAAAAAGGGGGGGGTTGCTCATAGTATAGACCTATTGCCAATTCAGTAAACAGTAATCAGTGATCAGTAAACAGTAAACAGTAAACAGTAAACAGTAAACAGTAATCAGTGAAAACACAGTAGGAATAATACTGCTCGCTTAATACATACTGCTCACTTAAAACTCAAATCTGATAACTGATAACTATTATAGCAACCAACAAAACTTAATGCTTTTACTTCAATTTAGCACATCTCATTACTGTCGCAAAGCTCGTTTAGCCCTAGGTTATAAGGGGATTGATTACCAAGTAGAAAATCTCACTCCCGGACTACATATTCTCAAACTCAGTCCCCTAACTAAAGGGTTAACCACTGTCCCCGTTTTAATGGCAGCAGATGAGATTATTGCCGATTCTACTGCCATTTTAAAATATTTAGAAAAAGTAGTTCCTTTCCCCTCTTTTGTTCCCGCTGGGGAAAAGGAGAAAAATCAAGCTTGGTTACTAGAGGATTGGTTAGATGAAAGTATTGGAGTAGCGACGAGATTTGTCTATTATGATTATCGCGCCGGAGAGGGAAAAGCGATCGATCCTTCCCTGAGTAGTCAAATAATTATTAAGATCGTGCGACAACAATATAAAATCACCCCAGCCAGGGTAAAACTAGCGGAGGAGCGCCTAGAAAATGCCCTCAAGATTCTAGAATATTGGCAAGATCAGCCCTATTTAGTGGCAGATAAATTAAGTGTAGCCGATATTGCCGCCACTGCTCTACTCAGTCCTCTGGCTCTAATTCCCAGTTATCGTCAAAAATATCCCTGGTTGTTTGCTAGAATCGGGGAAATTCATCAACAGTGTCGAGAAAAATTGCCCCCCGGTTTAAATTAAATGCAGCGAACAACCAAAATTATCATCCTTATCTCGATCGGTTTCTTATCGCCCCTCAAAACCCTTGCTTTGCCCTCTCCCGAAGATATTCCCGAAGAAATTTTACGAGCAGAAATTATCACTTCGGCTCGCTCGCCCCTTGATAATCAACCCCTAACTGCGGCAGAATATGCTTTACTAGAAGAACAATTAGCCACCAGCATTTATCCCCCCCAAATTAATCCCAAGATTCGACAATTAATTGCCCTGAGAAGATTACAAAAACTCCTCCAGATATTCATACCTTTCTATCGTTAAAATCAAAATAGTCGATCTCCTTTGGCAAGAGTGCATCTGCTAACCGAAAAGTTAGAGAGGATTAGAGCAAGGCGATCGCTTTTATCACCAGCAGACAAAAATCCCGTGTTATGATTAATGAAAAAATCATAAAGTTTTGTAACAAACCTTGACTGCTATCCTCCGCCCCCAAGAAAAGCCCCTGCTTAATCGTCCTTGGTACTCCCTGTCCCCTCTCTGGCAAGGAGACGAAACCGATGTTAAACAAGGTTTACCCCATAGCCAACTCGCGCCTCCTTGGCAGATTTTAATTCTCGGCGATGGTTCTCCCACCCGTCATTTACAACTTTTAACCGGTGAAAAAACGGAAGTGGATGTGATCGATATGTCCCCCATCGGCGACGATGAGGATGGCGCACCGATGAAAATTAGCCTGATTCCGGGGCCGAGATTGCGTCGTCAAGTTTGGTTACGCACAGCTAGTGGTCAAAGGTTAGCCTATGCCGCTTCTTGGTGGTCTGCCAATCAAGTGGACGAATATCTAGAAAATCGTTCCCTACCGATTTGGGAAAGTCTCTCGCGGCTGCACACGGAATTATATCGCGATGTGCAGGGACTTTATTACGGTCATTCCCCGGAATTAGAAATAGCTTTTGGGGAAAAAGGAGCATTTTGGGGTCGTCATTACCTATTTTGGCACGCTCGCCAACCCCTTACCCTGATTTACGAGGTTTTTTCTCCCTATCTCCGTAAATACCTCGGCGAAATGAGAATTGATCAATTAGGATAACTGCTGTAGATATTTCTATGTAGGGTTTACTGAATAAAGCTAAAAACCTTGTTGGATAATATCTTTAGGCTTTTTTGAAATCAAAAAGTGGGGGAAATTTAGGCACTTTTTCCCTGAAAATTAGGTAATTGGCCACCTCAAAACTGGTAAAACCCCACACCCCACACCCCACACCCCACACCCTACCCCCACGAAAAACTTTTTGCCGCAAACCCTAGTTAATCTTTGGAGAGAATTAAATGATTTTTCTCCGTTAATTTTGCCATCCAACCCGGTTCAATCACAATCGTGCTAATTTTTTCGATAATAATTGCGGGTCCTGCCAGACAATCAAAAGGTTGCAGATCTGAACGCTGATAAATTGGCGTTTCCCGCCATTGATTAGCCATAAAAACCGCTACTCGATCGAGGATATGAGGTAATTCTCCCATCGGACGGGTGCGGGTTAAAATTGCTTCTTGGGGACTGTCCATAGTCTGGATCAATTCCACGGCAATCGACTCAACAATTAAAGCTTTTTGTTCTTGTTTAAAGCCATAACGTCTTTGATGTTCCCGTTCAAAATCCTGACGCATTTGATCGCTAAAATTAACCGCTAAAGTGGCATCACTGCCCTGATATTTTAAACTGACTTGCTGCCGCACCCGATTATAACCCTCTAATTCCCGACCCGCTAAGACTTCTAATTCGTTCATTTCCGTGAGTAACTGCGCGATTAAATCGGCATTTAACGGCTGTTCGATCGCTTTTTCTTTAATTACCCTCAAATCGGCCAAACCCATGCCGTAGGCACTTAAAACCCCGGCGTAGGGATGGAGAAAAATACTTTTCATTCCCAGAGTATCGGCAATTAAACAGGCCACTTGACCCCCGGCACCGCCAAAGGTACAAAGAGTATAATCACTGAGATCATAACCCTTTTGTAGAGAGATTTTTTTAATTGCATTAGCCATATTTTCCACGGCAATTTGAATAAACCCCGCAGCCAACATTTCAGGACTATTATTACCCCCCATTGTTGCCGCCAATTCTTGAAACTTTGTCAGCACAATCTCTCTATCTAGGTGTAAATTTCCCTCTTCTCCAAAAATAGCGGGAAAATAGGCAGCTTGAATTTTTCCTAACAAAACATTAGCATCGGTAATTGTTAAGGGTCCACCCCGTCGATAACAGGCCGGTCCCGGATTAGCTCCGGCACTTTCCGGTCCGACCCGAAAACGATAACCATCATAGACTAAAATCGAACCCCCACCAGCGGCCACGGTGTGAATACTTAACATCGGCGCTCGCATTCTTACGCCGGCAATTTCGTTATCTGTTTGGCGCTCGTATTCCCCTTGAAAATGAGAAACATCGGTGCTAGTTCCTCCCATATCAAAACTGATAATTTTGCTAAATCCCGCCCTTAAACTGGTTTGTACTGCCCCAACTATTCCCCCCGCAGGACCGGATAAAATGCTATCTTTACCCTGAAATTTATCGGCGGTGACTAAACCGCCATCGGATTTCATAAATAGTAAGCTAGTTTTCGGTAATTGCTGGCTAATACTATCAACATAGCGGCGTAAAATTGGCGATAGATAGGCAGAAACTACCGTGGTATCTCCCCGGGATACCAGTTTCATTAAAGGACTGACTTGGTGGGAAATGGCTAGATGAGTAAAGCCGATTTCTTCGGCAATAGCTGCCACTTGTTTTTCGTGGTCAGGATAACGATAACCGTGCATAAAAACAATCGCACAACTTCGGATACCCGCTTGATAAACTGGTATTAAATCGGCTTTAACTTGGGCGGGATTAACGGCGATTAATTCTTGTCCTTGACTATCGTAGCGTTCCGCCACTTCGATAACTTGTTCGTATAATAAAGAAGGAAGAATAATTTGACGGGCAAAAATATCGGGGCGATTTTGATAGCCAATTCTCAAGGCATCTTTAAAACCTTTGGTGATTAACAAAACCGTGCGCTCTCCTTTTCTTTCTAACAGCGCATTGGTGGCTACCGTTGTTCCCATTTTGATCACTTCGATGTTATCTAGGGAACCGCTAATATCTTTGATCCCTTGAATGACTGCATCTGGGTATTTTTCGGGATTCTCCGAGAGCAGTTTATAGAGAACAATCCACTGTTGATCGGCAAGGGGAACAATCAGAAATCTAGCGGCATCTCTAGCTAGTCGTTCAATAATTTCTGGTTGATCGATTATCGCCACGATATCGGTAAAAGTTCCCCCTCGATCGATGAAAAATTTTAACATAATCCCTTCCAGTTCTCAGAATCAATTAACAATTGTGCCTAATTCTTTTAAGATAAACTAGATTGATTTATCTGAGTAAGCAAAATGTCCACAGGAATCGCTATCTTAGGGGTAGGACGTTGGGGAGTGCATTTCGTCCGTCATTTTTCTCAACATCCCTCAGCACAAGTGGTGGCAATCGTTGATCCCTCCCCTGAAAAACTCCGTCTCTGTCGGGATCAATTTAATCTGGATACTAATAAAGTTATTTTAGCCAATGACTGGGAATCAATTCGTCTTCACCCCGAAATCTCGGCCGTAGTCGTCGTTACTCCCGCCATCAGCCATTATCCCCTGATTAAAGACGCTCTTAATTTAGGTTATCACGTCCTCGCCGAAAAACCCTTAACCCTCAATCCCCAAGAATGTGCCGAATTAACGGCATTAGCGGCGCAAAAACAGCGTATTTTATTAGTTGATCATACCTATCTTTTTCATCCCGCCGTTATCACTGGACAAAAAGTCCTGCAATCCGGGGGTATCGGTAAACCTCTTTATGGTTATGCCACTCGCACCCACTTAGGTCCCGTCCGTCAGGATGTGTCCGCTTTGTGGGATCTAGCTATTCACGATATCTCGATTTTTAATCATTGGCTAAATAGTACACCAGTATTAGTGCAGGCGAGGGGAACCTTCTGGCTACAACCTCATCTAGCCGATTTAGTCTGGTTAACCCTGATCTATGGCGATGGTTTTCAAGCGACTATTCACCTTTGTTGGTTGAATCCCGATAAACAGCGACGTTTAGGGATAGTTGGCAGCGAAGGGACTTTAATTTTTAATGAATTAGACTCTCGATCGCCTTTAACCCGACAAAAGGGCCATTTTGAGCGTCAGGAAGCCTATTTTATTCCCCGGGGACAGGAGACGGAATCTATCCCTATTGCCGATGGTGAACCCCTAAAAGCATTATGCGAACATTTTTTAGAGTCGGTGGCTACGGGTGTCGATTCTCCTGTATCTTCGGGATCGGTAGGGACCCAATTAGTCAAAATCCTCCAGGCAGCAGAATTATCTCTAGCTAGAGGTGGAGAAATCCTGCGCTTAGAATAGGGAAACAGGGGATTGATAAGTAGGGTTTGCGGCAAAAAGTTTATTGGTGGGGTTAGGAGTCTCCGCGTCGGTCGTCAGTAGCCGGTCGTTTCAGGCTTTGTTGCCCTCTTTTTTTGTACCAGTCTATGTACTATACAAAGGATAATGCCAGGTTTTTGAAGGTCTTAATCCTATTTTCGCAGCATGAACATCGGATTTTAACAGGTCAAAAGCCTTATTTTAAAAGGGTTTTACCATTATTCAGCAAAACCTAGTTAATTGCCCCCCCTTGCCCCCCCCACCCCCCCCGATGTCGGGGGGGGGTGGGGGGGGCAAGGGGAGTAGGATGTCTGCCACTAATAAAGAAAAATGGTAAGCAGTATTAAATGGCAGTAACAGTGCTGTCTTTTCACTGATTACTGTTTACTGTTTACTGATAACTGAAAAGTCTCCCCCCCCTAAACCATAACGCTGCCCGATTTTGCTAGGATAAGAAATGTAACAAGAATCTTTCTCAACAGTCGGATAATTCATGGGCAACGATACCATCACCTTACTCTCCTCCCGGGAAATTGAAAAAATGCGTCGAGCCGGACGATTAGCGGCTAAACTGTTAGATCATCTGGCAGATATGGTTAAACCGGGGGTAAGTACCCTAGAAATCAATGACGAGGCAGAACGTTGGACTCGCGCCCATGGAGCCAAAAGTGCGCCTCTAGGATACCATGGCTTTCCTCAGTCCATCTGTACTAGCATTAACGAGGTTATCTGTCACGGCATCCCCAGCGCCAATCAAATCCTCAAAGACGGCGATATTATTAACATCGATGTCACCCCGATTTTAGAAGGTTATCACGGCGATACTTCGCAGACTTTCTTTGTCGGTACTCCCTCCCCCTTGGCCAAAAAGTTAGTGGAAGTGACCAGAGAATGTCTGCAAAGAGGCATAGATGCGGTGCAGCCGGGGGGTAAAATCGGCGATATCGGCGCAGCTATCCAAGAATATGCCGAAGGACAGGGATTTTCAGTGGTTAGAGATTTTGTCGGTCATGGTATCAGTAATGTTTTTCACACCGGTCCGCAGGTTCCCCACTACGGCATTCGCGGCAAAGGCAAAACAATTCGCCCTGGCATGGTATTCACCATTGAACCAATGATTAATGAGGGTACTTGGCAACATATTCTCTTAAAAGACGGTTGGACTGCTATTACTAAAGATGGTAAACTTTCGGCCCAATTTGAACACACCATTGCCGTCACCGAAACCGGTGTCGAAATTCTCACTTTACCCGATTAAATTTAGGGAACAGGGAACAGGGGATAGGGAATGGGAGAATGGGGAAATAGAGAAGTGTCAACTAATACCCCAAAACCCCAAAACCCTAAAACCCCATCTCCCCACTGATATAGTCATTTCAGATAAGTCTGATACACTCTAGACCGACAAAAACCTTATGAACTCTGGGATTGATATTCTCAATCTTAATTGAAATGACTATAAGTACCTAAGCAAAATTAATTACACATATCTAACCCCCCCTTGCCTCTTGCCTCTTGCATGAGTGCCTTTCTTCACTAGGAAATTTATTTTGCACGACTACTTAACTGATAACTGATAACTGATAACTGATAACTGATAACTGATAACTGATAACTGATAACTGATAACTGTTCACTGATAACTGATAACTGAATATATGCAGTATCGTCGTTTCGGTCGCAGCAATTCTCATTTTGAAAACAAAAGAAGATAAAGTTCTCTATGTGAACAAGAGAACTTCTGTCTAATTATCATTTTTTTTCAAGATAATCATCATAATTAGCTTCAAGAGACAGTTTTAAAATATCTGCCCATAAAAAACTTATCTCAACTCATAAATTTAGCTGAAATTCTGACCTAATTTGTGGTTTTTTCAATGAATAAAATAATCTTTCCTTCTCTCGAAAAATTGACATTTTTAACTAGAATTTATTTTTTTGAGCGGGACATATTCGGTAAGAATAAACAAGAAAAACTCTGACCAATTCTTAAAACAAAAATATTTTAATAAAGTACGAATATCATTAAAAAAACTGGTGCGAGTAACTAATAACTCACGAATCTTTTGATAAGTATGATTAACTAAATCTAAAACGGTATGAAATAAAAAAGCTAGTAAATTTAAAGACAACAAGAACTCGCATAAATGACTTTGACCATGACCAAAATTATGTTCTAAATTATAACCGTGATTTTTAAGAACGTTATTTCCTTCATTCTCAACTTTCCATCTGCTGCGTCCAGCTTTGACAATTTTTTCAACATTATTTTCAGTAATTTGATGATTGGTAATCCAATTATTTTGATAGATAATTTTCTGTGTTTTTTCATTAATGACCGTGACTTCACACCAATTAACTTCGAGACTTGACTCGACCTCTCTCAGAGGAACTCTAGAAACATAACGATAACGATAAATGAGATTCTTTCGTCCATCCCATTGTTTCTTTTCTACGGTTTTAACTTCTCCACTTTTTTCTAAAAATTCTAGCCATTCATATAAGGTTTTATGAGAAGTTTCAAGACAAACAAAAATAAAATTATAACCTTGTTTTAGAGCTAACTCACAGATAGGTTGGCGAGAGTATAAGTCATCTCCTAACAGGGTTACAGGATAACCATACTTCTTTTGATGATTCTTATCTAACCATCTTTTAACAGCCGCATTTTCACAATCTTGTTTTTGCTGCCCATCTTGTTTTTTAATAAATTCTGGTTCTAAATTAATCACTTGTTTTTGCTCAGGAGAAACCACAATTGGCGTGACGCAACCATGAAAATAAGTTGTCGTTCCCTTACGATGATTGCGGCAATTACAATGGGGACAACTAATTTTCTTTGAAGAAAAATATTCCGTACCATCTAAAGCTATTAAAATTTCCTCATCTAAGTAGAAAAAATTTTTAATAACTCCCTGTTTTTTTAACCATTGATAGACTTGTTGAAAAGAGCCAAATATTGTGGCAGCTGGGATAGGATCTAACAGGTTTCTGATTTGATTATCACAAGGTATTTTTTTGATACCAAATAAACTTGAAGCATTATCTTTTCCCTTACTAATTTTCATCAAACGTTGATGCTCTAAAAAAGAAGGTGACTGAGTAAAAAAAACCGAAAAAGCCGCCTTAACTGCATCTTCTACCTGATATTTGGTATTGTTTCCTGGTTTTCTGTCATCGGGTAAGTCATGTAATTCTTGAACTAAAAATTGTATTAATTCAGGAATTTCTAAAGTCACAGCCTTTTTCGTCATCGCAGAACAGTTTGATTAATTAATATTTCCAACTTAATAATTTTACCTCAACAGACAACAATCATCAATTTTTATTTGGTTCTCTTTCTGATGTAGAGAACTTTTGTTCTAGATTTCTCCCATCTTTCAAATATTTTGAGTATAAATACTCTATATACTCACTTCTCTGCGATGCAGTCGCACTCGCGGGAGCGCATTTTGTAGCTTGCTTAAAGCTTTGTTTCTGTCTGTATCACTTGTTACTTTTTAAAATGAGAATTGCTGTTTCGGTCGCACTAATCTACAAATGCCGGTGTTTTCCTGTGGGGGAATGCGCTATCAATTTCAGTGGCAGGATTTGCCAATGTCGCAAATTCCCGACGAGAATCAAGGCAATTTAGAGGCAATCATTAATAAATCTCTGGAAGTGGGGATTAATCACATCGAAACCGCTAGGGGTTACGGCACTTCCGAGATGCAATTGGGCAAAATTTTGCCGCAACTACCGAGGGATAAGATTATCGTGCAGACGAAAGTTTCTCCTAGTCAAGATGTGCGGGAATTTCGCCGTAAATTTGAGCAATCCCTGCAATTTTTACGGTTAGATTATGTGGATTTGTTGGGCATCCATGGCATCAACACGGCCGAAATTCTCGATGACACTATGGCCGAGGGCGGTTGTTGGCAAGAGGCGAAAAAATTACAGCAACAAGGAAAAGTTCGTTTTATCGGTTTCTCCACCCATGCACCAACTGATGTAATTGTCAAGACTATTGCAACAAATTGTTACGATTACCTCAATCTGCACTGGTACTATATTTTTCAGAATAACTGGCCGGCCATAGAAGCGGCAAAACAGCACGATATGGGCGTTTTTATCATTAGTCCCTCCGATAAGGGCGGCCATCTCTACAATCCTCCCCCTAAGCTCGTGGCTCTCTGTTCTCCTCTCAGTCCGATGGTTTTTAATGACCTATTCTGTCTCAGTCATCCGGCCGTTCATACCCTGAGTATCGGTGCAGCGCAACCCACAGATTTTGATGAACACCTGAAAACTTTACCCTTACTCGATCGAGCCGAGGAGATTTTACCGGCAATTATCGAGAGATTGCAAGGGGAGATGATCAACTGTTTAGGCGATAATTGGGTAAAAACTTGGTCTGTGGGTTTACCTAGCTGGGAAAATACACCCAATCAGATTAATATTCCTTCTATCCTCTGGTTACACAATCTTGCTATCGCCTACGATATGATCGACTTTGCCAGGGCCAGATACAATCTCTTGGGGAATGGGGGTCATTGGTTCCCCGGTCAACAAGCAAAAGAGGTGGAAAAACTCGATTTAACTGCCTGTTTAGCCGCTAGTCCCCACGCTGATAAAATTCCCTATCTTCTCGCCGAAACTCATCGATTATTGTCGGGAGAGACGGTACAACGCTTAAGCAGTAGTTAATTAAAATTCGATGCCGGGTTGCGCTTTTACTCCCTGTTGACGAAAGGGATGTTTAATTAACTTCATTTCCGTGACTAAATCCGCTATCTCGATTAATTCGGGTAAGGCTCCTCTACCAGTGAGAATAACGTGACAATTAGCGGGTTTTCGGGCTAAACCAGCGATAACTTCCTGAATATCCAGATAACCGAATTTAAGGGCGATATTGATCTCATCGAGTAAAATTAATTTATATTGGGGATTTTCGAGAAAAGTTAGGGCTTTTTGCCATGCTTCTTGGGCTTTCTCTATATCTCTTTCCCTATCTTGGGTTTCCCAGGTGAAACCTTCCCCCATAGCATAAAACTCGATTTGTTCCCCCCAAACACTAAAAATCTTTTGTTCGGCAGGTTCCCAAGCACCTTTGATGAATTGTACCACCGCCACTTTGTAACCATGACCGAGGGAACGTAAAACCATACCGAGGGCTGCCGTGGTTTTTCCCTTACCATCGCCGGTATTAACGATAATTAAACCTTTTTCAGCAATTTTTTCGGCTAAACGTTCTTCTTGGATTGCCTTGCGGCGCTGCATTTTTTCTTTGTATTGTTCGGGAGTCAGTTGCATTCGGGTCTATCCAGTCAAATCAAGATAATTATAACTCAAGGGTTTATTGATGGCCGTTTGCAGATTTTAACCGGCTAAATTGTCTGGGGATTGATGCCTAATTCTCGTAATTTTGCCGCTAATTTTTCCTTAGCTTGTCGTTCTTGTTCTTTTTCTAAAAGAGCTTGTTCTTTTTCTAAAAGAATCCGTTCTTTTTCTAAAAGAGCCTGTTCTTTTTCTAAAAGAATCCGTTCTTTTTCTAAAAGAATCCGTTCCTTTGCTTGTCTTTGCTCTAATTCAGCTTCTTGGGGAGTGGGAACCAGTTGACCATCGACGGTAAAATAACGCAGTTTACGGTCAAATATGCCTAAATATAATCCTAACTGTTCACTCCATAGATAACCCTGCTCATTGGCAGCAATAGCTTGATATTGTCCCTCAATTAGTCTAAATCCTTGCAATTCTAAGGTATTAGGATCGAACCAAAAATAATTAGGAGTGCGAAAAGTATTTTGGTAGAGAATTTTCTTTTTATTGCGGTCAATATTGGCCGTAGAATCGGAAATAATCTCGACGATTACATTGGGATATTTACCCTGTTCTCCCCAAACCACCCAACTTTTGCGGGGACGTTTTTCTGTATCTAAAACCACAAAAAAATCTGGACCACAGAAATCGCGCTTTTTCAGTTGTTCTTCGTTATAGTAGATAGTCAGATTACCAGAAGCGTAGTAATCGTTTTTCTCTTGCCATAATAATTCTAGACAACTGAGAAGAATTATGATCTGTTGCAGGTGTAAATCACTTTCCAAGGGTGGTTCATCACTCCATAAATCGGTGGGGGGACAGGTAACTTCTGCTGAAATGTCGAGAGTCGTCATAGTTTTTCCCCTGGCTGGGACATTTATCTAATTATAACAGCTAGGTATCATCAAAGAAGCTCTAGCCGGAGTTATGTGGTTCGATAATTGAAGCTTTCTGAAGGAAAAAACTGTTATATTATAGGAAAATATTTCTGAGATTTTTCCTATGCCTCTAATTAAAATTCAAACTTCTGTCACCTCCCCCGATGATGAGACTGTTAATCAACTTTTGCAGAGTCTTTCGGCTAAATTAGCTAAACATCTGGTAAAACCCGAATCCTATGTGATGACAGCTTTAGAATCGGGTATAAAAATGACTTTTGCTGGCACTTTTGAGCCGGTGTGTTATGTGGAGATTAAAAGTGTTGGTTCTATTTCCGCCGCTCAAACTAAAAGCATGAGTAGTGATTTTTGTCAAGAAATTGAGGCTTATTTAGGAATACCGAAAAATCGCATTTATCTAGAATTTGCCGAGGCGAAAGGTGATCTTTGGGGATGGAATGGCACTACTTTTGGCTAATTTATGCCAAAATTATCGGAGATAGGGCTTATTTTAACTCTCTGGTTAAGATTTTCGCCTGTTCAATCCAAGCTAACATCACCGCAATATCGGGACATAAATCGCGTCTTTGCAGATTAGCCACCTGAAAGCGGAGAATCTGTCGATGCAATTGCTGAATTGATGTCTGTGCCAATTGCGGGATGGAAGCAATACCGGCATGAACCAGCAAACCGCAGTATTGACAACCCACGGCGGGAATCGAGGCTAATTCCGCCATTGCCCCCCACTTATTAATATGTTTAGCCTGAATTTGCATTCTTACCGCTAATTTTTCCTTACCCAATTGCGGAAGAACTTTTTGCAAAAGTTGTGCGGTGGTATCGATACCGCAATCCTTTAATTTTTGGCAATCTTGGTCACTTAACCCCGGCAAATGTTCAATTAACCAGCTTTGCCTGTGGATAAGTTGCGATCGATTCATCGAAATTATTAACTATTGATAAGTAGATTATAGCAGTTATCTTCAGGCCCAGATTAGCCGGTCGATGTCTGGTGAGAATCGCTCCCCCTAGCTTCGGTATCCCCTTAAAAAAGGGGAAAAGGGAGGAATTCAATGTGTAGTTTTTATGAATTGTACACAGAAAAAAAGTTGATAGAACCAAAACGGTCTATCAACTCTTAAAATTATCTATTCAAGAACTAAAAATTAACGTTCTTGAAAGACGATTTTTTTGTCCAGGGAAGGACGGTTATTCGACTTAGAGGGATACTTATTACCACCACTGCGGGGAGTTTTATTGATCACCGGTTTACTGCTCGTCGCTGCGGGAACTTCCCAATCGGTTTTCATCCACTGGGGACAATTTTGATCGTAGATCATTTGCAGGGCAGCAGCCGCGATCGCTTGGGGATCGTATTCTTCACTTAAATCCCGCACTAAAGGCAAGAAAGAAGCCATACGTTCCCCCGATAAAGCCTCTTTTAGCTGATTTTGCAGCTTGGCCAGGCGTTTTGCTTCTACTTCGGCACGACTAGGAATGGGACTAGATTCCAGACGTTGACGCAGACGCTGTTCAATCTGACGTAATAAACGCCGATCAATCGGTTCTACTAAGGATATAGCAGTTCCTGTTTTACCAGCGCGGCCGGTGCGGCCAATGCGGTGAATATAGGTTTCGGCATTATCTGGCAGATCATAGTTAATAACGTGGCTGAGATTTTCCACATCTAGACCGCGGGCCGCGATATCTGTGGCTACCACCAATTTAATTTTGCCCTCGCGGAAACGTTGCACCAGTCGTTCCCGTTGCACTTGGCTTAAGTTACCGTGGTATTCATCCACCGTTTGCCCCGCTTCTTGCAGTTTGCTGGTTAATTCGGCTGCGGTTTGCTTGGTGCGGACGAAAATAATCGCCGATTCTAGGGGTTCGATCTCTAACAGGGGTTGCAGGACTTTTAATTTTGTCCAACCGCGAGGGATCAGATAAATTTTCTGCTCGATCTTAGCAGGAGCGGCCTGGGGTTGAGAAACCGTCACAGAAACGGGAGATTTCAAGAAATTAGCGATTAAATCGCGGATTTCCCGGGGCATAGTTGCCGAGAAACAGGCGGTTTGACGGGTGGAGGGGGATGCTTGCAGAATTTTCTTAACATCATCGATAAAACCCATACTGAGCATTTCGTCCGCTTCATCGAGGACTACCCAGTTTAGGGATTCTAGATGGAGTTTTTTGCGATCGAGCAGATCGATTACCCGGCCGGGAGTCCCGACCACAATCTGGACACCTTTTTCCAGACTGCGGATCTGACGTTCCATGGATTGACCACCACAGACTGTCAGGATAAAGAGACGACGATCATCAGAGAAATCTTTGATGGCGCTGGCTACCTGTTGGGCTAATTCCCGGGTGGGGGTGAGGATTAAAGCTTGAACGTTAGGATTTTTGGTGTCCATGCGTTCCAGTAAAGGCAGGGAATAGGCGGCGGTTTTGCCGGTTCCCGTTTGTGACATTCCTACCATGTCATGCCCTTCTAGAAGGAGAGGGATGGCTTTGGTTTGAATTTCCGTGGGGGTGGTGAATCCAAGCGTTTCTAGGTGTTGAAGACGGCTATCGGATAAACCTAAATTGTTGAAACCAGTGGTCATAGGGATTGTTTTGTGGGAATTAAATTAGAAAAATGGAAAAATTAGACTATTTCGCCGTAGAGATCGTAGGTATCGGCCGCAGTGATTCGGACTTGCACGATCGCACCTAGAATCGCCTCCCCTGTCACATAAACCAAGCCATCCACTTCCGGGGAAAAACGAGCGGAACGCCCGATTAATTCTCCTGTTTCTGGGTTTTCCTGTTCGATGAGAACATCGACAGTGTGACCGATATAAGCTTGATTTTTGCGCTCCGAGATTGGTTGCTGAGTTAACATCAACCTTTCGCGGCGTTCGTCCATAATTGCCTGTGGCACTGGATCGGGCAGGTCAAAAGCGGCTGTACCTTCTTCGGCGGAGAAGGTAAACACCCCGACGTGATCGAACTCATGACGCTTGACAAATTCCAGCAGATGGCTGAAATGTTCCTCGGTTTCTCCGGGGAAACCGACGATAAAAGTCGTTCGTAAAACCGCGTTCGGGATAGCTTGCTTGATCCGCTCGATAATGCCATCGTTGACTCGTCCTTGCCAGGGACGGTTCATCGCCCGCAGGATGTGGGGATGGGAATGTTGTAGCGGCAAGTCTAGATAGGGTAAAACATTCGGGGTCTCTCGGATCGCCTCGATAACCTTTGGCGTTAACCCGGTCGGGTAAGCGTAGTGAACGCGAATCCAAGGTATATCGACTTCTCCCAGCGCTCGCAAGAGTTCCGCTAATTTGGGTTCGCCATATAAGTCTAACCCATAATTGGTTGTTATTTGCGAAATGAGAATTAATTCTTGGACTCCTTGGCTGGCTAATTGTCGCGCTTCGGCCACAATCGACTCGATCGATCTCGATCGCTGATCGCCGCGCAGGTGGGGAATAATACAGAAAGCACAGCGATAATCGCAGCCTTCGGCCACCCGCAGATAGGCGACTCCTTCGGTAGTGGTGCGATAACGGGGCAGATTTTCATCGGCGATAAAAGTGGGATCGGTGCTGACTTCTTTGACTCGTTCTCCCGTCTCTACCCGTTCCACGATCTCGACGATTTTCTGATAATCCCCTGTGCCGACAATGGCCACGGCTTCCGGCAATTCCGTCAGCAGTTCATCTTGGAAATGTTGGGCCATACAGCCGGAGATAATAATTTTTTTATTAGCTTCCGCCAGTTCCACGAGGGTGCGAACGGATTCTTCTCTAGCTGCTTGAATGAAACTACAGGTATTAACGATAACGTAATCGGCCAACTCCTCGTCATTATCTACGGGATAGCCGGCCTTGGCCAGCAGTCCTAACATATGCTCGGAGTCGATCCGGTTTTTCTCACAGCCCAGGTGTGAGATAGCGATGGTTGGCTTATTGCCCATGCGATCGAGTATCAACCAAATCTTAAACTTCTCTTTTAATGTTAAGACATTGTGAACTACTCTCAACGGATTTGAGAGCTTCCTGCTTCAATGGGATGCGCTTTCTACCTCGAAAGATAGCAAGTCTTACCTTCCCTCTACAGGCAGGAGTCCTAGTTCCTAAGACCCACACTTTTTCTTGCAACACGACCCGTTGAGCTTGGTTATCGCTTAAGGAATAGTGGTCAAGACCCGTTTATGATAACATAGTTTTTTGGAATTGTCTATATACAAAGTCAGCATTGATGAGGGGAACTGTGGGGCGAATTACTTCGCCCCTTTAAAAGCCCCGTCCCATCGCACTAAGTGCGAGGGACGAATGCTGGCACTAAGTTAAAATAATTTCCCCCCCGTGGAACCGTGGCTAGGCCTTCACCCTGTTAAAATGGGTGAGCGGCGCATGGTTGGGGACGCTAAGAGTAGTAGACGCTGTGAACTTAATTGCAACTTTCAAGACAAAAAACCCGATTATTGGCGTGGTTCATCTCGCCCCCCTGCCCACTTCCCCCCGTTGGGGTGGCAGTCTCAAGACGGTGATCGAGCGGGCTGAACAGGAGGCGACGGCTTTGGCTGCCGGTGGTGTTGATGGTTTGATTATCGAGAATTTTTTTGATGCCCCCTTTACTAAGCAACAGGTGGATCCAGCCGTGGTTAGTGCCATGACTTTAATTGTCGATCGCATTAAAAATCTGGTGGTCTTACCGATCGGTCTTAATGTTCTCCGCAATGATGCCCATAGTGCCTTAGCGATCGCTACCTGTGTCAATGCCCAATTTATTCGGGTTAATGTGCTAACGGGGGTTATGGCTACCGATCAAGGCATTATTGAGGGTCAAGCCCACGAACTCCTGCGTTATCGGCGCGAATTGGGGTCTGAGGTCAAAATTTTAGCGGATGTTTTGGTTAAACACGCCCGCCCCTTGGGAACCCCTAATCTGACTACGGCGGTGCAAGATACGATCGAACGGGGACTGGCAGACGGGGTGATCCTCTCCGGTTGGGCCACCGGTAGCCCCCCCAGTTTTGAGGATTTGGAACTAGCAGTGGCGGCGGCCAAGGGAACACCGGTTTTTATCGGCAGCGGGGCTGATTTGGACAATATCGGGCGGTTACTGCCGGCTGCTGATGGGGTGATCGTGGCTAGTTCCCTCAAGCGTCATGGCAAAATTACCGAACCGGTGGATCCGATCCGGGTGTCGCAATTTGTGGAAACGGCCCGCCTGATCAACGATCAAAAGGCAAAAATTAATAATTCTCTGCCTTCTTTGCCTCTGTCCACATAACCCCTTGCTAGAATGGCGGATAGTTATCAGCCGTGGTGCGATCCTAAGTTTTTAGGAATTGAAAACGTCCTAATTAACACAATATGGTTAGGGAATTTTTCCTTTCGACAAAGTACATTTAGATTTCTCTCCTGACTCCTGACTCCCGAATTCTGCTGTAATTTAATCTAAATAATATTATGCGTCGTCGTTCTGTACCTTGGATTCATCGCTACTCCCGGCCCCTAATTGGGGGCGTTTCGATCGTGGGGGCGATTCTGACCGGCTATTTAACCATTACCAAACTGACGGGAGGGGCTGCTGCCTGTACTGCCGGGGCTAGTGATGGGGCTGGTTGTAGTGGTGTTCTTAATAGTCCCTACGCTACGGTTTTCGGGCTGCCCTTGAGTTTGTTCGGTTTTTTGGCCTATATTGCCATGGCGGTTTTTGCCCTCAGTCCTCTATTTATTAATGGGGAAACTCAGAAAAATATCCGCAAAAGTTTAGAAAATAATACTTGGTTATTGCTGTTAGCGGGGGCGACGGCGATGGCGGTATTTAGTGGTTATTTAATGTATATTCTAGCCACGGAATTAAAGGAATTGTGTCCCTACTGCATTACTTCGGCTTTGTTCGCTTTAACCTTATTAATTCTTACAATTATCGGTCGCGAATGGGAAGGTTTAGGACAAATTATACTGCCGATGGTTGTAGTGGCAATGATTACTTTTGTGGGAACTTTAGCGGTTTATGCGGGAGTAAATTCCCCGACGGTGGCAGGAGGAAAAGAAGAAATTACCCGGCCAATGACAGCGGCTACACCTCCCTACGGTTGGGAAGTAACCACGGTTTCGGGAAAAGCAGAAATCGCCCTGGCTAAACATTTAAAAGCAATTGGTGCGAAGGAATACGGGGCTTTTTGGTGTCCCCACTGTTACGATCAAAAACAGTTATTTGGTAAGGAAGCGGGAGAAATCCTCAAAAAAGAAGGGGTTTATATCGAATGCGATCCCCAAGGGGTTAATGGTAATCCCCAAGCTTGTCGCGATGCCGGAATTAAAGGTTTCCCCACTTGGATTATTAAGGGTCAAGAATATTCGGGAACCCAAAGATTAGAGAAATTGGCGGAGGTTTCTGGTTATACTGGCCCGATGAATTTTAAATATACAGTTCCGGGGCGCAATTAGGAAAATATTGAGGGGTTGAACCTGGTTCAGCCCCGACATTTTATAGTGTTTGTTCTCCAGATAAAGTAGAACTTGAATTTTGTTCTTAGCAATAGAGGGAGATTGAAAGTTGCCAGATTTTGATCAACCTATACCCCAAGAAAAACTTGACATTATTGAGAAAACTAGAGCCAATTTATTTGCTTGGCGAGGTCAGTTTTCACCCCAACTGATAGAGACTATTTTAAGTTTCTATTGCCCATCTAATTCGGTCATCCTCGATCCTTTTGTGGGTAGCGGAACTGTTTTGCTAGAGGCAAGTTATTTATCCCTAGAAGCTTATGGATTTGAGATTAATCCCGCTGCTTATATCATGAGTCATACCTATGAATTTATCAATGATTCTCAAAAAAAAGAAGTTCTTAAAAACCTGAGAAATATCATCGATCAAGAATTTACTTTGAGAATTTTTGAAGTCAGTGACCAAGTAGAAAATTTAGTATATAAATTGCAAAATACTAGGAATATGCTACCGGATCGGTCAAAGGTTTTATTTGATGCTTTGGTAATCATTCTTGATGTATGTAAGAATAAAATTACTCAGGAATTTATTCAGAAAAAATTTTTACATCTTAGCAATATAATTACTAAGCTACCTTACTCTCAAAAGCCGATCAGGGTTGGATTATCTGATGCTCGTTCTCTACCACTAAAAAATAATCAGATAGATTTTGTTGTGACTTCTCCACCCTATATAAATGTTTTTAATTACCATCAAAATTATCGTCAATCTGCTGAAATCTTAGGATGGGATTTACTCAAGATAGCCAAGTCAGAAATTGGCTCTAATAGAGCAAATAGGAGTAATCGTTTCTACACTGTAGTACAATACTGTTTAGATATGGGTGACATTTTAAAGGAACTGGCAAGAGTCAGCAAGCAGCAAGCAAGAATTGTTTTAATTGTAGGACAAGAATCTAACGTTCTTGGCGTACCTTTTTATAATGCTGATATTATTGAAAAAATAGGTGTCAAAGCCAAGCTATTTCAGAAAGTATTAAGACAAAAAAGAAAATTTAAGAATAAATTTGGTAAAGTTATTATAGAGGATATAATTAATTTTATCAACTTAAATAATCAAGTTAGCCAAGAGGTAATAGAACAAATTTCTAGAGAGGTAGCATTCGAGGTATTGGAAAGCAGTAGGCTTTTTGTATCTTCAGAAAACCAGCTATGTTTAGAATCAGCAATTGCCAAAGTCAATAATATTCAAAAAACACCAATTTTAGATAAGAGATTATATATTAATCCTGTTAATATTTGAACATCAACAAAAATACATGAACGAATTTTCCCGTCCTCACTACACAAAACTAACTGCCTGTCTTAACAATCCTCGGTTGCCAGAAGCTGATCGGGAACGTTTAGAAGAAGCTATTATAAAATATCGCCAGTGGATTATCGAGTTAGAATCGATTAATTCTAGTCAAGCAGATGCAGTAGAAAAGCTAGTGTCAGCTACTAACCGATATAAGCGTTTTATTGAACTTGACTTGATTTTTGATAGTTCAGATAACTTTTTGTATAGACAGAAGGGACAGTTAAAATTAGATAATACTATATTAGAAGAATTTTTACCGCAGCTCGTTTTCCGTAGTTTACAAGGAATAGATAACTCTTTTGAATTGGGTCCAAGAAATACCTTCTCTGGACTAAGTTTCCTATCCTCTCTCGGCAATATTGGTCAAGGTGGTCAAGCAAATATTAGAAGCAAAAATCAGGATTTTATACTGGGCAAAAAGTTATATCTAAAGTCATCTTTTGATCCAGAATTTCAAAATTATGAATTGATTGAGTCTCATCTTGGCTATGTTTGTGCAGAGTGCAAAACTAATTTAGATAAAACTATGTTTCAGGAAGCTGTAGCCACAAGTAGAGATTTAAAAATTGCCGTTCCTAACTCTTTATATTTTTTGATTTGCGAATTTCTTGATATGACACCAGTTTCAATAATTTCTACTCAAATTGATGATGTGTTAATTATACGAAAAACTAAGCGTATGACCGCTAATCTTCGACAAGAGTATCGCTCCTCAAAAGCAAGACAGCTGCACAGACAGGAATATGTAGATTTTTTGGATGCTTCTCAATATTATCCCGATGTGTTTCAAAGGATGATCGATAAAATACAAACTCATATTGATAATACAAATCCATCACTGGAAAATGTTTTATATCAAGGATATTTCTAAAAATTTTCTCGACATCAAGTTTAGCTACTTTGATTTATAATAAAGACGTAGATAGGTTGCTAATTATTGCTTATGACTCAGGTAAATCTACAAAAAGCCGCTAATATTCTCGGTGTAACTACCGCAGAAATACTAACATGGCAAAAGAAAAAATTAATCAAAGGTCAGAAAATTAATCAAGTTGATTGGTTATTTGATCTCGAGCAATTAACCAATCTTAAAAATAACCAATCCCCTGGAGAATTGAGAATTTTACAAACTGTTGAGCCAACTAATTACACAGTTATCGAATTATTTGCTGGCTGTGGTGGTATGGCTTTAGGTTTAGAAAATGCGGGACTAAAAACGCAATTACTGGTGGAAATTAATCAAGATTGTGTTAATACTTTAAGACTCAATCGACCGCAATGGAATGTTATAAATCAAGACATAAAAAAGATTGAATTTTCTGATTTTAGAGACAAAATAGATATTGTAGCTGGAGGTTTTCCCTGCCAACCTTTTAGTTATGCTGGGTTAGGGAAAGGATTAGAAGATTTGAGAGGGAGCTTATTTTTTGAATTTGCTCGTTGTTTACAGGAAGTGCAACCTAAAATCGCTATAGCCGAAAATGTTCGAGGATTATTAAGCAATAAAAAAGGAGAACCCCTCCAATTAATGCTGCAAGCTTTACAGGAAATCGGTTATTATGCTGCTTATCAAGTTTTATCGGCTCAATTTCTCGATGTTCCCCAAAAAAGAGAAAGATTAATTATTATCGCCACCCGTCAAGACCTAAATATTAAACCCATTTTTCCCCAATATAAAAACTATACTATTTCTCTGAAAAAAGCTCTAGAGAATTGTCCAAGTTCTCCAGGAGTAGAATATAAAGAAAGAAAAAAAGAGATTATGTCTTTAGTTCCCCCAGGAGGAAATTGGCGGAATTTGCCGATGGATATTCAAAAAGAATATATGAAAAATAGTCTCAAAAATCACGGCGGACGGACAGGATATGCTAAAAGATTATCTTGGGATGAACCAGCTTTAACTATTACCTGTAGTCCTGCACAAACCCAAACAGAAAGATGCCATCCCCAAGAAACTCGTCCTTTGACTGTGAGAGAATATGCACGAGTGCAGTCCTTTCCCGATGATTGGCAATTTACCGGTAATTTAACCTCTCAATATCGACAGATTGGTAACGCGGTTCCCGTTAATATGGCCTATCATCTTGGTGGCTGTTTAATTAATATATTGCAAGGGGATTATCTGGGGGAAACACAGCCAAAAACTGAACAGTTAAGCATTCCGGGGTTAGAAGTTAATTAATTTTGACTAAAAGTAAATAGTTTTTACCTAATCAGCAACAGCTAGAGAAAAATTAAGTAGCTAGATACAATTAATTACACATATCTAACTACTTCTTGCCTGAGTTCCTATCCTCAGCCAGAAATTGATTTTGTCCGATTTTACTGTCCGGAGTCTGTAGGGTTGATTCATGAATCAACCCTACCCCACTAGAAATTGATTTTGTCCGATTTTACTGTGCGGGGGGAATAACTTCTAAAATCAACCCTACCCCACTAGAAATTGATTTTGTCCGATTTTACTGTGCGGGGGGAATAACCTCTAAAGGAATACTTTCAGTTTCTCCATCTTTAGATGGATTGACATCGGGACTTTTTTCTGCATCTGGAGTTTTTTCCACCGCTTTGGTTTCTGGGGTGGGGGGATTTTCGGGGGGGACTTCTGGACTGGGGTTATTTTCCGGGATGGGAGTGAATTCCACTGGAGTTTCGCTTTCAGGAGACGGGGAAACTTCGGGGGAAGCTTCGATATTACGGGTAGTTTCTGCGGGAGTTGCTTCTATCCGGGGAGATTCTGGGGTAGTTGCGGGGGTAGTTGCGGGGGGAGATTCCGGGGTAGTTGCGGGGGTAGTTGCGGGGGGAGATTCCGGGGTAGTTGCAGGGGTGTCTTCGCTGATGTTTTGTTCTTCCCGGGGACAGGCTGCCGATTCTAAACCGAGATGACATCGGACTTCCTCCCGTCCCAAAGACACGGCAATTCCCGACACCGACATTAACAAAGCTAGGATGGGTAAGATATTGTTCATAAAATTAGACTTGATTCTACTCCTCGACATCACATTATCTATTTTAGATAGGATCGAATTGATATTGAGAACCCTTTGGCCCTTCATTGCCGCGATTAGCGCGTACGAGGGGAACTTGATTAAAAATGTTAAAATCCGTGGTGCTTCCCTGCAAGGTGATTCCTCGATTTAAAGTTTCGACTGCACTAGCACGGTCAGAACTTTTAGCGATCGCTTCTCCTAATACTTTCATGCTATCGTAGGCGGTAGCAGTACGCCAACTGACGCGACCGCGCCAACTTTTCAGCGCATCTTTGGCAAAAGGATCCGTTGCTTGGAAACTCCAAGGTACTGCTAGAACTAATCCGTCGATGCTATCGGCTCCTTGAATAAGGATATCGGGTGTATAAAGTTCATTTCCGCCTAATAAGAGCATTCCAGACGATTCTTGGGCAATAGCCACGGCTTGATCTATGCGATCGCCGTCTTTACTCAAGGCCAAAAATACCACCTTAGCGCCAGCTTGTCTTGCCTGATCTATGGCGGTTTTAGCGTTAAAATTGGCTTTGGTTGTGTCTATTTCCTTAACTATCTTGCCTCCCGGTTCCTTTATTGCTTTAGCAAAGGAATCCCTTAATTTTTGACTATAGGGACTATCGGAATTATAAAAAAGAACCACTGACGGAGAATTCTCTTGCTGACTAGCATAATTAGCCAAAGTTTTGGCCACTGCTTCCAGATAACTGCCTAAAACTTCCTGAGACTTATCCTTAAGGGGAATGGTTTTCAGGGTTGATTTTCCCGTTTGACTAACACTGGTAGTCAGGGGAGAAAGAATCGCTAATCCTTCTTTTTCGTAACTTTCAATCGCTTTTTGACTAAAAGGATCGATTCCGTGGCCCATAACTGCCAAAACTTGACCGGATTGAATCAGATCATCAGCGATCGCTTTTGATTGTAACCCACCGCCATCATTAGCGATGACTATTTCCAAAGGATTACCCGGATTAGAATTATTAAACTCCTCTTGATACCTGGCCACACCTCGGAGAATTTCCTTGGCGCTGTTGGGGTCGTTAGCGATGGGGACAACAACGGCTATAGTATTCTGATTACCCTTTTGTCTAGCTTTGGCGTTATTGTAATAGATTTTGCCCTCCGGGTCGTTTGCTTGGGGAGTGGCTGCTAGTTGGTAAGATGCGATCGCATTTGACCAATCTTCCTTTTTAAAGGCCGCTGCGCCTTTTTCTTTGTTAGGAGTGTAATTAAGCAGTATTTTCTCACCTTGGCTAAATAAATCGGGATTTTTAGCCGTATTACTCACAAAAGTTGCCTTAGATTGCCTATCTGGGGTTTTTTCTGGTACAACTTGGGGAGTATCGGGTTTGGGAATCAGCATTTGCAATAGACTCCAACCCCCTAAACCTGCGGTTAAAGCGGTAATTATCAAAGCGAAGGGAAGTAACCAGTTAGATTTTTGGCCGACTCTAGTTGTACCCCCCGGGGAGACCACAACCGTGGTTTTAACTGTCGTTGTTACGGGATCCATCGCTTCCCTAGGTAGGCCACAGATAGGACAATCAGGAGTAGTATTTTCGCAGGGTTCATGACCTCCCGCAATCGCTTGCGGATAAGTTTTACCATCTTTAGGGATACCGTCACATTGCCAAGTAGTCATAATCAGTTATCAGTTATCAGTTATCAGTTATCAGTGGGTAAGTTATCAGTTATCAGTTATCAGTTATCAGTGGGTAAGTTATCAGTTATCAGTTATCAGATTTGAGTTTTAAGTGAGCAGTATGTGTTAAGTGAGCAGTATTAAATAGCAGTTTCTTGCCATCTTTTCACTGTTTACTGATTACTGTTTACTGTTTACTGGTCACTGTTTACTGATTACTGTTTACTGTTTACTGGTCACTGTTTGAGGACGTTGTCGTAAGCTTTGGAAATAGAGGCCACCGATAAGCATTAAAAAGAGGATATAAGCAACAATTTGACTGATATAGAGGTTTTGACGATAACCAAACAGGGATTTGAGGAGGAGTCCGGGGAAAGTGCGATCGCTTAAAATTTGGGAACCGTCCCAAACTTGAAAACCGAGAAGACAGGAGGAGGGGAGAGAAGGACAGAAATTGCGATAAAAAGGGTCAATTTCACTTAAAAGACTGATTCCCGCGTCGATATGTTTCAAAACACCGATGAGTAATCCCGCAACGATTAAGAGCAGCAAAGTCCCCATAATTTGGAAAAAGAGACGGATATTAATTTTTACTCCCCCCGCAAATAGGAGAATTCCCAACAAGGTTGCGACACTTAACCCCGCTATCGCACCGAAGGTTTGTATCTGCCAATCTTTTTGGAATTGGGCCAGGATAAAGAGAACTGTTTCAAATCCCTCCCGCAAGACAGCGATAAAAACGAGCAGAAAAATCGCTTTTCCTGCCCCATTTTCCGCTTTTAAACCCGCTTTTACCGCACTTTCTACCTCAGATTTCAAAGATTTGGCCTGTTGAGTCATCCAAATTAACATCCAACTCAACATCAAAACGGCAATCAGTCCAAAAGTGGCGGCCAGTAATTCCTTGAGCATTGGTACAAATGGACTAGGAGAGGCATCCACTTGCAAAAGGATTCCCCCTAGCAAAATACCGACCAAAACACTAGCGACTACTCCCGCACCAATACCACGATACACCCATGAGTTAAGTTGCGATCGACCAGATTTTTGTAAACAAGCGAGGACAATTCCCACTACTAAAGCGGCCTCGAAACCTTCCCGGAGAGTGATAATAAAAGTGGGTAAAGCGGAACTAAGATTCATAAGCTAGTGGATAAACTCTAGCTTTGATCCTAGCTTAAGCAAAATCCCGCAGCATCTTGCGAATTTCCAGATTGTGTAATTCTTCTTGTCCAATCATACCGCGAGCGAATTCTTCTAGGTAAATACTGGCATCTTCGACGGTTTCTAGGAGTGCTTTGTACAAATCAAGGGATTTTTTCTCATGATTGAGGCTCTCACTCAAGATTGCTTTGATATTATGTTCATAGCTTTCTTCGATGGGGGCAATTTTTAGGCTAGGATGACCTTCTAAACCGGTGAGAATTTCCCCAACTTGTTGCGCGTGGGTGAGGGACTCCGTGGCCTGGGTCTGGAAAAATTGGACGATGGGGATGCGATGGGGTCCTGTCACCATCAGGGAATAGTGGGTGTAACGGACAACTCCCGCTAGTTCAAATTCCATGATTTCGTTTAGTTGTTCGATGGTTTTGTCTCTGTCTAGTTCTCGCATAAGATTCTCAATAATTCGTCTCTAATTGCAATTGTAGCTAATCCAGGCTGGCTAAATAAATCTCAAAACCTTGTTGGCTAATATCTTTAGGCTTTTTTGTCATCAAAAAAGTGCCAGATATTGGAGTGATCGGGGGAAATTTTCGGCACTTTTCCCCTGAAAATGCCTAAAACCCCACACCCCACGACAAACCCTTTCAGCAAACCCTAGGTGCTGAATCGAGGCGATCGAGTCAAAAGGATTTTAGCCGGGGGAATAGCAACTCAAGAGGTCATTAAAGGTTTCATTTTGCCTTAAACCATCGAAAACAAAGTTATTACGCGCTAATTCGCCACATATATCTGGTTCTATGTCTAGAGCTTCGCGTAAACAGTTGATCGCTTTTTGTTGTTGACCGAGGGCGGCATAACAGCAGGCGGCATTATACCACGCATAGCGATCATCTTGATCGATTTTTAACGATTCTTCATAACAGGCGATCGCTTCTGGTAAACGCTGTAATTCCTGTAGGATCACACCCTGTTGATACCAAGACCAGTAATCTTGCGGTCGGATATCGAGGGCGGTACGATAATTAAATAAAGCCTCTTGGGGATTGCCCCAATCCCGGAAAGCGTCGCCGCGACGATACCAGGCCCAATAATCCCGGGGTCGCGCCCCCAGGGCCAGATCATAGGAAGTGATAGCGCGTTCGTAATTTTTCAGCAATCGATAGGCCTCCCCTTGCCGGTAGGCCGCCCAATAGTCCCCCGGACTATGACTTAGGGCCCGTTGAAAACAAGCGATCGCTTTTTGGTAGTCCTTTAATTCTTGTAGATAAACACAACCTTGATCGTACCAAGCCCAATAGTTATCATCCTTTACCTGTGCGGCGTTAGCATAACTTTGAGCCGCTTCTTCATACATTCCCAAGTCTTCTAGTATCATACCCCTTTTGTACCATGCCCAATAATCATCTGGATAATATTCTAAGGCTTTTTCGTAGCTGATTAAGGCTCCAAAATAGTCCATTCTTTCTTTTAAAATATTGCCTTGGTCATACCAGTCCCGATAGCTATCCGGACGGCATTCGAGCGCTCGATAGACAGTAAATAGATAGGTCATAGTTATTAATCTATAGTAATTAGGTTCGTCAGTCTTATCAGTTATCAGTTATCAGTTATCAGTTATCAGTGGGAGTGTTGGGTGAGCAGTGGGTGCTTTTTCCCTGAAAATTAGGTAGTTGACCACCTGAAAATCGATAAAACCCCACACCCTACACCCCACACCCCACACCCTGCCCCCAGGAAAAGCTTTTTGCCGCAAACCCTAGTTATACTTTTAGAACAGATTCAGATCCGTTAAAGCGCCGAGACTGCTAGAGGAGACTAACTTGGCGAATTTGCCGAGAATTCCCGTTTTATAGCGTGGGGGGCGCGGTTGCCAATGGTTACGACGACGGGTTAATTCTTCCTCCGATACATTTAAACTCAAGAGACGCTGACGAGCATCAATAGTGATTTGATCCCCTTCCTCGACCAGAGCAATTGTACCACCCACCGCCGCTTCTGGAGCGACGTGACCGACCACCATGCCATAGGTTCCCCCGGAAAAACGACCATCGGTAATTAATCCCACGGAATCCCCTAAACCGGCGCCGATAATTGCCGAAGTGGGGGCTAACATTTCCCGCATACCCGGTCCACCTACTGGTCCCTCGTAACGGACAACCACCACATCCCCGGCTTGAATTTTTCCGGCTAAAATTGCCTCTAAACAGGTTTCTTCCGACTCAAACACCCGCGCAGGTCCGGTGATGACCGGAGTTTTCACGCCGCTGATTTTGGCCACGGCCCCCTCCGTGGCCAGATTTCCTTTTAAAATGGCTAAATGACCCTCTTTATAGACAGGATTGCTAAAAGGACGGATAACATCTTGGCCTGAGGGCGGTTGGTCGGGAATATCGGCTAAAATCTCGGCGATAGTCTGACCGCTAATGGTGAGAGCATCCCCGTGTAGTAAACCATTAACCAGGAGAATTTTCATCACTTGGGGAATACCGCCGGCTTTATGCAGATCCACGGTAACGTAACGCCCGGAGGGTTTAAGATCGCAGATAACCGGTACACGCTGGCGGATGGTTTCAAAATCATCGATCGATAATTCTACCCCGATGGTGCGGGAAATGGCTAAAAGGTGCAGCACAGCGTTAGTGGAACCTCCCACCGCCATAATTACCGAAATGGCGTTTTCAAAGGCTTTACGGGTCAAAATTTGGCTAGGGAGAATCTGTTTTCTAACCGCCTCGACCAAAACCTTGGCCGATTCTTCGGTACTATCGGCTTTTTCCGCATCTTCGGCGGCCATGGTCGAGGAGTAGGGTAAACTCATCCCCATGGCTTCAAAAATGGAAGACATGGTATTAGCAGTAAACATTCCACCACAGGAACCGGCCCCGGGACAAGCGTTGCGTTCAATTCCGATGAGGTCTTCTTCACTGATTTTACCAGCACTGTACTGTCCCACGGCTTCAAAGGAACTGACCACGGTTAAATCGCAATCTTTGTAGCGCCCCGGTTTAATCGTGCCACCATAGACGAAAATAGCGGGAATATTCATCCGGGCCATGGCAATCATTGCCCCCGGCATATTTTTGTCACAACCCCCGATAGCGAGGACTCCATCGAGACTTTGACCATTACAGACGGTTTCAATGGAATCGGCGATTACTTCCCTAGAAACGAGAGAATATTTCATCCCTTCTGTTCCCATGGAAATCCCGTCACTAATGGTGATAGTCCCGAAAAGTTGCGGCATTCCCCCCGCTAATCTGGTTCCTGCTTCGGCACGCATTGCTAAATCATTAATTCCCATGTTACAGGGGGTAATGGTGCTAAATCCGTTAGCGATGCCGATGATTGGTTTGCTAAAGTCCTCATCCCCAAAACCTACCGCTCTTAACATGGCCCGATTCGGACTGCGTTGGGTACCTTGGGTAACAATGCGACTTCTGTAGTTATCTGCCATAACTTTATCTTTCTCCAATGGCGGCTGACAGGTGCGATCGCTGCTCAAGTTCTCCAATCGCACCTTTATTTCTATTTTCTGACTTTTGGCCGCTCTGAGCAGGTTTTAGGACAGTCCATCTCTAAAGAAAATATAAAACTGTGGGATGATTCAGGGGACAGCTATCGGGAATCAGAAATCAGCAGTCAGACTGTTTCCAGAAAACGGTCCGAGAAACCCGTTTTCTCTGTGTGGCTAGGTTAATTTATCAGTGTGAAATCAGCCGCTATCAGGGTAGGAACAGTCAACAAATTGGCAAATTCAGAGCCACTTCCTAAGCCAGCAGCACTACCATTTTGATTGTAGTAGATACTGCCACTGCTGTTACTGTAAACGATAAAAGCACTGCTAGTGGCGACTAAATCATCGTCAGCGACGCTGGCAAATTCAGCCGCTTGACTGAAGCCATTGCCAATGCTACTTTGCAAAGCGGAAAAGATGGCTTTACTTAATACTATTTTATCACTGCCTGGGGTGAAATCGCTGATGGCATCGATTCCTAAATTACTACTGTTGAAGATAAAGTTATCGCTACCATTACCACCAGTGAGTAAATCATCGCCGGAACCACCAATTAAACTATCGTTTCCGTCTTGACCGGTTAATTGATCGTTGCCGCCACCACCAGTTAGAGTATTATTAAGGCTATTCCCGGTTAGTCGGTCATTACCGCTATCGCCAATAATATTTTCGATGGTGTTATTTGCCGAAAAAGTCAATCTTAGATTATTGGTGACGACGGTTTGGTTTGTAGTAATCCCTAAGTTAACTCTTACTGCGGTATTTGTCCCAGTAAAGTCGAGGGTATCGATACCGCCGGTGGTAGTTTCTTGGATGATATCGCTTCCTAATGGGGTTGAAGCATTGAAACAGTAAATATCGTTACCATTAGCACCAGCGAGGATATTGTTACCGCTATTTCCGGTGATTTTATTGTCACCAGCGTTACCTGTACCGTTAATATTATTACTGCCAATTAGTCTGAGGTTTTCGACATTGTTGGGTAAGGTGCGAGTAATTGCGCTTTGTAGGGTGTCAGTAATAATTACTTGTCCAATTGCTTCCTCGGGATTGATGGTAGCATTAACGGGATTTGATAGGGTTACTGTAAAGGCTTCATCGGCTTCGTTGAGGTTATCATTGAGGATGGGAATGCTAATAGTAGCGGTGGCAGTATTAGGTGCAATGGTGAGGGTTCCTGTCTGGCTAGTGTAATCTACATTGGCGGTAGCATCAATGGCTGTAGTGGTATAGTTGACAGTAATTTGTTGTGGATTGGGGTTATCAACCGTAACGGTGAGGATTGCATTACTATCTTTACCTTCCACCACGGTGATGTCATTGATGGAGAGTTGGGGGAAATCATCATTGGTAATTGTCCCCGTCACTGCGGTAGTTGTCCCAACTGTATAACCAGTCCCGGTCGCAAGGGTTAAAGCAACAGTTTCATCACTTTCTACTGTAGTATCAGCAGTGGGGTCAACTGTTACAGTAGCAGTGGATGAACCAGCAGCAAAGGTGACACTGGTGGGAATAGAAGTGTAATCGGTTCCATTAGTAGCTGTTCCCCCAACTGTATAGTTAGCGGTTAAGGCGCTGGTAGTAGAACCGGTACGAGTAAAGGTATAGACTAAGTTAGTTGTCCCATCTTCAGTTACGCTTGCGGGAGAGACAGCAAGAGTAATACTGGGGAAATCATCATTGGTAATCGTCCCCGTCACTGCGGTAGTTGTCCCAACTGTATAACCAGTCCCAGAAGTAAGAGTTAAAGCAACAGTTTCATCACTTTCTACTGTAGTATCAGCAGTGGGGTCAACTGTTACAGTAGCAGTCGCTGAACCAGCAGCAAAGGTGACACTGGTGGGAATAGAAGTGTAATCGGTTCCATTAGTAGCTGTTCCCCCAACTGTATAGTTAGCGGTTAAGGCGCTGGTAGTAGAACCAGTACGAGTGAAGGTATAGACTAAGTTAGTTGTCCCATCTTCTGTCACACTACTGGGAGAGACAGCAAGAGTAATACTAGGGAAATCATCATTGGTAATCGTCCCCGTCACTGCGGTAGTTGTCCCAACTGTATAACCAGTCCCAGAAGCAAGAGTTAAAGCAACAGTTTCATCACTTTCTACTGTAGTATCAGCAGTGGGGTCAACTATTACAGTAGCAGTCGCTGAACCAGCCAGAAAATTCACTGTCCCAGTTGTACTGGTATAACTAGCTGCACCGGTTTGAGTGTAATCTGTGCTAAAAGTAGCTGTTCCCCCAACTGTATAGTTAGCGGTTAAGGCGCTGGTAGTAGAACCAGTACGAGTGAAGGTATAGACTAAGTTAGTTGTCCCGTCTTCATTGACACTACTGGGAGAAACCGCAAGAGTAATACTAGGGAAATCATCATTGGTAATCGTCCCCGTCACTGCGGTAGTTGTCCCAACTGTATAACCAGTCCCAGAAGCAAGAGTTAAAGCAACAGTTTCATCACTTTCTACTGTAGTATCAGCAGTGGGGTCAACTATTACAGTAGCAGTCGCTGAACCAGCAGCAAAGGTGACACTGGTGGGAATAGAAGTGTAATCGGTTCCATTAGTAGCTGTTCCCCCAACTGTATAGTTAGCGGTTAAGGCGCTGGTAGTAGAACCGGTACGAGTAAAGGTATAGACTAAGTTAGTTGTCCCATCTTCTGTCACACTACTGGGAGAGACAGCAAGAGTAATACTAGGGAAATCATCATTGGTAATCGTCCCCGTCACTGCGGTAGTTGTCCCAACTGTATAACCAGTCCCAGAAGCAAGAGTTAAAGCAACAGTTTCATCACTTTCTACTGTAGTATCAGCAGTGGGGTCAACTATTACAGTAGCAGTCGCTGAACCAGCCAGAAAATTCACTGTCCCAGTTGTACTGGTATAACTAGCTGCACCGGTTTGAGTGTAATCTGTGCTAAAAGTAGCTGTTCCCCCAACTGTATAGTTAGCGGTTAAGGCGCTGGTAGTAGAACCAGTACGAGTGAAGGTATAGACTAAGTTAGTTGTCCCATCTTCTGTCACACTACTGGGAGAGACAGCAAGAGTAATACTAGGGAAATCATCATTGGTAATCGTCCCCGTCACTGCGGTAGTTGTCCCAACTGTATAACCAGTCCCAGAAGCAAGAGTTAAAGCAACAGTTTCATCACTTTCTACTGTAGTATCAGCAGTGGGGTCAACTATTACAGTAGCAGTCGCTGAACCAGCCAGAAAATTCACTGTCCCAGTTGTACTGGTATAACTAGCTGCACCGGTTTGAGTGTAATCTGTGCTAAAAGTAGCTGTTCCCCCAACTGTATAGTTAGCGGTTAAGGCGCTGGTAGTAGAACCAGTACGAGTGAAGGTATAGACTAAGTTAGTTGTCCCGTCTTCATTGACACTACTGGGAGAAACCGCAAGAGTAATACTAGGGAAATCATCATTGGTAATCGTCCCCGTCACTGCGGTAGTTGTCCCAACTGTATAACCAGTCCCAGAAGCAAGAGTTAAAGCAACAGTTTCATCACTTTCTACTGTAGTATCAGCAGTGGGGTCAACTATTACAGTAGCAGTCGCTGAACCAGCAGCAAAGGTGACACTGGTGGGAATAGAAGTGTAATCGGTTCCATTAGTAGCTGTTCCCCCAACTGTATAGTTAGCGGTTAAGGCGCTGGTAGTAGAACCGGTACGAGTAAAGGTATAGACTAAGTTAGTTGTCCCATCTTCTGTCACACTACTGGGAGAGACAGCAAGAGTAATACTAGGGAAATCATCATTGGTAATCGTCCCCGTCACTGCGGTAGTTGTCCCAACTGTATAACCAGTCCCAGAAGCAAGAGTTAAAGCAACAGTTTCATCACTTTCTACTGTAGTATCAGCAGTGGGGTCAACTGTTACAGTAGCAGTCGCTGAACCAGCAGCAAAGGTGACACTGGTGGGAATAGAAGTGTAATCGGTTCCATTAGTAGCTGTTCCCCCAACTGTATAGTTAGCGGTTAAGGCGCTGGTAGTAGAACCAGTACGAGTGAAGGTATAGACTAAGTTAGTTGTCCCATCTTCTGTCACACTACTGGGAGAGACAGCAAGAGTAATACTAGGGAAATCATCATTGGTAATTGTCCCGGTAACTGCGGTAGTTGTCCCAACTGTATAACCTGTCCCAGAAGCAAGAGTTAAAGCAACAGTTTCATTACTTTCTACTGTTGTATCAGCAGTGGGGTCAACAGTTACGGTAGCAGTGGATGAACCAGCAACGAAATTCACTGTCCCTGTGGTTGCTGTATAACTGGCTGCACCGGTTTGAGTGTAATCTGTGCTAAATGTCGCTGTTCCCCCAACTGTATAGTTAGCGGTTAAGGCGCTGGTAGTAGAACCGGTACGAGTAAAGGTATAGACTAAGTTAGTTGTCCCATCTTCTGTCACACTACTGGGAGAGACAGCAAGAGTAATACTAGGGAAATCATCATTGGTAATTGTCCCGGTAACTGCGGTAGTTGTCCCAACTGTATAACCAGTCCCAGAAGCAAGAGTTAAAGCAACAGTTTCATCACTTTCTACTGTAGTATCAGCAGTGGGGTCAACTGTTACAGTAGCAGTCGCTGAACCAGCCAGAAAATTCACTGTCCCAGTTGTACTGGTATAACTAGCTGCACCGGTTTGAGTGTAATCTGTGCTAAAAGTAGCTGTTCCCCCAACTGTATAGTTAGCGGTTAAGGCGCTGGTAGTAGAACCAGTACGAGTGAAGGTATAGACTAAGTTAGTTGTCCCATCTTCATTGACACTACTGGGAGAGACAGCAAGAGTAATACTAGGGAAATCATCATTGGTAATTGTCCCGGTAACTGCGGTAGTTGTCCCAACTGTATAACCAGTCCCAGAAGCAAGAGTTAAAGCAACAGTTTCATCACTTTCTACTGTAGTATCAGCAGTGGGGTCAACTGTTACAGTAGCAGTCGCTGAACCAGCCAGAAAATTCACTGTCCCAGTTGTACTGGTATAACTAGCTGCACCGGTTTGAGTGTAATCTGTGCTAAAAGTAGCTGTTCCCCCAACTGTATAGTTAGCGGTTAAGGCGCTGGTAGTAGAACCAGTACGAGTGAAGGTATAGACTAAGTTAGTTGTCCCATCTTCATTGACACTACTGGGAGAGACAGCAAGAGTAATACTAGGGAAATCATCATTGGTAATCGTCCCCGTCACTGCGGTAGTTGTCCCAACTGTATAACCAGTCCCAGAAGCAAGAGTTAAAGCAACAGTTTCATCACTTTCTACTGTAGTATCAGCAGTGGGGTCAACAGTTACGGTAGCAGTGGATGAACCAGCAACGAAATTCACTGTCCCTGTGGTTGCTGTATAACTAGCTGCACCGGTTTGAGTGTAATCTGTGCTAAATGTCGCTGTTCCCCCAACTGTATAGTTAGCGGTTAAGGCGCTGGTAGTAGAACCTGTACGGGTGAAGGTATAGACTAAGTTAGTTGTCCCATCTTCATTGACACTACTGGGAGAAACCGCAAGAGTAATACTAGGGAAATCATCATTGGTAATTGTCCCGGTAACTGCGGTAGTTGTCCCAACTGTATAACCTGTCCCAGAAGCAAGAGTTAAAGCAACAGTTTCATTACTTTCTACTGTTGTATCAGCAGTGGGGTCAACAGTTACGGTAGCAGTGGATGAACCAGCAACGAAATTCACTGTCCCTGTGGTTGCTGTATAACTGGCTGCACCGGTTTGAGTGTAATCTGTGCTAAATGTCGCTGTTCCCCCAACTGTATAGTTAGCGGTTAAGGCGCTGGTAGTAGAACCGGTACGGGTGAAGGTATAGACTAAGTTAGTTGTCCCGTCTTCATTGACACTACTGGGAGAAACCGCTAGGGTGACATTGGTATCATCATTGGTAATTGTCCCCGTCACTGCGGTAGTTGTCCCAACTGTATAACCAGTCCCAGAAGCAAGAGTTAAAGCAACAGTTTCATCACTTTCTACTGTTGTGTCAGCAGTGGGGTCAACTGTTACAGTAGCAGTCGCTGAACCAGCAACGAAATTCACTGTCCCTGTTGTACTGGTGAAAGTTGCTGCACCGGTTTGAGTGTAATCTGTGCTAAAAGTAGCTGTTCCCCCAACTGTATAGTTAGCGGTTAAGGCGCTGGTAGTAGAACCTGTACGGGTGAAGGTATAGACTAAGTTAGTTGTCCCATCTTCATTGACACTACTGGGAGAAACCGCTAGGGTGACATTGGTATCATCATTGGTAATTGTCCCGGTAACTGCGGTAGTTGTCCCAACTGTATAACCTGTCCCCGCAGCGAGAGTTAAAGCAACAGTTTCATCAGTTTCTACTGTGGTGTCAGCAGTGGGGTCAACAGTTACGGTAGCAGTGGATGAACCAGCAACGAAATTCACTGTCCCTGTGGTTGCTGTATAACTGGCTGCACCGGTTTGAGTGTAATCTGTGCTAAAAGTAGCTGTTCCCCCAACTGTATAGTTAGCGGTTAAGGCGCTGGTAGTAGAACCTGTACGGGTGAAGGTATAGACTAAGTTAGTTGTCCCGTCTTCATTGACACTACTGGGAGAAACCGCCAGGGTGACACTGGTATCATCATTTTGAATGGTTCCGGTGGCAGTAGCGGTGGTAATAGTAGCGCCGTTGGTGGCATTGGAGAGGGTGACGGTAAAGTTTTCGTTCAGTTCTACCGTTGTATCTCCCTGAACGTCAACAGTAATCACCTTACTGCTTTCTCCCGGGGCAAAACTCACTACCCCACTGGGTAACAATCCCCCAGCAAAATCAGTGGCATTGGCAGGATTGCTGCCGCTGCCGGTAACTGCCCAGTCAACGTTATTGCTTCCCGTGGTGTTATCCCCACGAGTGACGGTGAAAGTAAAGGCTTTACTGCCACTGTTGCCCTCGGTTTGACTGGCACTGGTGGCGGCAATGGCGAGGGTGGGAACTGTGGGACCACCCACATTTAAGGCCCACAATTCCTGACCGTTAACGCCGTCATAGGCCTGGAAGAACAGGGTGTTGCCCACCGCCGTTAGAGAGAAGGGGTAGGAGCCATAGGAACCGGGACGGATGTCGCCCACCAGAACCGTACCGGCCGCCGTGCCGTCACTCTGCCACAATTCAGTACCGTTCACGCCGTCATAGGCACTGAAGAACAGGGTGCTGCCCACCACCGTTAGATAGCCGGGGAAGGAGTCACCGAAGCTGATGTCGGCGACCAAAACTGTACCGGCCGTCGTGCCGTCGCTTTTCCATAACCCATAACCGTTCACGCCGTCATTGGCCCAGAAGAACAGGGTGTTGCCCACTACCGTTAGATACCTGGGGCCGAAGCCAGAGTAACCGGGGCGGATATCTTTGACCAGAACCGTACCTGCCGCCGTGCCGTCGCTTTTCCACAATTCAGTACCGTTCACGCCGTCATCGGCAGTGAAGAACAGGGTGTTGCCCACCGCCGTTAGATTGCCGGGGTAGGAGGTAGATAAACCGGGGCGGATATCTTTGACTAGAACCGTACCGGCCGCCGTGCCGTCGCTTTTCCACAACTCCCCACCGTTCACACCGTCATCGGCCCGGAAGAACAGGGTGTTGCCCACCGCCGTTAGATAGCCGGGGCCGAAGCCAGAGTAACCGGGGCGGATATCTTTGACTAGAACCGTACCGGCCGCCGTGCCGTCGCTTTTCCACAATTCAGTACCGTTCACGCCGTCATCGGCAGTGAAGAACAGGGTGTTGCCCACCGCCGTTAGATTGCCGGGGAAGGAGTCACCGAAGCTGATGTCGGCGACCAAAACTGTACCGGCCGTCGTGCCGTCGCTTTTCCACAATTCAGTACCGTTTACACCGTCATCGGCAGTGAAGAACAGGGTGTTGCCCACCGCCGTTAGATTGCCGGGGTAGGAGGTAGATAAACCGGGGCGGATATCTTTGACTAGAACCGTACCGGCCGCCGTGCCGTCGCTTTTCCACAACTCCCCACCGTTCACACCGTCATAGGCCTGGAAGAACAGGGTGTTGCCCACCGCCGTTAGATTGCCGGGGAAGGAGTCACCGAAGCTGATGTCGGCGACCAAAACTGTACCGGCCGTCGTGCCGTCGCTTTTCCATAACCCATAACCGTTAACGCCATCATTGGCCCAGAAGAACAGGGTATTGCCCAGTGCCGTTACAAAGCCGAGGTAGGAGCCAAAGGAACCGGGGTAGATATCCTTAACTAAAAAAGGAGTTGACATGATTTTTTCCTGAATAAAGGGTGAAAATTAAACAGTTAAGTAGTCGTGCAAAATAAATTTCCTAGTGAAGATAGGCAAGAGGCAAGGGGTGGTTAGATTTGTGTCATTAATTTTGCTTAGGTACTTAAGCTGGCAAAGAAGGGTATATCTGGCTGAAAAACCCCAGATGTCTGCAACTCCGACAAATCTAAGGTTTCAACAGTGGTAAAAAAGCGGATATTTGTTCGATTCCGTCTTGATTGGGAGAGAGAATAACCGTGGCGACTTCTGGAATTACCCCAGCTTGGAGACTTTGATAATCGGTAAGCTAAACGGCGCTTAACCTGCATGATCCAATAGCTATAACCCTTTTGGAGTCTATATCGGTGATCCGAAGTAAAAGCCGTTTAGCTTAACACCAGCATCGAGGAAAACTACGGTAGCGGTTAAACGCTGATTTCTCGCACTATTCACCTGATTAGCTTGAACAAAGCCATCAGATTGAGCGAAATTGCACAAAACATCGTCAACAGCAGGAAAGCTCGGCAACAGGGTAGAAGTCATGACATTCCCCGCAGAGGTTTATTGCTAACATTTTTAGCTCAACAATCCCCAATCTTTCAAGGGGGATATAACAAAAATTTACAGAAAACGGGTTTCTCAAAGAAAACGGGTTTTCTAAATAGTTTCTCGAAGAAACCCGTTTTCTAAAATCACAACTTAATCTAATTCATTTGCAGTTTGCAAAACCTCCTCATAAAGTTGATGACTGATGCGAAAATTTGCTTGGCTAATTAGAGACTCCATTATCGGTTTAACCTTAGCAATCAATCCTCTATTTTTAGCGATTAAAAGAACTCCTAGAACCCCCGTAATTGACAGCCCCAAACGCACAGCCTCCCTCCGTCCAAGACGCTCATCAATTAACAATTCATCTGCTTTTAATTCTAAGGCAAGAGCGATTGCTTCTGCTTCGCCAAGATCTAAATTATATTCATTCCTCAAACAAGCCACAAGTTCTAAATTAGTGGCTTGTTTAACCTGTATCCAGTTCAGAGAAATTATCGCTTTAATGCGGATATCTTCCTCAGTTAAATTGGCTAATTCATTGGCAACTGCTTGGGGAATAACAACATTAGTATAAATATCTTTTAAGATTGACAGATAACCAACAAGAGCAAGACTGCTGAGAGGAGAAGTATCGCTAATAATAATCATAGCCAACCTTTCTCTTTTAAATGCTTAATATCTTGCTGAAACTCAGCAACATCATAGTGAATACAAATTCCTCGTTCAGAAAGCATCCGTTGAAACTTGATTTGATTAATACCTAATAACTCACTTGCTTTTCCTAAGCTAATCTTATCTTGTTGAAATAACATAATAACAATCTCTTTTAACAGTTCATCCTCTGATAAACCACTTGCTTTAATCACTTCTTGGGAAATAACTAGACTCATATTTTCTTCGTATTTTGACAAGAATTATACAAATGTTATCCTATTTTTCGCCGCCTGTCAAGGTGAATTGGTGAGTAATTCCCACCCTACGGTAAGAAGCATTGTCTTTGACCTCACTTCAATCAACAAGCTATAATGACAATTTTAGCGGGTCATTGTGAGGGGGATACTTCCCGCGTTAACTTTTCTCTTTCAGCCAAAACCACCCGAAGCAATCTCACCGCTTGTGATGGCGAAGATGCGATCGCTAACGTCAAAGCTAGGCAGTTAAAGTATTTAACCAATTGATTAAATCTTCAACCGTAGAGAAGTCGAATAAAGCTTCTCCTAATGCTTCGACATCATCAATACTTAACTGCATGATTTTAGTTTCTAATGCAGGATTAATCTCCCCTAACTTGCGTTTAAGTTGGCGAATAATAAACGTCTTTTCGCGTTCGATACCTTGTTCAATACCCCGTTCAATACCTTGTTCGATACCCCGTTCAATACCTTGTTCGATACCTTGTTCAATACCTTGTTCAATACCTTGACGCATCCAACTGGTGGTAATTTGCATAACTCCCTCCTGTACGGGTTGACTAAATGTGCTAATCTCTTCTTGAAATTGTCTCTCTTCCACCGGATTTAGATTGAGATAAGTATCAATAAATCCAGAAATCAATTGCATTCTCGCCGCATCTAACCTTAAAGTGATTAACAAGCGCAGACATTCCGCTTTAACCTTAGCTCGCTCTTTCTCGGCAATGTTCATCTTAGCCATCAAAGCCGAAGCAACTGGATTCTGCTGATTGAGAAAATCTCGCCAATTTAATCGATTTAACTGCACTACCTGATAGTTAAATTCTAAGACTTTAAAATCGGGAAAATCGACCACATATTGACTAATCGCTTCTCTTTTTGGCTTTGAATAAGAAAAAATTACAATGGGATAAATCGGTAAGACAAATTTCTCATGAAAGCGAGCAAAATAAGTAAACATTCGCCGGTTAAACCACTGGCGGGAACTTTGCTGCGCCTCCAGATGAATCAGAAAGAAAGATTCTTTTCCTCGAAACTTAACCTGTGCGACTAAATCGCTTTCATGCTTTTCTCCTTCCGTGACATCGGTAAATACTTCTTTGTCTAAAAAAGTAATCGAGTCCCTATCTAAATAATCCATTACTTGAGGAAAAAATAAATCGATAAATTCGACAAAAAAGGTTGATATTAACTCCTTAAATAAGCGATCATGGTCAATATTATTAGTCATGTCATATCATCTTAACTAATCTGAGCGGTGAATGACTGCCAGAAAATAACAACTCTTTGATTCTAACAAGTTTAAGGTTACTTGACAAGACTTACTTAGAAAACGGGTTTCTTGAAGAAACCCGTTTTCTATTTTAGTTTCGCTTCTTTGCCGGGGAGATAGGAGAATAAATAAAAGCAATCTCCTGACTCCTGACGACCGACTCCTGATAACTGACTCCTGATAACTGATAACTGAAAACTTCCGCTAATCTTTAAATAAATTGCGAGAAACATACCAAGTAAAACCACCGCCGATAACTGCCATAACTGCTAAAGCTAATAATACCGGTCGGAGTCCGAATTGAGTTTCAGCGATACCCGCGACAGCTAAGGGTAAAGAGAGGGCAATATTAACGGCATTATTTTCTAAACCAAAGACTTTACCGCGCATTTCGGGGGGTGTATCTGCCTGTAGGGTAGTTTGCATGGGAACCCCGACTAAAGCGGCAAAAATCCCTAATAAAGCGGTCATAGCGAAGGCTAAAATTAAACTCTTTGTGGCTAGGGATAAACCGATTAAAGCTGCCGCCATACCCAGGGAACCCCAGAGACTTAATTGGGTGTGGGAGAATTTTTGGCCCCAATAACCCAAAGTAATGGCACTAACTGCCATTCCTGCACCACAGGAGGCTAATAAAAAGCCGAATTGAGAAGCTTTTAACCCGGGTAGTTTTTCAGCCATACTGACAGCTAATACTGATAGGGCAGCAAAAATACAGAATAAGATGACTAATTGAATCAGAGCGTTACGAACTTTATGATTTTTGTTGAGGTAACGAATGCCGTCGCGGATATCTTCCCAAACATGGGGCTGTTCTGCGGTAGGAATAACATATTTTTCGTTAGTTCGCAGGATAATTAGAATTAAACCGGCAATTATATAAAAAGCACCGACAATCATCACTTTGCCAATATCAAATTGTCCGGCTCTAGTGCCGAAAATGCTATCAGCAAAAGCTAATAGGGGTTCACCGATGGCAAAACCGATAATTAATACTGCCATGGTGGTTAAAGTGTTGAGGGAATTAGCGGGTAGAAGATGACGACGTTTTACCACTAATGGCAGGGTAGATTGTTCGGCGGGGGCAAAAAATTGGGTTAAGGTGGAGACAACAAAAGTAATGACTAACAACAGGAAAAAACCGAAGGGTAAGTTAAATTCTCCCTGTAACCGGTAATGCCAATTTCTTAAACCGTCAGGCAACCAACCGAGGGGAACCGCTAAAGTTTGCTCGCGCACTAACCACAATAATAGGGGAATGAGGAGGACAAAAGCCCCGCGTAAAAGGTTAGAAATAACTAAAACTTGTTTTTTTAACCATCTATCAACATATACACCCGCCACCGAACCCACTAACACCGCCGGAATTGTATTAGCAATCATTATCGCCGATACCCAGCCACTAATCGACTGATCGGCTTTTTGGTAATGGGTGGCAATTAGGGATATCATCAGGACTAAATAGAATTTATCCGCTAATTGGGAAAAAATTCCCCCCGCCCAGAGAATGAGAAAGCGCGGGTTTTTTAGCACTGGGGCAAAACCCTTACTAGGATTGGATTTGGGCGCACGTTTAGGCAAGCGGTTCATGGTTTCTGTGTCGGATTGCCTCGGTGAGGAATCGGAAGAATTAAAAACAGGTGTGGAAGAGTCGCTAGAATTAGCGTCGCTAGTTTCTGAGTCAAACAGTTGCATTATGATGATTTTTGCTATCTGTTTAAAATTCTAAGGGAGATAAACCCTCAACTAATGCCGAGGAGCGAAAAGTTTTTCCCAGATGATATTGAGTATAGCGGCGCAGCAGGCGATCGAGGTTAATCCAAGCTAGTTCTGAGGCAGGGTTTTCTGGTGGGGGAAAATCGGTTTTTCCTAAGCATTGCAGTAATTGCAGTTCTTGCAACGTCAGTTTACTATCGATTTTGGGCGGGTTGATTGTTTCTGTCAGGGCAGCTAGATCTATTATTCCCCCTGCCTCAAAACTAAATCCTAGGCAATTTTCCCCAATTAAAGCTTTTCCCGTCAACAGGCAGTTATGAACTTGCGGTACTAAGCCAGCAATTATTAAGAAATGAAAAATTGCTTGACAAAGGTAGGGAAGTATGTATTCATTTTCGTCGAGGACTTCAATTCTGGCCAGATGGCTGCAGATTAATTCGTATAATTCCCTCTGGGGTTGTTCGCTCAGGGCGATCGCCAAAACCAGTTCGCAGAGGTATTGGCTAACGGTGAGTTTGGCGAGATTTTGACTTAATTTGGGATAAGATTCGATAGTTTCGGCTTGAACGACCTTATCTAGGGATTTTCCTGCGACTATTAACAGATTATTGACCACAAATAGTTCACTTCTACCCCGGAGGGAAGATTTATACTTGCGCGCACCAGGGGCAATGGCTCTAATTAAACCATATTCGGCGGTCAAAATAGTTAAGATGCGATCGGCTTCTCCGAAGGCCATTCCTTGCAGATTGATTCCAGTAGCTTGATAGGTACGAGACATCATTTAATAATTAACTAGGGTCTGCGGCAAAAAGTTTTTCGTGGGGACAGGGTGTGGGGTGTGGGGTGTGGGGTGTAGGGTTTTACCGATTTTGAGGGGGTCAATTACCTAATTTTCAGGGAAAAAGTCCAGGAAATTTCCCCCCGATCACTCCCATATCTGGTACTTTTTGATTGACAAAAGGTCTAAAAGTCTTACCCAACAAGGTTTTTAGATTTTTTCAGCAAACCCTAGCTAATTGTCTCCCCAAAAAGAATTGAGCTAATCACCAGGCAAAAGGGAAACTATGGAGGTTAGCGGACTCGAACCGCTGACATCCTGCTTGCAAAGCAGGCGCTCTACCAACTGAGCTAAACCCCCGATCTGGTTTTTGAGACACTCTCGTTATTATAACCTATAGTGAAAAATATTACAAGTTAATTTTTCCCTTGCCTGCCATGTCTTATCTAGTCGCCACTTTTTACCAGTTTGTGGCTTTGTCAGATTATCGTCAAAAACAGCCAGAAATACAAAAATACTGCCAAGAAAGAGGAATTAAAGGAACTATTCTTCTGGCAGCCGAGGGGATTAATGCAACGATCGCAGGAAACCGTCAAGCGATCGCGGAGGTGATTAGTTGGTTAAAAACCGATACTCGTTTAGCTAATCTAGAGGTGAAAGAGTCTGTTTGTGATTATTTGCCCTTTCAACGCTTAAAAATTCGCTTAAAACAGGAAATTGTCACTTTTGGTCAACCCAAGGCTAATCCTCTCGAAAAAACAGGAATTCATCTCAAAACTGAACAGTGGAACCAATTACTGAAAGAGCCGGACGTGGTAGTTATCGATACTCGTAATAATTATGAAGTGGCGATCGGTACTTTTGCGGGAGCGCTTAACCCGGAAATCCAGCATTTTCGCCAATTTCCCGAGTATATTCAGGAAAATTTTGATAGTATTAACAATAAGAAAATAGCTCTTTTTTGTACGGGGGGAATTCGCTGTGAAAAGGCGGCAGCTTTTTTATTAAATCAAGGCTTTTCTCAAGTTTATCAGCTAGAGGGAGGTATTTTGAAATACTTAGAAGAAGTTAGTCCCGATCAGAGTCTTTGGCAAGGAGAATGTTTTGTTTTCGATCAAAGAGTGGCCCTAACAGCTAATTTAGAGGTAGGACATTATGAAATGTGTCCCGCTTGCGGTCATCCCATCGATGAAAAAGATCAACAATCCCCAAATTACCGAGCGGGAATATCTTGTCCCTATTGTAGTTAATTTTATCCTATCGTCCCGCTCTCATCTCCCTACTTTTCTAGGTTCTGGTTACTTTTTTTTGCGGATTTGTGTACCGGAAATCATGTCATGAAGGGTGCGTTTTTTCTTTGTCCAGGCTGCCAGTAAAAAGCCCAAATATAAGGGAGCAGTGGAGAGAAATTTTAGTAAGTAGCGGCGATTGGCTCTCGCAAAAGATATGCGTCGGCCTTGGCTATCGGTGACGGATAAATCAAAAAACATTTTACCAATAGTGGCTTTAAAAAGATATTCTAAGAAAACGTAATATAACCATTTAATAACTATTCCTAAACCGAGGGCGCTAAGAATGGCAATATGCTCGTGAGTAAAGTTGATTTTGGCTTGAATATTATAGATAATTGCCGCTATAAATAAAGCAAAACCGATAATTGTTGTTCCAGCTGCACTTAATCCCGCGGCATAGTAAACCCAGATTTCTTTGGGAATATCAAAATTAAGATTTAAATCTTGAAAAGTTGACCATTTTTGTAAGCGAAAACAGATATAACCACCTAATAAAGCGGCGAGAATAAGAACGATAAAAAAATCAATTAAAGAGGCTTTTAACCGGAGCCAAAAACCAGCATAACTGGGAGAAATTGCAGCGATTAAAGAAATAAGTGCAGGATTGGGAATAGGAATAATTCTAGGTTTTTCAGGAGAAGAATTTTTAGTTTTTTTAGTTTGATGGAGATTAGCTTTAATATCAGTAATAATTTTTAGCAAAGTTTTGGTATCTTTAGGTCGATCAATAGGTTTTTCTGCCATTAAATTATCGATAAAATCTGCTAATCGAGAAGGGATTTTTGGGGCATATTTACGCCAGTTAAATTCATTGGTATTAATATTATAAATTTTCGGGTCACTGGGTTCTTTACCGGTTAACAAAAAGACGAAAGTTTTGCCCAAAGCATAAAAGTCTGATTGGGGGACAGAGTGACCGAGAGATTGTTCGGGAGGAGCATATCCGGGGGTATAAATTCCCGTATTTTTACCTCCTGCTAGGACGGTTTTAGTGACTTGTCGCGCTGCCCCAAAATCAATTAAAACTAATTGACCATTGGGTTTTAAGATAATATTAGAGGGTTTGATGTCGCGATGATAGAATTTATGTTTATGAACTTCGTGGAGAATATTAGCTAACTGAGTTAACCAATCCAAAGCGAGATGATAATCAATCGGTTTAAATCCTCTTTGTTTTTGATATTCTTCTAAGTCAATACCAGCAATTTTCTCCATGACTAAACAGTGTAAAGCAGTTTGACTCTCCCGGGGATGATAAATAAAATAGTTTTCTCCTTTGGGAATACCGGGGTGATTTAATTGTTTTAAAAGATTGGCTTCCTGTTGAAATAAATCAATAGCTTTGCTGGAATCGTAGGTAAGAACTTTTAATACTTTGGGTATTTTACGTTCATCTATCACTTCATAGGTATTACCAAATCCACCTTTGGCACTCAATAAATTTGTGACTCGATATTTACCATTTAAAAGCAAGTCGGAACCACAGGATTGACAGTAACGACTCTCCTTGATACTTTTCGGTTTAGGACAATGAGGATTAATGCAAAAACTCATGGATTTTATTGGTAGAGTACAAAATAAACTTGATGATTAAAATATCCACTGATATATTTAAGGTTTATTGCCAAGAAAAAAGCCGCGCAATCCCAAAGTGACCACGGCACTTAAAAAAGCCACAACCATGGGGATAATCAGAGATTTAAACCCTTTCAAGTCAGCAATATCTTTAACTAGGATTGCATAACTATCCTCGACTTTTTCCAGTCGTTTATCCATCGCTTCGACTTTCTGATCAAGAGTTTTAATATCTCCTTTGATTTCTGTGACTTCCACCTTTAAATCATTAACATCTTTTTGGAGAGTGTCAAATTTTTGATTAACATCTTTTTGGAGACTGTCAAATTTGTGATCCATATCTCTTTGGAGATTGTCGATTTTCTGATTAACATCTCTTTGGAGGGTGTCGATTTTACTCTCGATCCTTGTCAGGACAGATTCGAGAGAATAGGTAACGGTTTCGCTAGTTTGTGTCATAATTAAAAACCTCTTGCAAATAACTACTTTCTTGACATAAAAAATTAAGGTTTGTTGCCAAGAAAAAAGCCGTGCAATCCTAAAGTGACCACAGCACTTAAAAAAGCCACAACCATCGGGATAATCAGGGATTTAAACCCTTTTAAGTCAGCAATATCTTTAACTAGGATTGCATAACTATCCTCGACTTTTTCCAGTCGTTTATCGATACCTGCGACTTTTTCAGTCAGAGTTTTAATCTCTCCCTTTATTTCTGTGGGTTCCACTTTTAAATCATTAACATCTTTTTGGAGAGTGTCAAATTTTTGATCCACATCTTTTTGGAGAGTATCAAATTTTTGATCCACATCTTTTTGGAGAGTGTCAAATTTTTGATCCACATCTTTTTGGAAGGTTTCAAATTTTTGATTAACATCTCTCTGGAAGGAATCTATTTTCTGATCCACATCTCTGTGGAAAGAGTCGATTTTCTGATCTACATCCCTCTGGAGAGTATCAAATTTTTGATTAACATCCCTTTGAAAATTGTCGATTTTACCCTCGATCCTTGTCAGGACGGATTCCAGCGAATAGGTAACGGTTTCACCAGTTTGAGTCATCGGTTAAAATCCTTAGCTACAAGTCGATCGCTAATTGCCTACTCTCATCTTAACCAAATTCTTAAATATTACTGAAATCGTCTAAAACTGACTGAAAGTGTTGGCTAATTTATCAGCAATTCCCTCGATCCAAATTTCATCTTGTTTAGTATAACTGCGCGGCGCATTTGCCGCCAAAATTAACACCCCTTCCTTACCGATGGGTTGACAGATTAAGCCTTGGGTGTTTTCTGGCAAATAGTCAAACTCGATTTTAGCGGGATATAAATTTAAATTAACTAAATAAACTGCTTTACCGGTTTCTAAAACTCTTTTGATAATATTACTAACTTTAACTTCAGAATTCTGGCTTAAGATACCGCGACGTAATAAAACCTGTCCCTGATAATAAACGATCAGAGATTTTGTGGCGGTGTTAGTTAAAAGTAAATGGGAAGCCCAGGCAAGCTCAATTTTAACCGGTTCTGGCAAATCTGTGGCAAATTCCAGGCCTTCGCGCCCGATTAATTCCACAGCATCCGGTAAGCGGGGTTGAACTCTTTGCCAGATTAAACCCACCAAAATTAAAACCCCACTCAAAATCACTCCCATCACATCGGAACGCGCTTGCGATGGGGTTAAATCGGCAGTGGCAAAACGATTAAACATTAATACCGTACCCCCGACGATGCCGGCGAACAGGGGTAACAGTCTTAAAATACGATCGGGATCAGCTGGTGCCATAGCTGAGAACTATTCCTCGTCTGGTTCTAGAATACGTTGAAAAAGATAGCCTGTACCTCTAGCGGTGAGAATTAACTCAGGATTGCTGGGATCATCCTCTAATTTGGCTCGTAAACGGGAAATATGTACATCTACCACCCGCGTATCCACATGACGTTCGGGGGTATAACCCCAAACTTCCTGAAGGATTTCCGAGCGGGAAAAAGCTTCTCCCGAGCGACTGACCAATAATTCTAGTAAACTAAATTCCATACCGGTCAGACGGATGCGTTCATCTCCCTTATAAACTTGGCGTTTATTGGTATCGATTTTAATTGAACCGATATGAATCACACCGGAACTAGGAATCCCTGGAGCGCCATTTTTCTCTACCCGACGCAACACCGAACGAATCCGCGCCTCGAGTTCTTTGGGAGAAAAAGGTTTAACTACATAGTCATCCGCCCCCAATTCTAGCCCAGTAATTCGATCAGCCACATCCCCCAAAGCGGTTAACATAATGATAGGAATATCCGATTCTTTGCGGAGTTCCTGACAGACACCGTAACCGTCTAATTTCGGCATCATCACATCCAAAACCACTAAATCGGGTTCGGCGGTGCGGAAGGTTTCTAAAGCTTCCTCGCCGTCGGCGGCGGTGACGACTTCATAACCAATCATCGACAAACGAGTCTCTAAGATACGACGGATGCTGGCTTCATCATCAACAACGAGAATTTTTTCCTTCTGGTTCTCCAACTGAATTAACACTCCTTAGTTAAATAGTGTGATGAATTTTAAAGTTAAATAACGAGCGTTCCTGTTTATAGAATATCCTTTGGCCGTTATCATTAAGCCTAAATTTCCTATTTTATTTCTTTTATGGCAATTATCAATAACTTTATGGTCTTCCTTCCCCTTTATCATACTTAACTAAATTTGACAAGAGAATTAATCCCCAAACCGCTTTTCTTCAACTTTTCTTAAAAAACATGGCGAAATCGCGAACAATATATATCTGTAGTGCTTGTGGGGCGGAATCTCCCCAATGGTTAGGAAAATGCCCCAGTTGTGACACCTACGGGACGCTAGAAGAACAAGTGGTGGCTGGTGGCAATAATCCGGCGGTAAATCGCCCAGGATGGCAAAATAGTCGCCCAAATAACGGCAAAGGGGAACGCAACCCCCAACCGCGCATCTCGGTGCGCTTCTCGGAAATTACCCAGTATGAACAGGAACGTTTTCCCTCTGGTTACGGGGAATTCGATCGCGTTCTCGGTGGCGGCATCGTCCCGGGTTCTCTTGTACTAATCGGCGGCGATCCGGGCATCGGCAAATCGACGCTTTTACTGCAAGTTACCAACCAACTCGCCCAAAGATTACCGCGCATCCTCTACGTTTCCGCCGAAGAATCGGGACAACAGATTAAACTGCGGGCTGCCCGTTTGGGGGTGGGAGTGGTTGCCGTGGAGTCGGAAAATAATGGCAATGGCAAGGAGAAAAAAGCCTCCGAATCAACCGCAGAACTCGATAATCATCTCTATGTTCTGCCAGAGACCGATTTAGAGGAAATTTTGCGAGAATTAGAATCTTTACGCCCACAGGTGGCGGTAATTGACAGTATTCAAACTCTTTATTTTGGGGCCTTAACTTCCGCACCGGGATCTGTCGCCCAAGTTCGCGAATGTACCTCCGCCTTGATGCAGGTGGCAAAACGGGAGAATATTACTTTATTAATTGTCGGTCATGTGACTAAAGAAGGGGCGATCGCTGGTCCGCGAGTTTTGGAACATTTGGTCGATACGGTGTTATATTTTGAAGGCGATCGCTATGCCTCCCATCGTCTCTTAAGATCCGTGAAAAACCGTTTTGGGGCAACCCATGAGATCGGTATTTTCGAGATGGTGGACCACGGTTTGGTGGAAGTGGAAAACCCCTCAGAATTATTTTTAGGCAATCGCGACGAATTTTCCCCGGGTACGGCGACGGTGGTAGCCTGTGAAGGTACACGCCCGATTGTGGTGGAGTTACAGGCATTAGTTAGCCCCACCAGCTACGCTTCCCCCCGAAGATCGACCACGGGCATAGAATACAACCGATTACAGCAAATTCTCGCCGTTTTAGAAAAGCGCGTCGGCATTCCTTTATCGAAATTAGATGCCTATGTTGCCTCCGCAGGAGGGTTGGGAGTGGAAGAACCGGCGGCGGATCTGGGAGTTGCGATCGCTGTTGTCGCCAGTTTTCGCGATCGAGTCGTCGATCCGCGCACAGTCTTAATCGGGGAAGTGGGATTAGGCGGACAAGTGCGCTTAGTGTCGCAAATGGAACTAAGATTAAAAGAAGCGGCTAAATTGGGCTTTAAACGGGCAATTGTCCCTAGAGGTCAAGTTTATCCCGAAGATGTGGGCTTAGAAATTGTTCCAGTCGGCAAGGTAATCGAGGCAATTGTCGCCGCAATCCCCCCCCAGCAGCGCTTTGGGGAAGATATAGAAGACGAGGAAGGGGAAGGGCAAGAATAACGGTACAATGCTAAAAAAGATTAAATTACTTGGGAGATTTTCACCATGTCTGTGTTAGCTGTTGCTGCTTTGGCGGGTTATCTGATCGTTTTTACCGGAATTGCCCTCGGTCTCTTTTTCGGTCTGCGCGCCGCTAAAATTATCTAGTATATAAACAGTAAAAAAGCTTTAGTGATCGGTTTAACTGGTCACTATTGCCAATTCTAGGGGAGATAAAAAATGACTGTTATTCTAGACTTAAAAACTCTCTACGAAATTGATGATTCTCTCTGGTTAGAAGAAACTATCGAACTGCTCAAGGCTAAAAATTTTGAAGCGCTAGACTTAGAAAACTTGATCGAGGAGTTAGAAGACTTGGGAAACGAGAAAAAGTTTCGTGTTGCTAGTTTTTTACAGCAAATTATTAGACATTGTTTATTATTACAATTTTGGACAAGTGAAAGAGAATATAATCAGGCTCATTGGCGTTCAGAAATTATCAATTTTAAAGATGAACTTAATACTTATTTGACGACTAATTTAAGAAATTATCTAGAACATAATTTGGCAACTATTTATGAAAAAGCCCTTCGCTATCTTCGTCAAAAAACCGATAATAAAGTCAACTTTCCTGATACTTGTCCCTACAGTTTAGAAGAACTGCTCGCTCCTAATTGGCTACCACCTTACAAATAAAGGAGATAAAAAATGACTGTTATTCCCGACTTAAAAACTCTCTACGAAATTGATGATTCTCTCTGGTTAGAAGAAACCATTGAACTGCTCAAGGCGAAAAAATTTGACGCTTTAGATTTAGAAAACTTGATCGAGGAGTTAGAAGACTTGGGAAACGAGAAAAAGTTTCGTGTTGCTAGTTTTTTACAGCAAATTATTAGACATTGTTTATTATTACAATTTTGGACAAGTGAAAGAAAATATAATCAAGCTCATTGGCAAGCAGAGATAGTCAGTTTTCAATATCAGTTAAAGCGCTATTTAACTACAAATCTTCGTAAATATCTAGAACAGGAATTTGAGCAAATTTACTTTGAGTCCGTGCGATATGTTCGTCAAAAAACTGATAATAAAGTCAACTTTCCTGATATTTGTCCCTACAGTTTAGAAGAACTTCTCGATCCTAATTGGCTACCACCTTACGAATAAAGGAGATGATAATGACTGTTATTCCCGACTTAAAAACTCTCTACGAAATTGATGATTCCCTCTGGTTAGAAGCAACCATAGAACTATTGAAGAATAAAAGATATGAAGCTTTAGATTTAGAAAACTTAATCGAGGAGTTAGAAGACTTGGGAAACGAAAAAAGGTTTCGTGTTGCCAGTTTATTAGAGCAAATTATTCGTCATGCTTTGTTACTGCAATTTTGGACAGAGAAAAGAGCATATAATCAGGATCACTGGGAGTTAGAAATAGTCAACTTTCAAATTCAGCTAAAAAGATACTTAACCACCAATCTCCGTAATTATTTACAAAATGAATTAACTAACATTTATGAAGATGCAGTTTTCTTTGTCAGAAAAAAGACTAAAAATCAAGTCAACTTTCCCGATACTTGTCCCTACAGTTTAGAAGAACTTCTCGATCCCAATTGGCTACCACCTTATGAATAAAGGAGATGATAATGACTGTTATTCCCGACTTAAAAACTCTCTACGAAATTGATGATTCTCTCTGGTTAGAAGAAACTATCGAACTCTTAAAAGCGAAGAGATTTGACGCTTTAGATTTAGATAATTTAATCGAGGAGTTAGAAGATTTGGGAAACGAAAAAAAGTTTCGTGTTGCTAGTTTTTTACAGCAAATTATTCGTCATGCTTTGTTACTGCAATTTTGGACAAGGGAAAGAGAATATAATCAAAGTCATTGGGAATCAGAACTGGTAAATTTTCAAGATCAATTAAATACCTACCTAACGGCAAGTTTACGGAAATATTTAGAACAAGAATTTGATAATATTTATCAGAAGGCAACCCGTTATGTGAGAAAAAAGACAAAAAATCAAGTTATTTTTCCCGATACTTGTCCCTACAGTTTAGAAGAACTTCTCGATCCCAATTGGCTACCACCTTATGAATAAAGGAGATGATAATGACTGTTATTCCCGACTTAAAAACTCTCTACGAAATTGATGATTCTCTCTGGTTAGAAGAAACTATAGAGCTGCTCAAGGCTAAAAATTTTGACGCTTTAGATTTAGACAATTTAATCGAGGAGTTAGAAGATTTGGGAAACGAAAAAAAGTTTCGTGTTGCTAGTTTATTAGAGCAAATTATTAGACATTGTTTACTGCTACAATTTTGGACAGTCAAGAGAAAATATAATCGTAGTCATTGGCGTTCAGAAATCGTCAATTTCAAAAACCAGATCGACACTTATTTAACTACTAATCTCCGCAATTATCTCACTAAAGAATTACCTCGTATTTACCAGAAAGCCTTAAATTATGTTAGAGAAAAAACCGATAATCAAGTTAGTTTTCTTGGGCAATGTCCCTACAGTTTAGAAAATCTCCTTGATCTCGATTGGTTTCCTCCAGAAAATGAATAAAGGAAAAAACGAAATGCTGAAAAAGTTTCTACGTTGGCTGATTATTGGGGGAACCTTATTTTTTGTTCTCAGTAACCTTAAAAATAACTGGGATAACGTCACCTCAGTTAGAATTGAAAATCATGGCTGGTTATTTCTTTTCTTGGCACTTGTAACCACCGTTATCGCTCAAATTTGGGCAGGATGGGTGTGGACATGGATACTCAAAAGCTATCAACAACCGATTAAAACCTCCGCAGGAATTGGCATCTATATGATTACCAATTTAGGAAAATATCTACCCGGTAATATCGGTCACTTTTATGCTCGCATCGTGGCAATTAATAAAGCAGGAAGTGATTGGGGAACCGCTAGTTTAAGCGTTTTATTAGAACTTTTATTGCTGGTATGTGCAGCCTTAGCCATAGCAGTTATTGGTAGTGGTTTAGGTTGGATGAAATCTAGCTCAAGTCTAGGGATACAGATATTAGTTTTAGGATTAATTTTAATCGGCATTCATCCCAAATTTTTAAATTATCCTCTGAAAATCCTTAGCCAAAAGAAAAAGATTGCTCAAGAACCGGTTTATCTAACTAAATATCCTCTTGTACCTCTCCTGGGTGAAACTGGATTTTTATTGTGGCGCGGTGCGGGTTTTATTTTAGCTTGGATGGTATTAAAAATGATTACCCCCGCTCAGATTTTACCCCTCTTAGGAACCTTTAGTTTTGCTTGGTTATTGGGTTTAGTTGTCCCCGGAGCGCCGGGGGGATTAGGAGTTTTTGAAGCTACAGTGATCGCACTTTTAGACACAGAAAAATTTCCCGCCGCTAACGTACTTGTCACCGTTGCTATCTATCGTTTAATTAGCATTCTCTCCGAAGTCATTGCCGCCGGAATCGGGACAAAATTAGTTAAAGATAAAGCCAAGTTTTTGGGTTAGCTTAAGGATATTAGTCGGGTGTGTTAGCCCAATGTAACGCACCCAGAAGAAAAGTTTTGATCATTGTTAACCGAAGATAATTTTCTCAACTCCTAACATCTATCTCCTCACTCCTAAATTCTGATGTAACATAGGATCAATAATCAGCAAAAATATGGATACTCCCACCTAGAGAGGCCGAAAAAATGACGATTGCCAAAAGCGACGAAACTGCCACCTCTCCGGCACTGATAGAAGAAGATTTCGAGGACTTCTGGGAACCCACCCCACCCCCCACAGACTTAATTTTTGATGATGGTGAACCCTTGGCAAGCAACCGACACCGCATTGCCATGAATGTCTTGATTCGCTCCCTACACCAGGGTTACGGCGAACGAGACGACTTCTACACCGGTGGCAATATGTTTATTTATTTCAGCCGTGAACAAGCCAAAAATCGCGATTTTCGCGGGCCCGATTTCTTCGCTGTCCTCAATGTCGATGGCAAGAGAGAGCGACAGGGTTGGGTAATTTGGGAAGAAGAGGGACGTTATCCTGACGTTATCGTGGAATTAACCTCTCCTAGTACCGCCAAGACCGATAAAGTGCGAAAAAAGGCAATTTATGAGGGAACCTTCCGCACACCAGATTATTTCATCTACGATCCTTTTGATGCCAATTCTTTACAAGGATGGCATTTAGGGTCTGACCAACGCTACCATTCTTTAGAACGAAACGAGCGCGGCTGGTTATGGTGTGAAACTTTAGGCTATTGGTTGGGGACTTGGGAGGGGACTATTGACCGAGAAACGGCAATTTGGGCGAGATTTTATGACCCGGAAGGCAATTTAATCCCCTTGCCGGAAGAAGCGGCCCAGGAGCAAGCGGCTGCGGCCCAGGAGCAAGCAGCTGCAGCCCAGGAGCAGGCAGCCGCAGCACAGGAGCAATTAAATGTTACTCAGCAAGCTCTGGAAGCGGAAAGACAGCGTTCTCAACAGATGGCGGCTCGTTTGCGAGAAATGGGGATAGAGCTATAGTATAGCTGTATTTGTTTAGGTGAGGAGGTAAACTGCTCCTGTTCCTCCTCGTTCAAAGTCGGTTAATTTCTCCTTTCACAGTTGAGGGAGCCTGCAATCCCAGTGTATTTGAAATCTAGCTCGACACCTGTTTGCTGCTGTGATTACCTTTTGGCCAGTGGGTAATTATTGATCAGAGTTTTCTTTTATTCTTCCTTAAACAGTAAACAGTAAACAGTAAACAATGAACTGAAAACTAAAATCTGATACCTGTCTCGGAGTCTCAACTAGGAAATTTATTTGGCACGACTACTTGTATGTCTAATCTATCTTTGGGCGCACAACCCCCCCTCGAATTTATCCCCCCTGACCTTAATCCCTTGCTTTTAAAGGGATGTCAAATCTTTTTACCTCTCTGGTTACAAACTAAAACCAATTTAAGAGAAATTTCCGCCGCCAATCTAGAAACTTTAATCACATTTTATCAAAAAAGTCAAGAGAAAAAAGTCCGTTTACTGCTTGCTTTTCGTCATCCCAGTATTAACGATCCCTACTGTATGGCCTATCTTTTGTGGAAATTAGTACCCAAAAAAGCCCAAGAGTTAGGAATAAAATTACCAGCACCGATTCACGCTCATTTTATGTACGATCGAGGTATTCCTTTATGGGCTGGAGAAAGGGTAGGATGGTTATATTCTAAGTTAGGTGGCACACCAATTCAACGGGGAAAAGCCGATTTAATCGGATTGCGTTCGGCTCGTCGTTTATTATTAGAAGGAGATTATCCTTTAGCCGCTGCTCCAGAAGGGGCAACTAACGGACATAATGAGCTTGTCAGTGCTATTGAGCCGGGTATTTCTCAATTGGCTTTTTGGGGTGTGGATGATGTCAGAAAAGCTAAACAACAGCAGGAAGTAATTATTTTACCTATTGGTATTCAGTATTTTTATCTGACTCCAGTGTGGCAAGAAATCGAGCAAATTTTAACTAATTTAGAAACCGATAGCGGTTTACAACCAATCCCGAATTCATCCCTAGAAGAAAAGGTTTTATACGAGCGTCTTTTTCGGTTAGGAGAAAGATTATTATCCTTAATGGAGGATTTTTATCGAGATTTCTACTATCAATCTTTGCCGGTAGTGCCTGCCAATGGTGATGATCCGAACGAAACCCTAGCCAAACGTTTAGCCAATTTATTAGATGTGGCCTTACAAACCGTAGAAAAGTATTTTAATGTTTCTCCTAATGGTAATGTGATCGATCGCTGTCGTCGTTTAGAACAAGCAGGATGGGAACGCATTTATCGCCAAGAATTAAAACCCACTCATTCTATTTCTCCCCTTGAATTAGGATTAGCTGATCGCCTGGCCGATGAAGCTAATTTAAAAATGTGGCACATGAGAATTGTCGAAAGTTTCGTGTCAGTAACCGGTTATTATGTAAAAGAAAACCCCACCGTAGAAAGATTCGCAGAGACAATTTTATTGCTCTGGGATTTAGTGACAAGAATTAAGGGAGGTAATCCCTTTTTCCGTCCCCAAATTGGTCAACAAAAAGCGATAATAACTATCGGTAAGCCTATTTGCGTATCCGAGCGCTATGGCGATTATAAAAGCGATCGACGCTCGGCCGTAGCACAATTAACCCAAGATTTACAAACCAGTTTAGAAAGTTTAATTATTCATCAGTAGATAATTAGGGTTTACTGAAAAAGTCTGTTGGTGGAGTCAGTTATCAGTTATCAGTTATCAGTTCACTGAGAAAACCCCCCACTCCCCTAGGGTTAATTCATAGTAGGGTTAATTCATAGTAGGGTTAATTCATAGTAGGGTTGATTCATGAATCAACCCTACCCACTCCCCACTTCCCACTTCCCCGGGAAAAACTTTTTCACCTAGCTCTAGTATAGGAGATAGTACGGGAATCTGGAAAAACTCAATACCGAAAACCCTACCCCAGTCAGAGAATCTTTTATCTATCCTAAAAGTGTAGAGATAAATCAAAATCTCTAGCGTCAAGAAAACTGCGGAGGTGAATTATATGGCACTTATACGTTGGGAACCTTTCAGAGAAGTAGAAAGCCTACAAAAAGAAATGAATCGCTTGTTTGACCGTCTTGTGCCGACTGATGTAGGCAATGGCGAAAAAATGGGGTTATCCTTCATCCCAGCGGCGGAAATTACCGAAACGCCAGAGGCAGTTCAGCTTAAACTGGAAATACCTGGTATGGAAGCCAAAGACCTCAACGTGGAAGTAACAGCCGATAGTCTGACCATTAATGGTGAAAGAAAATCGGAAATTAAAACCGAAGAGGAAGGATTTACCCGCACTGAATTCCGTTATGGTAAATTCCATCGGGTTATTCCTCTACCGGTCCGGGTTGATAACACTAACGTGATCGCTGAATACAAAGATGGCATTCTCAATCTCACCCTCCCGAAAGCGGAAGAAGAAAAAAATAAAGTGGTGAAAGTGTCCATCAGTCCTGCCATTGCTCAATAAGGTAGCACTCATTGTCTGGTCTTAAGCGAAAAGGCTAACCTAGTCTGATTAAACCGAAGCGGGAGTATGAAACTATACTTCCGCTTTTAACTTCTTAACCTTTTAATTTAAAACTTCTAACACTGCTTGGGGTGATAATTTATCTTTAAACCAGATAACCTGAGCGGGTAGATTTTGAAATTTAACTCCAGCTTTTTCTAGATTTAACCGTTCCGATACGGCTAAAATTAGATTATTTGCTTGGGCCGATTTAACCTGTAAAAATTTCTTTTGTAGGTATTCTGGTCGCCAATAACCAACAATTTCGAGGAGAAAAACGCGACCATCGGGATGTACTAAACGGAAGTCGGGAATCATCACTCCTCCGGGTAAAGGCACTAAATCCACTTCCCTTTCTAACTGCCATTCAGTTTTTAACTGTAACCAACGTTTAGCGAAAGATTCCTCTAACATACTATCGTAGGGTTTACCTGGGGAATAGTGGGACACCAGACCACAGTTATCCTCTAAATTGAACTGTTGTTTTTTAATAGTTCCTGTATAGGAATCTTTGTACTGTAATTGTGCCTTCAGATTCCAGTGAGTAACATGGAGTAAGGCAGGAATTAATTTAGCGATTTCAATGCCATAACGACTGTTAGCTTTAAATAAACTGGTGGGACCATCGATAGTAATAGTGAATCCCGTGTCGGCATCCCCTTCGATATAAGTCATTAAACGAAATAGTTTTAGATAGCGAAAGAGATATTTATATTCCCCCGGATCGTTGCGGTGGACGTTGATGATTAAATAACTGGCCCGATAAAAAATACCTTGAATTTGCGAGAGGTTAAAACGATAAATTAGGTTTTCGGGGGTGGGAGCATCAAATTGAGTCAGAATTTTATTCTCTGCTAAATCAGCATAGAGTCCTTTTTCTAGAGCCACTGGAAAAATTTCTTGATTTAATTCTTGGCTGAGTTGCTGGGCAATTGTTTGAAGAATTAGCGATCGATTTTGGGGAATAGGAACAAACTTGGCCGCTTGTTCAAAAACTCTTTTTCTTAATTCCTGCGGTTCTAAGGGACTAATAATCTCAAAGGTGGCAAAATGATTGGTTAATAGGTGAGCAAATCCCCGTTTAATTTTATAATCGGGACTGTCTCCCTCCAAGATTAGGAGTTTTTGGCTTAATTCTCCCTTAGTTTGACCGATACTTTCCTGAAAACAGGTGATTTGTTCTTTAGCGATCGCCAGATAATCGGCAGCGATCGGTAAGCGTTTGGGAATAATTGTCTCGCCATTTTGACGGGAAATCAATAAATCGGTCGGCAACATGGCAAGCTAGAGAAGAATAATCAGATGGGGAAAGGTGGAACGACAAGGAAAGGTCGAAACCCCAAAAATCCCCCGCTTCTAACTATTTTGGTCGAGATAACGCTCTAAATCCTCGATCACACGGGTTAATTCTGCTTCTGTGGTTAAGCGTAGGCGATCATCGCGAACCGTTAACAAAACTTTAGCAGAAAAAGGACTCGGATAAATATTGGGATTACAAAACACTTCCAGAAACACATCACCAGTGTGCTGATATTCCAGCGGTTTTTGGGGTTGGGGTTTACCCCCACTAGAGGCATTACTGGCGATCGCTTTTAGGCGATCAAGTAAAATATTAATTTCCCTTTGCAAATCTAGGGCAGCACTGGGACTGAAACGAAAAGTAACGGAACCTTGCAAGAGATTAAGAGTTAAAGGAATCATGGAAAAATTTGGTCTGAAACCCCGCCGTTTTAGGTTGGCTTTACTGTTAAATAGTAGCACATTGACACGATATATGCTAGAATGAGAGCAGAGCTTACGCAAATATCAGTCTAACACAGAACAAAATCAGCCTCATTTAAGTGGAAGCAAGTGTAGAGTTTTAACTCAGATTTAAAGGTTAACATCCTTGATTAAACCTCTTGCATAATTAATTTTCGAGGGTTCAAAAACGGCAAAAATAAGGATTAAATTGCCTAAAATATGTTCAAGATACCATTTAATTAATTATTATTCATTCTTAATTATCCTGACTACTGACTACTGGCTACTGACTACTAACCCTAACAACAATTTTTGATTTTTACCAGAGGTCTATACTTTTAACTCTTTTTCTAACTATCTCTGGTAATTCGATAATCATTATTATCTCCTATTAACCCGAATAGCAATTATCTAAAATCCTTATTCATCCCCTAAATAAGCTTCAATCACCGCGGGATTCTCCCTGACTGTGGACGGATCTCCCAAAGCGATTAACTTACCGAAATCTAACACGGCAATGCGATCGCATAATCCCATCACTAAAGGCACATGATGTTCGATTAACAGGACAGTTAAATCCTCTGAATTATCACGAATTTGTCGAATTAGCTGACTTAATGCCCCCTTTTCGCTGGGATTCATCCCGGCTGCCGGTTCATCGAGCAGTAATAACTGGGGTTGCAAAGCTAAAGCGCGGGCAATTTCCAAGCGTCTTTGATCACCATATGCTAAATTACGGGCTTTCCGATTGCTTTGGTCGGTTAATCCGACTAAATCTAATAATTCCCCCGCTCTTTTGTAGGTTTTTTCCTCTTCCCTTCTCGAAACTGGTAAACCCAACATTCCTGTCCAGAGATTGGAGCTATTGTGAAGATGACCAGCGATCGCTACATTTTCTAAAGCCGATAATTCGCCAAATAAGCGCAAATTCTGGAAAGTACGGGCAATTCCTGCCTGAGCGATCTGGTGAGGACGATAATTCGCCAGACTGTAGCCTTGATAAATTAAATCACCACTCGATAGGGGAATTAAACCGGTGATCAGATTAAATAAAGTCGTTTTTCCCGCCCCGTTGGGTCCAATTAAGCCAAAAATCTCCTTTTTTTGTACCTGAAAGGAAACCCCATCGACAGCGACTAATCCCCCAAATCGACGGGTGGCTCCCCGCACTTCTAATAAATTTGCTTGCATCCTTGTTAATAGGTTAAATTAGTCGATTTTACTCGATCAAGACGATTGCAAGTAAGCATTGCACCGACCAACCAAAAAAAGATATTTCTCAGGAGATTTACCCTGAAAGAATCAGTTGTAGAGATTTATCGGGCAATTATTTTGATCAGGAAATATTCTACACAATCCCCACCAGATAAGCAAGACGGCTCACCACTACTAGCGAATCACTACCCATAACGAAAAACTGCCATAATTGCAGAAATGTCCTCATCTAGCCAAAAGGCGATCGCTATTGATGAAAAATGACGCTAAAATTATCGATCTCGTCATCCGGCTGTTTTTTCTCGGCCTGTTGTTATTTGCCGGTTTTACCCTGCTGCGTCCCTTCCTAACCATGATCCTCTGGGGAGCAATTCTAGCGATCGCTTGGTATCCGATCTTTCTCTGGTTAAAAAAGCTGCTCGCTGGCCGGGCGAAACTGGCCACAGTTCTCCTCACCCTACTTTGTCTAGGGATTATTATCGGTCCGGTGAGTGGCATTGCAGCGGTTCTGGCGGGTAATCTGCGAACGATGGCCGAATATATCGATACCGGTGCGGCGGTGATTCCCCCTCCCCCCGCCGATGTGGCCACCTGGCCGCTGGTCGGCGAAAGGATTGCCAGTCTCTGGCAGCAGGCATCAAATAACACGGGTCAATTTCTTCAGCGCTTCGAGCCGCAATTAAAAGAACTGGGGAAAATCTCCCTTTCCCTAGCCACCAGTACCGGTCTGACGGTGCTGAAATTTATCGCCTCGATTCTGATTGCGGCAGCCCTCACCCTCTCGGCTAAAAATCTGACTCACCTGATGAACCGGTTAGCGGAAAAGATCGCCCCGGGTCGAGGCATCGCGCTGGCCAGTCTGACCGCCTCCACCGTCCGCAATGTTAGCCGCGGTATTATTGGCGTTGCCATTATCCAGAGTCTTTTGATCGGCATCGGTTTAGTGACGGTGGGAACGCCTGCGGCCGGTTTATTAACTCTCCTCACCCTAATTTTGGGCATTCTCCAAATTGGCCCCGGTTTGATTGTCTTGGGGGCGCTCATTCACGCTTGGGTAACACTACCCCATTCCACCGCCCTATTATTTACCATCTGGATGATTCCCGCCACCTTGGTGGATAATTTCCTCAAACCGATCTTAATGGGGCGCGGTCTGCCCATTCCCATGGTGGTGATTCTGCTAGGGGTGTTCGGGGGAGTGATCGCCTACGGGATTATCGGTTTGTTCGTCGGACCGGTTCTGCTCGGTCTCTGCTACGAGTTAGTCAGGGCTTGGATTGGCGAGGATAGCCCCGAACCAGTGGCCAATAGCCATGATCAGTCAGTCTAAAGGCCGATATATCTAGGGTATGCTGAATATTACTGGAAGCCTTACTAGAAAACGGTTTTGGCACTTTTTTGACTAAAAAAGTGCCAGAAACAAACGTTGAGAAATCGATCCGAGGGACTCAAAATTCTTGCACTTTCCGGAGGCGATTGCAAAGGGTTCCGCTTCCCAGTGCGCGAGGTCATTCTGTTATTCTGACTTCCCCGACTGACGACCGACGACCGGCTACCGACTCCTAACCCCACCAACAAACTTTTTGCCGCAAACCCTAAATAAATTTTTACCTTAATCTTTCCAGGGAACTTAGGAAAAAAGATTAATTTAGCCACGGTTCCGGTTAAGCAGATTGAGGTAAAAGTAGGCTCATCTAAAGGTAAGATTTCTTCAGTTGGTGACAACAAGCAATCAAACAGCAGAAACCAGACTGAAGTGAGGAGAAGGTTTGATTTAAGCAATAGGTATTGATTTGAATGTGGCGGCTGATTTATTGTAAGAAGATAAAGGTGTATATTTGGCTGGCAATTAATAGAAAAATAAATAAAATTACTGATTTATATTTAAAAAATATAAATCGCAAATCAGTTAAAAAACTATAAAAAATTTTACCAGTTATTGAACAAAAAACTACTTTTTATCTCCAAATATTACCCATTTATTGTCTCTGATAAACCTGGTATATTTATTAGTGCTTATTATTTATACAAGTCTTGCTATGCAAGGTTTTAAAGACTATATTTTAGAAAATTATTTCTATTCTTCTCCCTTACACACAGAAACAATAAGAGGCGATTTATCCACTTAATTATCTTTTCTATAATTGGGCTACAGTTTTTGGAAAATAGTCTTAGTATTTACTCTGTTGATTGAGAAACCCTGACCTAGTAAGCTAGGACGCATTTACGCAACGAATTTTAACTGCGCCTCAAGGAGTAATTTAAATGCACAGGCAGCTTAATACTTTCACGTTTTTTCATTCTCAATAATGCTTTTCTTATTGCTGTGACTCATCAGGCTATTGGATAAATTTAAGAAAAAATTTATTTTTTTGTTAAACTTGTCTATTTATAATCATAAATAGATGAGAGATTTAGCCCCAGGGCAGAAAAGTTGGGCTTGTCCTTTTCCCTAACCATAAACAGAAAAAATCCAACACCCCCAAGTAATTAACCGATTAATTTTCGGAAAATGGGGTGTGCCTGCTGATGAAGACAACATAAGTAAGTTCCAATTTATTTAGTACAGATATGTCATCTCTAGAAGATTCTTTGAGTTTTGATGGAGCCTCCCCAATCACCTTTGATTTAACAGGTTCCGACGATTTAAGTGTATCGAGGGAAACTCCTCCCTTAGGAGTCCTGAACTCTAACCCCTCCCCATCTACAGTATCCTCTGAGGCTGCCACGGTTCCAGTCTCCCCTGCTGCTACGGGCCAAGTGGTGTTTCCCGATCCTCTTAGTATTAACTCTTCTGGTTATTCCACCAGTCCAGGGTCGCGTCCTGCCTCTGTACCCACCGCTGCCCCCGTCACCTCCAGTCCAGGGTCCGGTCCTGCCTCTGTACCCACCGCTGCCCCCGTCACCTCAGAGCTAAAACCGGCAGCAACTAGCACCCTTGCCCCTTATGCTCCCAATCAAGTGATTCTCAAGTTCAAGCAAGGGATCGCCGCCGCCCAAGTTGCTCAGTTTCAGTCCCTCTTTGGTGCTGTTAAAACCCAGAAGATTAAACTAACGGGGGCAGAGATTTGGAAGTTATCCGGGTCGCTCTCTGTGGAGAAGATTCTGGCACAATATCGCTCCAATCCGATTTTTGAATACGTTGAACCCGACTATATTGTGACAAAAGGCACAATTAGTGCCCAGGCGACATTCCCCAATGACCCCAGTTTTAATCAACTTTGGGGACTGCATAACACCGGACAAAGTGGCGGTACTGCCGACGCGGATATTGATGCCCCGGAAGCCTGGGATATTCAAACCGGCGATCCTAATTTAGTGATTGGGGTTATTGATACGGGGGTTGACTACAATCACCAAGACCTAGTTGGCAATATCTGGACAAACCCAGGGGAGATTGCCAACGACGGCATTGACAACGATGGCAATGGCTACATTGATGACATTCGCGGTTGGGACTTTGCCTATAACGACAATAACCCCAGTGATGTTGATGGTCACGGAACCCATGTTTCGGGAACCATTGCTGGCAAAGGAAATAATGGGGTAGGCGTGACGGGGGTGGCTTGGAATGCCAAAATCATGCCACTGAAGTTCCTTGATGATACGGGGTCAGGCTCTACCTCCAATGCCATTAAGGCAATTAACTATGCGACGGCCAAAGGAGTTAAGCTCACCAATAACTCCTGGGGAGGAGGCGGTTATAGTCAAGCGCTCTACGATGCGATTAACGCAGCGGGTCAGGCGGGGGCTTTATTTATTGCGGCGGCTGGTAATGATGCAAAAAACACTGACACAAGCCCCTCCTATCCTGCCAGCTACAACCTAGCTAATATTATTTCCGTTGCTTCCACCACCCGCACCGATGCTCTCTCTTCGTTTTCCAACTATGGCTTAACCAGCGTAGATTTAGGCGCACCTGGTTCAGAGATTTACAGCACCACTCCAGGCAATACCTATGCCACCTATTCAGGGACATCCATGGCCAGTCCCCATGTGGCAGGGGCGGCGGCTTTGTTGTGGTCACAAAATCCTACCTGGACAGCCCAACAGGTGAAAAACACCTTAATGAACACGGGCGACCCCCTGGCATCCCTTGCCGGTAAAACGGTTTCTGGTAAGCGGCTCAATATCAATAATGCGCTTACTGCGACTGAATTACCGTCCGTAACCGTCAGTGTCAGTCCCAGCAGTGTGCAGGAAGACGGTGCGACTAACTTGGTTTATACCTTTACTCGCACCAACTTAAACCTGAGTTCTCCCCTGACCGTTAACTTCGGGGCGAGTGGCATAGCCAACGCCGCCCCGGTGGGAAGCGACCCAGCCGATTACAACGTATTAACAGGTAGTGGTGTCACCTTCGACCCGACGACGAAATTGGGAACCGTCACTTTTGCCGCCGGTGCGACAACGGCAACGGTCGAGGTTGATCCCATTGCTGACACCGTACAGGAAAACAGCGAATCAGTTATTTTAACCGTCAATTCTGGGACCGGCTACATTGGCGGTTCTCCTAATACAGCAACGGGAACTATTATTTCTGAGGAAGGATTTAGCACCTACTTCTCGGATGATTTTGCCAATAACACGAAGGGTTGGACTCTGGGGACAGAATGGCAAATCGGTGCTGCCACAACTTCTACGGGTCAAAGTTATGGCAACCCTGATCCCGGAACGGACAATACTCCCACAGCCGATAATGGTGTAGCTGGGGTTGTTATTGGTGGAAATGCCTCTACAGCCTTGCACGACTTCTATTATCTAACCAGTCCGATCATCAACACCAGTACGGCCAATCAGTTGTTCCTTGAATATGCCCGTTGGCTCAATAGTGACTACACTCCCTATATGCAGAACACAGTGGATATCTTCAACGGTTCTAGCTGGGTCAATCTCTGGAGTTCAGGAGCTTCTCCAGGAGTCCAAGAAAACGCTTGGACCCCTCAACAATTTGATATTAGCGCCCACAAGAGTGCCTCAACTCAAATTCGTTTCGGGTTCAATGTTGGTAGCACTGGTGTATTTACAGTAAGTTCCTGGAACGTTGATGATGTCAAAATCTATGGTGATGGGGGCGCGGCGACAAAATCAATCTCAATCGCCAAAACCACCGACGGTAAGGAAGCAGGTTCAGTGAGCAGTGTCTTTACCCTCACCCGCACCGGCGACCTCTCCAGTGCCTTAACCGTTAACTACACCCTAGCGGGTACTGCTACCCTCGGCAGCGACTACAATGACCCCAGTTTAGGCCAAGCCACCTTTGCGGCATTTTCCCCCACTGCTACCATCACTCTGCCCACCATCGACGATAGTGTGGTAGATCCCAGTGAAACCATCATCACCAAAATTACCGCCCCCGCCGGCTACACTATCAGTGGACCTGACACGGCTACGGCCACCATTCTTGACAACGAGTTTACCACCTACTTCTCGGATGATTTTGCCAATAACACGAAGGGTTGGACTCTGGGGACAGAATGGCAAATCGGTGCTGCCACAACTTCTACGGGTCAGGTATATGGCAACCCTGATCCCGGAACGGACAATACTCCCACAGCCGATAATGGTGTAGCTGGGGTTGTTATTGGTGGAAATGCCTCTACAGCCTTGCACGACTTCTATTATCTAACCAGTCCGATCATCAACACCAGTACGGCCAATCAGTTGTTCTTTGAATATGCCCGTTGGCTCAATAGTGACTACACTCCCTATATGCAGAACACAGTGGATATCTTCAACGGTTCTAGCTGGGTCAATCTCTGGAGTTCAGGAGGTTCTCCAGGAGTGCAAGATAACGCTTGGACACCTCAACAATTTGATATTAGTGCCTACAAGAGTGCCTCAACTCAAATTCGTTTCGGGTTCAATGTTGGTAGCACTGGTGTATATACAGTAAGTTCCTGGAACGTTGATGATGTCAAAATCTATGATGATGGGGGCGCGGCGACAAAATCAATCTCGCTCGCCAAAACCACCGATGGGAAGGAAGCTGGTTCAGTGAGCAGTGTCTTTACCCTCACCCGCACCGGCGACCTCTCCAGTGCCTTAACCGTTAACTACACCCTAGCGGGGACAGCGACTCCAGGTGTTGACTACACAGGCACTACTCCTAGCAGCGTCACCTTTGCGGCAGGTTCATCCAATGCTACCATCACTCTGCCCACCATAGATGACCTCTTGAGTGATCCCAGCGAAACCATCATCACCACAATTACCGCCCCCGTCGGCTACACTATCAGTGGACCGAGCACGGCTACGGCCACCATTCTTGACAATGATGGTAACTCAGCCAATAACAACTTGGTCGGGACAAGCTTTGCCGATGCCCTAGCTGGAGTGGGAGGTAAAGACACCATCAGCGGTTTAGAAGGTGATGATACCCTCGATGGTGGGGCCAATAATGATAACCTGAGAGGCGGTCTTGGCAAAGATAGCCTGACAGGAGGCACTGGATTGGATACTTTGAACTACAATTCCCTCGGTGAGTCGCTGCTGAGTGGCTTTGATGTTATTCAAGGCTACAGTGGCACAGGTGCTAGTCTTGATCGCATTAATGCCCCTGGATCTATTGCGGCAATCAATTTGACCGCATCGAAAGGGACAGCTACTTCTTTAACCGAAGCGGCGATTCAGTTGGTCTTGACTAATGCGGCCTTTGCTGCTAACACTGCGGCGGCCTTTAAAGTGACAGGTCAAAGTGGTACTTTTATCGCTCTCAACAATGGAGTGGCTGGTTTCCAAGCCGCTAGTGATGCGATCATTCAACTGAGTGGTTACAACATTGCTGTCGCTACACCAGTGGTAGTGATCTAGATTGAGAGATCATTTAAGTTTGCAGGCAGTAGGAGAAGAGTCTCCTACTGCGACTGGCGGTCTTTCAGAATCTATGAGATTAAACTCTTTTGGGCTTAATCGAGAAGTATTGGGCCTGGATTGGCGAGGATAGCCCCGAACCAGTGGCAAATAGTCATGATCAGTCAGTCTAAATCTTTCCGGGGAACTTTGAGAGCAGCTAAGGAAAAGAGATTAATTTAGCCACAGTGTCCACGGTTTGCTGGCGACAGGTGCGACCATCGGCCAGGGTTCTTTCACCGTCCATATAACCCATAACCCCGTTATGATGGGTCGGCCCCAGGAAGATAATCTTGATAATGCCGAGACGACGGGCTTGATTCCAGTAGGACAACCAAGCGATCGGCCAGCGTTCGGGAAAAATCGTCCAGCCGATCGGTTCTACCGTATCCCGTTCACCGACTAAATGATAGAACCGATCCAACTGCAAAAAACCGACATTGCCGCTAAAAACACCCCCTAGAGAAATCATTTCGATCGGTACTTTCAAGAATTTTTTGAGATAGATAATTGCACCCAAGGAAACCTGAGCGCCGCCACTATAACCGATAAAAGTAATTGGTATCTTACTGGCCAAGGGATAATCATTGTGTAGTAATGCCTCAAGAATCACTCCCGCCGAACCCTGATTAAAAATTGGTCCGTAGCGATCATCGGCCGAAACCACGATCTTAAATAAATTCCGCAGATTGATTAAAGCCATTACACCGTTATGCCCTTTCTGACCGTTTGTTTCCACCCATTGCCAGAAACCGGCTAGAGGGCGCTCGGAATCGGTTAAGGCGCGATTAGTGGTGGAATAGGGCATAATATTGCCGACGATCCGCACTTGCGTCGGTAAAACCCCGTATAGTTCGGCCAGAAAATTTTGGGCGTAGGGTTTCAAGCGAGTGGACTCCTGACAGATGCCGTCGAGTTGACACTCCCCCGCTAACCGCTCGCGCGGTGTAGCAAGGGATTCTTGATTCATAGGCTCTTGACTAGATCGAACAGATTTAACTGAACGACCCCCGCCAGACCGCCTCCGCAAGGGTTTTCTAATACGGTCAGTCCGACCGCATTTTTTCCTCGATTCTTGATTACTTTTGCTGATGCTGTATCTCTCGGTTCAATGTGACCGCAAGAATCACACCGGTGAACTCTTTCCGATAACGACTTTTTGCCGGTAATCGCGCCACAATTCGGACACTCCTGGGAAGTTCCGTTTTTATCGACTTTAAGATAATATTTTCCCCGTTTCCAAGCGACAAACGGTAGTATCTCGTTAATAAAACTACCGATACCCGAATCTAGAGATTGTTTTCTGACGATACCCCTAGACCACGAAACGAAGTTAATATCCTCAACGAAGATATTATCAGCAAAATCGCAAAGGTAATGACTTAATTTAAAGTGCCAATCTCTACGAGTATTAGACACTTTTTCAGGTAATCTTGCTATCTTCTCCTGAAGTTTTAACCAATTGTTCGAGCCTTTGACTTGATGTTTCAAGCGTCTTTGTAGCAATTTAAGCTTACTCTGTACTTTCAACAAAAATCGAGGGGCTTTGATTAAATCTCCTCGTGAAGTAGCGACAAAACTTTCAATTCCCGCGTCAATTCCTAAACAGGTCTTCCCAACTGTCATATCGGGAACTAATTCCGGAGATTGGAAGGAAACCGAAACGTAAAATCCCGACGCTTTTTGGATAATTCGAGCTTGTTTAGGCTCGAATCCGGACGGGTATTCTCTAGATTGCCTGATTCTAATTTTTCCTAATTGTGGAAAATTCAAGCATCCATCCCCTAGAAAGTTTTTTGACAGCGCAGGAAAAACCAAACTCCGCATCTTTTTCTTAAATCTAGGAAAGCCGAAGCCTTTCGATTTCATCTGGTTAAACGCCTTATCTAAAGTTTTTAAGACTTGCTGTAAAACTTGAGCGTTAACCGTCTTTAATATCGGGGAAACTTTTTTAGCTTCCGTTAGATTTTTAGCTTGAACGAAGTAATTTGGATAGGGTTGATCCGCAGGAATTATGTACTCGGAAACTAGCGAACAGTGATCCGCCAGACACTTTCGAGAGTTTAGCCAGTCTTTTCGCTCCGAGAGCGCGTAATTATAAACGCTCTTACAAACATCAAGAATGTGGACGATCTCCCGTTCCTGTTGCCTGTTTACCTTTAGTTTGTACTGGTAGGTAAGCGTTATCACTGTCGTTTGTTTCGTGATGTAAAATTAAATTCTAACACTTACTGCCTAATATGTCAACCGATTACAATCATGGATTTCGCTCTGTTTACAAACTTACTGCTCATGTTGTATTTGTCATCAAATACCGACGAAAAGTTATTAACAATGAAATCTTAGCCCGACTTAAAGAAATCTTTGTATCAACGTCACAAAATGGGACAGCACATTACTTGATTTCAACGGTGAATCGGATCACGTTCACCTGATTATCGATTACAAGCCTGACATCGCTTTATCCAAGTTAATTGCCAATCTTAAAACAGTTAGTAGTCGCTTAATTAGAAAGGAATTTCCGTACTTAGCGGCAAAGTATTTCTACAACAAACCCTATTTTTGGACGGGAGGTTATTTCGTGGCCAGTTGTGGCGGCGTTACTGTCGAACAACTAAAAAAATACGTCGAGAACCAAAACTCCCCAAAAGTGGAAACGCTACCGCGTTAGTTTTATTCTGGTGGCGATTCATCTCCCGTTAAACTGCGTAGCGGTTAACGGGAGATGAATCGCTCCATTGAGATAGATCGCCCGACCAGCGTAGGGAAGAGCAATCGCTCATCCGAAGATAAAGGGTGCGTAACTAAATCCTAGGGTACTGGCCACCTCAAATAGGCGGGTATCACCCCGAAATAAGAGGATAGTGACTAGCCAAAGTCCAGCGGCCCAAATGCCAAAATTAAAAGCGTAGAGAATAGAAGTAATTAATAAACTAAAAATAAAGCGGCTGGGGGGAATCCGGTTAATAAATAAGACAAAACTTTGTCCTATCGCCTCGGAAACACTAGCGATAAAAACAACGATAATCGCTTCTTCCAAACCAAAGCGCAGGGATTTAATGGTGACGAAAGCCCGGGGATCGAGAACCAGCACACCGAAAAGAGTCGGCCAGGAAGGGGCAAGAAATAAAAGCAGCAATCCGGCGATTCCTAGTAATCCCAAAAGAGCCAAGGCTTGAATGAGTTGTTTCACGGGCATTGTTAAAGTTAGATCAGTTAATTATGAGAAGGTCAGAGCGGGCGATCGAGGTTTACTGGCGGCTAGTTTGTCCGCCGATACTTAGGATCATTGAAGATGGAAAAAAATCAAATATCATACTGAAGTGAACCGATAATTTTCTCCGGCTCCGCTCAAAATCCTTGATTCTGTCCTATCCATAATAAACTCATTCTCCGATGACAAAACCTATCCGGGTTCAATCACCGCTAAAATTTCTCGCCCCCCATTTTAACCCCTTGGTCTTGGCGGCAATTTATCGGCTGTTGCCCTTCTATTTGCGATCGCAATGTCAGATTGAGCGGGTGGAAGGGGAAAATAGCGAAATTCTCGTCGATTGTTACCGCCGTTTCCAGGCTGGACAGTTGCGGTTTCTGCTTGCCTATCGTCATTCCAGTACTAACGATCCCCCCTCCTTGATCCATTATCTTCATACCAACCTGCCTAAAATGGCGGCAAATGAGGTAATAAGTTTAAATAAGCCAGTTTTTGGCTATTTTCTCTACGATCGAGGGATTCCCCTCTGGGCAGGTCCAGTGGCTAATTGGCTCTTACCGGCGATCGGTGGCGTTCCCGTGAGCCGCGGTCGTCCCGATTTCGGCTGTTTGCGTACCCTGCGCCATCTCTACGTTCGCGGCCAATTTCCCTTGGCCATTGCGCCGGAAGGCTATACCAACGGTCACGGCGAACTGGTCAGTCGTTTAGAATTGGGCTGCGCTCAAACCAGTTTTTGGTGTGTCGAAGAGCTGGTGGCAGCGGGGGAGAATCAGCAGGTGTCTATTGTCCCCATCGGTGTGAGGTATCAGTATTTAGAAAATCCCTGGCCGAAGATTTGGCAACTCTGTCGGGCGATCGAGCGCGAATGTGGTTTTTCTCTGGGGGATGGGGCCAATCGGCAATTATAACAATCTCTCTCATCGAGGGAATGGAATCCAACGCAGCAATTGACCCCAGAGGAAGAGGCCCTACTCTACCCGAAACTATTGCGTATTGCTGAATATTTATTAGAACAAATGGAAAGTTTTTATCGGCGTTTCCATACCGCCATTCAGTTAGAGGAACAAGCGGCAAAGTTAGTGGGACTTAAACGCTCAACAAAGGTTTAATCGAGTATAATCGTTACAGAATAAGCACTTAACGTTGAGAAATCGGCGATGAAAGAGACAACCCCTAGCGATGCCTCCCTGCTTTGACCGATGGTGTGGACGGTTTGACAATTGCTTCAAAAACGAAGCGCAAAAAAACGGCTTCAGACAATATTTAGGAGGATTATTAGGGGAAAGTGAGAGGAAAAACCTCACTCAAATGGCCAATAATGCCGTCGGAGTAGTTTATAACCGATTACATCACTTTTTGACCGAATCTCCCTGGTCAGACCGTCAGGTGAATGAATGTCGGTTGCAAGTGATGAACCAATGCCGCCAGACGCAAATCCCCCGAGGATTTACGCTGATTGTCGATGACTCAGGACATCGAAAAAGTGGCAATCTGACCGCCGGAGTTGGGAGGCAGTACTCGGGAGAAATTGGCAAGACAGACAACGGAATAGTCGCCGTCACTACTCATCTCTACGACGGCAAAAAAAGTGTCCCCCTAGACATTGAAATTTATCAACCGGCTAGTTCCTTAGCCGAGGGGAAAGAAGACAAAGAATTTAAGAAGAAACCAGAGATAGCGATAGATTTAATTGACCGGAGCTTAACCAGAGGCTATCGACCGAAAATCGGGTTAATAGATGCTGGTTATGGCAATAACACGAGTTTTCTAAAAGCCCTGGAAGAAAGAAAGCTAAAATACTTAGGAGGAGTAGCCAAAAATCGAAAAGTAATTATTGAAAAAGAAGGGGGTGTGGAAGAAACAATCCAGCTTGAGCAACTAGCAAAAAGCTTATCAGAAGGGGATTTTGAGAAAATAACTATTCAGCTAGAGCGAGAAAAAACGGTTTGGGTAGCAGTATTCAGTGCGAAAATATCTAGCCGAGAAGGAGAAAGGAACTTTGCTATCGTCATCAAGGCAAGTTCAATTGAAAAAGCTACAGAGGTGGACTATTTCATGACCAATGTAGTTGAGGCAGATACAGTAACAGCGTCGTGGATAGTGAGGACTTACACCGAAAGAAATTGGGTGGAAGTATTCTACCGAGAAGCCAAAGGATGGTTAGGGTTAAGAGAATACCAAGTCAGGGATAAACGAAGCTTACTTCGTCATTTTATCTTGGTGTTTTGTGCCTATACATTTATCTTGTGGCATAAGTTAACTGGGGGATTGCAAAGGCGGTGGGCGAATCGACCTTTAAACACTTTTGTGGAAGCCTTGGAAGCTTTTCGGACAGCGATGTCTTTCCGTTTCTTTGAGTGGCTGACCGAGAATCGGGATGTGTTTGCCGCTTACAAAGCCAGTTTAGGCTTTGTTTGGGCTTGAAATTTGTTTAAGTCCCATTAGCCAATTTGAGTCCGACCGAGGGATTAACCCTGCGTTTACAGGGATTGATGGATGCAGTACTAAAAATGTTGGAGGGATATCTGCAAATGCCGCCGCATGGCGATCGTAATTTGATCGAACGCGCCCACGATATTGAGGATACGGTCTGGGATTGGCTCTATCGTCGGGACGTGGACATCCAAACTCTCTCGGACGTGGAAAGAGGTTTGGCGGCTCTGGTGGCGGCGGAAGCGCATCAGCATCTCTGGCACATGAGATGGGTGGAGAATTTTGTCGTCGTCACCGGCCATTATTTACAAAATAAACCCACCGCTAGAAGGTTTGCAGAGACTTTATTGATGATCAATGCCCTGATTCACGAAATTACGGGCAAAGGCCAAGCTTGGCCGACAATTGCACCACAAAAGGCGATAATTACCGTAGCAGAACCCCTCGATGTGACGGCGCGCTGGCACAGCACCTATCAACGGGACGGGGCAGCCAAAAAACAAGCGGTGCGAGAATTAACTAGCACCTTAAAAAAATCTTTAGAATCGATGATAAACCCTTGACATTAGGAACTAAATATGATATGACAACTAGGAACTTTACCCACGATCGCCGTTATCAGCGTCATCGCGATCATTATTTTGCTGAATGTCTTGGTGGCTTGGTTTCACTATAACGCTCTGGTAATTCTCCCCCCCGAACATCGCCGGTTTCCACCAGTATGGATGTGGTTGATGATCATCCCGATTGTTCACAGGGTTTTTATCTGGATTATCTCAGCTTTCAAGCTACCAGCATCCTATCGCTCGGCTTTAGGAGAAAATGCTCACCGGTTTGGTAGTTGTAATCAGCGTCTGGGATTAGCTTGGGCGATCGTGGCCACTACCCTATTTTTACCCGTAGTTGATATCCTCAGTTTTGTGGCCTATGTGGTTTTAATGATTATCTATTGGCAGAAACTCAACAAAATGCAGAAATATCTCCTACAGAAATAATCTTTCAGTCACTGGCCTGTAATTGCTAATCTTTGCTTATCTTCTCATCCCTTAATCCCGCGAATGAGCATTGCCAAATTAATTATCTCGATCGTCGCTCGACTTTTGACCGGGGCAATTTTCTATCAACCGACAGAAGAGAAAATTATCGCCCTTACCATCGATGATGCACCCACCCCCAACGATCCGGAAGGAAAATCCACTGATCGCATTCTAGCAGCGATCGCCGCTCATAATCGAGAAAAAGCCAGCCCAGCAACCCCCGTCAAGGCGACTTTTTTTCTGATCACAGGACACCTGCAACCCAACTCCACCTTGATTGAGTGCCTAATCGCCCAAGGTCACGAAATCGCTAATCACGGCACCCAAGATCTCCGCACCAGTCAACTGGCTGCCGGTGCTTTTGCCAGTCAGTTTCGGGAAGCTAACGATATTTTAAGTCGTCTTGCCGGTCAAGCACCGCGCTGGTATCGTCCCGGTCAAGCCTTCTATAATCAATCTATGCGCTCGTTTTTGCGGAAATTCCCGGGCTACGAGTCCCGATTTGCTCTCGCTTCCATGATCCCTTTAGATACCAGAAAAGGAACGAATCATCCTCAATTTACCACTTGGTATATCTCGCAATTTATTTTTCCTGGGGCGATTTTAGTGCTTCACGGTGGTTCCCCCGAAAGAGATGAGAATACGGCGATCGTGCTGAAGAATTTATTAGCGAAATTACACGATCGAGGTTATCAGGTGGTGACTCTCAGCCAATTAGTTGATCACAAACGTTATTAAGTAGTCGTGCAAAATTAATTTCTTGGTTAGGATAGGCAGAAGGCAAGAGGCAAGAGGCAAGAGGTAGTTAGATATTAAGTAGTCGTGCAAAATTAATTTCTTGGTTAGGATAGGCAGAAGGCAAGAGGCAAGAGGCAAGAGGTAGTTAGATATTAAGTAGTCGTGCAAAATTAATTTCTTGGTTAGGATAGGCAGAAGGCAAGAGGCAAGAGGCAAGAGGTAGTTAGATATTAAGTAGTCGTGCAAAATTAATTTCTTGGTTAGGATAGGCAGAAGGCAAGAGGCAAGAGGCAAGAGGTAGTTAGATATTAAGTAGTCGTGCAAAATTAATTTCTTGGTTAGGATAGGCAGAAGGCAAGAGGCAAGAGGCAAGAGGTAGTTAGATATTAAGTAGTCGTGCAAAATTAATTTCTTGGTTAGGATAGGCAGAAGGCAAGAGGCAAGAGGCAAGAGGTAGTTAGATATTAAGTAGTCGTGCAAAATTAATTTCTTGGTTAGGATAGGCAGAAGGCAAGAGGCAAGAGGCAAGAGGTAGTTAGATATTAAGTAGTCGTGCAAAATTAATTTCTTGGTTAGGATAGGCAGAAGGCAAGAGGCAAGAGGCAAGAGGTAGTTAGATATTAAGTAGTCGTGCAAAATTAATTTCTTGGTTAGGATAGGCAGAAGGCAAGAGGCAAGAGGCAAGAGGTAGTTAGATATTAAGTAGTCGTGCAAAATTAATTTCTTGGTTAGGATAGGCAGAAGGCAAGAGGCAAGAGGCAAGAGGTAGTTAGATATTAAGTAGTCGTGCAAAATTAATTTCTTGGTTAGGATAGGCAGAAGGCAAGAGGCAAGAGGCAAGAGGTAGTTAGATATTAAGTAGTCGTGCAAAATTAATTTCTTGGTTAGGATAGGCAGAAGGCAAGAGGCAAGAGGCAAGAGGTAGTTAGATATTAAGTAGTCGTGCAAAATTAATTTCTTGGTTAGGATAGGCAGAAGGCAAGAGGCAAGAGGCAAGAGGTAGTTAGATATTAAGTAGTCGTGCAAAATTAATTTCTTGGTTAGGATAAGCAGAAGGCAAGAGGCAAGAGGCAAGAGGTAGTTAGATATTAAGTAGTCGTGCAAAATTAATTTCTTGGTTAGGATAAGCAGAAGGCAAGAGGCAAGAGGCAAGAGGTAGTTAGATATGTGGAATTAATTTTGCTTAGGTACTTAGGTAACATTTTAAGAATAAGAAAAGATGATGGTAATCTGACAATATTTAGCGATGACGGTTGCCAAGAGATTTTCATCAATCTCGATGGACTTGTTTACCCTGAACAATCCTGTATTTTTTAACAAGTCAGTCCCGATGAAAAAATTTTCACCACCAGAGATGAAAGAGGTTTCCTTCCCTACACCCCACACCCGTTCGGACCTCGGCGTGAGACTTCGGACGTTCGGCGAGCTCAGTCGAGCCGCGTGAGCTTTTGTCGAACGCTCGGTCGAACGCTGAGCTCACGGCCGAAGCCCACACCCCACACCCTCTTTCAAGTCAGACTAAATCTTTCCGGGAGGACTTGAAAAATTGCCTTGCCATAAGTTGATATTTGAGAGACGAAAATATAGAAGCAGCTGATTAAGCTAAGACGCATTTAAACAGCTTATTCTTAAATTAGCCGAACCTCCCCCACCCCCCCTGCCCCCCTTATTAAGTAGGGCTGTTTCATTTAAATTAAGTACAGCTGATTTTGAGTCAATAAATTTGACTAAAGATTCTCAAGTTTATCTTTATCTAACCAAAAGAGTTAGTCACAATAATTAATCTTTAATATTCTACCAATATTTATTATGAATAGATTGATAAAGCTTGTTCCCAAGGCACTAAAAGCCTATCTCTCTTGAAATTGTCTGAGAGTACATCCTGTTAATTTAGCTAATTTTTCTGCTTCTTACGTCGATAAAACTATCAGTTTTTCCCAACGTTCAGCTAACCACCTCTGTCTCTCCGTTATTGAGAGAAAACCTAAACTTCTGAAAAGATTCAATCCCATGGTTGTGAGAATTGACCAATTGCTTGCCGCTTGAAAATCACTGATCTGGCTTTTATCTTCCTCAAAAATTACATCTTTTACCCAATGTAACTGATTTTCTATTTTCCAATGTCCTCGAATAATTTCAGCCAATACTTGGGCGGATGCGGTTAGGCTACTGATATAGTAAGCTGTTTCTTCATAAGTTTTATCTCCGCGACTACCCCTTCTTTCTAATTTAAAATTCTGTGCAGATTTTCAAACCCTTGTCTTTCATTTTTCCTCACTTTAAAAACTTCTATTTTTCTTGATATTTTTCGACCATGACTATTATCTTGTTCAAGAAAACAACTTTCTGGCTTTGAGGAACTACTCAGGTCTTGAATTCGCTGATGAAGATTTTTCTGATTTCCTTTAACGGTGATAACATCATCATTTTTACTCTTGATTATTAAGCTGATTGTTTTCTTCTGACAGGGTCAAGCATCGCCAGTAAACACTTTATTTTGGAGAGAGCAATGCTCAATTATAGCTTGACCTTCCTCGATTTCAGACCCTTTTTTGTTTTCGATTCTTTTTAAGTGTAATACTAATCCACTTTCTTGACTAAACAATGAGATAAACATGATAAAATTTTGTTGTTCATTGTTAGGATTATTTCGGGTGTTTTTGAGACTTTTTCCATCTATATCTAGCCAATTTATATCACCTCTTTGTCCATATTCTTCTAATGCCCATTCATTGAACACTTTTAACAGACTCTGCCATTCCATTCCCATGATTACCCTTCTAATTGTTGAATAGGATGGGACTCTTTCTGGAATTATGTTAAATTCTTGACTGAGCCTGTGCCGACCCTTCGACTTGGCTCAGGGCAAGTTATTTTTAGCGAACTCTCCTAGCTCTCTATAACTTAAGTATCCTAGCATTGTTCCCAGTATTATTACTACTAATACTATCCATAAAGGGTGTCTTTTTCCTTTATCTTTCCGAAAGTCCTTGACTTGTTTCAGTTTTTCTATTAAGCTCAACATATATTTAAAAGTTGCCGGTCACTTCTCATTTTAGAAAGACAGTGATCGCTTTTACTTTTGATATTCTGATGGGAGAATGAAACAGCCCTAGGGTTGGGGGGGGTTGGGGGTCTTGCCCCTTGCAAGAGTGCCTCATCTCAACAAGCAATTTAAATGCGCCGGCAGCTCAATACTTCTACGTTTCCTCATTCTCAATAAGGCTGTCCTTATTGCGGCGATAATCAGGCTTTGGATGAATACAAGAAAATTTTTCTTATTTTTTTAACTTGTTAATTACCCACTTCCCGCACTTCTTAACATTCAATTGATAACTTTTACTAATATATTGCTGACAACTTTTTGCTGGTAAGGATTATAGCTACAATGATGGATTTTTGTCAAGGTGAAGAATTGTAAATTTTTTTCTCAGAAAAAATCAATTATTGAAAATGTGCTCAATAGTAGTTTCTACAATGAAGGTTTTTCGTCAAAACATCTTGGGGAATGTAAAACTATATAAAAGTATATGAAGATGTGCGGAATGTCGGTATAATTATGGGTAGATGAAAGATTTAGCACCAGGACAGGGAAGTTGGGCTTGTCTTTTTCCCTAACCACAAACAGAAATAATTCAACACACCCAAGTAATTGACCGATTAATTTTCGGAAAATGGGGTGTGCCTGGTGATGAAGACAACACAAGTAAGTTCCGTTATCTAGTACATATATGCCATCTCCAGCAGATTCTTTGAGTTTTGATGGAGCCTTCCCAATCACCTTTGATTTAACAGGTTCCGACGATTTAAGTGTATCGAGGGAAACTCCTCCCTTAGGAGTCCTGAACTCTAACCCCTCCCCATCTACAGTATCCTCTGAGGCTGCCACGGTTCCAGTCTCCCCTGCTGCTACGGGCCAAGTGGTGTTTCCCGATCCTCTTAGTATTAACTCTTCTGGTTATTCCACCAGTCCAGGGTCGCGTCCTGCCTCTGTACCCACCGCTGCCCCCGTCACCTCCAGTCCAGGGTCCGGTCCTGCCTCTGTACCCACCGCTGCCCCCGTCACCTCAGAGCTAAAACCGGCAGCAACTAGCACCCTTGCCCCTTATGCTCCCAATCAAGTGATTCTCAAGTTCAAGCAAGGGATCGCCGCCGCCCAAGTTGCTCAGTTTCAGTCCCTCTTTGGTGCTGTTAAAACCCAGAAGATTAAACTAACGGGGGCAGAGATTTGGAAGTTATCCGGGTCGCTCTCTGTGGAGAAGATTCTGGCACAATATCGCTCCAATCCGATTTTTGAATACGTTGAACCCGACTATATTGTGACAAAAGGCACAATTAGTGCCCAGGCGACATTCCCCAATGACCCCAGTTTTAATCAACTTTGGGGACTGCATAACACCGGACAAAGTGGCGGTACTGCCGACGCGGATATTGATGCCCCGGAAGCCTGGGATATTCAAACCGGCGATCCTAATTTAGTGATTGGGGTTATTGATACGGGGGTTGACTACAATCACCAAGACCTAGTTGGCAATATCTGGACAAACCCAGGGGAGATTGCCAACGACGGCATTGACAACGATGGCAATGGCTACATTGATGACATTCGCGGTTGGGACTTTGCCTATAACGACAATAACCCCAGTGATGTTGATGGTCACGGAACCCATGTTTCGGGAACCATTGCTGGCAAAGGAAATAATGGGGTAGGCGTGACGGGGGTGGCTTGGAATGCCAAAATCATGCCACTGAAGTTCCTTGATGATACGGGGTCAGGCTCTACCTCCAATGCCATTAAGGCAATTAACTATGCGACGGCCAAAGGAGTTAAGCTCACCAATAACTCCTGGGGAGGAGGCGGTTATAGTCAAGCGCTCTACGATGCGATTAACGCAGCGGGTCAGGCGGGGGCTTTATTTATTGCGGCGGCTGGTAATGATGCAAAAAACACTGACACAAGCCCCTCCTATCCTGCCAGCTACAACCTAGCTAATATTATTTCCGTTGCTTCCACCACCCGCACCGATGCTCTCTCTTCGTTTTCCAACTATGGCTTAACCAGCGTAGATTTAGGCGCACCTGGTTCAGAGATTTACAGCACCACTCCCAACAATACCTATGCCACCTATTCAGGGACATCCATGGCCAGTCCCCATGTGGCAGGGGCGGCGGCTTTGTTGTGGTCACAAAATCCTACCTGGACAGCCCAACAGGTGAAAAACACCTTAATGAACACGGGGGATTCTATTGCCGCCTTAGCAGGGAAAACCGTTTCTGGTAAGCGGCTCAATATCAATAATGCGCTTACTGCGACTGAATTACCGTCCGTAACCGTCAGTGTCAGTCCCAGCAGTGTGCAGGAAGACGGTGCGACTAACTTGGTTTATACCTTTACTCGCACCAACTTAAACCTGAGTTCTCCCCTGACCGTTAACTTCGGGGCGAGTGGCATAGCCAACGCCGCCCCGGTGGGAAGCGACCCAGCCGATTACAACGTATTAACAGGTAGTGCTGTCACCTTTGACCCGACGACAAAACTGGGAACCGTCACTTTTGCCGCCGGTGCGACAACGGCAACGGTCGAGGTTGATCCCATTGCTGACACTATTGCCGAAATCACCAGCGAAACAGTGGCTCTCGCGGTTAATAGTGGAACTGGTTATATTGGCGGTTCACCCGGAACAGCCACAGGAACGATTGTTTCCGAAGAAACCCTACCGATTTTTAGTAATCCTAACCCAATCACTATACCCAGTAGTGGTTCCAGTACCCCCTATCCTTCGACGATCAATGTTTCAGGCTTAAGTGACAATATCAATAGTCTAAAGGTAACGCTGACAAACCTGAGCCATACTTTTCCTGACGATATTGATGTATTACTGGTCGGTCCGACGGGGGCCAAAGCCTTATTAATGTCCGATGTGGGTGGCTCAGGTGATGTCAATAACGTCACTCTCACCTTTGATCCGACGGCCGCCTCCTTCTTGCCCGATTCGGGGCCAATTACCAGTGGCAGTTATAAGGCCACAGACTTTGTAACTGGTGATGTCTTTAACTCGCCCGCTCCGGGTGGCCCCTACGGAACAGATTTCTCGGTCTTTAACAACACCAACCCCAATGGAACCTGGAGCCTCTATGTCATGGATGACGAGGGGGGAGATGCGGGAACTATTGCCGGTGGTTGGTCTCTAGATATTGGCACGGGAGCAGCGACAAAATCAATCTCGATCGCCAAGACCACCGATGGTAACGAAGCCGGTCCAGTAAGCAGTGTCTTTACCCTGACTCGTACAGGTGACCTCTCCAGTGCCTTAACCGTCAACTACACCCTGGCGGGGACAGCGACTCCAGGTGTTGACTACACAGGAACTACTCCTAACAGCGTCACCTTTGGGGCCGGTTCATCCACAGCTACCATCACTCTGCCCACCATAGATGACCTCTTGAGTGATCCCAGCGAAACCATCATCACCACAATTACCGCCCCCGCCGGCTACACTATCAGTGGACCTAACACAGCTACAGCCACCATTCTTGACAATGATGGTAACTCAGCCAATAACAACTTGGTCGGGACAAGCTTTGCCGATGCCCTAGCTGGAGTGGGGGGTAAAGACACCATCAATGGCGGTGTTGGCAACGACACCCTCGATGGTGGCTTGGGTGTGGATACTCTTACTGGTGGTGCTGGAAACGATTTCTTCAGGTTCGACAACGTAGCGAACCGTGATCGTGTCACCGACTTCTCCGTAGCCGATGACACGATCATTCTGGCGAACAGTCTTGACAGCACTTTAGCCGGATCCATTAATCCGGGGATCAACGGTCTGCTCTTTGATAGTGGTAACGTGGACGGAAGTGTCCTTAGCGCTGCCGGGTTCTTCAAGGGGCCGGGGTTCACCGGGGGAGCATCGGGAAACCTCTCCGGCATCTACGTCAACACTAGCAACGGCGACATCTGGTATAACGATTCCAACCTCGTCGGTAGTTACCTAATTGCCAATGTTGGGACTGCCGCAGCAACCATGACTAATGCTAACTTCGTTTACGGGGTGTAAGTCTTAGCTAGGCATCACAGGAAAACTATGCCATGTCCCCCGCTAACGGCGGGGGTTTTTTGTCGGCATCCTCAGACTAAATCCTGTTTAAAAGGTATAGGATGGTGAGAAGTAGGGAGTGGGGGGAAACAATTCATAATACTAAATCCGTTGAGTATAGGCTACTTATAAGCATAGGCAAGAGGCAAGAGGCAAGAGGCAAAAGGGAGAATAAATAATCGGTCTTTAATAACCAGATTTAGTATAACTGGGTTTTTAAAGTTGGATTGGGGGTTAATCATACTATTAAAAATAGATTTGGTATCAGAATCTAAAACTAAGTAGAAAATATCTAGGTAATAAGAGTTGCAATTTTTTTCTTGGCATAAGTTAATATTTGAGAGAGGAAAATATAGAAGCAGCTGATTATTTAGTCACCTACTTTTTTTAATTTTTAACGGGTTAGGACTGAGATATACTGAAATTGTTGCTTATAGATCACTACTATGGGACGTTTAGCGCTGATCAGCGTGACTGACAAAACCGGAATAGTTGACTTTGCCCGTCAGCTAACAGAAGAGTTTGATTTTGAAATTATTAGCAGTGGAGGAACCGCGAAAACGCTCCAATCGGAGGGAATTCCCGTGGTTAAAGTGGGAGAATACACAGGTTCTCCTGAAATCTTGGGCGGAAGGGTGAAAACTCTCCATCCTCGCATCCATGGCGGTATTTTGGCTAGACGGGATTGGCAGTCAGATTTAGCGGAAATGGAGGCTAATCAAATTCGTCCTTTTGATTTAGTGGTGGTTAATCTCTATCCCTTTGAACAGACGATCGCTAATCCTGAAGTTACCACCGCTCAGGCGATCGAACAAATCGATATCGGCGGTCCGGCGATGTTACGCGCCTCGGCTAAAAATTTCGCCCATTTGACTGTCATCAGTAACCCGAAGTATTACGAGCAGTATTTAAGCCAATTACGGCAAAATAACGGCGAAATCTCCCTGGAATTCCGTCAAAAAATGGCGGGGGAAACCTTCGCTTTAACCAATGCCTACGATGGTGCGATCGCATCCTATTTCGCCAGCTTAAACGGGGAAACGACTCGCTTTAATTTGGCGGGAAATGCCCTGCAAACCCTGCGTTACGGCGAAAATCCCCACCAAAGTGCCACTTGGTACGGCAGCGGTACAATGGCTCAAGGTTGGGGAAAAGCGACCTTATTACAGGGAAAAGAACTAAGTTATAACAATTTAGTCGATTTGGAAGCAGCCCGCCGTTTAATCGCCGAATTCGGCAGGGAAGAACCGGCCGCCGCTATCTTGAAACACACTAATCCCTGTGGAGTGGCGATCGGTGGTAGCTTAGTGGAAGCTTATACTAAAGCTTTTAATGCCGATGCTATCTCGGCTTTTGGGGGTATTGTTGCCCTAAATCAAGCCATAGATGAAGCAACCGCTAAAGAATTAACGAAAACCTTCCTAGAATGCGTGGTTGCCCCCGATTGTAGCCCCGAAGCCCGGGATATCCTTGCTAAAAAGTCAAAAGTGCGGATTTTATTGCTGCCGGAGTTAACCACGGGAGAAAAACAAACAGTAAAAGTTATCGCTGGCGGTTTTCTAGTACAAGCGGCCGATGACGTGGTGGAAACTCCGGATGAGTGGCGCGTGGTGACAGAAAAACAACCCACTGCCGGACAATTAGCGGAATTGCTGTTTGCTTGGAAAGTATCTAAGCACGTTAAATCTAACGCTATTGTGGTGACAAAAAATCAAACTACTTTAGGCGTTGGTGCGGGGCAAATGAATCGTGTTGGTTCGGCGAAAATTGCCCTTGAACAAGCAGGGGAAGCGGCCAAAGGTGGCTATTTAGCTAGTGATGGTTTTTTCCCCTTTGATGATTCTGTTCGCACGGCGGCCCAGTTTGGTATCGAGGCAATTGTTCAACCCGGAGGTTCTTTAAAAGATCAGGATTCGATTAATGCTGCTAATGAGTTAGGTTTAATTATGGTCTTAACAGGCATTCGTCATTTCTTGCATTAATACAAAGTTAGGGTGTGTTATTGCTTAAATTAACGCACCCCAACCAGTTATTAATTATTGGTTAATTTCCCCTATTCAATAGTCTTAAATTTGCCAAAAGCGCGAGGATGTCCAGCTTTTTGGGAACAAAGAAAATAGCGCGCGGGTTCGTAATGATTTTCAGCACTAAAAGGGGAAAAGAAATGATCTGCAAGTAAATCTTCTCGCACAAAGAAAGCATTCACTCCCGAAAAACTACAACCCACCAGTTTATAACCCTTTTGATGACCAAGTTTTTCTAGAGCTTTCAAACTTGATCCCACATGACTATTATATTTCCATTGGTGACTAGGATTATACTGCATCACCCAACTGGATTCGGGGGGATAAATAGCATTATATTCGACAATTACCACCCGGGGACGATAATTAGTAATTGCTTGCCAGACCCAATAATCATTACCATCAATATCAATGGATAATAAATCTAATTCTGTCGGTACATTGCCCTCTCGAAACAAGTCTTCAATATTTGCGGCAGTGATGAAAGTATTTTTTAAAGTTAATTGTTGGTTAGCAATTAAATCTTCAAAAGATTGGCGAATACTTTTACAAAATCGCTCACTGCCTTCAATCCAATAACCTTGCCATCCTTTCACTAACAAATAGGCACTATTATTTTCTAAACCGTTGCCAACTCCAAATTCCACAAAGAATTTATTTGTGGTTCCAATGCGATTAAAAATCTCGCTAATAATGCCATCTTCTCCCGCTTGAGAAAAAACCTTAAATTCGTAGCGGTTTAGTTTTTTAGGGCTATCATATTTGGGGTTTTTATGCAAGTTTTCTAGCAGATAATTATCAATTTGTAACTCTGTTACTTGGATTGTTTGCCAAGGTGCTGCCATACTTTTGAGAAAGGTTTTCATGGATTTTAACTACAATTAACGAGTATTTTTGGATTCAATGGGTTGATTAGTGCGATCGCCGATCTTGTAGGGTGCGTTCCCTAATCTGGATCCTACTGCTCCACCGATCGATTTTTGGGAACGCACCATGCCCATTGATTGAAGCTGTGAGTTTAGTTGCGATGCCGAAAGCACTGGTTGGTCTATCGGCGCGTTACGAGGGCAAGCCTAATCGTAATCAAATTCAGAATGGTACAGTCACACGAAGGTGGCATTGGAACAGTGGAAGAATGCAAACTAAAACCTGGGCTTGGAGCGCAAATTGGTGAAACTATCTTCATTACAGTCCCATTAAGATTCTCAGTCTGTCTTCAACCAATGCCAGGGTTTCTGAGGATACAGTTCCCCATCGCTTCTCAAGTCGTTCTACTGAGATTGATCTTACGTCCTCGCACTTGATAAAACTTGGCATTTTCACTCCTCCCTCTGGGGGTTCCACTTTTATGTGGAAAGGGATTCCTTTGTCTTTAGAAGTTACTGGCAAAACAACAACTAAGCCAGATGCACCCTGATTAAACAGGTCTGCTGAAATCACTAAACATGGACGCTTACCAGCCTGTTCATGCCCCCTTACTGGATTAAGATTTGCTAGCCATATTTCTCCTCTGGTAATTTCTGCCACTACCCTTCTACTCCATCAGCGAGAGTTTGCTCCCATGTCTGCCTTTCAGAAATTTCCTCTTGCCATAAAGTCTCATTCTTCCTTAAGGCGGCGAAGGCTTCATTCGCTTGAACTAGAAAAACATATCTGCGATAATTTTCGATGGCTTTGTCTAATACTGTTGGGAGCGTATCCCCAGAGGAGTCAACGAGTGCTAACAGCGTTTTGTGAGCAGCCTCACTAATGCTAATTTTTAATTCAGGCATACTTTTCTCTCGTAGCTTGTGTAGGACTATTGTAGCCAATTGTGTAAGGGCTAACAACCTGGTTGGAACTGATTATTTATTCTCCCTTTTGCCTTTTTCCTCTCCTAATATGTAGCCTATACTCAACGGATTTAGTATTAGATAACACCTGTGAATAACGGGGTCGGAGAAGAATTTTTTTCGCCCAATGTTGAAACACTTTCAATTGATGGCGTTTGCTGGGTAAACGCAGAATATAGACAAAACGACGCATTATATCAGCCAATCTACCAGTAATATTAATGCCAAAACTGGAAACAAGGGCTGATTGTTTACCCAGGGTTAACATATCACCTAAATGGAGATAATAATAGGGTTGGGGTGATTTTTTTCTGATCACTGCCGAGATATTTTTGGCTACTACACTGGCTGCTTGATAGGCTGCCTGTGCTGTGGCAGGAATTACCTGTTTACTGGGATAAATTTCGGCTATATCCCCAACGGCAAAAACTTCGGGATAGTCGATTAATTGTAAACTGGAACGGGTTAATAATTTGCCTTGTGCTGTTTTCTGACAATCTAAATGATTGATCCAATCCTGTGCTTGGGTTCCTGCTGTCCACAATAATAAATCAATGGGGATAACTTCATTTGTATTATCTTTAAATACGGTTATGGAATTAGCGGTAACTTCCTTTAATCCCGTGTTTAAATAGAGACTAACATTCTTGGCTAAAAGGGAACGATAGGAAGCAACACGCACCGATTTAGGGAAGTTTTGCAGTATTTCCTCGTTCCTTTCCACTAGATGAACTTTGCCCTTTTTTCCTAAACGATCAGCTACCTTACAGGCTAATTCTACCCCATTGGGACCACCGCCAATAATTGCTAAATTAATTGAGGATTTTCCTTGAGTTTCTAATTCATGAATTGCCGTTTGTAATCTTTCTACATCCTCTAAACTCCGAAAAGTTAGCCCATAATCAGCTAACCCCGGTATAGCCGGCCAACGATTCCGCACTCCCACCGCTAAAACGAGGTAATCATAATCTATAACTTCCTCATTTTCTAAATATACTCGATGATTGTTTAAGTCAATATTACTGGCTTTTTGAGTTTTTAAATTAACCTGAGTTCCTGTTAATAATTGACGGTAGGAGGGGGCAATTTCCCAGCGTTGCAATTCTCCTGTAATTAGTTCATAGAGAAGGGGAGTAAAGAGAAAATGGTCTTTCGGTTCAACTAAAGTTATTTGCCATTGACCTGATTTTACTGCTGTTAATCGACTCAGATCGAGCGCCGTGTATAAACCACCAAAACCACCGCCGAGAATGCAAATCTTAGTTATTGGTTTATTCATGGATTTTTATTCTCAGTTGTGTTTAAGAGGGGTTTCAGTTCCGAAACTAATTGTTCTGAACGAATAATTCTCACTGGAGGCAAAAGATGATAATGGGTATCAGCAAAGATAGTAGAATCGGTCTTAATATTCAAGTCTTTTGGGTCGTAAATTGTTGGCACAACCCGACTTAGTTCTTCGGCAGATTTGCGAATATTAGCAACGGTTTTAGCCTCATTTTTGGCATAAACCCAGGGCAAAGAAACCACTAAAGTCGCCCCTTTTGCTTCTAAATCTTTCTTGAGTTTTTCAATCAATTTAATTGAGTGAGGAGAAGCAGCAGTATCAAAGGTCATTTGCCACCATTTCCCTGTTCTTTCCTTAACTATAGTCGGATCACCTGTATTAGTAATCGGATCGGAAAGATAACCCGTCATTCTGCCTTTGGTGAATAAATCAACCATCGATTTAGTGACTGGACGCATCCCCGGAATACCTAATAACCAAGTATCCTCGATCATGGTTTTTAAAGGTATCCCACCTAACCCTGGTTTGCCAATAGCGACGCTAAAAGGAGCCGATCCCCAAAGTCCTTCGCCGCGATTAAAACCGTCCTCATCCATGAGCATGAGATATTCAGGAATCAGCAGAATTACGTCTCCTTGGCGCGCTTTTTCGAGAATCATAGCGGCAATGACATTTAAGCCGATATCCCCCTGTAAACCGAAGTTAACCACGGGCATTCCCAATTCTTTGGCCATTAATTCCGAATTTATGCTATAATGCGCCCCCGATCCCGCCGTGACGATTAAACGCCGCGGTCCTTCGGTACTAGATGCGATCGCTGATTTTTCCTCGTACATCATCCGCAACCAGCTTAATTCGCCACCGTAGATGACATTATAAACAAAGCCGAGGGACCAAGCGACTCCCAGAGAGGCTAACCAGGGGAAAGGGTTAAAGGATTTAGTATTCATCAGAATTCAAAGTAAATAAAGTCACCGGTATTAGTGGAAGCTAGGAGAATAGTTAAACCTAGCAATATTTTAGACATCCAAGGCGATAGTAATAGTTCATATTCAAACTTTTTCTGAGCAATAGCCAGATGTTCGAGGATTAAAACAATGATACCAAGAACTAAAGCAACGCTTAAAACTGCTCCTTGATTAAGACTATAGGAACTAAAAATCTCACCGATATTAGCTAAGGAATAATTGAAAGGATTGGCAATAACCAGCATTTTGCCGATTAATCTTCTGGTGTTAACCTCCATGAAAAAGAGACAACCAAAAATGACAGCCAATTGCGTTAAAGCCCAGGAGACAATTTGCGGCTGAGAAACGTATTTTCCGACGAAAGCATAGAAAGGTCGGCCCAGATAACGCAGTAATAATAATAATGCCCCGTGGTAAGCGCCCCAAAAGACGAAATTCCAAGCCGCACCGTGCCAAAAACCTGAAAGAGTAAAGGTAATGAATAGATAAAAAGGCGCCCAATTTTTATTGGAACCCATCAGGGGTAAAAACACATAATCCCGAAACCAAGTGCTAAGGGTAATATGCCAACGTCGCCAAAATTCGTTAATACTTTGGGATGTATAGGGGGCTAAAAAGTTTAATTCTAATTTAACCCCGACAAAATAGGCTAAACCAACAGCAATAAAGCTATAACCGCCGAAGTCAAAATAGATTCTCAGGGTGAATAAAAAGGCCTCAAACCAGATATACCAAGCATTGTCGATCATCTTATCTAATTCGATGTAGGGCGCAATGTTATCGGCGAGGACAAATTTCATAAATAAACCGAGGGAAAGCCAACGCAAACCCTTCTCGAAGTTTTCTCCTGTAAATTTGAGGCGAAATCCCTCCATTTGTGGCAATAAATCCCGGCGACGCTCGATCGGACCTGCGACAATTTGGGGGAAAAAGGAGATAAAATTGACATAATCGAGGACGGCTAGGGGTTTCTTTTTCTTTTCGCGTAGGGAGTCCACCACGAAAGCCACCATCTGGAAGGTGTAGAAGGATACCCCCGGCGGTATTTGGCTAGGCACGGGAATTGGGGAAAGTTCCTTCCAGTTAGGGGGGAGAGAAACGACCAATCCGATGATTTCCTGCACAAAAAAGCCGAAATACTTGAAGTAGGCCAGGACGAGAATATCGATGACGATAACGATAGTGGCTAGGAGATTCGCTTTCCAGCCGCTCATTTTCAGCACTAGCCAGACCATAATGTAGTTAAAGGCTAGGGAGACGATGAAAACGAGGAAACTGGTGCGACTGGCGTAATAAAACAGGATCAGGGACAGCGCCGCCAATCCGACTCCATCAAAAACACCTCGCCAGAGATTGAAGGACTTCGCCAGGTAGCGCGCCGTTAGGAAAGGAACGCTAAAAAGGATTAATATCCACCAAAATATAAAATCAGAGTAATTCAAGGCGTGTTAACTCCTGATGGTCTGTGTTACCTTGTTTGAGATGGGTTTCCTGACTTCTGATGCTCAGAGACGGGGGATTTTCTTGACAAGCCTATCAAACTTTGTCAGACTTGTCCATAAAATTACCTTCATCCATCCTAAAAAATCGAGGCTAGACAAGCAATGCTTTACCAAAAACTGTTAGATGCACATAAACGCTATCGGCAATTTAAGACTTATCCCCATATTGCCGATCAATACTGGTCTAGTCAGTTGGCAGAGCATAATATTAGTCCTAATTATGTGGAATATGATGCTAAATCTGGTCAACTTTTTTACAAACCCTTAGGGATCAGTTTAAGCAAAAATAAGCAAGATTTCCTCTTGGCTAGTAAAGTTTTTAACAAAGCTAACGCCTTAAAAGCTCTAGCCGATTGTAAATTTTATATCGATGAGCAACAGGAATTAATTATCGAGATCGATGGAGTTAAGTTAATTATCGAGACGGGACAGGATTTGGATATCGCCCATGAAATTTTCCTTTTAGGTGTATATAATTTCCTCTATGACAAGCCCTGTGTAGCGATCGATATTGGTATGAATACGGGTTTTGCTAGTCTCTTTTTTGCCAATCGAGCTAATGTGAAAGCTGTCTATAGTTACGAACCTTTTAAGGCTACCTACGACCAAGCTTTAAGAAATTTTGCCCTCAATCCTAATCTAGCGGAGAAGATTAAAGCTTTTGATTATGGAGTCGGCGCTCGTGATGAAATTATTCAAGTAGAATACGATTACAATGTTAAAGGCAGTGTTGGTATTTCTGGTATTGACAACCAATTAAAACCTTTTGCCTCGAAACAAACCGCTAGAGCCGATTTAATTCTTAAACCTTTCACCGATGTGTTTAAAGGTATTACCTCTGACTATCCCGATAGCGATATTGTTGCCAAGATTGATTGTGAAGGTTCCGAATACGAAATCCTCGATTCTTTAGCGGCAACTGGTCAATTAGGACAGATTAAAATTCTCATGATGGAATGGCATAAAAAGGGTCCCGATGCTTTAGTCAAACATCTGCAAGACTTCGGTTTTATCATCTTCTCCCGGATGCCTCGCAGTAAAAATGTCGGCACTTTGTACGCAATTAAACCCTAATCCGTAGGGTGCGTTAGCGATAGCGTAACGCACCACAATATAGGCAATTAGACCTTATATTTTTGGGGTAAAAAGTCAAGATTCAGTAACCCACCACAATATAGGCAATTAGACCTTATATTTTTGGGGTAAAAAGTCAAGATTCAGTAACCCACCACAATAGCTGTGCTAATAGTGCCTTACTGTGCTTGACAATAGGTATTAAAAGCTTCGCCAGTTTCTTTTTCTAATTGGCCAGCTTTTCTTACCTTTTCCTGTGCTAATTTTGCCCCGTTTTTATTGCGAGTTTCGATAACTTGAATTATTTCACGAGTGGCAGTGGCATAATCTTCATAAACTTGAGCGAAAGCGGTCTTATATTTCTCTAGTTCAGGATCCTTCACTGCTAATTTTTTCATATTTTCTGCGGCCTGTTCGATTTTATCGGCGGCTAATAGCCAACTTTTTTGGTCAATTTCTGTCCCTTGACCCTTGGTTAAGGATTTGGTTTCTTGGGCCACTTCGTTGGCAATGCGATAGATTTTTTGACATTGAAACTGTTTACTATCAGCACAACTTGCCAAAAAAGTCAAGCCTATAAATATTAAGATTATTTTGTTATTCATACCATTGTATTCGAGAGGATTCTAGAGAAGCTTATAGCGGTAAACTATCAGCCTCTAGCAGTTTTTTACTGTTATCGACTGATAGAACTGTTCAATCTTATAAGATTAAAGTTTAGCACTCGATCGCTGTTAAGCGTGTCTTTTTTGATGCCAATTCCAAGCGTGTTCAACTATTACCTTGAGATCGGCATATTGGGGATGCCAACCGAGAACCTGTTTAGCTTTATCACTACTGCCGATTAAAATGGGGGCATCACCTGCCCTTCTGGGACTTTCGATGACGGGAATATCTAAACCAGTTACCGCTTGCGCTGTTTCAATCACTTCACGCACAGAAAAACCGTTACCATTGCCCAAATTAAACACATTACTTTCGCCCCCATTTAAGAGATATTCTAAGCCTAAAACGTGAGCTTGGGCTAAATCATTAACATGGATATAATCGCGAACAGCAGTACCATCGGGAGTATCATAATCCGTGCCGAAAATTGACAGGGAATCCCGTTTTTTCAGGGCAGTTAATAAAGCCAGGGGAATTAAATGGGTTTCCGGTTGGTGATCTTCCCCTAATAAACCACTGGGATCGGCTCCTGATGCATTAAAATAACGGAAAGCCACCGATTTTAAACCGTAGGCCGGATCAAAATCTCTGAGAATTTGTTCCACCATTTCCTTACTGGCAGCGTAGGGACTGAGGGGATGATGGGGGTGATTTTCCGTCATCGGAATTTCCTTGGGCATTCCATAAATAGCACAGGTAGAAGAAAAAACAAATTTCTTCACATCGGCGGCGATCATCGCTTGCAAAAGAGTCAGACTACCACTAACATTATTTTGATAGTAAATAGCCGGTTCTTGCACCGATTCCCCCACGGCAATAAAAGCGGCAAAGTGCATGACGGCGGCAAGATCACGACTAGCAAATAAATTATCCAGCAGCGATCGATCCCTAGTATCACCGACAATTAACTCAACTTTTAATATATCCTTAATGATTTCGGCGTGACCATAGGATAAGTTATCGAGTACGATGACGGAATAACCGGCATTTTTGAGCGCTAGAACTGCATGGGAACCAATATAACCCGCACCGCCAGTGACGAGAATGGTAGGTTTAACTTGAGACACGCTAAAGACCTATTTGAGATTGACTTGTCTATAACTTTATACCCTAATTTTGCTTTTATTTGACCATCATGTTAAGTCCCCTCGATCTATCTCTTTCCCTTGACAAGGAAACTTATCAATCACAAATTAAAGATTTAATGGAACAACTGCGATCGCTACAGAAGTCCTGTTGGGAATGTAAATTACCTGTGGTGGTGGTTTTGGAAGGTTGGGCGGCGGCAGGCAAGGGAACTTTAGTCAAAAAAATGGTTAACTATATGGATCCTCGCGGTTTTACCGTCCATCCAATTTTAACCCCTTCCCCCCAAGAGGAAAGTTACCCGTTTTTGTGGCGATTTTGGCAAAAACTGCCAGCAAAGGGCAGTATAGGCATTTTTTATCACAGTTGGTACACCCATCTGCTAGAGGATCGACTCTTAAATAAATTGCCCTCCTCCCAGATTCCCCTAGTCATGCGCGATATCAACACCTTTGAGCGACAATTATCTGATGATCGGGTGGCGATCGCTAAATTCTGGATTCACCTCAGTCAAAAGGAATTAAAGTCACGCATCAAAGAATACGCCGAAAATGAGCTAGAATCTTGGCGCGTGCGTCCGGAAGATTGGCAACAGGCCAAACGTTATGATGAGTATGCCAGTTTAGCCGAGGAAATGATTACCTACACTAGCACGGGGGCCGCCCCTTGGACATTGGTGGAGGGCAACTGTCAACGTTGGGCGCGGGTAAAAGTTCTCTCCCAATTAGTCGGTACGATCGCTCAAGCTTTGGATCAGCGCCAATTACCGATCGAACCCCCTGTCAATCTACCACCCCAAGCGCAATTACTGCCCACGGAACCCGATTATCTAGGGAGAGTGGACTTAAGTGCCAAATTGGAAAAAGAAGACTATAAAATCCGCTTGCGTGAGGCACAGGTAGAATTAAGAAAACTGCAATTAAAGATTTTTCAGGCAAATATCCCCGTTTTAGTCCTCTTTGAAGGGTGGGATGCCGCCGGCAAGGGAGGTGCGATCAAACGCTTAACCGATACCCTCGATCCTCGCAGTTATCAAGTGATTGCCTTTGCTGCCCCGACGGAGGAAGAACACCGCTATCATTATCTCTGGCGCTTCTGGCGCAAATTACCCGCAGCCAAAACTATCGGTATATTCGATCGCAGTTGGTATGGACGGATTTTGGTGGAGAGAGTAGAAGGATTCGCTAAAGATATGGATTGGCGGCGGGCATATCAAGAAATTAACGAATTTGAGGCCCAATTAACCCATTCAGGCTGTGTTTTAGTCAAATTCTGGTTACATATTAGCCCCGAAGAACAGTTAAATCGCTTCAACGAACGGCAAAATAACCCCTATCGTCAACATAAACTCACCGATGAAGATTGGCGCAATCGGGAAAAACAGCCCCTCTACCATGTGGCAGTTAATCAGATGGTAGCCCGTACTAGCACCCCCGTCGCCCCTTGGACGATTGTAGCGGCAAATGATAAGTATTTCGCCCGCGTTAAAGTCATAGAAACAGTAATTGCCGCTATTGAAACCGGTTTGAAACAACGGGGATAGGATCAGTAATCAGTGATCAGTAATCAGTGATCAGTAAACAGTAAACAGTAAACAGTGATCGGTGATCAGTAAATGGGGATCAAGATGAAAATAACTAACTAATTAACTTAAAACTTAAATCTGATAACTTAAATCTGATAACTTAAATCTGATAACTTAAATCTGATAACTGATAACTGAATTTATGAGTTTTTCCCCAAGTTTAATTTCTCCCGATCTCAGTTTGGCCGATATTGCCCTAGAGGAAACCCTCTCTTTAGGAGTGATGGCTTCTGGTAGTGGTTCCAATTTTGCTGTTTTGGCAGAAGCGATCGCCAAAAAACAGCTAAATGCCCAAATTTCTGTTCTCATCTACAATAATCCCGATGCCAAGGTAAAAGAAAGAGCCGATGACTACAATATCCCTGCGGTCTTCCTCGATCATCGTCAATTTAAACCCAGAGAAGAACTCGATCGAGCCCTGGTCAAAACTTTCCAAGAATACGGGGTAAAATGGGTAATTATGGCCGGCTGGATGCGAATTGTCACCCCGGTGTTACTGGATGCTTTTCCCGATCGCGTGATCAATATCCATCCTAGTTTACTACCCAGTTTTAAGGGTGTGCGTGCCGTGGAACAAGCTTTAGCGGCGGGGGTAAAAGTGACCGGATGTACTGTGCATATCGCTCGCGCGGAGGTAGATAGCGGCCCAATTTTAATGCAAGCAGTGGTTCCCATTCTCCCCGATGATACCGCCGCCAGTCTCCACGAACGCATTCAAGTGCAAGAACATCGCATTTTCCCAGTAGCGATCGCTTTAGCGGCGAAATTGGGTCTGTAGAGATAGATTTCCCGATTCCTTGGCGATAATACTGGCAAAAAAACGAAAATTCAAGGCAAATCGTTAAATAGGGTTTGCTGAAAAAGTTTGTTGGTGGGGTTAGGAGTCAGTAGCCAGTAGTCTCCGAGTCAGGAGAATTAAGAATGAATAATAATCAGTTAAATGGTCTATTTACAGACTTTATGCTATTTAATCCTTATTTTTGCCGTTTTTGAACCCAGAAAAATTAATTATGCAAGAGGTTTATTAATTATATTAAAAGTAACTCCTTCGTAAATTTCCTGAAAACTGAGAGCAAAATTGACAGAAGTTAAAGATAAACTGGCATTTTCGCCCTCGTATTCCGTTAATAACCATTTATTTTCTTCAGTTTTGTTATACTGCATGATATATGGACGACTTTGACTGATCAGAATATATTCTTGAAATCCAGGCAGCGAACGATAATAGAGAAATTTATCACCCTGGTCATAATTTTGAGTTGATTTTGATAGGACTTCTACTATTAATTTGGGATTGGTAACAGTTGTCTTACCAGTTTCATAATAAATCGGTTCTCCCTCAATTAGCATCACATCGGGATAGGTTGCTTGACGATATTGTGCTATCCATAATTTCACATCACCGATAAAAATATTATATTTCTGTCCTTTGAGGGCAAATTTTAAATAAGCGGCAAAATTGAGAGCAATTTTATTATGATCGGTAGTGCCTCCTGTCATCGGTACGATTTCCCCGTCTTGATACTCATTTTTATAGGCTGCCGTTTCCTCTAGTTGTAAATATTCGGCAAAGCTATAGGTACTTTTATCTGTTGCTATGGTCATAATTTAAGTAGCTGGTTATAATTAAATTAAAAATTTATTTTAGGTTCGATCCCCCCTTATTAAGTAGGGTTGATTCATGAATCAACCCTACCCTTAATAGGGGGGGGTGTCTGAAAGTTTTTAATACCTACCTACTTATTGATTGGCTCCCTCAATTGATTATAGCAATTATTATACTGGTGAGATAGAAAAAAGTTACCATAAATTAGCTAGGTTTAGCCGAGGAAAAGATAACAGCTATTTTAATAAGCTGTTCGTAATTTAAATTGCTTGTTGAGACGAGGCAAAAGGCAAGAGGCAAGAGGCAACAGTAAAGCGATTGGAGAAGATTCGGCTAATCTAAGAATAAGCGGTTTAAATACGTCTTAGCTTAGGACTCTTGAAAATTTTTAGCTGGCAACTAAACCAGAATTTGATCTCTCCCAAATGTGGGACAATTGACAAAGAACTAAGAATTGTAGAATCCCCCCATCATGACCTCGGAACTATCGAAGCAATACGATCCCAAGATCACAGAAACCAAATGGCAGCAATATTGGGAAAATCAAGAAATATTTACAGCAAACCCCGAAAAAGGCGGCGAAACCTACTGTATAGTCATCCCCCCTCCCAATGTTACCGGTAGTCTCCACATGGGTCACGCTTTCGAGAGTGCCTTGATTGATACACTTGTTCGCTACAAACGCATGACCGGCAAAAATACCCTCTGGCTGCCAGGTACAGATCACGCTAGTATTGCAGTACAAGCCATACTCGATCGCCAATTAAAAGCCGAAAAAACCGACCGTTATCAACTAGGAAGGGAAAAATTCCTCGAACGCGCTTGGCAATGGAAAGAGGAGTCCGGTAGTACCATTGTTAATCAACTGCGGCGCTTGGGGGTATCCGTCGATTGGACGCGGGAACGTTTCACCATGGATGAGGGACTTTCCCATGCTGTCCGTACTGCTTTTATCAAACTTTATGAAGACGGATTAATCTATCGCGGTCAATACTTAGTTAACTGGTGTCCGGAATCCCGATCGGCCGTTTCCGATTTAGAGGTAGAAAACAAGGATATTGAGGGAAATCTCTGGTATTTTCGCTATCCTCTCAGCGATGGTAGCGGTTATCTTCAAGTAGCCACCACAAGGCCCGAAACCATGCTCGGTGATACTGGTGTAGCTGTCAACCCGCAAGACCCCCGTTATCGCCATTTAATCGGCAAAACCGTCACTTTACCGATAATGGGGCGAGAAATCCCCATTATTGCCGATGAATTGGTGGATCCCCAATTCGGTACCGGTTGCGTCAAAGTTACGCCGGCCCACGATCCCAAGGATTTTGAGATGGGTAAACGCCATAATTTAGCCTTTATTAATATCATGAATTTAGACGGCAGTTTAAACGAAAATGCCGGAATATTCGCAGGTCAAGATCGTTTTGTTGCCCGCAAAAATGTCGTTAAAAAACTCGATGAAGACGGCTTTTTAGTTAAGATTGAAGCCTATCGCCATAGCGTCCCCTATAGCGATCGAGGTAAAGTTCCCGTGGAACCCCTTTTATCTACCCAATGGTTCGTTAAAATTGAACCTTTAGCCACAAAAGCTTTAGCCTGTTTAGATCAGGAAAACTCGCCCCGTTTTGTGCCGGAAAGATGGACAAAAGTTTATCGCGATTGGTTAGTTAAACTAAAAGATTGGTGTATTTCTCGACAACTGTGGTGGGGTCATCAAATTCCCGCTTGGTATATTATCAGTGAAACTAACAACGAAATTACTAACCATACTCCCTTCGTCGTTGCCCCAGATGAAACCTCCGCTTTAGCCAAGGCTAAACAAGAGTATGGAGAGGATATAATTATTCAACAAGACCCCGATGTTTTAGATACTTGGTTTTCCTCGGGATTGTGGCCATTTTCGACTATGGGATGGCCAGAAAAAACCCTTGATCTAGACACCTATTATCCCACCACAACCCTCGTCACTGGTTTTGACATTATCTTTTTCTGGGTGGCCAGAATGACGATGATGGCGGGCTATTTTACCCAACAAATGCCCTTTAAAGATGTGTATATTCACGGTTTAGTTAGGGATGAAAACGGCAAAAAGATGTCTAAATCTGCTAATAACGGCATCGATCCCCTAATTTTAATTGATAAATATGGAACCGATGCTTTACGATATACCTTAATCCGAGAAGTGGCAGGAGCAGGACAGGATATCAGTCTGCAATACAACCGTAAAACCGATGAATCGGAATCCGTAGAAGCTGCCCGAAATTTTGCCAATAAAATTTGGAATGCTTCCCGTTTTGTCATGATGAATCTGGAGGGAAAAACCCCAGAAGAATTGGGAGAACCAGTTTTAGAAAATTTAGAATTAGCTGATCGCTGGATTTTATCTCGTTATCATCAAACAGTGCAAAAAACTAGAGATTATCTAGAAAATTATGGCATGGGAGAAGCGGCTAAAGGTCTATACGAATTTATCTGGCGCGATTTCTGTGATTGGTATATCGAGTTAGTAAAAACTCGTTTATGGAAGGATAAAGAATCGGTTTCCTGTGCCACGGCCCGGCAAACTTTGGCTTTTATCTTGGCAGGGACATTAAAATTATTACATCCCTTTATGCCCCATATTACCGAAGAAATTTGGCATCATTTAACCCAAGAAAATCAGCAGGTTTTAGCTTTAGAAACCTATCCAATAGCTGATAGTTCTCTGATCGATTTAGACTTAGAAAATACTTTTGAGTTATTAATAGAAAGTATTCGGGTGTTGCGTAATTTGCGGGCCGAAGCGGGGATTAAACCGGGGGCAACGATCACGGCAATTTTACAGACAGAAAACAGTCAAGAATTAGCTATTCTGCAACGCGGACAAGTGTACTTAAAAGACTTGGCCAAGATCGAAAACTTAATTTTGACGGCAAAATTGACCGAGGAAGTCAATCAAGCGATCGCTGGTGTTGTCGCTACGGTAGAAATCCTCATCCCCCTGTCCGGATTGGTTGATATATCGGTATTGGCTGGGAAATTAGAGAAAAATTTAGCTAAAGTAGAAGGGGAAATCAAGAGTTTGAGCGATCGCTTGAATAAACCTAGCTTTGTCGAAAAAGCTCCAGAAGCTTTAATCCAAAAAACGAAGCAAGCTTTAGCAGAGTCCGAAAAACAAGCCCAAATTCTCCAAGAACGCTTAAAACGTCTGCATTAACGGAGGCAGGGGTAATTGTGGGGATTTTCCGAAAAATAGGGCAGTTTTCAGGCTACCCTAACCAGAAAATTAATCGCCAAAATGGGAGATAATCGCGTCGGCAAATTCGGAACATTTCAGGGGAGGATTAACGGGGGGTTCCATCAGACGCGCTAAATCGTAGGTAACTTGTCGATTAGCGATCGCTGCTGCGATGCCTTTTTTAATCAAATCGGCTGCTTCTTGCCATCCCATGTATTCCAACATCATCACCCCGGAAAGAATCACCGAACCGGGGTTAATTCGGTCTAAACCGGCGTGTTTAGGGGCTGTGCCGTGGGTTGCCTCAAAAATAGCGCAAGTATCGCCAATATTCGCCCCGGGTCCCATCCCTAAACCACCGACGATCGCCGCTGCCGCATCGGAGAGATAATCGCCATTCAGGTTCATGGTAGCGAGGATCGAGTATTCATCGGGACGGGTTTGGATCTGTTGGAAGATACTATCGGCGATGCGATCGTTAACCATAATTTTATCTTGCCACTGGCCATTGCCGTGGGTTTCCCAGATAGCATCGAGAACACTGGTAACTTCTTGACAGATTTTAGCTTTTTTCTCGTCCGTGAGGGCATCATAACCCGGTTCCACCATGCGGGCGTTATCTTCGATGCTCAGATCGGGGTTTTTCTCCTTATTGCTCAGGATCCATGATTCCATCTCGGTAACGCACACATCCCGGAATTCACTTTTAGCTAATTCATAACCCCAATCCCGGAACGCCCCTTCCGTATATTTCATAATGTTACCCTTGTGGACAAGCGTAACTTGATTTTTCGGTTTCGGTAAAGTCAGCGCTCGTTCGATCGCCCGGCGGACTAATCTTTGGGAACCCGTCTTACTAATCGGTTTGATCCCGATACCCGCATCGAGGGGAATTTGTTTTTTACCATGTTCGGGAGTGGCGGGAATTAGTTCGGTGTTGAGATAATTAATCAGTTTATCGGCGATTTCCGTGCCTTGTTTCCATTCGATACCGAGATAGATATCCTCGGTATTTTCCCGATAGACGATGACATCGAGTTTTTCTGGGGTTTTATGGGGGGAAGGGGTTCCCGCATAGTAACGACAGGGACGAACACAGGCATAGAGGTCAAAAATTTGCCGCAAAGCCACATTCAGGGAACGAATGCCGCCACCGATCGGAGTGGTCAAGGGACCCTTGATGGCAATACCATATTCTTTAATCGCTGTCAATGTATCTTGGGGTAGATATTGATAGGTCCCGTAGATTTCGCAAGCTTCATCGCCAGCATAGACTTTAAACCAATGGATTTTCCTTTGACCACCGTAGGCTGTGGCGATCGCTGCATCAATGACTTTTTCGGTTGCGGGCCAGATATCGACTCCCGTACCGTCACCACGAATGAAGGGAATGATGGGATCGTCGGGAACTAGAGGTTTTCCGTCAGAAAAAGTAATTGTCGAGCCTGTTGTCGGTGGGGTGATTTTTTCGTAGCTCACAGTCATGGGCTTCCAGAAACAGTATTTATCTATACGTTGGGAGTCTAGCGCCGTCAATATCTGTACTCAGGGATTTTGGGTAATTTCTTAAAGATTCCCTTGCTGGCAGCAACTTCGTACCTCATCATTAAGATAACTGCTATAGCTAAGTAGCTGGTTATAATTAAATTAAAAATGGATTTTAGCTTCGATCCCCCCTGCCCCCCTTAATAAGGGGGGTGCCGATAGGCGGGGGGCTCCCTCCTTAATCCCCCCCCGATGTCGGGGGGGGCAGGGGGGGTGGGGGTTAGGGGTGAGGGCGATTAACCATCTCTGCCATTACTTATGAAAAATGGTATAAGACTCTTTTAAGCTGCCCGCGTATTTAAATTGCCTGTTGAGATGAGGCAAGAGACTTCGCTGGAATTTGATGAGGGTTTACCCAAAATTGATCGGGAAATTATCGACTAACCGTTGGTTCGATAATCTCAATTTTTTCGATGATACCAAATGCTTCACTAATTGATCGTGCTGCTTTCAGTTGACCGGTTACTAAAAACTTCAGCTTCATTTTAATTGAGGATGTATCGGCTGGATTTCCTGCTAAAAACTGAATTTGATGCAGTTGGGCTAAAATTCTCAGGGAAGCTGCATTATATTCTGTTTTATAGGTGGGATCTTGATTATAGGCTTCGATTAATTGGTCGTGGTGGGTTAGGATAGAGCCAGCAATGAGAGCCGTTAATTTTTCCAGTTCATTGGTACTTGCAGCTTGTACCTCTATGAAAAGTTCTTGTTCAAAGTTTCTTAGGCTAAAAATCCCGACAAACGAGTAGATAAACAGGATACTTTTTGCTTTTGATATATCATAGGTAAAGTTACACTCTTTCGTTTTATAATTGATGGTAAAGTCTTGTTTTTCCTGAAGCCAAATTTGCTTTTCTGTTAATGTACCTTCAGCAAAGAAAACTTGACACTGAAACGTTCCTTGTAGCGGTGTTTTGGCTAAGATATATGGTCCTAAAGGTTTTTCTTGGCTGACAGCCAGTTTTTCCCGAAACTCTTCTGGACGCGGTTGATTAGAGGTGTTTTCTCCGGGCTGTTGGCTGATGGTAAAGCAACCCGGAGTTATAACAATCATCGGGAGATTACTGCTATCGCTTGAGTCAACCGGTCCAGCCTTAATGTGTTGCTCTGCGGGAGAAAGAACGCTTGCTAAGGTTTCAACTAGCAAGCTGATTATTCTCAAAACTAGATTTTGAATCATGGCAGTTTTGGGGAATATTAACTATTTCATTGAGAGAGAACTTCTACTTTTTTAGCGTTGTCAAGATTTTCTTCTTCCTCAGCTTTAGCAAGCAATTCTTCTAATACTTGAATCGCACCACTGATGCGCAGCATAGTAGTTCTTAGATTAGACTCTTGTGTTTCTAGATCAGCTAACATTTTTTGACCGGACTCATATTCGGCTTTGAGTTGTTCGATGCGTTCTTTGATTTGTTCTTTCATGTTCCTTTAGTGATCAGTTGTTTGAGCAAGGATTTCTTCTATGATATTCGATATTTCTGCTTCTGAGTCAATATGCTTGGCTAAAACCTGTGCTGTTGTCTCTAATATACGGTTAGAAAACAATTTGGTTAAATCCTGTCTTAGTCCTTGTCCAATATACAGCTTCAGCAGTGCTTCATAAGACATATCTCGATTAGCAGCTACTTTTTTGATGGCGGCTAAGGTATCTTTTGGAATATCCAGAGAGATTGTCTCTTAAAGACGGGGATGCAGTTTTAAGCTATATTCATCTTCTGGTTTGTTCATAGAGTTTCCTTTCATTTCTAGTAGCTTGACGAGCAGAAATTATCCAGTTTCTTTTTTCTTTTTCTACATAGATAACTAACAAAAGATGCTGTTCTAAAGAAGGCTCTTCGGTAATTGTTATGCAAATAATTAACTTAAAATAAAATTCGATGATAGTGCCTACGCTCAAAAATAGCTGAAATTTATACAGGGAGAGATTTTAGACACAAACAGGTTAATACCAAAAGATAGACAATCGAGTTAAGATTTGATATAATAGCCAAAAACCAGAGTATTTTACTTATGATACTTGACAAATTTTTGAACCTAGAAGGAACCTCTATTCAAGGCTATCGACACCTAGAAAATGTCGGTATAGTTTGACCAGTCGAATCGAAAAAGAAAAAAGCAATCTGTCCTCGTTGTGGGTTAGAGAGCGATAAACTACACCAAAATCATCGATATTTAGTCAAAGATTTACCAATCTCAGGACAACCAGTGTACCTACAAGTTAATCGTCGTCAATTTAAGTGCGATAATTGTCGAAAACCCTTGAGCGAAGAGTTAGATTTTGTCGCCAGTAAACGAACCTATACGAAAAGACTAGCCGAAAATATACTCGAACAATTAAAATCAGGAGATATTTTAAATGTTAGTCGAAGAAATGACGTAACGGAAGAAGAGATTCAAAGAATGCTAGAGGACATTGCTGAAGAAATTACCGAGCCAGACCTATCGGAATTAAAAAGACTAGGAATTGATGAAATCGCTCTAGTCAAAGGACAAAAAAATTACTGTGCGGTTTTAGTAAATTTAGATACGGGAAAACTAATAGCTATTCTAGAGAAGCGAACACAAGAGGAGTTGAGAAAAACGCTTACAGGCTGGGGAAAAGAGGTGTTAGAGCCAATTGAAGAAGTGAGCATAGACCTTTGGTTGCCCTATAAAAATTTGGTGAAAGAATTGATGTCATCGGTTGAATTAGTCGCCGATAGATTCCATGTAATGAAACAAATTAATCAAGAGTTAGACGAACAGAGAAGAGCAGAAAAAAGAGCCGTAGAAGCGCAGAAAAATAAAAAACAGAAAGCGGAAAAAGAAGCGAAGCTAGAAGTTTTAAAGCGAAGTAAATATAGCCTATTAAAAAATGAAGAAGATTGAACGGAACCCCAAAAAATTAAACGAGAAGCTATCAAAGAAAATTGGCCAAATTTGAAAAAGATGCCGGAATTAAAGGAAGAATTCAGAAAGATTTATGAAACCTCAGAGAATCCGACAGAAGGACTGCTATCTATCTCGGAATGGTTGGCAAAATCCTCCATTGTTTTTACCAAGAGTTGTCAAACAATCCGAAACTGGTTTGGAGAAATCATTAGTTATTTCGAGCGAAGGACAACGAATGGGATGGTCGAGGGAATCAACAATAAACTTAAACTAATAAAACGGCGAGGCTATGGCTTGAGAAACTTTCGGAATTTTTGGGTTAGAAGTATGTTGTCTTGGCATCTTGTATGTTGATTTAGCATAAAGGGTAACGAAGAGCCAAAATTGTTAGCTAAAGCGGGATGTGAAGTGCTATTTTTACCCGCCTATTCTCCAGATATCAACAAAATTGAAAAGTTCTGGGCTAGATTGAAAAACTATGTTAGTCAGATTATCAATGATAGTGAAAACCTTGTGGATGCTGTGAGTAAAGCCTTCAGCCATCTGTCCTAACTAACTCGTTCTATGCCATATATCAAAGGAGGAAACGGTCAATGAACCCAGAAAACCAGAAAAAACTCCAAGAATACGCCCGAGGAATCGCCGAAATTCTCTATCAAGAGGCCGCTCCCGAAGACTTAGCCAGTTTAGGGGATATTGAAAAAACGATCCGACAACAGACTTTAGATTATGTTACCCCCCAATTAGGAATTTTTTTATCGAAAAAACAACGGGAACAAAAGCGGGACGAGAAAAAATTCTAAAAAGTATAATCGGTCAACTACCCGTCACCGAAAAACAAGCGGAGTATTTACATCTGGAATCCCATCAAAGAATTAGTCCAGCTTTAGAGGAATGTTGTTTAAGGTTAAGTGCCACGGTTTCTTACAAGAATGCAGAAAAGGCTCTACCCAAATACACGGGAATAAAAGTTTCCGAGAAAACGTTACAAAGAATTGTCGAGCGCCACGAGTTTCCCGAGGAAGAAGTAAGAGAAACTATCAAAGAAATCAGCTTGGATGGTGGGAAAGTACGCTCTTTGAACGGAGACAAAAGGAGAATCGTGCGTTTGGAAAGATTACAAGGCGATCCGGGCAGATAATCTAGTGACCAAAGCCACGTTCAGGGAAAACGAGGTTTTAATCGAGTGGGTAAATCGGCAAGAGTTGTCCGATCCTCTAACCTGTCTAGGAGACGGTCATCCGGGGATATGGAAAATCATCGGACAGATCGAAGCCCCAGTCGAAAAACGAGAGGTTTTAGATTGGTTTCATCTGGTGGAAAACCTGTATAAAGTCGGAGGTTCCCAGAAGAGAATTCAAGAGGCGGAAAGCTTGTTATGGAAGGGAAAAGTCGAGGAAACTATCGCTTTATTCTCTTCTTTATCGAAAAAACAAGCGGAAAATTTCTGTAATTACTTGAGAGAGCATTGTCATCGAATAATCGATTATTCTTATTTTCAAGAGAACGAAATTTGTTCGATTGGTTCAGGAGCGGTGGAATCAACGATTAAACAAATCGATAGACGCTTGAAAATTTCGGGAGCGCAATGGAATGAAAGGAATGTACCTCAAGTTCTCAAACTTCGTTGTGCGTACCTGAACGGAACACTTTGAACGAGGCTTGGTACGTTTGTTCTGACAAAATTGACTTGCTCCCCGATTAACTTGTAGGTACACTGGTTGTCCTGAGATTGGTAAATCTTTGACTAAATATCGATGATTTTGGTGTAGTTTATCGCTCTCTAACCCACAACGAGGACAGATTGCTTTTTTCTTTTTCGATTCGACTGGTCAAACTATACCGACATTTTCTAGGTGTCGATAGCCTTGAATAGAGGTTCCTTCTAGGTTCAAAAATTTGTCAAGTATCATAAGTAAAATACTCTGGTTTTTGGCTATTATATCAAATCTTAACTCGATTGTCTATCTTTTGGTATTAACCTGTTTGTGTCTAAAATCTCTCCCTGTATAAATTTCAGCTATTTTTGAGCGTAGGCACTATCATCGAATTTTATTTTAAGTTAATTATTTGCATAACAATTACCGAAGAGCCTAAGTTTTTTTTTTCTAGTAAATCCAATTCTTTTGAGGGCTTGACCAATTCTCATCCTACTGACTGGGTTAGCCCATTTTTGCGCCATTTTTTCTTGGGTCAAATGCCCATATTGTTCGGCCAACTTTTGAAAGGCTTCTAAATCGTCAATTTGGGGCTTCGGCCCTCGACGATAGTTAGTTTTAGCGGCCACCGTCCCAGTTTGTTTCTTCCGTTTCAGCCAGATGTCTAATGTATTACGACTAATATTGAGGGTGCGACAGACATGGCTTTTTTTCTCCCCTCGCTCTACGGCACTCACTGCTTTCTGTCTTAAATCATCACTATAGGGTGCTGCCATGAAAGCTTCTCCTCATTTCTTTTTCTCTATTATGTCCTAACTATCCCGCTCTTTGCTATAAAGCGGGATGTGAAGTGCTATTTTTACCCGCCTATTCTCCAGATATCAACAAAATTGAAAAGTTCTGGGCTAGATTGAAAAACTATGTTAGTCAGATTATCAATAGACCTCTTGCATAATTTTTTTATGGTATAATGGAGGGTTTTGCTTTTTTCTCGATTTTTAGATTGAAGTTGAAAAAAGAATAAAATGTGATCTTAGGTCAGGAAATCATCTATACTTTTGCTATATTTATTAGCAAAAATATGGATTATCAAAACTTATCAGCTGAACAATTCAAACGCCGTTTCGGTGTGTATAAACAAACATATAGAAAGATGGTAGAATCAGTAAAAAGTGTTGAAGCCGACTCTAATTCACCATCTAAAAGGGGACCGAAACCTAAACTATCTATAGAAGAACAAGTTTTAGTAACGTTAGAATATTGGCGAGAATATAGAACATATTTTCACATTGGTACAAGCTGGGAACTATCAGAATCAACTATAGGTCGGATTGTAAATAAGACGGAAAAAATGCTTTTACAATCGGGAAACTTCCGTTTAAAAGGAAAAAAAGCTTTACTCAATCAAGCAGAGATACCGGTCGTAACGGTAATGGATGTAACGGAAACTCCCATTGAACGCCCCCAAAAGAAACAGAAAGATTTTTGGGGGGGTAAAAGAGGTTATCATACTTTAAAATCCCAATTAGTAGCTGATCAAAATACAGAGGAAATTATCTGTGTCTTTTGTGGGAAAGGCAGAGGTCATGATTTTAGTTTATTTAAAAAAAGTCGAGTTCGTTTTCATCCTTTAACTACCAGCATAGAAGACAGTGGTTATCAGGGAATAGCTGCATACCATAGTAATAGTTATACACCGAAAAAGAAACCGAAAAATAGAAAATTAACAGAGTTAGAAAAAGAGTATAACAAGGCTTTAGCCAAAGAAAGGATTATCATTGAACCTATAAATAGGAAACTCAAAATCTTTAAAATCTTATCCTGTAAATATCGGAATCGTCGTCGAAGATATAGTTTAAGAGTTAACTTGTTGGCGGCTATTTATAACTGTGAGTTAGGGATAGGTATAGCAGCTTCTTAAAAGTTGCCTAAAGATTAATCAAGTCAAGGAGAATTTATTCTCAATTATAAAAATTGAGATAGTTTGTGCCGCTTAAATAAAGAGGTTTTGATAACCAAATTAAAGCAGATCTAAAGAGTTTTGAGTTAAAAGTTAAACTTCAAGTTTTTATTCAGTACAAATGTACGAATTAACTAATTTTCCCCAAAAAATTAGTTAATCCATCATTATAACATATAATTAATTTGCAAGAGTTCTACTAAAGTAGAACCTTTAGTCTGGTTATTGACTTGTTGTTCCAGGTCGCCGGACTTAGAAATGGTATAGGTTTCTTTAGTATTTTGATAGGTTAGCTCGACTTTCTTGCTCTTAGCAGGCGAGTCGGCATCAGTGATTTTGATCTTGATGTCATTACCCCAGGTTCCTGGAGTTTTTGCCTCTAGTGTCACCAGATCTTTCACAGAGCTATCTTTGATTTTGTAGGTAGCTTTGGCGGCTTTAGCAGCTGTACGAACTGCATACACAGTCTTACCGCCATTGTTGTAAATCTGCTCTAGTGCTTGAATTAAGGTTAGTTGGCGAGCGGGATCGATTTCCCCGAAAATTGCTTTAGCTTCAGAAAAACTGCCAAGAATTTGTACCTCATCCACTGGTCCTTTGGCTGCGGTTCCAACAATTCCGATATTTCCTGAAACAACCTGACCAGCACTAATCAGTCCTTCATCTCGTACTGTTATATAAGTACCCGGCAAGATGGCCTCAACCATGAGAGGTTCCTCCTATTTTGGGAAAATTTTAGGTTTATCCTAGCCACCTGGTTTACTCTCGTCGTCACCCTTGGGAGTCGTGCCAAGCAGAGAATAAACTCACAAGCGAGCCGATTTAATTTTAGTCCGACATTCCGCAGACCTTCATATACTTTTATATATTTTTACATTCCCCAAGATGTGATGTTTTGACGAAAAACCTTCATTGTAGAAACTACTATTGAGAACATTTTCAATAATTGATTTTTTCTGAGAAAAAAATTACAATTCTTCACCTTGATAAAAATCAATCATTGTAGCTATAGTCCCTACTGGCAATGGGTTTTAAGCAATATATTAGTAAAAATTATCAATGGAATGTTAAGAAGTGCGGAAAGGCCTCTCGGCTTCTCCCAACCAACAACTCTTACCCCTGACTGCTGGTTGTGACTTAGTTTAACTCTTTGAGCCGAAAAAATATTTGGTATTTGATTATTTGGTTCTTCCGAACTTACACTGTAGAAAATTCCTCAAGCTCCCTCTTTGCCCAGCAATGCTCTAAAGTTGATAAATATCAATCTAACAAAAACTCAAAGCCTTAGTATACAAGCTTTACAAGCATGAGTTGTTGATAGTTTTACCTGACAGGTTCGGTAGAGCCGATTATTTCTTCTCAATATCTGATTGGTTGAGTATTTTTTTTGCTTATTCTGATTTTTTTTCTTGGAAAAGACCTGGAGTTTTTTATGCTTCAAACTGAAGTGGGGAATATGGGTTAAAATATTAAAAGGATGCTAAAGATGGGGACTAGAGTTTCCAGATTGAGCTATCCTAGAGATACTACTTACGCTATCCTCGCCCATGCTCGATCGAGTTCTCCATAGTCGTTATCAAGTCCAACAGTTGCTGGGAAAAAAAACTATCTTAGCTAGGGACAGACACACCACCCAGTTAGTGATCATTAAACTTATTCCTGTTCCTAGTGGGCAAGGGAGTCAGTTTATCGGAGAAATAACCAGTAAAATCGCCCTGTTGCGACAACTCTCTCACCCATCTCTCCCCAAATACCTCGATAGCTTTGAGATAGATTCATCCCCAGAACAAATCATCGCTATTGTCCGACCTTATTTATCGGCGCAGCCTTTAGAAAACTATCTTAACTCCAGTTGTTTGTTAGCAGAACAAGATCTCAAACAAATTGCCAAATATCTCTTGGAGATTCTCTCCTATCTCCATCAGCAGGATGTCCCCCTTAACCACGGCAATATCAAACTTAGTAATATCCTCTTTGATACTCAGTCTAATCGTTTTTATCTAGTTGATTTTGCCTTTGATTCTGATTCTCCCATCACGGACTTACAGGATCTAGGCAAAACTTTGATCAGTTTAGCCACCGGGATTAAGCATCGTTACATACCAGAAAATTTTGAACAAAAAACTAATCTAAGTGCTTTTTTCATCTATTGGTTAAAAAGATTATCAAACTCCCATTCAGTCTATAATTTTCGCTCAGTAACCGAAGCTTTAGCCAGTTTATATAGTTGTCAATTGATCTTAGTATCTATTGGCAATCTGACCAAACCCTACGGCAGCGAAGTTACTGTTTATAAAAAAGATAATCTCCTGGAAATAAAAATCGCTAGTAAAACCAAACAAAAGTTTTTCAACAATCTCAAAACCCAGTTAAGACAGTTTTTACCATCCCTATTCTTTACGATTATCCTCTTAACCATAGTCGCTATTTACGATCTCAAACTGGTCGCTTTTTTAATCCCAATTATCCTAATTTTTCTGCTCAATTTAATCTCCGCTAGTTTATCTTGGCAGTTGTTCAAATCTTTTGGGCAGGGAGAACTAGAGTTAAAAATTACCACCCAAAAAGTTTCTCTTTACCAAAAACTCTGGGGGCTGAAATTTAAACTAACTGCCGATGCCGCTAGTTCCGAAATTTATAGTCTCATTCGTCGCAATGTCACTGTCACTATGCAGGGAGAAAATCTTACTATTGTTCCTCCTTGTCTGGCCCTGATTGCCAGCCATCAAGAATATATTATCACTGCCAGTGAAGATGTTAGCGAAGCGGAATTAGATTGGTTGGCACAACAATTAAGCGATTGGCTACGTTTACCGATTACGAGAATTTGACTTCTCCCCCGCATAAATGACGGGGGATTCTAAGCGGATGCTAGGCAACGGGATAAATCGACGTTGCCTATAAGTGCAATCGGACGGGGCTTTTAAAGGGGCGAAGTAATTCGCCCTAGGGTTCCCCTCAGCAAAAAAGTCTAAAAGTTTTATCCAACAAGGTTTTTAGATTTATTCAGCCAGCCCTACTTAAAGCATTGACTAGGCTCGCTCAAAAGTCCTATAATGTCAGGGTCTAGGTTGCCAATCTAGTAACTGAGCAATGACAAAAGAACAGGGTCGCCTACAGGTCGATAACCAACAGGGCAGGCAAATCTAAGCAGTGAAAGCTCTTGTTTTAGGCTTGGAAAGATAAGCTAAGACCCATTCTAACCGCCTATCCTTAGATCGGCTGAATCTCCCCCGCCCCCCCCAACTCCCCCGACATCGGGGAGGTTGCCTGTTGCCTCTTGCCTCATCTGTTGGTTTGTGTTAGCAAAAAAGTATCGGTGAGTATTACCAACATAGCAGACAAAATCCTCATGCGAACCTTAGCGATCGGCGATATTCATGGTTGCTCGAAAGCTCTAGATCACTTGCTAGAGATCGTCAATCCCAAACCCCAAGATACTTTAATCACCCTCGGTGATTACGTTAATAAGGGCAGAGACTCGAAAGGGGTGATCGATCGCCTGATTTCCCTACATAAACAGGGAAATTTGATTCCCCTCAAAGGTAATCACGAGATTATCATGCTGCAAGCCCGTAATAACCCCCTCAAACAGCGTCTCTGGTTAGAAAAAGGCGGTAAAGCCACCCTCAAATCCTATAGCGAAGGCCACCTGATTAAAATTCCTGAATCTCACTGGGATTTTTTAGGAAAAGTCTGTATAAATAGCTACGAAACTGCCAATCATTTATTTGTTCACGCTAATCTCGATCCCCATCTACCCCTGGCCAGACAACCAGAATACAAACTCTTTTGGGAGAAATTTCAACACCCCGCCGCCCATAGTTCGGGAAAAACCATGATTTGCGGCCATACCAGCCAAAAAAGCGGTAAACCGGTTAATCTCGGCCATGCCATTTGTATTGATACTTGGGCCTACGGCAAAGGCTGGTTAAGTTGTTTAGATGTGGAAACGGGGAAATTGTGGCAGGTTAACCAGGGAGGAAATTTTCGGATTAGCCATATTCAAGATTATTATCGTCCATCCTCTCTACGTCAGGACATTAAGGACGGTTCGCCGATTTTTGGCGGTTCACTCTTTTCGAGAGCGGCAGCAATAACATTTAAGGGCAAATAACTGGGATAAACTCCCTCGCGAGCGCGTTTAATATCCGTTTCCTCTAGGGGAATTTGGTATTTAATCGCAATTGCCTTGAGGATATCGCCGCGATCGATCACTCCCGCTACGGCGGAGGCTGGTGTTAACACCGTGATCATGCGGTCCGGGATGGTTTCCAATTTTTGCACCACCGTCACTAAGGGGGTTTTTTCCTCAACAGTGGCAATTTCCGCGAGGGGATGGGCAAGATCAAGCAGTTGTTTTTCTGACCAGAAACTCCGCTCGATCGCCTGTAAATCTTCCACCCGAATTAATCCCCGATAACGCCCCTCGGACGCGGCAAAATAAGCAGTATTGGCAGCCGCTCGGTCTAAAACGTATTCTTGGGCGAATTCCTCTAGGGTTTGATGGGCGTTTAAAACCCGCAAATTTCTGCTCATCACCTCTCCCGCTGTGAAATTGAGGAGACTTTCCTGTAAATTAGTCAAATTATCGTAGGCGCTGGCATTTCTGAGGATAAACCAGCCCATTAATCCTAACCAAGCACCCTCCACAGCTGCCGTCAAGAGAACCAAGAAAATCCCCAAAATAATCCCTAACCAACCGATGAATTGACCACTGATCGCCGCCCAATGTAAACCTTTCCAGCGATCGCCAGTCGCTTGCCAGACCATTGCTTTGAAAATTTGACCCCCATCGAGGGGTAAACCGGGGATAAGATTAAATAGAGCCAAAAACAGGTTAATTATCGCTAAATGCCCGCATATATAGGTTAAATTGGCGTTTAAATAGGGTAAGTGACTGGCTAGGGATAAGAGACAAAACAGGAGAAAACTAACGAGGGGTCCAGCGATCGCTACTTGCAGGGCCTCTGGAGGGGTCCGAGATTCTCGCTCGATCGAGGCCATACCCCCAAAAAGAAACAGGGTAATGGAATTGACCTCGATGCCTTGGCAACGGGCCATGAAACTATGACCTAATTCGTGGAGTAAAACCGAGATAAACAGCAATAAAGCGATGATTAAACCAATTAACCACGCTAAAACAGAACTTTGGGCGGCCAGAGACTGAATTTCTGCATCGGTGGCATTGATCAGGGTGACAAAAGCCAGAATCAAAAACCAGGAGGAATCAATATAGAGAGGAATGCCCAATAAAGAGCCGATTCGCCAATTTGTACGCATATTGACCAAGTAAAAAGTGAGAAGTAAAAAAGAAGATGGATAGTGATCAAGGGAAAATTAAAAAGGAAAAAAGCGGACTTTGGAGTGAAAAACTGTCAACCTTCTCGGGGTCTCAACCAGGAAATTAATTTTGCCAGACTACTTAAGACATTTGGAAAATAAAAGTCATTTTGTCGCCTTTACCGAGGGAAATGCGATCGCCAGCCCGGAGACGATGACGATTGCCGGGGGGTAGGGGAGTGTGATTAACGTAGGTTCCGTTAGCGCTGCCCGTGTCTTCAAGGTAATAGATGCCCCCTTCGACGCGGATATCGGCATGAACCCGGGAGACGATATCAGAATCGGGAAAACCGGAAACATCGATATCGGGGGGAATGCGATCGTTAGGTTTGCCGATATGAATTACCGATAGATGTAGGGGTAATTCAATTTTGCTATCGGTTTGCAGGTGCTGCAAACTAGCTATTTCCGTCTGTAAGCGGGTGGCAGCCGGAACCGGTGGGGGGGCAACAGGAGGAGGTGCGATCGAGGCGACGGTGGCTGTAGGGACTGGTGGGACGGGTTCAGGTTCCGATTCGGCCTCGGCCGTAACCAGGGGAACGGAATTAGGCTGTAAATTGTAGCCACACTGACCGCAAAAGGTGGCATCAGTTTGGATGGTTGCCCCACAACTAGGACAGGAAGACATCCGCGGTAAGGGGGTATAACAGGCCTCACATTGACTGGCCTCATCGGGGTTAGTATGTTCGCAATTAGGACAAACGATCATTTTTCAGGAAAAAGTGAAAAGTAAAAAAGCAGATTAGGGTTTTAGGGTTTTAGTTGAAATTCCCCCATTCCCCCTATTCGTCCATTCCCCTATTCTCTAGACAAACGAGGAACCAGCGGCGGCATCGAGTAACCAGTATAATTCCCCTGCCGGGGGGTGGATGAGACGGGAAGGATAGGAGAAAGAATCACCATAGGCAGAGAAAATCTCATGTAAAGCGGGGCGTTTACTTTCGCCGGCAGCGATAAAGATCACACAACGGGCCCGATTGATCAGGGGAACGGTAAAAGTTAAGCGGGGATTGCCGTCTTTCTCGCCGACGGTAATACAGCGATCGCTGACCGTTAAAGCCGCCGTGTGGGGAAAGAGAGAGGCGGTGTGACCATCATCGCCCATTCCCAATAAAATCAAATCAAAAACGGGAAAATCGGGAGAATTGACCCCAAACCATTGGCGGAGATGATCATCGTATTTTTGGGCGGCCAGGTAGGGATCGGGGTCATCCGTGGGAACATGATGAATATTAGCGGCCGGGATCGCTATGCGATCGAGCCATGCTAACCGGGCCATGCGTTGATTACTGTCAGGATGATCGGGACTAACGTAGCGTTCATCTCCCCAGAAAACGTGAATTTTTGACCAGTCGAGGGGTTGAGAGGATAAAGCCTCGTAGAGAGGTTTCGGGGTACTACCGCCGGACAGAGCGATGGTAAAATAGTCCTGTTGGTCGAGGCTGGTTGTGATTTTTTCCAGAACTAGAGCCAGAGATTTTGCGATCAGAGCTTGTTTATCGGCTAAAACTTCCACCAATTTCTGCATGGGTTTTGTTATCAACTCAGGGGGGCTGTCTTTACTATAGGCTAACCATTGAGGACTCGTCTGAGAGCTTGGGAAAATTTTATTCTTTGACAGCCTCTGTCTTAGGTAAGAGATCCGGGGGAAAACCTCGTCTGAGAGCTTGGGAAAATTTTATTCTTTGACAGGGATAAGTTTAGCGATACCATATTGAGGTAATATTTTTAGAGTCAATTCTCGCAAGGGGTTGACAAGCAGAACGATTTTAATATAGGGTTTAGCGGGGGGGCTGAGCGAAAGTTAATTAGAAATTGCAGTTTGTCAGAGTGCCTCTCGGCAAAATCCTTCCGCGAATCCCCAGCGAGAACTTTTAAACAGACTAATGAATCTATTCATTGACATACCATTACAGAAACAGCGATGAACAGCTTTACTTCTTTGTCCCTGAAATTAACGGGATTGGTTTTCATTCTTTCCTTCCTTTTGGATGGGTTTATCCTGCCGCTGCCCTATCGATTCAGTCAATCCCAATGGCAGGTAGGGTTCGTCACCACCTTTGTCGATCGAGGAATTGTTCCTCTTCTGGGTATCATTCTCGTTTTAATCGCTTACTGGATTGATGCTAACAGAGATAGAGATGTCATTTCCAGAAAATCCCGCTTTGAATTGCGTTGGCCGATCTTTATTTTTTCCACACTGTTAGGCTTAGTTTTTCTGTTGATGATTCCTGTTCATATCAATAATATCAACCAGATTAAAAACAACGCTTTGACTCAAATTCAACAGGGTGTTGACCAAGGGGAGGGACAAATTCAAGCCTTCTTAGTCCAGTTAAATACTCTATCCCAAAATCCTCAACTATTAGACCAGCAGATCTCTCAGAGAACTCAAGTGATTGAAACAGGTCGTTTCCAAGGACAACCGATCAGCACAGAACAGTTAGAGACCCTCCGTCAACAAAAAGAACAATTAACTAATTTACGGAATTTATCCAAAAAACCGAAGGAGTTTAAACAGAAATTAGATGAGATCAAAAATCAGCTACAAACTCAGCTGCAAGATCGGCGAACACAGGCAGAAAGTCAAGCTAACTTGGAGGCTTTGAAACAGTGGTTAAGAATTGGTATTCAAAGTATGTTGCTATCGATTTGCTATAGTTTGATCGGTTGGTTAGGCATTCGAGAACTAGGTAGTATGAAAAAACGCCCCGCCTAAGCAGGGGATTTATCTTCATGATGAAGTATAAAGTTTTCGTTTTCGGGACTCAGAATTCTCCGAGTCAGGAGACGAGCGCAGACAAGAGCATAATTCATCCTTAGGATCAAAGCTGTAACTACTTAAATGTTCAGCCACAGGGCATCATTTGCTGATGCTCTTTTATTTCTTGCATAATTAATTTTTGGTGGTTCAAAAACGTCCCATAAAACCAAATCCTGTTTAAAAGGTATAGGAGAGTGGGGAGCAGGGAGACCACTTCGTGCGCGACGTTCGGACGTTCGGCGAAGCTAAGTCGAGCGGACGGTGAGGCTTCGACGGTGAGATCAGCCGAACCGCTTGTCGAACCGCCGCGATGCTCAGTCGAGCCGTTGCGGGGGGAGAGGGAATTATAAATTATGAATTAGGAATTATGAATTGGGAAGTGGCAAGAATAAATAAAAGCAATCTCCTGACTGCTGACTACTGACTACTGACTGCTGACTGCTGACTGCTGACTGCTGACGACCGACTCCCGACTCTTAACCCCAGCAACAAACTTTTTGCCGCAAACCCTAATTAGAGATTTTTCAGTACAAAGGCTCTAAAATAGCCCGTGCCAGTTATTGGCCTGAAGACTTGTTTTTTCAGTCTTGTGGCTTTATCATGAGTACTGTGTGGTGTGTGTGATGTGAAGGAGTAAGATGACTGCTAATAGCCAACTTATCTCCGTCAAGGCTCTACAAGCTTTGATGAAGCGAGGGTTCAAACCTTCGGTCTCTGGTAGACGGCATCAAAAATCTTGGTTAATAGCTTTAGACGGCGATACCTCAAAACGATTATTCGATATCGTTTTCTCCCTATCGGTGCTAATTTTCTTTTCGCCGCTTTATTTAATCTTAGCCTTATTGATCGCGATTAGTTCCCCCGGTCCGGTCTTCTATGTGCAGAAGCGTGTCGGTCAAAACTTCCAGCATTTCAACTGTATTAAGTTCCGTACTATGGTGATGGATGCGGATAAGGTATTAGAGAGACTGATGGAAGACTCTCCCCAACTGCGGGCGGAATTCGAGGATAATTTCAAGCTTAAGGACGATCCCCGCATAACTTGGATTGGCAAATTTCTGCGCTTAACCAGTTTAGACGAGTTCCCCCAATTCTGGAACGTCCTGCGAGGAGATATGAGCGTCGTCGGTCCGCGGCCTTTAGTTCCCGAAGAATTGCAGAAATATGGCAATCGCATCGACAAAGTTTTAACTATTCGCCCCGGTTTGACTGGTTTATGGCAAGTTTCTGGACGTAATGACATCCCCTATCCCATGCGCGTGCAGATGGATGTGTATTACGTTAATTCGCGTAACTGGTTAACCGATATCTGGGTAGTCTTCAAAACTATCGGTGTTGTGGTTTTTCCCAAAAATAATGGTGCTTACTAAAGCAGTGAATAGTAATTAAAGATTACTCACTGCTGTTTGAATGTAATTAATCGCTAGACTGGAGGAGAGAAAGGCAGAACTGGCTTTTTTCTCCTCTTTTTTTGAGAAAGATGATGACAGTAATTATAGCGCTTTTCACCTTACTGAGGTATCGACAATGAAAACTGCTATAAATACGTCTTAGCTTACCAAGTTTTAACATTGGGTAAGGATGGTCTCTGTCGCTTGCTATTCTATGAGACTAGGCTTCTGTAAGAATTTTTAACAGACAATTTGTGAAAGTGATTGGCTTTTTTTAAGTTGTTTTCGCGGTTTCAATCAGGGGAAATGCGATCGCCAATAAAAGTAGCAGAGTCCAGCAGTTACCCCAAGACTAAGAATTGTTATCCCCGCCGGAATTCCAAACATCCCCGACTCACTTACTAAAAATATGTTGTACTATTGTAATAAGAGGATTTTTTTCCTGAAAAATTGTCATATTCGAGGTTTTGATTATGCCTTATACAAACGAAGAAGGTGGACGCTTAAATAATTTCGCCGCCGAACCGAAAGTTTATCAAGCGACCCCCCCCACTAAATCGCAACAACGTAATTATCTTTTCTGGGGTGTTGCTGCGATCACACTTGTCGGTGGACTGTTAGCCGTCGCTTTTTACGCATCTCAAGCTGGCTAAAATTTAGTCCCTCGTAGTTGCGATTTAGCCCCTTTCACTCCTCTTTAGCGCTAATATCACAACTACTCCCTATTTTAAGGCTTTTGACCCTGAATTAATGCCACTGCTGACTGAGACTTAGCCGCAGTCCCCTGTTTACCCTGAGATAACGCTAGACGGGCCGCTTCCTCTAAATCAGCGATCGCTTTTTCCCTGTTTCCCAATTTATAATAGGTTAAACCCCGATTGTGGTACGCTTCGGCAAAATTAGCATTGATTTTCAGACTCTCATTATAGTCCCTTAAAGCCATTTCCTGCTGTCCGGCTCGGTTATAGGACAGGGCGCGATTATAGAAAATGCGATCCTGTCCTCTAGTTCCCTGTAAACTCAAAGCTTTTGTGTAATCCTCGATCGCTTCTAGGTGTTTACCTAAGTCATCCTTAGCATTACCGCGATAAATAAAGAAATCAGCAAAATTTCCGTTTAAAGCGATCGCTTTTGTGCAATCTTCCACCGCTGCCTCGTATTTTTTCGTCAGATAATGCACATAACAACGATTACCGAGAGCATTAACATAATTGGGGTTGATTGTCAAGGCCTGGGTATAATCTGCGATCGCTCGCTCGTACTGGCCGAGAACTAACTCCGCATAGCCGCGATTATAGTAAGCATCGGCATCCTTGGGTTCTAATTGTAGAGCTTGAGTAAAATCTGCGATCGCCCCTGAGTAATCCCCTGCGGTTAAACGATCCACCCCCCGATTATAAAATTCTACAGCCTTGACGGGGTTAGCGGTAGTTTGAGCGCTTAGGGGAGAGATAGTCAGTAAAAAAGTGGCTATAGCTATAATAATTGTCAATTTTTTCTTAATTTTCATAATCCGTTCACCTAAACAATTCAAGGTAAAATTAAACAGCCCTACTTACAGGTCAAAATATCATGATTAAATCTCTTTTGGCGACTTTCCTCCTAATTACCACCCTCCTCTTCACCGCTTGTGCAACTCCCATCGCTGGACTGCAAGGATACACCAGTGGCAGCCAAGGCTATCAATTTTTATATCCTAAGGGTTGGACGCAGGTGGATGTGAAAAAAGTTGCGGGAGTAGATGTGGTTTTTCATGACCTGATCGAAACGAGCGAAAATTTAAGCGTTATTATCAATCCCGTCCCCGACAATAAAACCTTAACAGATTTAGGGACCCCCTCGGAAGTGGGCTATCGTCTCCTGAAAAATAACAGTCTTAACCCCAATCTTGATAAGGAAGTAGAATTAATTCGCTCAGAATCTCATCAAATCGACGGACAAGATTATTATATCCTCGAATATCAAGTTAAATTAGCCAACGGTCAAGAACGTCATAATCTGGCCAGCGTCACGGTTAATAATAATAAACTCTATTCTTTTAATCTTTCCACTTCCCAAAAACGTTGGACGCAAATTCAAGAACTCTTTGAAACTATCGTTGATTCTTTCTCGGTTAGTTAGGGAAACTGGCAACAGGCAACAGAAAAACGTAGGGTGCGTTAGACGGCAAAAATCCCTGCTTTGACTTAAAGGTAACAATCCGTCGTAACGCACCACCTATCATCAACTAGGTAGCCGGTTTACAATTAAAGATAACAGACAAAGAACCAGAAGCCTGTCCCACTATCTAACAATTAATTGAGATTACTTACTGAGTCAGTAATCAGTGGGGAAGTGGTAACTGGTAACTGGTAACTGATAACTGGTAACTGATAATTAGCTGGTTATAATTAAATTAAAAATGGATTTGAGGTTCGATCCCCCCTACCCCCTAGGGTTGATTCAAGGTAGGGTTGATTCATGAATCAACCCTACCCTTGATAAGGGGGGTGTCTGATAATTTTTAACGCCTACCTACTTAACTGATAACTGATAACTGATAACTGGTAACTGAATATGAGTAACTCGGAAGAAAATAGACTAGATAGACTCGAATCTCTTGCTGACAATACCCTAACAGAACTACGGGAGATTAGATTAGGATTACAGGAAACCAATCAGGGATTAAAAGAAACTAGAGTGATCGCTAATTCTAACGCTAAATCGAGCGAAGCGTTAACTAATAGTCTTGCTGAGTCTAAAAAAGAATGGGAAAAAGACAGACGGGGACTTGATCAACTGCTAGGACAATTAACTCGATCAATGTCAAATTTTTATGAGGTTCAGTCAGATTTTTATAATCGATTTGACAAGGAAGAAAGACAATCCCGCATGGTTGAGATTTTAGATCGTTATTTACCCCCCGAAAATCCTGTCAATTCCTAGCATAAATAGCTAAAAACCTGATAACTGATGGTGGGTTACGGTAAATAGATAAATTGATAATTAAGTCTAATAATTTGTCATTGCCTAACCCACCCTACCTAACTTTTCTCCTTTTTCCTTTAAAACTTATGTCCATTCCCTTGATTCTTGCTTCCGCTTCTCCTGCACGCAAAAAACTATTACAAATGGTGGGAATCGATCCAATTGTGCGGGTGAGTAACTTTGATGAATCGACAATTAATGCTGATGATACTCTCCATCTTGTCCAAACTTTAGCCCAATGTAAAGCGCAAACGATCGCCCCCCAATTTGAGACAGGATTAATTCTTGGTTGTGATTCCGTCTTAGAAGTAGCGGGGGAAGTCTATGGCAAACCCAAGGATAAATCAGAAGCGATCAATCGTTGGCAAAAAATGCGCGGTCAGGTGGGTACACTCTATACAGGTCATGCTTTAATCGATCGAGTTAATCATCAAACTTTGACTCGTTGTGGGATTACTAAAGTTCACTTTGCCAATATCAGCGATGAAACAATTATTGCCTACGTTAACACCGAAGAACCCCTCAAATGTGCTGGCTGTTTTGCCCTAGAAGGAAAGGGGGGTTTATTCGTGGAAAGATTAGAGGGATGTCACAGTAATGTGATCGGTTTAAGTTTACCCCTATTTAGGCAGATGTTAACGGATTTTGGCTACCAAATCACTGACATTTGGTGATCTTTTTGCCGATAATTTTCCCAAATTTATTGGCAAAAGGGCTTGACAAATTCTCAAATTTGTGTTAACCTTTTATTATAATGGGAATCCGTGTCGCCCTGCGAACCCCTCTTTTTTCTATCCGATAGCCCGAAAATTTTTAACCCTTTCCTTTTCACTTTTTCCCGAAAAAACTATGTCTTGCTTGCGCGTGGGAATTGCCGGTCCGGTGGGTTCAGGAAAAACAGCCCTGCTCGATGCCCTGTGTAAAAATTTGCGGGATCAATATCCGATCGCCGTAGTCACCAATGACATTTATACTCAAGAAGATGCCCAATTTTTAGTGCGATCGCAAGCTTTAGCCCCGGAAAGAATTTTAGGAGTAGAAACGGGAGGATGTCCCCATACAGCTATTCGCGAGGATGCCTCAATTAACTTAGTTGCCATTGAACAGTTAGAGAGAAAATTTGCTAACTTAAAGTTAATTTTTCTGGAAAGTGGTGGCGACAATTTAGCGGCAACCTTTAGCCCGGAATTAGTAGATTTAACCATCTATGTGATTGACGTGGCAGCCGGAGATAAAATTCCTCGCAAAGGTGGACCGGGTATCACCAAATCGGATTTATTGGTAATTAATAAAATAGATTTAGCCCCGATGGTGGGGGCAGATTTAGGAGTGATGGATAGAGATGCCAAAAAGATGCGCGGAGATAAACCCTTTATCTTCACCAACTTGAAAACACGGGAAGGATTAGAGCGAGTGATTGCCTTTATCGAAAAGAATTTATAATAACTAAGTAGTCGTGCAAAATAAATTTCCTAGTGAAGAAAGGCAAAAAGGCAAAAGGCAAGAGGCAAGAGGTGGTTAGATATGTGTAATTAATTTTGCTTAGGTACTTATTACTAGGAATAAAAAAGAGAGCGCCAGAAAAATTTAGGTAAAGCTAACATTCTTTTCCAGCGCCAAGGTTCCTGATAGAGTCGATACAACCACTCTAAATTATTGTCACAGAAAAAGCGAGGGGCGCGGATTTTTGTCCCGGACCAGATATCAAAACTACCCCCCACCCCTACCCAGATAGCTTGGGGACAGAGATGGCGATGTTCCCTAATCCAATATTCTTGTCGGGGTACTCCCAAACCAACTAAAATTAACCGCGGTTGTTGATCTTTTAATACCTGAATCCAATCGGACATTTCCTGGGAGGATAGATAACCGTGGTTAGCCAGAATACGGATATTAGGGATCTTTTTTTGCCAATTACTTGCCGCTTGTTCCGTAATCCCCGGTTTACCACCAAAAAAAGCAATAGGAAAACTCTCTCCCTGCATTCCTAACTCAGTAATTAAGGATTCTGATAATTCAATACCGGGGCAGCGGGTTTGTTTTCTGCCCCTTAATTTTAAGTAAATAACAATCCCCGCACCGTCGGGAATAACTAAATCTGCTTCCCGAATAACTTGGGCTACTTTAGCATCATTTTCTCCTAACATTGCCATTTCTGCATTGAGAGTGACAACGTGGGAACCAAAACCTTGATAGAGGCGATCGATTAGCCAACGACTGTAGTTATCGAGGAGATGAACCGGTAAACCGAGAACTGAATATTTAGGGGGAGTTTCTAACATATAAGTCATCTTGATTTAGTTGTCATTTTATCGAGAAATTGGCACAAAATCTACCCCAAAACTAGAACGAGAACCGGGTTTAACTACCACTAATTGCACGGATTGATTGCGATCGCCAGACGGTAAAAATCGCACGGGATTAGTCGCCCCGGGGACAGAAAAATCACTGCTTCTTAACGACTGTTGAACTCCCTCTCGGCTAGATTCTGCCTTAATGCCAGCGATTAAAGCCTGGGTAGCGTCATAGGCGGTAGCAGTGCGCCAATTTACGTCTCCTTGCCACAATTGGCGGGAATTATTCACAAAAGGACTGTTCGGATTAGCCCCCAAATGCCAAGCGATAGCGACAACCATGCCCAAGGCCTTTTTTCCGCCTACCTCCAGAGTTTTGGGGCTATAAACGTCATCACCCGCCACAATCGGTAATTTTTGACCATTGATCTGAACCACCTGTAAAGCCTTATCTAGGGTTCCACTATCCCCAAGAAGGGCGATTAGATTTGCTCCCTCCTGTTGAGCTTGTTGGAGGCTTTTAGAAGGGGTAAAAGTGAGGGAAGATAGATCAAATTCACTCACCACTTGACCTCCTCCTAATCCTAAAGCGGTGATAAATTCAGATTTTAGGGATTGACTATAATTACTTTGGGAGTTAAAAAATACCACTGCCTTGACGTTAGGAATTTTTTGCAAGCTAGATTCGGCTAATGCCCGTGCCGCCACAAAATCACTGGGAACAGAACGAAAGATATAGTCACCAAAATTGGAGAGTTTAACTGAGGTACTGATGGGGGAAATCATTACTAATCCTGCTTTTTGATAGATAGCAGCCGCCGCTAAAGAGGTGTCACTGCTAGTGTGTCCTACTACTCCTAAAATGCTGTTATCAGCCGCTAATTTTTGGGCAATTTGAGCGGCAATTGCGGGATTATCAGCATCATCGGCAATGAGAACTTTTAAAGGAGTGCCATTAATTCCTCCAGCTTGATTGATTTGATTTTGAGATTGGGCAACTCCTCGTAAAACTTCTAGGGCGGTGTTGACATTGCTACCAATTGGCACGGAAACGGCGATAGTATAGGACTTAGCTTGAGCAATACGGGCGTTATTTAAGTAGATGAGAGCTTCCGGATCATTTTGATTAGCTCGCAGGGATTTTTCTAGGAGGAAAACTGCTTGCTGAAAGTCTCCTTTTCCGATTGCCTGTATAGCAGCTTGTTTGTCAGAAGAAGCCCCTTCAACTATTAATAAGTTTTCCCCTTGACTAAATTTTGCTTGTGCCGATACCGATTTTTGCTCTGGTGATATTTTCTCGATTTCAGAAAGATTGGTTGGGCTATTTTTTCCTTGAAAACGATTGTATAACCACCAACCACCTGCCCCCAAAAATACTAGGGTAATCAGCAGGGCTAAAAGCAGGGGAACGGTCTCATTTTTCTGGCTCATGGGCTGATCAACTAAGATTAAATTAATGGTTTAATCGAGATTTATAGTTAATAAAAGTAGCATTTTTTTTGTTTTTAATAGGGCCAATCCAAGTCTGAATGACACCAATATCCGATCTACCTTGATAGAATACCTCATTTCGGGTCTGATAGTCAAGACATTGTTTAAATGCGTCTTAGCTTATTAGGGATACTTTACCTTTTTGTTTGGGATTGTTCTAAATGTTTTACCAAAACATTTGAGGATAAAGGACCGTGTAAATGACTCCAGGGTAAAACCTGTTCTAAACGCCATTGTTGATGAACATAATAATCTAGAGGGGGAATTTGTCCTTTTAGTTCCTTAAAAGCCCGTTTATAACTGCCTAAAGAATCACCGTAGCCACGGGTTAATTCTAACAGGGAAGTTAAGCGGCGATCACCTCTAGATAATAGGGCTTGAATCACCGACCAATTATAACTCTCTGGTCGAAATTCTATGCCCTGTTTACCTAATTGTTTCTCTAGATATTTTAATCTTTTTTCGGCCATTTTATTCACTCCAAACCACTGAAAAGGAGTATGAGATTTAGGCACAAAGGTGCTGCAACCGAAAGAGATTCGCAGTCCAGAGGCGGCTTTTTTTAATGCTGTTAACATTTCCACAGTCGCCGCAATATCTTCGGTTTCTTCTCCCGGTATTCCCACCATACCATAGAGTTTTATCCCTTTTAAACCGCCCGCTTTGGCATTAATGGCAGCTTGGATAATTTCATCATTGACTAACTTTTTGTTGATAATTTCTCGTAGGCGATCAGAACCACTTTCTACGGCAATAGTAATTGATTTGGTGTCTCTTTGGGATAAAATTCTGGCTAATTTTTCCGTGACGGTATTAGTTCTAACTGAAGCGATCGAGAGTCTAACTCCCTCAAATTGTGGTTGAAAAAGATAATCGAGTAAGGTGTCAAATTCAGGATGTTGGCTGACGGAAGCACCTAATAAACCAAGGCGATCAGTCACTTTTAAACCTTTTTCAATGGCGGGAATCAGGGATTCTAAACTAGCGGTACGAAAGGGTAAAGTTAGATAACTAGCTAAACAAAAACGGCACATTTCTGGACAACTTCGCACCACCTCTACCATATAAATATTCTCCCATGCCGCTTGTTTTGTTACCACCGTAGAAGCTGAAAGGGTATTACTGCGATAGGTTTGTTTACTAACAAAGGCGGGAACATTATTATCTATGGGTAGAATTGCCGTAATTTCACCTTCAGGACTATCATAATTAACCGTATATAAACTAGGAACATACACCCCCGGAACCTGGGCTAAATGACGGAGTTTTGTCGGGCGATCAGCATTTCTAACCTCTTGATACGCATTAATAAAATCAGCAATTAAATTTTCACCATCTCCCAATAAAATTACATCAAAAAAAGCGGCAAAAGGTTCGGGATTAGCAGTTAAAACTGGCCCACCTCCGAAAATTATCGCTTGCTGATCTTGCCGTTGATGACTGTGGCAAGGAATTTCTAAAGATTCTAACAGCGAGAGGATATTAACATAGTCCAATTCCCAGGAAAAGGAAAAGCCAACTAATTCGGGATAACGGGGTAAAGATTCTTGAAAATCCGTAAATAAACGACTAACTTGTATATCCGATCGCAGGGCTAAAGTTGCCCAAACAATTTGATAACCTAAACTGGTTATACCGACGGAATACTGATTAGGAAAAGCAAAAATAGTTCTAATGGCATCACCGTTAGGGATTGCGGGAGTAAAGAGGAGTTTTTCGTCTTGTAAGATGGTCATTTCAGTTATCAGTTATCAGTTATCAGTTATCAGTTATCAGTTATCAGTTATCAGTGACTACCAGTAGTCTTCAGTAGCTTTTAATTTTCATTCTCTTGAAAGGGGAGACTTGTTACCTCTTGTTTTTGGTCATATATAAGTTTAATTTAATCGGGGGGTGAAGGGCAGGAAAATATCTCAATATACAGTTCTAGGATACTATCTCAGGTTATGATCCTAGGGAGTCGGTGGTCAAGAACAAATTCAAGTTATACTTCCTCCCTAGGGATAGCTATTGTATTTACAGCAGATTTTCTCTTATATCCTAGCAGCTTAACTAGGTGTCGATTTTATTCCTGAGTGCCGCTTTCAAGCAACTCTTGATCTCCTTCCCCCCAACCAAAACGAAATCTATGAATAATCCAGAAGAATACGTTATAATCATGGCGAAAATCCTAGATTTAACCATTCGCTATCGCTATTTAAATTCTGTGGTTGAAAACTGGCAACGCTTGCAAGAAATCGCCAGTTTAGTGACAGAATTTCCCTTAGAGGATGACGGGGAAAGCGCCCTCAGCTTTGAACCATGACTATTTCTGTGTGCAATTTAGCTCGATCGATCCAAAATCGTCAAACTAGCGCCTTAGAAGTTATTAGCCAGACTTTGGCAGTGATAGAGGCGAAAAATCGCCATTTAAATTGCTTTACCGACATTTTACAGCCTAGAGCGCTCGCTCAAGCCCAAAAAATCGATCAAGCGATCGCCAATGGGGAACCCGTCGGTGTCTTAGCAGGAGTCCCCTTCGCCGTCAAAAATCTCTTTGATATTGAGGGTATTGTCACCCTTGCTGGTTCCAAAATCAATCGAGATCACCCTGCCGCCGGACAAGATGCGATCGCTATTCAAACCCTAGAAGCAGCTGGGGCAGTTTTGGTGGGGGCGACCAATATGGATGAGTACGCCTACGGTTTTGTCACCGAAAATGCCCATTATGGGGCAACTCCCAACCCCCGCGATCCTAGTCGCGTCTCGGGGGGATCCTCCGGCGGTTCCGCCGCTGCCGTTGCCGCTAATTTAGTGCCTCTCGCCCTCGGTTCCGACACTAATGGTTCCGTGAGGGTTCCCGCCGCTTGCTGTGGCTTGGTGGGGCTAAAACCCACCTTTGGGCGCGTATCCCGTCAGGGCCTATTTTTGTTCGTTAGTAGTTTAGACCATCCGGGATTTTTTAGCGGCAATGTGGCGGATATGGCGGCTATTTGGAGTCTTTTTGCCAAAAATAACCTTAAAGCTTCTTTAAATGGCTTAGAGGGCGTAAAAATAGCCCTTGCCGACGATTATTTTCAGCAGGGAGCCGAACCGGAAGTATTCGAGGCGGTGACAGCGATCGCCGAACGTTTAGGAGTGACTAAAAAAATCACCATTCCCGAAACCGCCCGCGCCAGGGCAGCCGCCTATATAATTACCGCTGCAGAAGGAGCAAATTGGCATTTACCGCGTTTACAAACCAGATTAGAGGATTTTGACCCCGCAACCCGGGATCGCTTCTTGGCAGGGGCATTAATTCCCTCTAGCTGGTATTTACAGGCTCAACGTTTTCGCCGTTGGTATCGCGATCGTCTGCGAGAGATTTTCACCGAAGTCGATATTATCCTCACCCCGACAATTCCCTGTACTGCGCCGCCGTTAGGAGTAGAAAAAATGATTATTGACGGGCAAGAGCTATTAATTAGACCTAATTTAGGCAGATTCACCCAACCTTTTTCTTTTATCGGTTTACCTGCCCTTTCTTTGCCGATTAAACGTTCATCCCGGCTACCTTTAGGTTTACAAATCATCGCCGCACCCGATCGCGAAGACTTAATCCTAAGCGTAGCCATGGTTTTAGAGGAAATGCTCAAAGATATCCCGCACCAGTGAGATTTCAAGGGCTTACTTCCCCTTAAAATCCCTAATTTAGGCACTTATTAAGCGAAAAGGTCATTTTTCCAGTCTGATACCAAATACTGTTATTAAAGGCTGATTATTTATTCCTCCTGTTGCCTCTTGCCTCTTGCCTTTTGCCTATCCTGATATGTAGCCTATACTTAACGGATTTAGTCTGAGTAAACAATCTACTGGCTCGGAGACTCCTTTTCAATCACATCTAACCAAGCGGCGGCCGATCGCTCCCAGGTGTCAGTTAGGGCAATTTGACGACATCTTTCGCGCTCTTGGGCTAAAAGCTGGGGATTTTTCAGTAATTCGACAATTTTCCAGGCTATAGCTTCCTGAGTAGCCGGATCGGTTACTTCCCCCGGTACTTTCACACAGTAGTCCTTTTCTCGAAAAACAGCAAAATCCGTCACCACTGGCAGACAGCCCACCACTGCCGACTCGCGCACGGAAATACAATCGATCTCACGATAGGTGCAACCGTAGTAATGAATAGCAGAGCGCGCTTTTTCCTCGATTAGTTGACGATAACCCATCATTCCGCGATCAACTACCCCCGCACTAGCTTTAATCAAAGCGATTAAATTATCCCGCCATTCCTTGCGATCGCCATAGTCATCCCGTTTAGTAAAACCATAGTAGAGATGTAACTCGGCTGCGGGAATTGCCGCCTTGATAATCGGCCAGCCATGCTTTAACATTGACTCTAAGCCGCGATAATAACGAGAGGCATAGACTAGACGATAGGGAAGATACTCACTTTCCGGCACCGTCTCACTTACAGCCAAAAGGGAAGCATCAATACCATTAGGAACAATCGGACATTGATGATCGGGACAGAAATCCAGTAAATCCCGTTGATATTGGCTTTTACAGAAAATTTTGTCATATCTAGCCAAAATTTCGGGGGTATAGGAGGCTGCTGGCACTTTAATATCTTGCCAATCAAAAAAAATTCGTTCTGCCTTGGTACCAGGACGGCAATAGGTGGGATGACGAGAGATCACCAATGTCTCAAAGTGATCCTGCCAATTCATCTGGTAATAATTAACATAGCGAATACCGTCCTGTTCCCCTTCCATACCCTCACAATTGCCAAAAATCGTCACTTTATAGCCGCGTTTCGTCCATTCCTGCGCTAAAAAAGCCACCGATGCCTGTGTACCACTGGCCCCCCGTTGCCAAATTTCCGCCGGAAGCATGGGACGATATTTTTCTGTGTAAATAACGATCGATTTTTTCGGCCAACGACGGGCGCTCAAACGCTGTTTAATTTGAAATAGGGAAGGTGCGCTGGCTCGTAGCCATTGTTTGAGATTAGATTGTAGGGATGGAGTAGCTTGTGACACTCTTTTTCTCCAAGATCGAGGGAAAATAGGGGCGATGGGTGATAGAGTCTTAGTTCCTTGTATTTAACTCGATTTCTCGACTCAGTAGAACAATTCGAGCCTATCATATAATTAGGTTCAAGTCAAAAATCAATCTTTTTATTGCCAGCTATCGACAAGGAAATCTATGAAAATTGTCATCCCGATCGTGTTTTATCGCAAAGGAGGAGTAGAAAGAGTCATTATCTCTTTAATACCTAGCTTATTAGAATACGTCGAACAAATTATTATCGTCCTCCCTCGTAATGACATTGAATATTTTAAGTCTTTAATGCCCGATTCCGATAAACTTATCTACGAGGATTTTGCTTTTTATCCCCAGAGTTTTGAGCCAAAATTAATCTATTTTTATGGTCTTCTAGCGAATTTTTATAAAACCCTAAGACTGACTTCTATTCATCGTCTTTTCTCTCGTAGAATTGAACTTTTACGCATCGAGACAAGAATTAATCAGATTATCAAGCGTTACCAAGCTGATCACTGTTTGTATGGAATGACTAATCGGATTTCTCCTCCCAATGTCAAGGTTACTTTAAGTGGCATTATTTATGATGTCTTTTGGCAATTTGCTCCCTTAACTTACTCAGAATCCTATCAAGAACCCTACAATGAAGCGTTAAAAGAATGGTTAGATCGGGCCGATCTACTCTTCACAATTTCCCAAAAAACTAAAGACGATGTTTTAAAAGTTTTTCCCAATGCTACCTATGCTAGTAAGTTAAAAGCTGTACCCTTAGCGGGATTTGTTGAGCAGTCTAATCCCAAGAGTGATTTAGTCAAAAGTGAGCTAGTTACTTTTTATTTTCCCTCCTCCTTTGGTATCTACAAAGATCATCTGACTTTGCTCAAAGCAGCCATTAAACTAGCGAAACAAGGTTTAAAATTTCAAATAGTTTTTATTGGTAAAGAAACCGATAATCTAGTTAGTGGAAATTTGCAATTATCTCAACAGTCCAAAACCCAAGAATACCAAGATTACCTCCAAGAATGTACCCGACTTTATCTGGAAAATCAAGAAATTTTCCAGAGTCATTTCAAGGGATTAGGTTATCAAGACTATGAAACCTTGCAATTTTATTATCAAACCTGTTACTGTGTGGTATTTCCCTCAAAATACGAAGGTTTTGGATTAGCAATAGCGGAAGCCATTTTACAAGGTATTCCCGTTATCGCTTCCGATTTAGAAGTGTTTCAAGAACAGGTGGAATTATATAATTGTCCTGAAAGAGTGCAATTCTATCCTAGGGGAGATGCGGAAAGTTTAGCTAATTGTTTAGAACAATTTATCCTCAATCCAATTCCTCGCTTGTTACCCGAAGATATCCCCAATAGAGTTAATCTCTGGACTTGGGAAGATGTGGCAAAAAAATATGTAGAACTACTGAAAGAAAATGCAGGTTACTGATCTCTATATCTACCCGATTAAATCCTGTCGAGGTATTCAATTATCCCAAGCTGAAGTGACTCCTAAAGGTTTACTCTGGGATCGGGAAATGATGTTAGTAGATGGCAAGGGTAAATTTATCACTCAAAGAGAATATCCGCAATTAGCCAGGGTTTCTGTCACGATGACAGGAGATAAATTTTCTCTAAAAACATCTCAAGATTCCCTAACTTTTCAGCCTAATTTCACAGGAGAAAAAAGAGCGGTTCAAATCTGGGAATCTCAAACCCTAGCCATGGATCAAGGGGATGAAATCGCCGAATGGTTCGAGAAAATTCTCGACATTCCCTGTCGTTTAGTGCGACAATCTCCCGATTATCCACGTCCTGCGAATCCTCGCTATGCGGGGAACGATCATACTCCCGTCAGCTTTGCCGATGGTTATCCAATTTTATTAACTAATACTGCTTCTTTAGAGGACTTAAATCGGCGTTTAGTCGCACCGGTGCCGATGAATCGTTTTCGGCCTAATCTTGTTATTAGTAGCGATCGAGCTTTTAGCGAAAGTAGTTGGCAAAAGATCACAATTGGAGAGATAAATTATGCTCTGGTTAAACCCTGTAGTCGCTGTATTATCACCACCACCGATCAAGAAACAGGTAGGAGAAATCCCCAGCAAGAACCTTTAAAAACCTTAAGCACTTTTCGCAGTTTCCCCGGAGGCATCATGTTCGGAGAAAATGTCATCCCCGAAAAGACAGGTACAATTAAAGTCGGCGATCCTATTACCGTAATCTAGGGAAATGGGGTTATCAGTTATCAGTTATCAGTTATCAGTTATCAGATGTGAGTTTTCAGTTCACTGATTAAGTACCTAAGCAAAATTAATTACACATATCTAACCCCGCTCTTGCCTTTTGCCTTTTGCCTCTTGCCTATCTTCACTAGGAAATTAATTTTGCACGACTACTTACTGTTCACTGTTCACAGCAAAAAACTCCCCACTCCCCACTGATAACTGTGCGGGCATCAAGGTTAAGATAAATAACCATAAGAACAATACTTGACTAGAGACACTGAAACCATGCCCCTTGATACCGCATCGATTTTAGAAGTATTACGTCCCGTTCAAGATCCGGAACTGCAAAAAAGCCTAGTGGAATTGAACATGATCCGCAATGTGGCGATCGATGGCGGAAAAGTCAGCTTTACCCTAGTTTTGACCACTCCTGCCTGTCCTTTGCGCGAATTTATCGTGGAAGACTGCCAAAAAGCCGTTAAACAGCTGCCCGGTGTGGAAAGTGTCGCTGTGGACGTAACTGCCGAAACCCCGCAACAAAAAGCTTTACCCGATCGCCAAGGTGTGGAGGGGGTTAAAAATATTATCGCCGTTTCCAGTGGTAAGGGCGGTGTGGGAAAAAGTACCGTGGCTGTCAATATCGCCGTCGCCTTGGCTCATTTAGGGGCAAAAGTGGGGCTATTAGACGCGGACATCTACGGCCCCAACGCCCCGACAATGTTGGGCTTAAATGACGCACAAGTGACGGTACAGGGCGCAAATGGCGAGATATTGGAACCCGCTTTCAACCATGGCATCAAAATGGTTTCCATGGGCTTTTTGATCAACCCCGATCAACCGGTAATCTGGCGCGGTCCGATGTTAAACGGCATTATCCGTCAGTTTCTCTATCAAGTCAATTGGGGCGATTTAGACTATTTAATCGTCGATATGCCTCCCGGTACCGGGGATGCACAATTAACTTTAATTCAATCGGTCCCCCTAGCGGGTGCGGTGATTGTCACCACTCCCCAGACGGTTTCTTTAATTGATGCGCGTCGGGGTTTAAAAATGTTCCAACAGCTAGGGGCGCGGGTTTTGGGTATCGTGGAAAATATGAGTTATTTTATCCCCCCAGATCAGCCCGATCGCTCCTATGATCTATTTGGGTCCGGTGGTGGGGAAAAAACCTCGCAAGAATTGGGCGTTCCTTTACTGGGATGTGTGCCTCTGGAGATATCCCTCCGGGAGGGCGGTGATACTGGCGTACCAGTGGTTTTGGGGCAACCGGAATCGGCCTCAGCTAAAGCCCTGATAGCGATCGCTCGTCAGGTGGCGGCGAAAGTATCCCTAGCAGCCTATAGTTAGGGTTTGCGGCAAAAAGTTTTTCCTGGGGGCAGGGTGTGGCCCCCCCAACCCCCCCGACATCGGGGGGGCAGGGTGTAGGGTGTAGGGTGTTACCCATTTTCAGGGAAAAAGTCCCTAAATTTTCCCCCCGATCACTCCAATGGCCGGTACTTTTGGATTTCAAAAAGGTCTAAAAGTCTTATCGAACAATGTTTTTAGATTTATTGAGCAAACCCTAGTTAGTTAGTAAATGTGGGGAGAGAAATGGTGAGAAGACAGTCCCTTATTAGTAGGAAACTAAGGGGTTTTAATGAGCGGTTTAGCTTCATTTTCCGGGATATAGCCCAAATTGATTGGCTTTTGTTCGTTTTGGTGACGGGTTTAACCGTTTTCGGTGGTTTAATGATTCGTAGTGCCGAAAGGAACACCACTGCTCTCGATTGGTGGCAACACTGGTTATTCGGGGCCGGGGGAGTGGCGATCGCTTTATTTCTGGCCCGTTGTCGTTACGAAAGTCTGCTGAAATGGCACTGGTTAACCTATCTTCTCACCAATCTCTCCCTAATTGCGGTAATTGTCCTAGGGGTGACGGCGAATGGGGCGCAAAGTTGGATTAATATCGGCAGTTTTAACGTGCAACCGTCGGAATTTGCCAAGGTAGGTTTAATTATCACCCTGGCAGCCCTCCTACATCATCGTCCCGCCGATAATCTTTTTGCGATCGCTCGTGTCTTTGCCGTCACTGCCATCCCCTGGGTGTTAATTATGGCGCAGCCGGACCTGGGGACGGGATTAGTCTTTGGGGCAATTACCCTAGGCATGATTTACTGGGCTAATGCGAAACTGCCTTGGATGATTATCCTCTTATCTCCCCTCCCATCGGTTTTTCTGTTTAATTTACTTTTTCCTGCTTGGATTGTTTTAGCAATTATCATCGCTGTCCTTGCTTGGTTTACCCTTCCCTACCGTTTTGTATCTACTTTCATCGTGGTGGCAACTAATCTGGCAGTGGGTAAATTAGGCGAGGTTTTTTGGGGTTTATTAAAAGAATATCAAAAAGATCGTTTAACCCTATTTCTTGACCCAGAAAAGAATCCTTTGGGGGGAGGTTATCAATTAATTCAATCCCGCATTGCCATCGGATCGGGAGAATTATTGGGACGGGGATTACACCAAGGCACCCAAACCCAATTAAATTTTATTCCCGAACAACACACCGATTTTATCTTCTCCGTAGTCGGGGAAGAATTCGGTTTTGTCGGCAGTATTTTGGTTTTAATAACTTTCTGGTTAATCTGTTGGCGTTTGTTAGTCATTGCTAATACTGCCAAAGAAAACTTCGGTTCTTTAATAGCGATCGGTGTTCTCTCGATGATCGCTTTTCAGGCAATTCTTAATATTAGCATGACCGTGGGATTAGCCCCGATTACAGGGATTCCTCTACCCTGGTTAAGTTATGGACGTTCATCTTTATTAACCAATTTTATCGCCCTGGGTTTAGTGGAATCCGTGGCTAATTATCGACCCCGTAAGCGTTTGTACTAAGTAGAGCGATTTTATAGTCTTTTAAGTAATTAATCATTCATCATGAGTGCCAATCCAATACCAATAAATGTGATCGGATTCCAAGAAACCCAATGCACGATAGTTGAGGCTAATACGCGCTGAATAAATCGGTTGTCGATGACTCACTTTTTTGAATTGAATACTATTATGATACGGATCTTTTTGCCAAAGTTGATAAGCTTTAGCTGCCTGTTCTTGAGTTGAGATCGGTAACTGTTCGAGTTGTTTACGAAAAGACTGGGTGATGCTAGATTTCATTCGGGAAAAATTTGATTCAAGAGAACAGTTTTACTATTCCTAATTTCTTGGCGCACCATCTCGGCCATCTTATCCCACTTATCATCGGTTGTTTTGTTAAAGCTAGTTTCCCACTGTTGTTCGTCCTGTACTTCTGCCAATAGCCTAGATGCAATCGCGTCTTCTTGATTGGGAGACAGTTTTTCAATTTCGGCGATCGCCTGTTGCCATAGTTCCGTCATAATCAATTGAAAAATAAAATTTACTATGCCACTTTAGATACTGTTTACTGGTCACTGAAAAACCCCCGTCTCTCAATCTCCGTCATCCTCAAAATGATTAGCTAGTAGGAATTTTTGACTGGTATTCAACTCTTGCCAAAGCTGGTTAATTTTCTCGTAAGCTTCCGTGGAGGTAAGCTTTCCCCCAGTGTGTAAACCAGCGATAAAAGAGACTCTCAGGGCGAATTCCTGCAAGTTAGCGTTAAAAACCAGATTTTGTGGCGTGAATAAACCCCTGTAGCTGGTTTTAGGGTAGAGAAAGTTATCTTTAGAATTGAATTTTTCCATTGTTACCGACCCCCCAGTATAGGATACCTACATTATTATATGTTTAACCTTTTGTTAACCCAAGCTTAACCTAAGAATTTAAACCTGTCTCTAGATTCTAGAAGAGTAGCTGCTGAACTTGATTAGCTGCCGCTATCCCAGAAGTTAAGGCCGTTTCTAGGGAAGAATTTCTCGATAAATCTCCCCCTTGACACCAATCACCACAGGCAACCAGAGGTAAAGGACTATTAACACTTAAACAGGGTACAGCTAAACCCTGACGGACTAAAGCATAACGCCAACGGTGCAGCTGAGACCAATCCGGGAGAGGCAAAGAAGCACGAGAGAGCAAATCTAGCTTAACTGCTTCCAAATCCTCGCTATCGAGATATTTAACCGCAAAATCGGCACTACTATGCACAACAAAGACATAATCAGGGGATGATTGCCGTTTACTGCTATCAAGTCCTAACCAAGCGATGGCGGTGGAGGGAGTAACTGCGGGTAAAGAATCCCCATAACCTGCCATTACCGTTAAACAGGGATCGTAAACGATTGATCGCAATTCTGGCATAGTAGTTATATGAGAGTTTTCTAACAATAACGCTGCTTGCGGGGCGGGAATAGCCAAGACAATCACCGAAAACTCTCCCCGAATTTGACCGTTATTGTTTAAAACCCATTTTTCTTGACGATTTTCCAGACGAGTAACCAGAAAATCTCGTTCAATTTCTAAACCTTTAGCTAAAAATTTCGCCACGCTATTGATGCCAGAAGAAGCAACATAGCTAGAATCAAACCAAGAAGTAACTAGATTCTCTCTCAGGAGATTATCAATTAAAGCCGCCGTTTTTTCCCCCTGAACAGTCAAAAAAGGCAAGCCATGATCCACAGCCATCTCTTGATTAGCTCGGTTAACCCGTCGTGTGGCTAAACGACCACCAATGCCTCTAGACTTATCAAATAGCTTAACAGTATAACCTCGATCACACAACTGACGAGCGCAGGTTAACCCAGCTAAACCCGCACCAATGATCCCAACCTTAATCGAAAAATTTGTCACTAGCCTTCCTAATCCTGTGAACCCTTGAGTTAATATTATTAGTAATCGGCACTAGCGAAACTGATTTAATTATTGGGGCTGAGGAGGACAAACCACATTGGACGAACTACGCACAGCTTTGGAGTTAGCCACCGAGGAGGAACTACAGCAAATCACTAACATCCTCTTTTGCCGTCGTTTTAACCCCCTCGATTATCTACGAGCGCCGGACGCAATCGCCGTTCAAAGTCAAGATTGGGAAAGTTGGTTAGATAGCGTCGAGGATCGTTTTCGTTATCTGGCTGCCGATGGTGTGACAGTATTAAAAGGTCAAACCGAAAAAGTTAGTTATCGTCAAATTCTCGTCCGTGTCTGTCATTTCCTCAAGGTTCCCTACTCCCAAAAAATGCCGACAACGGAAATTGAAGCGGAAATCTATCTTCATCTCGTTAACAAAGCGTGGAAACGTCTCCCCCCATCGGAACAAAAATCCCTCTCGATTCAAATTCAAAAGGCACTCGCGGATTCCCGCACTCCCCAACCCTTACCCGTTCACCTACAACACAATCCCCTCGATATTGTCCTGAAAGGTAGTAGCGTAATTGCGGTTAATTCTCTCCTAAAACCGATTCTGCTCAAACATATCGCCGGGCAGTTCGCTCTCCATTTTGTCCGCTATCAAGGGGCAAAAACTGCCGTAGTCCAGGGTGGGGCAATTGTTAATCAAATCGCCCTACAAACGGCTAAACAGGGCATGACTAGGGCGGCGGCCCGCTACGGAGCGGTCAGAACCGTGTTAAGTTTGGTAGGACCGGCTTTATGGGGTTGGTTTATTGCTGATCTCGGTTGGAAAGCGATCGCCACTGATTACGGCCGGATTATCCCGACTATTTTTGCCCTTGCCCAAATTCGTCTGACTCGTGAGGATTGTTGGCAACCTGCCTAGCATGAAAAAGATTTTTTGTCAAGGGTGGGAGTGGAATTTAATACTTTTTTCAGTTTTTATCGCCATGATCCTGCCGGAGTTGGCGGGTATCGGCATTATTATCGTGTTAATTAGGGTTTTTACCGGCAATTTTCGGGCAATTATCCAGTCACGTCTTAATCAAGGTCTCGGTGTCGTCACTCTTTGGTTGATGATTAGTGCCAGTCTTTCCCCAACTCCGGGGGATGCTTGGATTGGTTTAGGAAATTTTCTGCCTTTTTTCTTCTTTTTTAGCAATATTCGGCAATTAATTAAAAAACCCTCTCAATTGCGTCAACTAGCTTGGGTGATGGTTATTCCCTCGGTTTGGGTAGTGGTGATGGGATGGGGACAAATTTTTCTCGGTTGGCAAAAACCGGAAGCATTAAAAGGGATTTTTACCTGGCCCTACGGAGCGGGGGGCGAACCTTTAGGGCGAATGTCTTCGGTTTTTATGTATGCTAATCTTTTGGGGGCTTATTTACTGATAACTCTGATTTTAGCGATCGGTTTATTAATTCTAACTTGGCGGCAGTGGCACAGACAAAGAAATAACCTTTTAAATCTCAAAATCGGGTTTTTAACTTTAACTATATTTATCGACAGTGTAGGGCTGTTTTTAAGCAATTCTCGCAATGCTTGGGCCTTAGCCTTTTTAGGTTGCCTAATTTTCGCCCTTTATCTGGGTTGGAATGCCTTAGTCGCTGGTTTTGTCCTCTTGGGAGGGGTGATTTCCCTTGCTTCTTGGGGACCAAATCCTTTCAGGGATAGTCTGCGTTTTTTGGTTCCTAGGGCGATTTGGGCGCGATTATCCGATGAAATGTTCCCCAATCGCCCTCTAGCGACTCTCAGATCAACTCAATGGCGTTTTACTCTAGAAATGACCCAAGAAAGACCCCTATTCGGTTGGGGATTACGCAGTTTTACACCTCTCTACGAAAAAAGTCAGGGATTATGGTTAGGTCATCCCCATAATTTATATTTGATGTTAATGGCAGAAACGGGAATTATTGGCTTAATTTTATTGTCTGTTTGGGTGGGTTGGATTTATGCCCAAGGGTGGCGTTTATTTATCTTTCTAAGGCAACAAAAAGCCGGGGGTGAGTTAATTATCTTTACCTATCTGGTGGCCTTTGGTGCTTGCGTTTTATTTAATCTCGTCGATGTCACCCTCTCCGATGTCAAGATTAATACTATTGTTTGGTTTCTCTTGGCTGCTATTGCTGGGGTCAGTCAAGGGATAAATTATGAATTATGAAGTGGGAAGTGGGGAATTGGGGAATTGGGGAAGTGGGGTGTGGGGTGTGGGGTGTGGGGTGTGACCCCCCCAACCCCCCCGACATCGGGGGGGGAGTGGGGTGTGGGGTGTGGGGTGTGGGAATTGGGGAAGTGGGGAAGTGGGGAATTGGGGTGTAGGGTGTAGGGTGTAGGGTGTAGGGTGTGGGGAGAATAAATAAAATAATCTCCTGAATCCTGAATCCTGAATCCTGAATCCTGACTCCTGAATCCTGAATCCTGAATCCTGAATCCTGAATCCTGAATCCTGACTCCTGAATCCTGACTCCTGACTCCTGACTCCTGACTTCTAACCCAATTTTGGACAAAGATAAGCAAAAATTATTTATTGACTCCACAAACTTGAGAATATTTAAATTAACATTCCGCAATATTTACAAATTCTTAAGAATTAATTGAGAAAGATTTTTATTTAACAACGATGTTATGATGGTTACAGCGATTTTACTGAATTTCATAATGGGTTATTCTGTGCTTTTTTGGACAGCAACGGTTGAAACCCTTGCCACACCTACAAGGTGATCCTAATTAGGACGGGTAAATCAGTCAATTTCACCCACAACGATGATCTTTTTTTTGTGTAGTTTTATTGCAAAAAAAAAGTTTTTTTGACAAAAAGCACAAAGTATGATATGAACCAACGTATTTCTGGCTGCCAGTAGTTATTGCAGAGTGGGAGTTGTGGAGAAGGGATAAGGGAGTGCTGGAGCATTTTCAGTCAACAGTTAACAAAACGAAAACTTCGCACCTCACCATTAAGATAACTGCTATATAGCGGTTCTCACATCTGTGTGGCATACTTAAACCTTTGCCGATTAAGCTTTTCAACATAGATAATGTACCTCTTGCGAACAGGAAACGCTATAAATAGACTTTTAATAACCAAAGAAAGAAAGGAATAGTCAGAAAACTAGCAAGGGTAGTGACCACAACTGTGCGGGCCATTAAAGTAGCCGAACCACCGAATTCTGTGACTAAAATGACGGTATTAACGGCGGTGGGCATGGCACTCTGTAGGATGAGAATTTTTATATCCATACCAGTTAATCCTAAACTATTGCCGATGGCAACTGCCAAAAGAGGAGCGACTAAAAGACGCAAACAGGCCCCTAATAATTCTAATTTACCGATCGCTAATTTTTGCTGAGATAATTGGATACCTAGGATAATTAAAGCCAAAGGAATTGCCGCTTGTCCTAGATAGCTAATACTTTTATCTAATTGCAGGGGAAGATGAAAAGAGAAAGTTTGAAAGCTAATGCCGATAAAAATTGACCAGATTAAGGGCAATTGAAAAACTAAGCGAAATCCTGAAAGAAAGCTTTTTCCTTGCAAATAAGCGGGACTAATACCAAATAAAAGAATACTAGAGCCAATCATATAGATTATCGCTCTTTCCAGTCCGGCCGCACCCAGGGCAAAACTAGCCACAGGTAAACCCATATTACCGTTATTGGGCATCACAGCGGCAGCCATGAGGCTTTTGCGGGTATCAGCATCGAGACTAAGACAAGAGGCGATAATTTCGACGACAATCACCATTACCAGTGAAATAAGGGCAAAGCCTAGGAGAATTAAGCCGATATTGCTGCCGGATAAAGTGGTGCGATAGAGTCCATCAATCACCAAAGCGGGAGCAAGAATATACACCGTGATTTGGGAAAGGGAATGCACTTCAACAGTGAGAATTTTTCCTGCTATCACACCGATGAGGATGATAAAACCCACTGGAATAATAGCGGAGAGGATGACAAGCATTAATCAGGTAAAAAGTAAATAGTAAACAGAAAAAAACTGATCTGATTTTTTAACAGATTTCTGTTATATCTTCATATAAAGATTTGATCGCACAGTGAAAATCGATACTAGCTAGATAAATATCTGCTCCTTTGCTGTAGGGATAAAGAACCCAGAATCCTTCGTCATTGCGACGAAAACAATCCACACTGATGCGTTCTTGACTGATAAGAACGTATTCTTCTAAAGTTTCAAGGGAACGATAGTCGGCAAATTTATCGCCCCAGTCAAAGGCAGCAGTAGTGGGGGATAATACTTCTACAACCAAGCGCGGATAACGGATAAAATCTTCCGAGAAAGACTGATTATCTCGCGAGTCGCAAGTAACTACAAGATCGGGATAAAAATAACTATTAGCTATTTCTAGACGAACTTTCATAGCTGTGGCATAGACAAGACAACCACTACCCCGCAGTCGGTTTTTTAAAAGTGTGGCTAAGTTGATAATAATCATACCATGGGCTTTACTTGCACCAGCCATGGCGTAGGTTTGACCGCGAATGTATTCGTGTTTATCCTTGGCTATTCTCTCCGTTGCTAAATAATCTTCCGGGGAAAGATAGTTATGGTCAAAGTTAGCAATCATTTGGTTAAATCACCTTTATTATCTCTAAAATCAATTCTAACTCTCGATCGAGGAGCGGTACATTTTAAAAATTTTTCTGACAAACACCTGCAAATTTTGCCAGTTGCTCGGCAAATTGTTGAGCTAATTGACCGGCTCGGACAATATCTAGTAAAAAAGCCTTATCCCGCCACATAAATCACTTGTGCTGTCTCTAAAATCTCTCGTTGACGAATCCAATTATGACTCTGCTCGATCGATTTTTTCGTTAGCAAATCAACTTTCCGTCCCAATAAATTCTCTAATTCCCGTTTCATCCTCGAAAACTCCAGAAGTCCCCAAGAAACACTATCTTGGAAACTGACCAGTATATCAATATCGCTATCTGGACGAAAATCTTCCCGCAAAACCGATCCGAATAAACACATTTCAGATATCTGCCATTTCTGACAAAATTCGCTGATTATTTGCTGGGGTAGTTCTATTTTCAATTTTTTCACCTCCCTGTCACCGGTAATCAGTGATCGGTTTTCAGATTTAAGGAGAATTATCGCTAACAACACGAAAACCGATATCATAGAGTCCAGCAGTAGCCAAAAATTTGACCCGGTAGGCCGAGCGACATTTGTTAGGGCCGTCATTCCAGGAACCCCCGCGTAAAACTCGTCTGTCCCTATCTTCTATTGTGGCTGCTTCGTAGTTATCGCGCCAGTAATCTGCACACCATTCCCTGACATTTCCGTGCAGGTCGTAGAGTCCGAAAGGGTTAGCGACGGCAAACATTCCCACTGGTGTGGTTTCTCTGCGATCGCTGCCTAGGGAACCTTCCCCATAACGACCAGAACTGCACACTTTCCCGCCATAATCCCAGTCCACCCCGGAATAGTTGGCTAAATCAGTGGAAATTGTCGGGCCGAAGTGAAAGGGGGTTGATGTACCTCCCCGACAAGCGTATTCCCATTCTTTTTCTGCGGGTAAACGATAATTCAGTCCCGTGAGACGGGATAGGCGATCGCAAAATTCCACCGCTTCCCACCAGTTAATTTGTTCTATGGGGCGATCGTAACCTTCAAAATGGGCCGGATAGGGATTAAGTTCAATATTTACCGGTTCTAATTTTGCCACCTCGCGCCATTGTCGTTGGGTAATTGGGTAGCGACTCAGACAAAAAGCCTGAACATTAACCGGAGATTGGGGACTTTGACTCGATTTCCAGCCTAACTCGCTTTTGGGCGCACCGATGAGGTATTGACCGCTAGGGATAGAAATCATTTCTAAAAAGGTTTTTTTGCTTAAAAAATATTTATAACCTCGATTAGTGACTTTTTCCCGTTTAATTTCCTCACCTTTGCCATTAACAGTGACCACCTCATCGGTAAAATCTAACCATTCTCCCATTCTGCACCCCTCTATCGGTTATCGGTTGATCGGGTTAAGCTGCGGGCCTAGAAAAATCTCGCAACCTACCAGTTTAAGAATAACAAGACTTCGATCGATCACCTAGAGACTGTTCGTATTGGCGACAAGGGTGGGAAAAGGGTTTGATCGATTATGTATAGCTGATTACAAATCAGCCGGTCGCCGGTTCAAATCCCATGGAACAACTTTTGAGTCAAGACCTAATCTAGCAGCGTGATTGCTCTAAAATAAGGTCATCGCCCGATCAGTATATAGCAATGACCTTAATCGCTGTCATCGATTACGACATGGGAAATCTGCACTCTGCCTGTAAAGGACTGGAAACCGTGGGTGCAGTGCCGAAAATTACCGATTCTCCCCTCGATCTGGAAAAAGCTGACGCTATTGTCTTACCCGGAGTCGGTTCTTTTGATCCTGCCGTCCGGCAAATTCGCAGCCGTCATCTAGAAAAACCAATCAAAGCGGCGATCGCTAATGGTAAACCCTTTCTCGGTATCTGTCTCGGTTTACAAATTCTCTTTGACTCATCGGAGGAAGGTCAAGAGGCGGGTTTAGGGATTATTCCGGGGACAGTGCGCCGTTTTCGCTCGGAACCAGGCATTACCATTCCCCATATAGGTTGGAATCAATTAGACTTCACCCAGCCGGATCATGCTCTTTGGCAGGGATTACCTAAGCATCCTCACGTCTATTTTGTCCATTCCTATTATGTTGATCCCCTTGATAGTCATCTGACTGCCGCCACCGTCACCCACGGCAGTCAAACGGTGACGGCAGCGATCGCTCGTGAGCGTTTGGTGGCGGTGCAGTTTCACCCCGAAAAATCCTCAACTAATGGCTTAAAAATTCTGGCTAACTTTGTTGAACAGGTGCAAAAATTAGCTTTAGTCTCCTAAATAAGCCTTTAAAACCCGCTCGTTTTTTTGGATTTCGCTGGGAATGCCATCGGCTAAATTTGTCCCTTCTGCTAATACCCAAACGTAGTGACAAAGGGACATAATCACATCCATATTATGCTCGATAATTAAAAAGGTAATTCCCTGACGATTCCATTCAATAATATGGTCGCTGATTTGACCGATTAAAGTGGGATTAACTCCGGCGGCCGGTTCATCTAATAAAATTAATTTTGGCTCGGTCATTAGCGCTCGGCCAATCTCTAATAATTTACGCTGTCCTCCCGATAAAGCCCCCGCATAATCGTGCGCTTTTTCCCCCAGACCGATCGAATCTAATATGTCCAAAGCTTTGGCACGATTTTCCTGTTCCTGTTGGCGAATTTTTGCCCCCTGAAACCAGACTTTGAGAAAATTTTCGCCCGTTTGCCCCGGACTAGCTAAGAGCATATTTTCTAACACCGTTAATCGGGATAATACCCTTGCTACTTGAAAAGTTCTCACACATCCTTTCAGGGCAATTTGATAGGGAGGCAGCTGATGAATGGGCTGACCATCAAGAAAAACTTCTCCTTTATCTGGGCGAATAAAATTAGATAAAAGGTTAAAAAGTGTGGTTTTGCCGGCTCCATTTGGCCCGATTAACCCGGTGATGCTGCCCTGCGGCACGTCCAAATAAGCATTATTGACGGCGCGAATGCCTCCAAAACTTTTCGATAATCCTTTGGCAGAAAGTAACATATATGAATTATGAATTATGAATTATGAAGTGTTATCAGTTAACAGTAAACGGTGAACAGTAATCGATGAACTGAAAACTGAAAACTGAAAACTGAAAACTGATAACTGATAACTGAAAACTGAAAACTGAAAACTGAAAACTGAAAACTGATAACTGATAACTGATAACTGATAACTGATAACTGATAACTGATAACTGATAACTGAAATTATTTTCCCAAAGTTAACTCCTCTTTTTTGCCGAGGATACCCTGGGGGCGCCAGATCATTAAAACCATGAGCAGCAGACCGATAATCATAATCCGTAAAGCCCCTAATTGGCTATCATTAAAAATATCTAATTGGGGCAGAATAAAGCGAGTCAGGGAATCGTAAGCCCAGAAAATTACTGCTCCTAGTAAGGTGCCGGCATTGCTACCAGAGCCACCGAGAATGATAATAATCCAAGCGTTAAAAGTCAATAACGGCTCAAAATTAGTCGGGTAAATAGTGGTTAATTGCCATGCTAAAAAAGCCCCGGCTAAACCAGCGATCGCACCGCCTAACATCAAAGATTGTAACTTATACCAAAAGACATTTTTTCCCAAGGCCCGGGGAATTTCTTCATCTTCCCGGATAGCTTTGAGGATGCGTCCCCAAGGCGATCGCAAAAGTAATTCTAAACCAGTATAAACGAGAGCGAGGAGGACTAAAACTACCACCATCAGCCCCGCTTTATAATTATAGTCATTCAAGGCAATTACGCCGTTTATATACAGAAAAAGCAGTATTATCGCCCCTAACAACCCCCAAAAGATTAAAGCTCTCTTTTGCGTCGGTTGATAGCTTTTACCGCTAATTTGTCCGGCTTCGCGCCATTGTCGTTGCAGATTGCGCCCCAATTGCCAGAGAGCAAAGATAGCAAGCAGGGTAAACAGGGCAATAATTAATAATTTGACGGGAAAACTGGGATTTATATCCAAAGGTAGGGGATAACGTTGTAGTCCGAAACTACCCTTCGTTAACCAATCCTCGTTAAGCACCAGCAAACGAATTAACTCAGACACCCCGATGGTGACAATCGCTAGATAATCGGCCCTTAATCTCAGGGTGGAAAAACCGATAGCCAATCCCAACAATGCCCCTAGGAGCGCCCCGACAATGGCGGCAAAAATCATCGGTACACCCTGTAAAGTTAATAAAACCGTTGCATAAGCCCCTAAAGTGGCAAAAGCAACGTGACCAAAGTTAATTAAGCCAGTAAATCCCCATTGTAGATTTAAACCGAGGGCAAAAATCGCGTAAATACCCGCCCAAATTGTCAGGGAAACCAAATAATCTGTCATGTTATGGCAATTATCTTAATAGTGAGGTACACAGTTGTCGGTTTCGGGAGTCAGGAGCCAGAAGTCAGGAGTCAGGAATCAGGAGACGATGCCCAATCCAGTTATACTTCATACTTATGAGAAACGCTATAACTCAAAAACGATCTTCAAGGTAAAAAGTAAAAAAGGGGTTGGGAGTGGGGGAGCGCCGGAGTTGGGGAGAAAAAAGCTGAAAACTCACATCTGATCAGTGATCACTGATCACTGAAAAGGCTGATAGCTAACTGCTAGTATAATATCAGTTACAACCGCCTCTGTAGCTTGATGGACAATTGTGACGAGCGGAGGGTGCTAGGCTATTAATAACGAAAAAACCTTGTCCTGTTGATTTCTATGCCTCTTTTGATTCTAATTGCCGATGATGACCCCGGTATCCGCCTAGCGGTCAAAGACTATTTAGAATTAGCAGGTTATAGTGTGGTAGCGGCGAGTAATGGTTTGGAAGCTTTGAATTTATTGGATACCTATCATCCCCATCTTTTGGTATCGGATATCAAAATGCCGCGTTTAGACGGCTATTCTTTGGTGACTAAGGTGCGGCAACAGCCAGAATTTAGGTTATTACCAGTAATTTTTTTAACCGAAAGAGGGTCAACAGAGGAAAGAATTCGCGGTTATCAAGTGGGTTGTGATATCTATCTTCCTAAACCTTTTGAGATGGAGGAATTAAAAGCAGTTATTCGCAATCTTTTAGAGCGATCGCAAATGGTGCAAAGTGAACGTCAATATCAGAAATTAAAACCAGAAGAAAGTCCCAAAACTAGGGATGTTTTAACTTCTTCTTTACAGGACGATTTTAAGTTAACTAATCGCGAGCGGGAAGTGTTAGAACATTTAGCCCGGGGACTTTCTAATATTGAAATTGGGCAAAAACTGCATCTTAGTTCTCGCACGATCGAGAAATATGTTAGCAGTTTACTCAGAAAAACAACTACTAACAATCGCGCCGAATTGGTGCGTTTTTCCCTCGAACACAGATTAATCGATTAGCTGGAAGAAAAAACTTAAATTTTGTTTTTTACGTCCTCCAAAAGACTGCCACAGGAGTCTAAAAGTAGCTCGATTACGCGGTCAAAACCTTCACGACCACCGTAGTAGGGATCGGGAACTTCTTTTTCTGGGTGATAACGGGCATAGTCACACATTAACTTGACCTTTTCTTGATATTTTCCTGTCCGATCTAGGGATAAAATATCTTGATAATTGGATTTATCCATGGCTAAGATTAGATCAAAATTCTCGAAATCCTCGCGGGTAAATTGTCTAGCTGTCCCTTGCAGAGGAATACCGCGTTTTTTGGCCGCCGTATTCATGCGAGAATCGGGAGGAGAACCGATATGATAACCGGCAGTTCCCGCGGAATCACAGAGGATTTTATTGCTTAATCCTTCTTGTTCAATCAGATAAGTCATGATATTCTCGGCAGCGGGAGAACGACAGATATTTCCTAAACAGACGAAGAGTAGTTTATAGGGCATAAATTGACTGGTAGAATCATCACTAAATTGCCAATTATAGGGCATTTTTAACATCCCGATAAAGATTTATCCTCAAAAAACTCCTCGCTGTCCATTAACCTAATTTTGGCTAATCCCAAGCTTTCTAAATAATCTTGCCACCCTTGGGGGGTATCTTCGATCGCTAATAATCCTAATACCCTAGCTACGTCTGCTACCCAGGGTAGGGTATGAATTCTATAACCCTGCCAGTTTACCTCTAAGGATAACCAAGCGGGAATCTCTTGGGGGTTAAATTGTTGGGAGGCAAGATAATCAGCTTGAAAGCAGTAAATCCGAGGTGGTTTTTGACTCTCTAACAAGGGTAAACACTCCTTCTAATCTGGACATTAATCTCTTTCCCCATATTTTAGGGGAACCTCAGCATAATTTTTGTTAAATATGAACTTCTCTTGTCAAGAAATGGTTAAAAAACAACTGATAACTAGGCCGAGTTTCCCCAAGGTAATTTACCCTTAATTCTCCCCTAAGCGAGGACGAATAATTAAATAAATTGCCGGACCGATTAGAGGCAATAGGGAAATTACCGGCAACAGGAAAGGATTTTTTAATCCCCGTCGGGTTAGATCATCTTGCAGCAAAATTGGACATAATAGGGTTAAAAGACAGAAATCTAAACTCATAACATGAATAAAACGGCTAGTTTGCCACTGATGCCAAAAATCAGACCAATTGCCGTTAATTAATCCGTAAGCGATTAAAATTGCCGCAGTAATTAGGGCAATTACTCCCAACCAAGGTGAGTCTAAAAGTTTAATGACCAGATTTTTTTTACCAGTAAAATTGCTATTAGGTTGACGGAGAGTTAGATAGGGTAAAATAGCGAAAGCACCCACAGCAAAGGAGGCAAAAGCAAAGGGCCAAGCGATGATTTTTTGGTCACGACCATCGATAATTAAAAGGCTAGTGTAGATAATTGGCCAAACTCCCATCAGGTTAAAAAGAGCAATAATTAACGGGTTGATATCTTGCCATTTCCCAGTGGAAAGATCGATAATTAAATTCACTGTATCTGGTTGATCGGGGGGCGCTAGTAAAAAAGCGTATAATCCGAAGCCTAACCACAGTAAACCGAGAATAATTTTTGTTAACATGGGAGTAGATAATTAGGTTAATTGAGTAATGGATTTTTCATCGGATATTTTAGTACAAAAGTGATCAAAATGTCAAGCAAGATTACCTAATCAATGATCACTAATTTTTAGGGAAGACGACGGGGATTCATGGTTTCTACCGGGCTAATTTCTGTACTTTGAGAGTGGAGTAAGCGAGTTTGTTCGAGGATAGTTTCTAAGTCTTCATCCGAGAATTCTTGTACATAGTTTAATTTCACTTCTTCTAGGAAGATAATTAATAACATCTCGATTCTTTCTAAACTGTGACGGGATTGTAATTCCCCGGCGAGAGATTGCCCGAAACGCTGGACTAATTGCTGCAATAAACGCTCAAAAACTTCGTCTTCCTGGGTAATATTTTCCGCTATGTTAACAAAAGATTGATACAATTGACTAGATAGACGATTGCTCAAGTCAGTTTTTAATCCTTTCATGCCGGGTAATCGCAATAAGCTTTGATAAGCGGGAGTTTGACTGAGAATTTTCTCGATATTGTATTTAATTAAAGCTTCTGCTTCTGGTTTAACTTGCGGTAAAACCTTGTTAACGGTGCTATTAACTACTAACTGAAAAATTTCAATAACTTCATTAGTATCATTGAGATTATTATATCCGCCATTGAGGGATCGATCGAGAAGTTTCTCCACTTGTCCCTGTCGAATATATTCCTGAATTTTATTAATAATTCTCAGGACAATTATCTCAGTAATATCTTTAGAAATTAGCGCAACTAAGCCTTTAACTGCCTGTTCTTTAATCAACCTTAAGTTAATAATTTTAACTTGATCTAGGCGAATAACGGTAGGAATAAATCGCAACCATCTCCAGATAGGAATAAACAGAAAAATATCGTACCATCGCCATAACATAGCCTCGCGCCAACGCAGACCTTTATGAGTGCGAGCAATCCACCAAGTTCTCAGCATAAATTCCCAGAAAAAGATGGTTCCAAAGAAAAAATCGATCGCCTCAAAGTTATCTATCGGTCTCCCATCTTCTCCTAGGGGACGAAAATAATTAGTTTCTATTAAAGGTTGAATTTCTTGATTAAAAAACTTCAACTCTTTTTCCCAGCCATTTTGACTGAGATAATCCCAAGTCCAAAACTTCTGAAAGGCTGTTTTTGCAGAAACATTTTCTGTTTGAAAAACCCGCAAGCGCATTTTATTTTTAATCTTCTCTAAAGTCCCAGTTTTCTCCGCCGAGGCAAAGGGATTATTATCGATCATATCGACACTTTTTTGGCGCAAATTGTCTAAAATCTTCTCAATCTCTTGGCGATATTCTCCCAGATTAAACTCTGGGTTAAAGAGCTTTTGATTAATTATTTGATTAAGTTTATTAACCGTATCTAAATATTCACTGGTACTGCGATAGGGTTTAATCCCTTTCACCACATCATACTTAGCGATTCCTTTAACAAAGGGAATTTCTAGGGGTTGATCGGGGGGTATTTGTAATTCTTGAAAGGCAATCGGCCCGAGTTTTATTGGTTCATTAAATCTTAATAAAGTTATTTGCAAGCGTCCCTGTAACCAAAAATCTCGCAGGGGAATATAGGTTAAATCGAAAATAACCAGAATATAATTACATAACACCAATAGGGCCATGCAAGTCTCAAAGAGATTGCGCGGGGAAAAACGACGGTTTCTGATCACGGGGGTTTTAGTCAAAGTCATTAGCCTAGAAAGCACACTTTGACCATGGTAAACCGAAAACGCCTAATTTTTTGCCTGAAAGCGATATAAGTAGTTAAAAAAGGAGCGGTTAAACTTAGTTCTGCCTCAGCAATTAATAGATGTGGTCTTCTATTCTGTGATAGCATCCTAGCAGATTCAGTTAAGCAGTTAAGTAGCTGGTTATAATTAAATTGAAGATAGATTTTGCGTCTGATCCCCCCTGCCCCCTTGATAAGGATAGGGCTGATTCATAGTAGGGTTAATTTAAGGTAGGGTTGATTCATGAATCAACCCTACCTTGATGAGGGGGGTGCCGATAGGCGGGGGGAGCTGAGAACTTTTAACACCTACCTACTTACGTCGGTAAGTCGCAGATTAGCATAAAATTACCCTGAATTGATTTTTATCTGTCAATAAGCCTAGGTTAAAATAGAGAGACAAACGTTGAAACAGAGTCTAGTCAATGAAAGTTGAGGCATTAAAAAAACGGCTGGAGAGAAATCGCCCTATGACTACAATCACGATTCCTATTCCCGAAGATGTGATTGAAGATTTAAAGCGGGTTGCACCGTTGCTTGGTTTCTCAGGTTATCAACCTTTGATCCGTGCTTACATTGGACAAGGGCTGCGTGAGGATTTGGAGCGTCTAGAGGGAGATACAATTTCTGCTCTCGTTGCTAGTTTGAAGCGTCATGGCGTAAGTGATGAACTGCTGCAAGAAGCCTTGAGTGAAGTTACTCAGCGTTAGTCTAGGTTTTCAGTTGTACTGCGATCGCTTGTAGAACATAGAGTTTTATTGAAGATATTCTCATCATAACCCCCCGTCAAGCCTTAGATATTCTTCAACAGCTTATCCCTACCTAGGATGAAAATAATTATAAATTTCCTTAGCTAATTGTTCCCCAATTCCTGTCACCTGTTGCAATTGTTCTAGGGAAGCTTCGCGAATATAATCCAGAGAATGAAAATGAGCTAATAAATCTTTTTGTCGCTTAAAACCTAACCCCGGTATCTCATCCAGACGGGAACGGCGACTTTTTTGCATTCTTTGTTGTCGGTGAAAGCTAACAGCAAAGCGGTGCGCTTCATCCCTGACTCGACGCAATAATTGCACTCCGGGTTGTTCCTTATCTGTCTCTAAAGGAGAGGATTCTCCGGGTAAAAAAATCTCCTCTCTCTGTTTAGCTAAACTAACAACTTTTACCTGTTCTAATAAATTCATCTCCCCTAAAACTGCCACCACTGCTGATAATTGTCCTTTTCCCCCATCAATCATGACCAAATCGGGAAAATCATCACTTTCGGCAATATTATCGGGATTTTCGGCATAACGACGGAAACGCCGGCGAATTACTTCTGCTAAACTGGCGAAATCATCGGAATGGCCGATTTTAACCTCGGGATTTTTGATTTTATAGTGACGATAATGTTGATTAGCGGCCACCCCATCGATAAACACCACTCCCGACGCGACTGCATTAGAACCCTGAATATGAGAAATATCATAACCTTCGATGCGGTGGGGTAGTGCTGGTAAATCGAGAATTACCGCTAAATCCTGCAAAGACTGTAAATCTCGTTCGGCGCTTCTTTTCGTCTTTTCTAACTCATAAAGAGCGTTTTTCTCCACCATAGCTAATAAATCCGCTTTACTTTGCCGTTGGGGGACAGTTAACTCGACTTTGCGACCCTTTTTTTCCCTTAACCACCCCGCTAACACCTCACCTTCCGGTAATTCGCAGGGTAACAGGATTTCGCTGGGAATTTCCACCCCTTCCACCGATAAATAATGTTCTTCTAGGACTTTTTGCAGGATTTCTCCCTCGTTTGCTGACTGACTATCGGCAAAAAATCCCAAACGTCCCACCAAACGACCGGAACGCACTTGGAATAATTGTATGCAACAATGCTGCTCGTCTTTAGCTAAAGCGATTGCGTCCCGGGATACGGTATCATCAGGTAAAGAGACTTTTTGATCGGTATTAAGGGCCTGTAATCCGCGAATTTGATCCCTAATCGTGGCCGCTTGTTCAAAATCTAGGTTTTCCGACGCTGCGAGCATCTTTGCTGCTAATTTCTCTAATAATTCTCCCGTCCTTCCCTGAAAAATCATCGCCACTTTCTGCAAGGTTTCCCGATAATCCTGGGGACTAATTAATTTTTGACAAACCCCCGGACAACGACCGATATCATAATTTAAACAGGGACGGTCTTTAAAAAGAGGTTGGGGACGTTGACGCAGGGGAAAAGTGCGTTTAATTAGGTGTAAAGTGTGGCGCAGCAGCCTAGTATCGACGTAGGGACCATAATAACGGTCTTTTTGGTTATTTATCCTACGTTTGCGGGTGATAAAAATGCGCGGGTAGGTTTCCGACCAAGTAATACAAATGTATGGATATTTTTTATCGTCCTTGAGGAGAGTATTAAAATGGGGCTGATGTTGTTTAATTAGATTAGCTTCCAGGGCCAAGGATTCTGCTTCCGTGTCGGTGACGATAAATTCAATTTCCGTCACCTGTCGCACCATCAAAGCAATGCGGGGACTGAGGGGTTGACTGGGACGAAAATAGGAACGGACTCTAGACCGGAGTTTTTTGGATTTACCAATGTAGAGAATTTCGCCATTTTGGTCGCGCAGGAAGTACACTCCCGGTTCGAGGGGAATTTCCCGAAGACGATTTTCTAGGCGATCGAGGTCTTGGATTAGGGTAGAGTTAAGATTATTCCCGAACATCTTTTTATAGTAACCCAGTGTACAACTATATTTTTAGTCTTGATTTACAAGGCTTTCAGAAATCAGCAGAGATTAAAGTATCCTCTGGAACCCTGATTCTGTCATTGTTAGTTGCACATCGCGTAAATTTAATAATGTTTTTGACTATCTAGACCGCCATACTGCCAATAGCGATCATCATCACTTCCTCTGACCCGCCCTAATACCTTTCCTGAGTCGTCATAGCATTTATACCATGTATAACCAAGAAAATTACTATTTTTTTTAACCCTTCTCGTCTCTGGAGCATATTTTCTGATTAGTCGCTGAATATCAGGCTTATAATCTTGAAGAACACGATCTAGCTCTTTGTCGTCGTTTGGTGGCGGTGGTGGCGGTGGCATTGTCCCCAATAGGTGATCAATGGTTTTGACGCAATCAAGAAAAGAGGAAATATTGCGTGCGATACATTCTCCTGTTTGTACAATCACAATGGCGTAGCCGTCACCGTGATTAATAACGCCATAAGGGCCTTTGACAGTTACAAATTCATTTTGGATTGGCTTGATGTCACTCATAGAACTACTTCTTTTTGTAATTACTAAAGTTAATATATAGCGTTTTTCAGTCTGCTGAGGTACAAAAGTTATGGGTTTTAGGCAAGAGGCAAGAGGCAAAAGGCAAAAGGGAAGAAAATAGGTGTACCTCACTAGCTTAGGAAACGCTATATAGCGTTTCCTGTTCGCAAGAGGTACATTATCGATGGTGAAAAGCTTAATTAGCAAAGGTTAAACTGTGCCACACAGGTGTGAGAACCGCTATATTACGCTCTGAGCTTCTTGTCTCTCCTTAGTTGCACATCGCGTTAGTAAACAAAAAAATTACGTCAGTGGGTATTAGCTGACGTTTGGCAAGATATTCGGGGCAAATCTTCACAAAAATTAATAGGCTTCTGATTCGATTTGCTTAATCGGGACGAAACATTCCCCGGGGAGAAGAATCGGTTTATTGTTAAAAATCAATTGGCCGCGATGATTGTCGCGGTTAATAGCGACACCGAAAGGACGTTTACTAACTCTGCTATTGAGGGTACAGTAGATGCGATAAATGCGTCTGGCCGCCCGTAAGACAGTAGGATCTAACAAAATTGGGATTTCCATATCGACACGCTGTTGTTCGGTTTTCTGGGATAGGGCTACCATATCACTCGTCTCCCCACGATTAAATTGACATATTTATTAAATCAATGGTATATGACGATTTCGGAATTTGGCACTTTTGTTAAGATTCTAAAACTTTCAGGATGGCCTGGCCCATCCCTTGGCATCCCACTAAGGTCATACCTTCCGAGAAAATATCTCCAGTACGATAACCAAACTCTAAGACTTTTTCGACGGCTTTTTCCAGCGATGCTGCCGCTAAAGGCTGATTTAGCCCATATTTTAACATCATAGCAGCGCTGAGAATCTGGGCGATCGGATTGGCTTTATCTTGGCCGGCGATATCTGGGGCCGAACCGTGGACAGGTTCAAAAACTCCCACCCCAGCAGTCCCTAAACTAGCGGAGGGTAACATTCCGATACTACCGGTTAACATGGCCGCTTCATCGGAGAGAATATCACCGAATAAATTGCCCGTGACGATAGTATCAAATTGTTTGGGGGCCCGGACTAACTGCATGGCCGCGTTATCGACGTAGAGATGGGAAAGTTCCACATCGGGATAATTAGCGGCGATTTTCGTCACCCGGTCGCGCCAGAGTTGGGAAACATCGAGAACATTAGCTTTATCGACGGAACAGAGTTTCTTGCCGCGTTTTTGGGCAATTTCAAAGGCCACCTTAGCGATGCGGTCCACCTCCGATTCCAAGTAAACCATGGTATTTACACCGCATTTTTCTCCCGTTTCCGTCTCAAAAATCCCCTTCGGTTGACCGAAGTAAACACCCCCGGTCAATTCCCGGACAACCATGATATCCACTCCCTCGATAATCTCCCGTTTGAGACTAGAAGCGTCGATTAATTGCGGAAAAATGGTGGCAGGACGCAAATTAGCAAAAAGACCTAGGCCAGATCTTAAGCCTAATAATCCCGTTTCTGGCCTTTGCTGCCGGGGTAAATTATCCCATTTATAACCCCCAATAGCGGCCAGAAGAACAGCATCACTATTTTTACAGGCGCTCAGGGTTGCTTCGGGGAGGGGACTGCCGGTTTCATCAATGGCTGCCCCTCCAATTAAAGCGGTTTGGAAGTCAAACTGGAGGTCAAATTTTTTACCGATGACTTTCAGTATCTCTACGGTGACAGCGAGGATTTCCGGCCCGATGCCATCGCCGGGTAGTAGGGTAATGCGATACTGTTGCGTCATAGTTCTAGAACGGTAAAATAGGTCAGACCCTTGATTATAACATAGTTAGGTGGGCTTTTTTCTCCTAAAAATGTCAATCTTTGCCAGAAAAACCAGGGAACCGCTGCGGAATTAGCTAAGGAAATTCTCGATCCTCTGGTATTAATTATAAGGGGCAGTTAATCCCCGATAACTACACTAATTCCACATGGGAATCATCCCCAATCATAAAGCGTAAAGCTTTTGGACGTTGGGGGGCAATTTCTAATTTTGCCCGTCGTCCGATAACACTATCAACTATGCGCTGATGAATGCCAATAATCGTGGCATCTTTGAGAATAACACTGTGTTCTATGTCGGCATCGATTAATTTTACTCCATTAGCCACACTACTATAGGGACCGATAAAACAATTCTCAATGTGACAATTTTCTCCAATAATGACAGGGCCGCGAATGGTACTATTAATAATTTTACTACCCTGACCAATTTGTACCCGTCCGATCACCTGACTATTAGCATCAATTTCTCCCTGCAAAGCGATTTCTAGAGAGGTATCGAGGATAATCCGATTTGCCTCTAATAAATCATCTTTTTTACCCGTATCTAACCACCAACCTAGTAGTTTATTGGCTTCTACTGCTTTATTTTGATTGATTAATTCTTGGATAGCGTCGGTAATTTCTAACTCACCCCGGCCCGAAGGTTGAATAGATGCGATCGCTTGGTGAATGGTGGGGGCAAAAAAATAAATCCCCACCAAAGCTAAATTTGAGGGAGGTTCTTTGGGTTTTTCGACTAAGTATAAAACTTTGCCGGTTTCATCTACTTTTGCCACCCCAAAAGCACTAGGATTAGACACTTTTCGCAACAGAATTAAAGCGTCAAGAGACTGTTTTTGGAAAGAGCCTAAAAAGGGCGATAAATCATCCTCGATTAGGTTATCACCCAAGTACATAATAAAGGGGGAATCTCCTAGGAAAGATTGGGCAGTTTTAACCGCGTGAGCTAATCCGGCTGGTTGATCTTGGCGAATATAAGTTATCTTAGCCCCAAACTGTTCACCATTGCCCGTGGTCTGACGAATTTCTTCCCCGGTTTCGGGACTGATAATAATGCCAATATCGGTAATTCCTGCGGCGACAATTGACTCGATTCCATACCATAAAATCGGTTTATTGGCAACGGGAACTAACTGTTTTGCCCCAGTATAGGTTAGGGGACGTAACCTCGTACCTTTACCACCGGATAAAATTAGTGCTTTCATAGTTTTAAAGATTAAATAGTTGGTTGAGCATAGCTTTGAGGGAATCCCGCCAATAGGGAGGAATATAACCCAATTGTTGTGAGATTTTTTGACCAGAAAGAACCGAATAGGCCGGACGCACTGCCGGGGTAGGATATTCAGCAGTAGTAATCGGAATTACTCTCTGAATTTTTAAGGGAATACCGCTTGTTTTTGCCTCCTCAAAAATCGCTTTAGTTAAATCAAACCAACTGGCGACACCGCTATTAGTAAAATTATAGATTCCTGCGGGATTATCGGCATTAATTAAAAGCTGAGTAATTGCCGCGGCGATATCTTTTGCCCAAGTGGGACTTCCCACCTGATCAACAACTACTTTTAACTCCTCTCTTTCCTTGCCTAATCTCACCATGGTTTTGACAAAATTACTTTTGCCATAACTGCCATAAACCCAAGCAGTCCGCAGGATAATTGCCTGAGAATTAACAGTATTAATCTCCTCTTCTCCCCTTAACTTTGATTGTCCATAAACCCCTAAAGGATTAGTTAGATCGGTTTCTAGATAGGGGGTATTTTTTCGACCATCAAAGACATAATCGGTGGAAATATGGAGAAATTTAGCTTTAATTTTCTCGGCAGATTCCGCCATAATTTTCGGGGCTGTAGCATTGATAGAATAGGCTAAATCTGGCTCGGTTTCGGCTTTATCCACTGCGGTGTAAGCGGAGGCATTAACCAGATAATCGGGGTGAATTTCCCTAATTAACTGGCCGATTTTTTCCGAGTTAGTTAAATCTAGTTCTTCTCGACCGATACTAATAACTTCACCTAACTGGGGTAAAGTTACTTGTAACTCTTGTCCCACTTGACCTTTAGCACCAATTAGTAAAACTTTTTTCATTGTCTTTAGGGGAAAACTTCCACGGATTTAAAGGGTTGTCCAGCTTGGTCTTTAGGGGAGAGAATCGGCGGGGTATCTAAGGGCCAGTCAATCCCTAAATCGGCATCATTCCAGGCGATGGTTTTTTCGTATTGGGGATAATAATAATTAGTGGTTTTGTAGAGAAATTCTGCTCGGTCGGAGAGGACTAGAAAGCCATGGGCAAAACCTTCGGGAACCCAGAAAATACGTTTATTTTCCGCACTTAAAATACAGCCTACCCATTGCCCAAAAGTGGGGGAACTTTGACGCGCATCCACTGCCACATCAAAAACACTACCGCTCACTACTCGCACCAGTTTACCCTGGGGATTGGGGATTTGATAGTGCAATCCTCGCAGGACATTTTTTAAGGACATAGAGTGATTATCCTGGACAAAAGTGGTATTAACCCCAGTTTTTTCTCGAAAATCTTTCTGATTAAAACTCTCCAAGAAAAAACCTCGATCGTCTCCGTAAACTTGCGGTTCAATGATTAAAACATCAGGAATTTCCGTCGGAATAACTTTCATAAAATCGGAGACAAGATAACTTTTGCGGGTAGTCTAGCACAAAAGGGTATTTTTTTCTAAAGTTTTTTATTAATCTTTCCCCAGTAACTGAATAATGATAAGATGAGCCTAACTTAGTTAGAGCATAAACGACGTGGTACAAGTCTCTACACACACCGCTACTCAATCTATCCCCGTGGAGGGAGAAGCCTTAAAAAACTGGTTACAGACTAGGGCTAATGAGATTATCGCCGGCGATCGACTCAGTAAGCAAGAGGCCCTAGCTTTAACTGCGATCGAAGGTCAGGAAAATATTTTCAGCTTATGTGAGGCTGCCGATCGCATTCGTCAGGCCTGTTGTGGTAATACGGTGGATTTATGTAGCATTATCAACATAAAATCGGGAAGTTGTTCGGAAAATTGTAGTTTTTGTTCCCAATCCGTCCACCATCCCGGACAAGATTCGCCTATCTACGGTTTAAAAAGTCGCGAGGAAATCGTCAGCCATGCGAAAGCAGCAGCCGACGCGGGGTCCAAACGCTTCTGTTTAGTTAGTCAAGGACGGGGATTAAAGTATAATAGCCCCAAATCCAAGGAATTCGAGGAAATACTGGCCACAGTTCAAGAAATCATTGAAACAGCCAAGATTAAACCCTGCTGCGCCCTGGGAGAGTTAACCCTTGCCCAAGCGCAAGCCTTAAAAGAAGCCGGAGTTACCCGTTATAATCACAATCTAGAGGCTTCCGAGAATTTTTATCCTAACGTGGTCTCCACCCACAGTTGGCAGGATCGGGTAGAAACGGTAAAAAACCTGAAAGCGGCGGGAATTCAGGCTTGTACGGGCGGAATTATCGGTATGGGGGAAAGTTGGACCGATCGTATCGATTTAGCTTTTTCCCTGGCGGAATTAGAAGTGGAATCAGTGCCGATTAACCTATTAAACCCCAGAAGTGGCACCCCTTTAGGTCATTTACCCAAACTAGACCCTTTTACTGCCCTAAAAGCGATCGCTATTTTCCGGTTTATCTTACCTCAACAAATCCTCCGTTATGCCGGGGGACGAGAGGCGGTGATGGGAGAATTGCAAAATCTGGGGCTAAAATCGGGAATTAATGCTATGCTGATTGGGCATTATTTGACCACTCTAGGACAACCCCCCCAACAGGATCAGGCGATGTTGGCTGATCTTAGTTTAATAGGAGGAGAAGCCCCCATCCCCGGTGAATACCAACCCCAACAGGCAACCTAAATCACGTCGAGGACGAGAATCTCCGCCGCGGCGCGCTTCCCTATCGGTTCCCAATGAGCTACTCTGGGCTTTGATTGGTTTGTTGCTGACAATTTTTAGTACATTCGTTCCAGTAAGCCTAGCTAGTTGGTCGGCTGCGGGTCTATCTTCACAAAAACTAGGCATAACTTACCAAATTGGGGCAGTATTGTTAACGGGCTGTCTGGGGGGCAAAAATGCTGGGCTTCTCGCCCAGGTGGCCTATATTTTTCTCGGTTTAACTTGGTTGCCTGTGTTTGCCCAGGGTGGGGGAATGGGTTATCTGAAAGAACCCAGTTTTGGCTATATTTTAGGCTTTATGCCGGGGGCATGGCTGTGTGGTTGGCTGGCTTTTCGCTGGCGCGCCAAGATAGAAACCCTGGCTTTAAGTGCTTTTGCCGGTTTGTTAGTGATTCATCTGTGCGGTTTATTATATATGCTGGGATTGTCGATTTTTCAGCCCCAAGCCAGTCAAATCATCTTTCCCGATAGTTTGCCCACCCTATTTATGAATTATTCAGTCTGGCCATTTTTAGGGCAGTTAGTAGTAATTTGTGTGGTGGTAATTATTGCCTTTTTCTTCCGTAAATTATTATTTTATTGATGCCACAGCCAATGTTAAAAAAGAATCGCTGGTTTTGGATAGTGGCGGTTATCGGTCTAATTTTAGACCAAGTAACTAAGTATATAACCGTGCAGAGTTTTGAGCAAATTGGTGATACTTTCCCGATTATTCCGGGGGTTTTTCATTTCACCTATGTGATTAATACTGGGGCGGCTTTTAGTGCTTTTCGAGGCGGTGTTGGTTGGCTCAAATGGCTATCCTTATTGGTTAGTTTGGGATTAATGGCTTTTGCCTACTTTGGACCGCATTTAAGTCGTTGGGAACAATTAGCCTACGGTTTTATTTTAGCAGGCGCTTTCGGCAATGGGATCGATCGCTTTTTGTTTGGTTATGTGGTGGATTTTCTCGATTTTCGATTGATTAATTTTCCTGTTTTTAATCTGGCCGACGTTTTTATTAATATCGGGATTATTTGCCTCTTAATTTCTACCTTTCCCCACAAGTCAAGGGTCCTGTAGGGGCGAAGCATTCGAGGGATAACCTATCGCTGAAACCGTAGATTTCCTATCCGAATGCTTCGCCCTTACTTGTTCTGTTCAAATGCAAGTGGAGTGACTCTTAAATTATTACAGATATATCAGCAGCCGTCTGTAAGCATCCCACCGAAAAACTAATGCGCTCCGGGGTTTGGGGGCGGCACTTCGACAGGCTCAGTGACCGCGCCACGCCCCCAACGGGTAGGGTTGATTCATGAATCAACCCTACTATGAATCAACCCTACTATGAATCAACCCTACCCCTGCCCCCTGCCTCCTGCCCCCTGCCTCTGTTATACTCGATCGGGTGAGCAATGCCCACCCGAAAAACTATGCTTCTGTTTCAGAAATAGAGCGATCGAATTTACTAACTAACTGAGGATTTTCTGACCAAGCATCGATAATACTCATATTCCCATTGAGAAAATTCTGTTTAATAGCGCGACGTTGAATTTTGCCACTGGCAGTTTTGAGAATTGTTCCCGATTTAGCTAAAACAATGGCATGGGTCATAATTTCGTGTTCTTCGGCGATTTCTTGACGGATATCGGCGATTAATTTGGCCGTATCTAATGCCCCGCTGCGACGTTCTAATTCCTGGACAATAACTAACTGTTCTTCCCCATTATCTTCAATAGAAAAAGCGGCACCATAATCGGGACGAAAAACCTCATTAAGATGCTGTACTGACCATTCTAAATCTTGGGGATAATGATTACTGCCACGGACAATAATTAAATCCTTAATCCGTCCCGTGATATGTAATTCCCCATCGAGAAGAAAACCTAAATCTCCGGTGCGTAAAAACGGCCCTTCTCCCGTATCAGCAAGATAAGCTTGAAAAGTCTCTTTGGTTGCGTCTTCCCGTTGCCAATATCCAGCGGCCATACTGGGGTCACTGGCCCAAATTTCGCCCACTTCATCGGCTGCACAAAGGGTGAAAGTATCGGGATTAACGATAGCTATACGGGTATCACAGACGCGACGACCACAACTGGGGACGTATCTAACTCCCGTGGTTTGATCGGAACCTACAGGGACAATTTTACCGCGTTCGTAGGCGGTGGCATCCAAAGCGGTGATAATTGGGGTGGTTCCCTTGGGTTTATTGGAAATCAAGAGGGTATATTCAGCTAATCCGTAGGCAGGGGCGAAAGTTTGCCAAGAAAAGCCATAATCTGCAAAAGTATCGACAAATTTGGCCATGACCTTCGGGTTAATCGGTTCGGCGGCATTTCCCGCGGCCTGCCAACTGCTCAGGTCTAATTCCGCTAAATCGGCAGCTTTAATCCTGCGAGTACAAAGATCATAGGCGAAGTTGGGGGCCTGACTATGAGTAACTTTGTACTTAGTAATATTTTTTAACCACTGCATCGGACGCTTAATAAAAGCAAAGGGAGACATGAGATAGCAGGGTGTACCGTTGTAGAGGGGGACGGTGATACCCTCGACTAACCCGTAATCGTGAAAATAGGGCATCCAAGTGAGGGTAACGCTATCCGGTTCGTAACCACAAGCTTTTTGCAAGTAACCGCAATGGTGCATCAGGTTAAAATGACTTAGCATCACCCCCTTGGGGATATTAGTCGAACCGGAGGTATATTGCAGATAGGCAAGCGCCGATTTATCCACCTGGGGATCTTGCCATTGGTCCGCTAGGGAAATATCAATACTTTCGGTAGTAATCCATTTCATTTGGTCGAATTCTGGGAATTCTTCCTTCACACCTTCAATAAGAGTCAGAATACTTTCGGTAACTAGGGCAAAGGTGGCATTAGCATCCTTGACAATTGCGCGTAAACGGGGCAGAGTGCGCTTAAGTCGTCCCGATTCCGGTGGGGGGACGGGAATGGCAATCACTCCCCCGTAGAGACAACCACAAAAAGCGGCCACTACTTCTAAACTTTGAGGATAGAGTAATAGGGCGCGTTCCCCTTGGGCCTGGTATTTTTGCAAATAGGCGGCGATTGCTCTTGCTTGGCGATCGAGTTCACTGTAGGTTAAAGGTGGGGTTTCTTTTTTACCATCGATAAGAAAAGTGTAGGCATGGCCGTCTGGTTGTGCCGTGGCGCGGTAACGTAAGAGTTCTACTAGGGTTGCGGGTTGAATTAAGGTTTCAGTCATCGTTGTTATCGGGCTTATTGGGGCTATTGTATAGAAGTTTTAACATATTTGCCGATGGCGCTAGGATAAGGTACGGAAGGCGATCGGTCAAGGTCTAGGATTAAGTAGCTGGTTATAATTAAATTAAAAATGGATTTTAGGTTCGATCCCCCCTGCCCTCCTTGATAAGGTAGGGTTGATTCATGAATCAACCCTACCCTTGATAAGGGGGGTGTCTGATGATTTTTAACGCCTACCTACTTAAGTTATTGGTTAAAATCCCGCCCCGCCCTATCTGTGCAATTGTGGGAAAAAGCTATAATTAATCAATCCTAAAATATCGGGAAAAAGTCATGACAGCCCTCTAAGTACAGGACAAAAAGCTTGAAAAGTAGGCGGGAGTGGGGTTTTATGAGAAATAGCACTAATCTCGAAACCCCTATGAACCAGTATAATGCGTTGAAACAAGCTCTCAAACCTCATTTGCGATGGCACGGAGCAAGACTCTCTTTCCTCGCTCTATTCTTACTGGCTCTGTTGAAAGTAAAAACCGTCAACCTCAAGGAATTAGCCCTAGGTTTTGAAGGTCGGGTATTGGTAGAGTCCCATTACAAACGATTACAACGCTTTTTTGGGGACTTCGAGATAGATTACCCTGAAATAGCTCGCATTGTAGTCCAGTGGCTCAATATCCCTCAACCCTGGGTATTGAGTATTGACCGCACCAATTGGTCATTTGGTAGTCATCACTACAACATCCTCACAGTCGGCATTGTCCATGAAGGGGTAGCTATTCCCATTCTCTGGTGGATGCTCAAGAAGAAAAAAGGCAACTCAAACAGCGATGAACGGATGCGTTTTATTGAGGAGATGCTGAAGATTTTTCCTTCTGCGGAGATTCGTTGCTTGTGTGGAGACCGTGAGTTTATTGGGCTGGCGTGGCTGAGGTATCTTTTGCTTGAACCGATGCTGGCTTTCTGTTTAAGAATTCGGGCGACAGACAAGATTGAGTACAATGGCAAGCGGTTGGCCGCCAAGGTTATTTTTGCCCATCTTGCCATTGGTGAATCTCAACGTCTGCAGGGGAGTTGTCTAATTTGGGGTTATCCCGTTTCTGTAGAGGCTCTTCGCTTACCCGATAATTCTTTGCTCATCGTCATTGGACAGCCCGATTGTCTGGGTCTGATTCAGGATTATGCCCAACGTTGGGGTATTGAAACTCTTTTTGGCATCTTTAAGACCCGTGGGTTTTGTCTAGAATCTACTCACTTTACTGACCCAAAACGTCTGCGTAAGCTTTTAGCCTTACTGACTTTAGCTTTGGTCTGGTCTCTCAAGACAGGATTGGAGATACATCATCTTAATCCAATTCCTATCAAGAAACATGGTCGCCGAGCAAAAAGCCTCTTTCGGCTAGGTTTAGACCACCTTCGTCATCTTATTCTCAATCCTTCATTACCTAACTTTTCTCTTTTTCTCCAGTCCTTACATTTTTTGTCCTGTACTTAGGACAGCCCTAGACATTATCCCAGATGTCACCTATCCCCCCACAGATTTATGGAGTGATGAACCACCCTTGGAAAGTGATCTACACCTGCAACAGATCATCATTCTCCTTAGTTGTCTAGAATTATTATGGCGCGAGAGGAGTGATTACTACGCTTCGGGAAATCTAACCATCTACTACAACGAGGAACAACTAAAAAAGCGCGATTTCTGGGGTCCTGATTTTTTTGTGGTTTTAGATACCGAAAAACGTCCCCGCAAAAGTTGGGTAGTTTGGGGAGAACAGGGTAAATATCCCGATGTAATTGTCGAGATTCTCTCCGATTCTACGGCTAATATTGACCGCAATAACAAGAAAATTCTCTATCAAAATACCTTTCGCACTCCTAATTATTTTTGGTTCGATCCTAATAGTTTAGAATTGCAGGGATTTAGACTAATTGAGGGACAATATCAAGCCATTTCTCCCAATGACCAAGGTTATTTGTGGAGTGAACAGTTAGGATTATATTTAGGTATATTTGACCGTAAACTGCGTTATTTTACCGCCGATGGTCAATTAGTCCCCACTCCCCAAGAAGCTGAGTTACAGCAACGACAGGCAAAAGAACAGGCTATTTTAGCCAAAGAACAGGCTATTTTAGCCAAAGAACAGGCTCTTTTAGAGAAAGAACAGGCTCTTTTAGAGAAAGAAAGGGAACGTCAGGCTAAGGAAAAATTGGCACAAAAACTGCGAGAATTAGACATCGATCCCGATACAATTTAGGGGAAATATTATTTTCTAGTAGTTATGGTGACAGCAGCGCCCCTAGTGGGTGTAATTATGGGCAGTGATTCCGACTTACCCACCATGAAAGAAGCGATCGCAGTTTTAGCGGCCTTTCAGATTAGCCACGAAGTCGCCATCGTCTCGGCCCATCGTACCCCCGAAAAAATGTTTGAATACGGCAAAAACGCTCATTTAAGGGGAATAAAAGTGATTATCGCTGGAGCCGGCGGCGCTGCCCATTTACCCGGGATGGTGGCATCTTTAACCCCCTTACCCGTGATTGGAGTTCCCGTAGTCACGCGCACTTTACAAGGGTTAGACTCTCTCTATTCAATTGTACAGATGCCCGCAGGCATTCCCGTGGCCACGGTGGCGATCGGTAATGCCAAAAATGCCGGACTTTTAGCGGTTCAAATTCTCGCCACCGGTAATGCCGATCTTTTAGAGCAAGTTATCGCCTATCGTCAATCCCTCAGCGATTCCGTCCTCGAAAAACAAAGCAATCTTCAACGACTAGGCTATCAAGACTATCTAGAGCAGAGTTCACCTAAGTAGGGTAGATTGAGAAAAGATTAAGTAACAAATTATGAAGTAATTATGCGTTGGATCACCGCTTGTGTATTGAGTCTATTGCTCTTTTTTGCCCTACCCATAGCGGCTTATGCCGATAGCCCGACTATTAGCGAAGAACAGATTAGAGAAGGGGAAGTTATCGCCGAAAAAGCCCTAGAAGCCACAGAAAAAGGGGATTACGCCCAGGCCGAAAGCTATTGGACCCAATTAGTCGCCAAATTCCCCACTAATCCCGCCGTCTGGAGTAATCGCGGCAATGCCAGAGTCAGCCTCAATAAATTAGAGGATGCGATCGCTGATTTCAACCAAGCGATCGCCATTGCCCCCGATGCCCCCGATCCCTACCTCAATCGCGGCACCGCTTTAGAGGGAGAAGGCAAATATCAAGAAGCGATCGCAGATTATAATAAAGTTTTAGAACTAGATCCCAATGATGCCTTTGCCTATAACAATCGCGGCAACGCTGAGGGCGGTTTAGGGGACTGGGAAGCCGCCGTCAAAGACTATCGCCAAGCCACTCAACTGGCCCCGAATTTTGCCTGGGCGCAAGCTAATCTGGCGCTGGCCCTGTACGAATTGGGCAGATATCCAGAAGCAGTCCAAAAAATGCGGAATATTGCCCGCAAATACCCCATGTTCCCCGATGTCAGGGCCGCCTTAAGCGCCGTTTTATGGACCCAAGGACAACAGGGAGAAGCGGAAAGCAATTGGGTAGCCGCCGTCGGCATGGATACCCGCTATCAAGACCTCGATTGGGTAAAAAGCGTGCGCCGTTGGCCGCCAAATATGGTTCTAGCCTTAGATAAGTTTCTTAACTTAAAGTAAAGAATTACTAAATAGTAACTTTTCTCGCAGTAGCCGGGCTGAGAGTCCAATTATCCTGAAATCAGCGACTAAGATACAATTGAGGCCTGTTAGTTCCATTAAGCTAAGACGCATTTAAACCGCTTATTCTTAGATTAGCCGAATCTCCCCCCCCTTGCCCCCCCGACCCCCCCGATGTCGGGGGGGGCGGGGGGGTGGGGGTTGGGGGTGTGTTGCCTTTTGCCTCTTGCCTCGTCTCAACAAGCAATTTAAATTACGAACAGCTTATCCTCGATCGAATAACCAGGCTCTAGAAAGGAAAAGGAATAGCTAGAGCGGGTCGATGGCCCAATGCTATAATCCAATTACAGGGATAGATTGGACTCTATCAGTATCCGCCGCTACTAATACCTTAAATCTTAGCCAGAATGCCAGATTTACACTTGCTTAATTCTCATCCACAGGCCCTAGAAACTGCCTTCATCCCCACTGCCGACCGGTCTTTTGCCTACCCTCTATCCCTCGACCTCGCCACAATTAATCAACGTTTTGACTCCGCTAACGCCGCGGAAATCGTCGCTTGGGCAGCGGCCACCTTTGGGGAAGGTTTGGTGATGAGTACCAGTTTCGGCATTCAAGCGGCAGTAATGTTGCACCTCGTCACCGCAATTATCCCCGATATTCCCGTCATTTGGATCGATACCGGCTATCTTCCCCCAGAAACCTATCAATTTGCCGAAGACTTAAGCCAACGCCTCCATTTAAACCTGAAAGTTTATCAATCTTCCCTCAGTCCCGCCCGCATGGAAGCAATCCACGGTAAATTGTGGTCAAATAACGATCTCGACTCCCTCAATCTCTACGACAAAATCCGCAAGGTGGAGCCGATGCAACGGGCCCTGAAGGAATTAAAGGCCACCGCTTGGTTAGCGGGTTTACGTCGCGACCAAACCGACCACCGCAAAACTCTCCAATGGGTCAATCAACAGGGCGAACGTTACAAAATATTACCGATCCTTGACTGGAATGCCAAAACCATATACCAGTATCTGACTAAATACGATCTTCCCTACCATCCCTATTTTGATCTGGGTTATGTCTCCGTCGGCGATTGGCACTCCAGTCGGCCTTTAACCGCCGATGATAGCAACGAACGAGACACCCGTTTCAAGGGTTTAAAACAAGAATGCGGTCTTCATTTACCCTTAACCCCCGGAGAAGCACAAAGTCTCGACGCAAGCTCCCTATAACTGCCAGGGTGGGAAAATTGCCGGTGCGATCGGTTCCTAGACGTTAGACAATGGTTAATGATTATTAATCCCCCATTAACCATGGCTATTTTAGAAAGTTTTCTCGAAGTCGGCCCTCTCAAGTGGTTTTATCGACAGGTTAACCCCGCTCAACAACCGGACACAACCCCCGTGATCCTACTCCATGGTTTACCCGCCCATGGCTATATTTGGCGGGAATTGTTAACCAGTTTAGAAGAATATAACATTAATGCTATTGCCCCCGATTGGATCGGTTCCGGTTTATCCGCTAAACCCGATGCCAGAGATTTCGCCTACACACCTAGCGCTTTTTGTCAAGCCTTGGCCGATTTTATTCAAGCTCTCCAATTGCCGAAAATCTCCCTCATTGTCCAGGGTTTTTTAGCCTCCGTCGGTTTACAATACGCCCTAGAAAATCCTGATAAAATTGAGCGCTTGATCGTTTTAAATACTCCCCTCTCCAGTGATGTCAAATTACCCTGGATAATGAAACAATGGGGGCTACCTTTCCTCGGAGATATGGCGACTCAAGATCCCTTATTAGTCGATCGTACTTTAGAAACTGGTAGCGGTTTTGTGATCAGTGATGCAGATCTGGCTATTTTCCGTCAACCTTATCTAAAAACTTCGGCAGTGGGTCGCGCTTTACTGGCCACGATTCGCAATTTAAACCTATCGAAAACTATGGCAGAAATTGAGACAGGTTTAGAGAACTTTGAAAAACCTATCCTTTTTGTCTGGGGAATGGCCGATCCTTGGTTATCTTCTGTCACCGTTGAAAAATTAGCTACTAAATCAGGAGTGGAATTAATCCCCCTCGCGGAAGCAAAACACTATCCCCAAGAACATTGGTCAAAAGAAATTAGTCCCCGGATTATTAATTTTCTCGGACGCAAAACCTAAAACCCGATACTTTCTGGGAATTGATAGCAAAATCTCCCTAGAAAGTATTGATCAAGTTATCCTTAGTATATCACTGTAGTTCTGCACTGGCCACCACCTATGGAAATACCAGCTTTAGGAAGGATAAATATAGAAAATAATCCCCCAGATATTAATAATTTAACCGATTGGGAGCGAGTTAAATCGATGAGCGATGCAGAAATCGAGGCTAATGCTTTGTCATACTAAATCTGGTTATTAAAGACTGATTATTTATTCCCCTTTTTGCATGAGTGCATGAGGAGAAAACGGGTTTCTCGGAGAAACCCGTTTTCTGTGCGTTATACCAAATCCCTTTTTAATAGTGTGATTAACTCTCAAGTTATGAATTGTTTCTCCCCACACCCCACACCCCACACCCCACACCCCACACCCCACACCCCACTATCCTATACTTTTTAAACAGGATTTAGTATTACTCAACGGATTTAGTATAAGCTGCACTGCATTTAAACTGCCTACTGAGGAATTTTAGTACAAAGGCCAGAAATCTCAACCCCAGAAACCTCTCCTCCCCACTCTCCTATACTTTTAAAGTGGAAGAAAGTTTTAGCTTAATTCTGGTTAAAGGCCTGTTTTTGTCGTTTCTAAATACCCCTGATAACTTGACTGGAACTGTTCGATCGATAGGTTCTTTGTCCAATATTCTACCAGAGCATGACCCCAGGCCCAAGCTTCCCTGTCGGCAGTGCTAGAATTTTCTAATAGTATTGGCCAAAGTGCCAATAAATCAAAACTTTTATTCTCCGTATTTAAGAGAGAATAAAGCTCGTAGGCCATCTGTAATTTACCGATCGCTACTGGTAATTGTTCCACAGGAATTTGTTCAGCTAAAAGATAGGCTAAAGTCGGTCTTCCCGTTGCTAAAGTGGAGATAAAACCTAGAATAGGACTTTTTAATAGGGCCGTTAAACCTTGCCCCGTGGCCATCTGTAAAGTATAGCGATCGATTATTTTCGCCGCTGCCAGAGTTCGAGTTTCTAAATCCGCTAAAAAACGGGCTAAACGCAACTGTTTTGCGGGCGAAATTGCCCCCAGTAAAGCGATTGATAACTCCTCATCCCCCCAAGCTTCTCTATCCGGCTGTTGACTGACCATCGGCAAAATGCGATCGCAGAGATCCTCGAATAATTCCGCCCGATACTGCAAGCATTCGCGGATATTGACTTCTTTGGGACTTTCTCCCGTCAGCCAATTATAGGGAGGTTGCCACTCTCGCACCGGACGCAGGCGATCGACTTGAGAAACACACACTATAACTGGTAAATTGTCAATAGTTTGTTGCAAATCTTTAAGAAAAGCCTCATCCATGGCCAGGGCGGGATCGAGGGCGGGAGTTACCAGAATCAATAAATCGGCGTTTTTGGCATAATTTAGAACCTTTTGCCGATCATCGGCCCGATTTGCCTGTTCGTAGCCCGGGGTATCCCAGAGGATTAACTCGTCTCCTTCTGGGGTTTGCCAATGGTAGGATTGGATCGCGTCGGTACTGGGCAATAGATCCACTTGGGCTAAATCGGCCCGAAAGAGAGTATTAATTAAACTGCTTTTGCCGGCCCCGGTGCGTCCAACCAGCAGAATATTAACCGGTTGGCGATCGATTTCCGTGATCGGTTCAGCTTGGGCGAGAATTTCCTTGAGAGTAGTAGTGGCGATTTTGGTCTTGGTGGGGAGAGTTGGGGCGAGATTGCCGCCACTGTAGAGTAACACCGCTTGGCGAGAGAGGTTTCTTAGGGCATTTTCCCGCAAAACTTGCCCTAAATTGACTAATAATTGCTGATCCGCTCGATCGCTGTACTTTTGACTGGCAACTTTAGCCGCTGCGGCGGCAGGATTAATTACCCATTGCGCCCAATTCCAGACCTGCCAAAGTTTCTGGGCCGAGGGTTGCAATTTTTGATAAACTTCGTAGGCCTGATAGGCTTGGCCGATGGTGATTTGATTCAGGGCCGGGGAAAGATTCTGCATCCAGCGATCGCTATCATCCACAGTTCCCCGAATTAAACCGTAGGCCTGGGGAATGTAAATATTTAATAAGGGGTACTTGACATCGGGGTAATATATATGGGCGATGGCACTGACCAAATCCTGACAGCGTTGCCAAAAAGTCGCCCAATCTTCCCAAACCGGGCGATCATTGCGGGACTCGACGATAATCCTCTCGATAATTTCCTCAACATTGCCCCCGGAATCACCCTCAGGAGGGGTTAATTCTGCCTTAATTTCCCCAATGGCGGCTTCAATTTCCCCGACTGCTGGGCGCGTCCATTTGACCAACAGGAAGCGCCAAGCAACAAAAATCAGGGTAAAAACTGCCCAAATCCAATTCAAACCCCATTGATTGATCTGGACACTGGCGGCCACGATCAGAAAGATGACCACAGCGGCGATCGGAACTGCTAAAATCAACCCTTGCCAAGTTTTTAACCGTAACATTTCTCGATCTGGTTTTTTTCCATTCTAGCGATCTCTGATTCTGGGTTAGGGGGCAGTCCTGATGCCAAAGTTGGCACCGCCAAGCCTGAAAATATTCTGATTGACGAATTGGCGTTATTTCAGCTTCTATTTTCCAGTCAGTCCCGATGAAAAAATTTTCACCCCCACAGATGAAAGAGGTTTCCTTCCCTACACCCCACACCCCACACCCTACACCCTCTTTCAAGTCAGAAATTAGACAGTGGCATCAATTTGGGCGAGGATTGCCGTGGACAACTGACAAAGTTGTTGATGACAAGGACCATTACTGGCCATGATCCCCCCCCATTGCCGCACATCGCCGCGATTATAGCGCACCGGTTGACCGTCAAAATAGGAGAATTTGCCGCCTGCTTCCGTTAAAATCAACTCTGGGGCGGCAAAATCCCAGTCTTTAGCCGCCGATTTCCCCGATAGGGAGATATAAACATCGGATTTTTGTTCGAGGATCGTGGCTATTTTACAGCCCACACTACCCACATAATTTTTACCGAAGAAGGGTATTTGACTTAATAAATTATCAAAACGTTGGTCGCGATGGGTACGACTAACCACCAGATAGAGATCGGTAATTTTGTCTTTATTGGCAACTTTTACCTGTGTAATAATTCCGTCGCTAGTTTCTAGAAAAGTGCCTTTTCCTTTTTGGGCAAAATAGAGTTTTCCTTGATCCGGCAGGGCAACCACGGCGATGATCGGTCTTCCTTGATAACATAAGGCGATATGTAGGGCATATTCTCCCGTTTTGTCGATAAAATCGCGGGTTCCGTCCAAAGGATCGATAATCCATACCCAATCTTTCGGGATAGCTTCATTACCCTGATGGGTTTCCTCGCTTAGATAACCAAAGTCGATATCCGAGAAATTTGTTTGTAATTCCCCTAAAATATAGTGATTTGCCGCTAAATCCGCCGCCGTCACAGGTCCGCCTTTTTTTTCCTCGTTGACGGCTAAATCCTCTTCACCGCGGTAGTAGGATTGGAGAATTTTAGCACCACCCCAACCCACGGCACGAGTCACAGCTAAAATGCGATCGAGCGTTTCGGTATCTTGACAGGTTAAATTAATCATAAAATAGCCTCAGTTTTTCAGACCTATTATCTACTAAATTGAAAGACTGGCATCTTAGCTTATCATCCCTTGCTCCCTAGCTCCTGACTGGCTTAATTTTGCCCCTGCCAAAAATAATCGGCGGGTTTTTTGGTTTCTTCCGGTGATGATTGAGGCGCGTCTCCCAAGAAAACCGAGCGCTGGCTGACGCGATCGCCTAATCTTCTTTGGACTCGACTGGGAATACCGTAACCGTAGGCAATATGACCTTTTCCTGCTAGGACGATGATCTGATATTCGGGATGAGCTTGCCAGAATTTAGCGATCGCATCGGCCATGGTTTCATCCCAGAGGACCTGTGCCAGAAAAAAGCGATCGAATCCCTGACTTTTGCCCCCCGTGTGTTGCTGATAAACGGCTAGGATCTGTTGACGGTACTCCTCGTTATCCTGGTTTATTTCGCTTTTAGGGGGAATGTAGGTCATTTCTGAGGTGGAGAGGCTTTCTAATCCCTCCCGTGCCACTTTTCTAGTGATTTCCGTGGGTGTATTTAGGGCGATCACTGGTAGTTTTTTCGCCTTGGCCAAGCGCAGGATCGGGGCGTAAAATTCCCAATCAAATCCCCAACGTTGGTCGTATTCACTTTTTTCTCTCAACTGATTTTCGCTAATTTTGCCGGCTAAATACTGATCCAAATAGATTTGGTAAGGACGTTGAAACATCTCAAAAGCGATCGCTATTTGGGGATTATTAGCCTGTAAATACTCGATAATAGCTAATTGGGCCTGATGATCGGCTTGACTATCGTGCCTTTCTCCCAGATAAATAATCTCGGCTGTTTTTAGAGCTGCCAGAATTTCTTTTTGGCTATTAGTAAAACTCCAGGCCCGGGGCAGCAAAATAAACAGTAGGCAGAGGGCAAGGAAAACGGGAAAAAAGCGTCGAGAGAATTTCATCTTTTTAAAGGCCTTTTAAGAAACCGATCTTAACCGAAGCCATGACAAAAAGGGTGGACAATGCCCACCCGAAAAAATTTTCAGAGAACCTTTTTGGTTTAGTAGGTTTCTACGTGCCAGCGATGTTCTTTTTTCAGTTGTTTCTGATAGACAGACCAATCAGCACTATTTTTAGTGGCGGCACCACTCATAGCATCGTTGATACCATCTTCCATCCCTTTCAGTCCGCACATATAAGCGTGGGTTTTGGGACTTTGGAGTAGATTCCAGATTTCGTCAGCGTGTTCGGCTACCCGGTGTTGAATATACATTCTGCCACCCTGGGGATTTTGCTGTTCCCGGCTGATGGCATAGGTGAGACGGAAGTTATCGGGAAATTCCGCCGCTATTTGCTCTAATTCTTCTTGGTAGAGAATATTGGCCGTTTTGGGAACTCCGAAAATCAACCAAGCTAGACCTTTGAATTTATAATCTTCGTGTTGTTCCTTGAACATCCGCCAGAGGAAAGCTCGGAAGGGAGCGATTCCCGTCCCGGTGGCCATCATAATGATAGTGGCATCTTCATCACTGGGTAGCAGCATTTCCTTACCCACGGGGCCAGTAATAGCCACATCGTCCCCCACCCCTATATTACAGAGATAGGTGGAACAAACCCCATAAACGGTTTCCTTCGTTTCTGGGTGTTGGTATTCTAACTGACGCACGCAGAGGGACACGGTTTTATCGTCTAATTTATCACCGTGACGGGTAGAGGCGATCGAATAGAGTCTCAATTTATGAGGTTTGCCATTAGCATCGGTACCCGGAGGGATAATACCGATACTTTGCCCTTCTAAATAGCGTAAATCGCCCCCAGAAAGGTCAAAGGTGACGTGTTGTACGATACCGATACCCCCCTCATCAACGAGAGCATAATTCTCGATACATTTGCCGATAAAGGGTTGATTCGGACGGTAGATGTTGACGGGGATATCTGTTTTTTCTTTCGCTTGAGTCATGGCCTTTTTCTTGGTCTGTTCGGGGACGGGCGATGATTGAGCGATTGGCTGTGGTGTGGAGGCACTAGAAACAGTTGCTACGGGGGCAATCCCATTTAAGGGTTTGATGCTGACGATACGACCACCTAAACGGGTAATCCGACGCATTTCTTGATTCATGCGACTGTAGGGAACCGTGAAAAACACGCTTCCACTCTGACGGATTGAATAATCCAAGCTGTCAGTATTGTCGTTTTGATTGAGACCCGCCACTTCGTAAACAAATAAACGGTTTCCCGCTAGTGTACTCGGACTGTACATTAAATATAACTCCCAACTCAAGTCACGATAATCGTTCCATAGTTTAGCCTACCATCGGTACACTACACCTAGGCCTAATTGAGAGTTATCTTAAAAAAACCACAGACATCGCTTTTATCCTTTCCTTGAAAATAGCTCAACTCTCTGGTTAAAATCTGTTACATTTGCAGCATTTTTACTTTTTATTAAGATTTATGTTATTTTTCCCCATTTATGTATGCTAAAAGTCCCCCTGGTTTGCCTGATCAGGACAAGACCGGGGGACAGATATTAGCGATAATTATTTTTTCAACTACTCGGCCGCAGCGGTGTTTAAGGGTTTAATGCTGACGATGCGAGCGCCTAAACGGGTAATCCGACGCATTTCTTGATTCATGCGGCTATAGGGAACGGTTAAAAAGACACTGCCACTCTTACGGATAGAATAATCTAGGTTATCAGTATTGTCATTTTGACTTAAACCGACGACTTCATAGACAAAAAGGCGATTTTCTTTGGCACTAGAGAGACTTTGCATCGAAATGGCTCCTACATTGATGTTATAGTTCTCTAGTTTAGCCTAGCAGGGAGACTAGCAATCTAGTTAGGGTTTGCGGCAAAAAGTTTCTCGTGGGGCCAGGGTGTGGGGTGTAGGGTGTAGGGTGTAGGGTGTAGGGTTTTATTTTAAGGTACTTTTCCCCTGAATTTTCCCCCCGATCCCTCCAATGGCTGGCACTTTTGGATTTCCCAAAAGTCTAAAAGTTTTACCCAACAACGTTTTTAGATTTATTCAGCCAACCCTAGTTAATGGCCGATTTACGGTCGTTTATTGTACCATGACGCTCGATCGCAATTGTCCACAGGCCGCATCGGCCGCTAAACCTCTGGAATAACGGACAGTAACGGCGACTTTTTCCTGTTCTAAAATAGTTTTAAAAGCCTTAATTCTCTTTTCATCAGGCCGTTGATAATCTACCTCTTGAATAGGATTATAGGGGATGAGATTGACGTGGGATTGAAACCCTTTCACCAGTTTTACTAATTCCCCTGCGTGTTCGGGTAAATCATTCACTCCCGCTAAAAGAATGTATTCAAATGTCACCCTTCGTCCCGTGATTTGAACGTATTCCTGACAGTCTTGGATCAGATTACTTAGGGGATAATGGTCGGCACTGGGGATTAATTTAGATCGAACTTGTTGATTAGAAGCATGGAGACTAACAGCAAAAGTTACTTGTAAATTATGTTCGGCTAGTTGCTTGATTTTATGGGGTAATCCCACGGTAGAAATCGTTAAACAACGCTGACCGATACCCACATCTTGATTCAGGGAATGAATCGCTGTCACCACTTCGGGGATATTTAATAAAGGTTCCCCCATACCCATAAATACCACATGACTAACTCGCTGTTGAAAATCCTCCTGTACTGTTAATACTTGGTCAACGATTTCATGTGCTTTTAAATTACGAGTAAAACCCCCTTTTCCCGTGGCACAAAAATCACAGGCCATCGGGCAACCCACTTGGGAAGAAACACAGACTGTCAATCTTTTTTCACTAGGAATTCCCACCGCTTCGATGATTAAACCATCGGCCAGTTTTAGCAGATATTTACGAGTGCGATCGGGTGCTACAGTGCGATAATGTATAAGGGAACGACCGATAGGATAATCTGCCATCTTGCTGCGCCATTCTTGGGGGAATACGGAAATATCCGCCAAAGAATGCACCCCTTTTTCGTATAGCCATTGGTGTAATTGTTTACCCCGATAAGCGGGTTGTCCCTGGTCTTTTACCCAGTCGGTCAGTTCCTCTAAAGATTTCGCTAGTAAAGTCATAAGTAGGTAGGCGTTAAAAATTATCAGACACCCCCGTTATCAAGGGTAGGGTTGATTCATGAATCAACCCTACCTTATCAAGGGGGGCAGGGGGGATCGAACCTAAAATCCATTTTAAATTTAATTATAACCAGCTACTTAATTATTGTCATTGCTCACCTTATCATTCTAACCGATCGCTCATGACTAGGAGTAAAACCCTAACAAAATTGTATTTATTAATTGACATCTTTTACCTTCGCTCCTTCTCTAGTCTTTGTTAGTCAATTAAATACTTAAAAACTATAACTTAAACTTAGCCTGACGACAAAAACCAATCTAGTCTTAAGCTTGATCTTTTTTGCTTTTTACCTAACCCAACTGTTCAAAGGGAACTGTCAGCGCCATAATAATCGATGGACTTCGATCGAGAGCAGAAATTTTATGAGTTGCCGGCCAAAAAAGCCAATATGGGGGAATAAGGAGCTATTCAGTTTTAAAAGCAATATTTAAGCGAACAATTTATGAAAATCGCTATTTTATCGCAAGATGCTTCTCTTTACTCGACTAAGCGACTGAAAGAAGCGGGAGAAGCCCAAGGACATGAGGTACGAGTGATCAATTATTTGCGCTGTTACATGAACATCACCTCCCATAAACCCACGGTTGTCTATAACGGTAAACCCTTGGAGAGTTTCGACGCAATTATTCCCCGTATTGCCGCCTCAAAAACCTTCTATGGAACCGCAGTCGTCCGACAATTCGAGGTGATGAATGTTTTTACTGCCAACGACTCGCAAGCAATTTCTCGGTCGCGGGATAAATTGCGTTGTCTGCAAATCCTGGCCAGGGAAGGGATAGGTTTACCGGTGACGGGAATTGCTCACGCAACTCAAGATATCGATGGTTTAATCGAAACCGTCGGCGGCACCCCTCTAGTGATTAAATTATTAGAAGGAACCCAAGGTATTGGGGTAGTCTTAGCGGAAACCGATCAAGCAGCCAAGTCAGTTATTGAAGCTTTTCGGCAATTAGAGGCTAATATTCTAGTACAAGAGTATATTAAAGAGGCCAGTGGGGCAGATCTGCGCTGTTTTGTCATCGATGGAAAAGTGGTAGCCTCGATGAAGCGACAGGGGGCCGAAGGGGATTTTCGTTCTAATCTTCACCGCGGTGGCAAAGCAGAAAAGATAAAATTAACCCCAGAGGAACGCAGTACGGCTATACGGGCTAGTAAAGCCATGGGTTTAAGGGTTGCGGGTGTGGACCTATTGCGGTCTAATCACGGACCTGTGGTTATCGAGGTCAATTCCTCTCCCGGTTTAGAAGGAATAGAAGCGGCCACCGGTGTGGATGTGGCCAAAAAAATTATCGATTTTGTCGCTAAAAATGCCACCCTAGTCCTAAATCGTGATCGATATCAATATTAGCCGTCAGCCTTGCATCAGTTATCAGTTATCAGTTATCAGTTATCAGTGGGTAAGTTATCAGTGGGTAAGTTATCAGTCAATAGTATTAAGCGATAAGCTCGGAGCTGCCTTTTTACTAAAAAAAATCTCCCCACACCCTACACCCTACACCCCACACCCTACACCCACTTTCAAGTCAGATGTGATTTATCAGTCGGCAAATACACGGACGCTATCGGGAATAATTGATAGTTTTACCTTTGTACCGATGTCTAATTGGGTGTTAATCGTTGTTCTAGCGTGGATTTGGCTGCCGGTGGCCGTTAGCAGACAATAACGGTATTCCCGCCCCAAAAATTGGCGATCGCAAATAACTAGATCTCCCGTCTCATCCGGGTTAATTTTGACATCTTCCTCTCTCAGCATCAATTCCCCTTTGTCCAAATCTTGACCATCGGCAATTTCCCAGACTCCTATCTCGGTTTGCCATTGTTCCCCCTCCCGTCTAGCGGGGAGAAAGTTAGCTTGGGTGACAAACTCGGCCACAAATCGCGAGGCTGGATGACTATAAATTGCTTCGGGATTGTTAATTTGTTCTAATTTTCCTTGACAAATGACCGCAATTGTGTCACTGATCACCATTGCTTCCTCCCGGTCGTGGGTGACAAAAATGGCCGAGATACCAGTCGCTTTCAGGATATGACGGATCTCGTGCCGTAAGCGTTGCCGTACCTGCACATCGAGATTACTTAAAGGTTCATCTAAGAGGATTAAAGAGGGTTTTGGGGCTAAAGCGCGGGCGAGGGCGACTCTTTGCTGTTGTCCTCCCGATAGCTGATGGGGATAACGTTTTTCTAGTCCTTGCAGTCCGACTAAATCCAAAGTTTCCGCCACCCTAGCGTTAATAGCTCGGCTCGATAATTTCTCCCCAGAATTTTTTAACCCAAAGGCGATATTGTCAGCGATGGTTAAATGGGGAAAAAGAGCGTAATCCTGAAAAACCATGCCCGTATTGCGTTTTTCCGGGGGAATAAAGGTTTTTTCGTCGGCAACTATTCGCCCCCCCAATTCAATTACTCCTTGAGAGGGTTTTTCAAATCCCGCAATCATCCGCAGTAGAGTGGTTTTACCGCAGCCCGACGGGCCCAATAATCCGAGAATTTCGCCCTCTGTTAAACTAAAACTGATATTATCAACAGCTAGAGTAGGAGAAGCGGGAAAACGCTTGTTAACCTCGGATAAACGCAGAATGACAGACTTTTTCATGGTGAGAAAGACAATCGCCCAGTCAGTGGCAGGGCCATTTACTTAAGAATTATTCCTAATTAGTTCACTACTATTATTTATAACATCTCAATGGACTAATTAGGAAACTTTCTCAAAAATTTCATGCTCACACCTGAAGATATTATTCTCGTTCCCCGGGGGGCCGAGCATAGCTCAATCCGCCGAGGATTAAGGAAAATCGGCGATTTAGCCCCGCAAATTATCCCGATTAACCTTGGCGCTCCAGAATTCCTCGACAGTTCCCCAGTCTCTAGGCAATCTCTAGAATTTCTTAATAAGTTCACGGGAAAAATTGTGCTTATGGGATTAGCGGGCAGTCTTAGCGATCGCTATCGAGTCGGAGATGGGGTAATCTGTCAAGGTTGTGGCGCGGAAAAGGGGAATTATTGGCAGTGCGAACCGGAAATAACCGCAGAAATCGCACAATTAACTGGATATAGTCTTGTTAAAGGTTTAACCAGCGATCGCCTGATTAGCCGATCCGAGGAAAAACGACGTTTAGGACAGGGGGGCTATGAAGTGGTCGATATGGAAGGAGCAAGGATTTTAGCGGCTTTATCGGGGCAAAAAGTGGCAATTGTGCGCGTGATTAGCGACGAGGTGACACAGGATTTACCCGATTTAGCCCCGGCAATTGATAATCAAGGTCAGCTGCTACCATTGCCCCTAGCTCGACAAATGTTAATCCGTCCTCTCCCGGCCTTCCATTTGATTCAAGGTTCCCTAAAAGGTTTATCCGTACTAACTCAGGTGGCGCGAAGGTTGTGCGGCAGTAATTTTTAAAAGTTGCTTGCAGATTATTTTTTTTCTGTGCTATAGTGATTAAGCTAAAATCAAGCGGATGTGGTGGAACTGGTAGACACGCACGTTTGAGGGGCGTGTGGCTTACGCCTTGCGAGTTCGAGTCTCGCCATCCGCATAAACTTTTATCTACCCTCCGACGAGAATTGCCCTTGTCACCCATCGTCAGGGATGGATATTTGGCCATCAAAATTTCCCAACTCACCCTTTCAGGTGGCTTAGGTTTGACTAAGTTTAGTTAAGCGGTTGCGAGGGGCGATTTAGCCAAAGCACTAGGTCGTTTAAGGTTGTAAAATCCAACAAAGCCTCAGCCAGGGACTCTAATTGCTCGATTTCTAAAGCCTGAATTCGGGCAGCCAATACCTCATCCACTGCACCAAAGCGACGTTGCAACAGACGTAAAATCAGGGCAGATTCCCCTTCCAGTCGTCCTTCCAGTCGTCCTTCCAGTCGTCCTTCCAGTCGTCCTTCCAGTCGTCCTTCTTCCTTGGCTTCACGATATACCCTTGTATCTGCCAATTGTAGTCCTAGCATCGCGTCAACCTCCTGCCGACTCAAGTTAGTAAATTTATACACCATAATTGTGGCAATCATTTCTATTATGGCGCGACTGGCTTCTGTATCTGCAATTTGCTCTTGGGTTCGTGCCAGTAAATAGCGGGCTTTTTCTGGTGCTTGGGTTTCTTCCACAGTAGTGAGTACCATCAAGGCAACTCCTAGGGGTAACTGCTGAATTTCCCCTAATTCTTTCAGATAAATTCGATGCACCTGATTACAATTGAGCAGCGCCCGGTAGGGATGGGTGTTACTTTGTTCTAGGCTACGGGTGGGATAGATGACAACAATTTGCCAATCGGTAAATCGTTCTCGCTGACGATAAAAATACAAAAATGATTCGCCAAATACCCTTTCATAGAGTCGTTCGTCTTTTTGAAATTGCACTTCGCAAAAATAGATCACCCCGCTACTATCATTATCGGGTGGCAGGAATACGCCATCGATCTCAAATTTGGGTTCCTTAACAGCTACGGAGTCAAAGCGGTATTCGGTGGCATTATCTGGCGGGTTTTCCAGTAAATCGAAGAGAAGGGAGGGGGATTGTTGAAAAAGCCGGTAAAATATCGAGTCTCGTTTCATTATGATCGGGATTGCACCATAGCGATCTTCCCATGAAACCCCTCAAAAAAGAGAGAGGAAACCCGCGTCTCCTCTCCCTTGGGCATTATTTTCTCGCTTTGCCCACAGCACCCCCTAGCATTAAACCGCCCAGGGTGATAAAACCAAGAACACTCGTGGGTTCGGGGACAGGAGTCGCATTAAGTGTAACGTTATCGAAAACTAATTGTGTCCCCCCATTATTCGGACGGTCAATAGAGATGCGAATTCCCGCACCCTGATCGGCAATCCCCGCCAGATAAGAAGTGTTGAACGATAAGAATACTCCTCTTGACGAAAAGGAACTCTGATTAAATGTAAAACTCGACAAAACCGTATTATTATCACTCCGGCGAAGCGAAATTGTACTGTTCGGCAAGGTCAAGTTGCCCGGTTCATCTAGACGAATACCCGCGAATAAATTGAGCGTGTATCGAGTTCCGGCTTGATAAGTGGCGGCTACATCTTGACGGATCGATCCACCATTGAAAGCAATAAGAGCCGCCTGCGAACCGTCGGGTACTCCGCTTGGAAATTGAGTCGCATTGAATGGCTGAACCCCCGCGTTGCCACTACTCACAGTCCAACCGGTAATAACTGGTGAAAAATTAGGGTTTGATGGTGTCTCGAAGGAAAAATTATTGACAGTCACGCTTGCAGCTTGTGCCGCACTAGCCGTTGCCAGAGTAGCCAGGGCAACCCCGGATAGAATGCCGAGTTGTAATTTCATCAAAAAAAAAGGGTTAATGGTAAATGGTTTGAGTGCGTGACATTTCGATTCGGGTTAAGCAATAGGGCAACCCAAAACAATGACAAGCAAATGCTCAAGGAGAGCACACACACTTCACCCCCTCCGCGTTGTATCAAAAGCTACAATTTAATAAATATTTACATTCCTCTCCACCAGGGCTTGCGCCCCTTGTATATTGGAGAAGTGGTAGGGTGTAAGTCTTTTCTTCGAGAGGATTTGCTGATCACCGGAACCCCAAGAGAGCCATCTGATCACTTATAAACTGTTGACTATCCAAATTACTCGTTGAGACTGCATTAGAGGTAAATATTTCATGAGCCAAACCATCACACCTTCTTCCTTAAAAGCTAGTTTAGCCCCCAATCCCACTAGAGCAGCAACGGTGGACGATGGGGGAAATGTGCTAGGGGAATTTCTGCAAGAAACTCTGGCCATGACTAAACGTCTGTTCATCCAATTACAACGTCGTCCTTCAACCCTAATCGCGGGGGTAATTCAGCCATTTATGTGGCTGATTTTATTTGGGGCATTGTTTTATAAGGCTCCCCAGGGTCTATTCGGCAACGATCTCAGTTATGCTAAATTTCTCGCCCCCGGGGTGATTGTCTTTACCGCTTTTTCTGGGGCCCTCAATGCTGGTTTGCCGGTAATGTTCGATCGAGAATTTGGCTTCCTTAACCGTCTCTTGGTGGCACCTTTAACCACTCGTTACTCGATCGTGGCCGCTTCTACCATCTATATTATCGCCCTCAGTTTCATCCAAACCGCCTCGATCGTGGCCGCTAGTGCCTTTTTAGGGGCAGGATTGCCCAGTTTAACGGGATTAGGTGCGATCGCTTTGATTGTTTTCCTAATAGTTTTGGGGATGACTGCCTTAAGTCTCAGTTTAACCTTTGCTCTGCCCGGACATATCGAATTAATCGCCGTCATTTTCGTCACCAATTTACCGCTTTTATTTGCCAGTACCGCCCTCGCTCCCTTAAACTTTATGGCAGATTGGTTACAAGTAATCGCTAGTCTCAACCCTCTTACCTATGCGATCGAACCGATCCGTTATATTTATTTCAATCAGCACTGGTCTTTTGATAGCATAGTCTTACAAACCCCTTGGCTTGACCTCAATTTCTTGACAGTTTTAGGCCTGCTCTTAGCTTTTGATCTGCTAATCCTTTTAGCAATTCAGCCCTTACTTCGTCGTCGTTTTGCTTAAATCAGTTATCAGTTATCAGTTATCAGTTATCAGTTACCAGTTACCAGTTATCAGTTTACTGTTCACTGAAAAGCCTACAACTTTCTCACCACCAAAAACTAGATAAGTAAGTAGTTATAATTAAATTGAAGATAGATTTTGCCTCTGATCCCCCCTGCCCCCCTTGATAAGGGGGATGCCGATCCCCCCTTAGTCCCCCCTTGATAAGGGGGGGGCTGACAACTTTTAACACCTACCCACTTAATTTTCTGAGGAGTTAGTCAGATTATGAATACTCAAAAAATGTTGCTCAAATCGTCTTTATTCCTAGCTACTATTTTATTAGTCGGGGCTGATTTTAATCCGCAAGTGTTAGCTCAAAGCTTGAACCCCAGTCAGCCGGATTATCAAAAAAATGAACGTAGTTCCGATGGCAGGGATGGTCTCGGTGGTTTTAATCCTCTAGACTTGATTCATAATAGTAATTTTCGCCGTAGCCGGGACGGAGCGGAATTTCAGGAAGACACCCTCAATAATATCAACGAAGCGGCCGAGGAGTTTAAACGCAAGCAAAGAGAACAAATAGAAAATCTCCAAAATCCTGCCCCAGAAACCAAATAAAACCCCTTTTTTGAGTAGCTAGACACAATTGATTACACATATCTAACTACCTCTTACCCCCCCAACCCCCCCGACATCGGGGGGGCTTACCTATTGCCTTTTGCCTCTTGCCTATCCTAACCAAGAAGTTGATTTTGTCCAACTACTTAGTATATATGATCGCTAAGTGCAGATGATCTGAGAAAGACCGATAACTGAAGAGCATTGGGGGGTTTATCTGACACGAATTTATATTAAACTTAGGATTGGTTTATTGAATTATCGTCTTATTAAAACTGTGGAAGTAATGGAAATCGGGCAAAAAGTCAAGGTCTGTCGCTTAAGAGACCGCGTTAACTCGGATGTAGCGGGTAAATTGGGTAAAGTGGGTGTCATCAAAAATTTTAAGATGACCGATGGCAGCGGTGTTGGTGCTGTTGTCCAGTTCGATGATAAGACCGCTACTTGGTTTTTTGAGGATGAACTCAAACTCATCTAAATACAATGCTTAGGAATTAATTATGTCCTTAATTTTGACCTTTTTGGGCAAGGGGGGCAGCGGTCGCAGTACGATAGCGATCGCTTCGGCAAGAAAAATGGCTGGTCTGGGGTCAAAAGTTCTCTTGATCGGTCAGGATCCTAGCCCCGCTTGGGGATTACTCCTCAAGGCCTCCCCTAGCTCCTCCATTACGGAAATTGCCCCTAATCTCTCGGTTATCCAGCTTAGTAGTACCCAGTTACTAGAAAAAAGTTGGGAAGAAGTCAAGGAATTAGAAAAGCAGTATTTGCGTTCTCCCACCTTGAAAAATGTTTATGGTCAAGAGTTGGGCATTTTACCCGGGATGGATCAAGCTCTAGCTTTAAATTTCCTGCGCGAACAGGATAAAAGCGGAAATTACGATGTCATCATCTACGACGGCAGCGGAGATATCAACAGTCTGAGAATGTTGGGGATTCCAGAGGTGGGTGGCTGGTATTTACGGCGTTTTCGGCAGGTTTTCAGCGATTCTGAGATCGGTCGCACCCTTTCTCCCTTTTTCCAACCGATCGCCGCTGCCGTGCTGAATTTCTCTTTTAATCCCGACGGTTTAGGGCAGAAGGCCGATAATAACATTTTAGACGAGGGACGCTCGGCTTTAGCTAATCCTCGGCGAGTTTTAGCCTATCTAGTCACCAATGATGATCCAATTGCGATCGCAGAGTCCAAATATCTTTGGGGTGGGGCGCAGCAAATCGGTTTAAATGTGGGGGGAGTGATTTTTAATCGCTGTCAGAGTGCTACGGAGGATTTTGCCCCGCTGCCGGCGGCGATTTTACCCGACCGTCAAGGAGAAGATTGGCAGGAATTAATCGCCGAGTTACCCAATTTTCTCACGGTGCAGCCGCCCAAACCGTTAATAATCGATACGGCAGCCGCTCAGGTCAAGGTTTATTTACCCGGATTCGAGAAAAAACAGGTAAAACTGACGCAATCGGGTCCAGAATTAACCATCGAAGCTGGGGATCAACGGCGTAATATTGATGTACCACCGCCGCTAACCGGACGAGCGGTAAAAGGGGCGAAATTCCAAGACGGTTACTTAATTATTTCTTTTTAAGGGATTATGTCGAACACCGAGATAGAAAACAAGGATAATCGAGGCGCAAAAACTCGCCAATTATTGGGCATGAAAGGAGCCTCATCGGCAGAAACTTCCCTCTGGAAAATCCGCTTACAATTGATGAAGCCGATCACTTGGATTCCTCTAATTTGGGGGGTTGTCTGTGGGGCGGCTTCATCGGGGAATTATACTTGGTCTTTAGAAGATGTCTTAAAAGCGGCCGCCTGTATGTTACTTTCCGGTCCGTTGATGACTGGTTATACCCAAACTTTAAATGATTTTTATGATCGAGAAATCGATGCAATTAATGAACCCTATCGTCCGATTCCTTCGGGGGCAATTTCTATTCCGCAAGTGGTCGGCCAGATTTTGGTTTTATTAGTGGGTGGATTAGGAATATCTTATCTTCTCGATCGCTGGGCCGGTCATGATTTCCCGATCATGCTCTGTTTAACCCTATTTGGTTCTTTTATCGCCTATATTTATTCAGCACCACCCTTAAAATTAAAACAAAATGGTTGGCTGGGAAATTATGCCCTCGGTGCTAGTTATATAGCATTACCTTGGTGGGCTGGTCACGCCCTTTTTGGTCAGTTAAATGGGACAATTATGATCCTAACTCTCATCTATAGTCTGGCGGGTTTAGGCATTGCTGTAGTTAACGACTTTAAAAGTGTGGAGGGTGACGAAAAATTAGGCTTAAAATCCTTGCCAGTTATGTTTGGAATTACCACTGCCGCTTGGATTTGTGTGATTATGATCGATGTTTTTCAAGCGGGAATTGCGGGTTATCTGATTAGTATTCATCAGAATCTTTATGCCGCTATTTTACTGTTACTAATTATCCCTCAGATCACTTTCCAAGATATGTATTTTCTGCGGGATCCGCTCAAAAATGATGTCAAATATCAAGCCAGCGCCCAGCCTTTTCTAGTGTTAGGAATGTTGGTGACAGGTTTGGCTTTAGGTCAGGGGATACTCTGAGGATTGTAATTAATAAAAACAGGAAATATCCAGTTGACGGGACATTATCGCCTTGAATCGGGCTTCTGTTGACGGTGACTTGAGCGGTCAAGGGGGGGTATCTGAGGATTTTTAACACCTACCTACTTAGCTCGATCCCTAGTCTTTTCGTTACAATCAAGAGGGAATCGATGCTGGGGAGAAAGTTACTTTTTTTTCTTCCCTCCGATTCGCCATTCTTGACGAACTAATCAAGAATAGTTTCTGTTTAACAAGATTGATTGAGACAAGTATCTCGAACCTAGTCACCATGAGTAATACCAGTAATTTTCGTCAAGCTTTACGCGAGGCTAAAAGCCAAGCACTTATCGGCCCTAATGTTATCCCCAAGGCCCTGCCCTATCTCGGTGGCGGTCTAATTTTGACTGCGGTGGGAACCTATGGCGGTTTAGGTGTGCTCCAATCCTATCCCCAGATTTTCTTCCCGACTTTCTTTGTCGCCCTGGTTGCCGAGATTATTTTATTTTTTGTCGCGCGTAATACTGCGGAAAGAGGCAATAAAAGCACTGCTCTGCCCCTCCTGACTCTCTATAGCCTTCTTTCTGGCTATACTCTCAGTGGAATCGTCTATGTGGCCTTAGGTACTTCCGGTGTCGGTTTGCGAGGAGTGGCAATTGCTGCCCTCGGTTGCGGCATCGCTTTTGTGTTGGGACGGAATATCGGCTCGAATCTGTCAGAAAAAGATGGTTTAGCCCTGACTCAAACCGTGAGCATCGGTATTCTCGCTCTTTTTATTGTTCTCATTGGTCAGCTAATTTTCTCTATCTTTGGTGGCGTTACTCCCACCTGGTTAGAAATCGCTATTTCCGGCATCGGGGTTTTCTTGTTTGCCGGCTCGGCAGTGGTGGACTTTTACATCTTGCCCCGTACCTACAGAGATGAGCAGTATCTCAGCGCTGCTTTATCGATGTATTTGACCTATATCAACCTATTTATCTTTATTCTGCGCCTTTTAATCGCTCTTAACGGTCGAGATTAGGGCAAATAGAGAGGAGTTAGAAATTAGTTACAACCTAACTTCTAACTCCGCTAGAATAGTAAAGAAATGTAAACAGCCTGTAAAGATTATGACTGAACCACAACCGACTCAAACCCCCAAATTAGAAGATCCCAAATTTGGCTTTAATGACTATGCCGAGCGCCTCAACGGTAGGGCCGCTATGATTGGTTTTGTGATCACCCTGTTGATTGAGTATCTCACTGGCCAAGGTCTGTTATCTTGGTTAGGGTTACAGTAGTTTTTTAAGCTTTTTTAGGCATTCTAGGGGAAATACAGCCTTGAGTGTTAGCTAACGCATACAGGCTTGATGATTTTCCCCGTAGAATCCTTGCAGGACCGAATCACCTCGCTGTTGGGGTGTGCCGTGGGAGCGATTAGGAGCTTCAAAATCGCCCACTTCCGAGGCCGCTTCCGCTAGAAGTTTTCCCGCTAGTATATAATCCTGTTTGGATAAACCTCTCGCTTCGGTAAATAACCAGGAAAGGGTATCTCCCGCAAGACAATCGGCCTGTAATTCAATGCCGATGCTCATTCCCCCTTCATCGATGCCACCGATACCCCGATTCCACTGAACAGCGTGAGCGGCCTCGTGAGCGACGGCGTAAAGGGGAAATAGGGGATTATCACTAATGCGAGTAACTTGCTGGAGATTGACGTAGACTGTATTATCTAGGGTGCAGAAAGCCGCTAGGGAAATTACACCGCAGGGAGTGGTTATCGGGCCATCGCTTAACAAATACTTAAAATTGATCTGATGTAATTGAGCAGTATATTCAATTACCGCTTCTAAGGCATCCGTAATATCGTCTGCTTGCGCTCTCTGGGCTAGAGGGGATAAAATCAACAGGGAACTACAAGAAACAGCAGATATCAGGGATAATAAACGTTTACGGCCAGAGTTAGGGTTCATGATACTAACAAAGTCGGGAGTGAGGAAGAAGTTTAATTGATCTGAATTAGCCTACCGCTACGATCAAAATTCTAAAGGCTATATCTAAGACTTCCAGAGAAAATACAGAATTTACGCAGCTTTTGATCGAAGTTATTTTGGCTCTCGATCGATTCTATGATAACTTTTTTGCCAACTGGATCATCTTTGCTCAAAAATATCGATGAATAAGCAAAAATTTTTTAACTCGCCGGAGTCTTATTAGCGGCGTTTGCGCCGAAGTGCCGGGGCTTGAGATAATCAGATAGCTATTATCTCAAAAACTATCACCATGACGATCGATCCGCAACAACTCATCGAACTGGCTCTCAAATCGGGAGCGGTGGCAGCCGAAGTTTATCAATCTTCCTCCCTTTCCCATCCCGTTTTTTTTGAGGCTAATCGTCTTAAACAGTTAGAAAGTTCCGAATCCGTGGGAACTGCCTTGAGATTATGGCGCGAGGGTTGTCCGGGGTTAGCGGTGGGTTATGGTGATGTAGAACCGGAAATTTTAGTAGAAACGGCGTTAAATTTATCCTATCTCAATGACCCGGAAGAAATCGAATTTTCGGCACCACGACAGGCAATTTATGACCCGATTGGGCAAGATGTGGCGGTAGAATCTTTAATCGAGATGGGTAATCAAATGATTGGCCAAATTCGCCAAGTTTACCCTGAGGTTATTTGTAGTGGTGAATGGGAATGTGAACGGGAAATCACCCGTTTAGTTAATTCTCAGGGTTTATATTGTCAATATACCGATACAGCTTTGAGTTATTATCTGGGGATTGAATGGGTGCGGGGGGAGGATTTTCTGGCGGTTTATGATGGGGAATATACTCGCAGTACACCTCATCCCGAAACGGTAATTAAACAGTTATTGCAGCGACTACAATGGGCAGCCAATAATGTGGATAGTCCCACGGGAAAATTACCAATTTTATTGACTGCTAATGCAGTTACCCTGTTATGGGGTACGGTGGCGATGGCTTTAAATGGTAAACAGATCCTAGAAAAGTCTTCGCCCTGGAGTGATAAAATCGGTCAATTGGTGATGTCAGAAAAGTTGACTTTATCCCAACAACCGGATCGAGAACCCTATAGTTGTCCCTTTGATGATGAGGGAACTCCTACCAAATTTTTATCTTTAATTGAGGGAGGTAGAGTTAAAGAATTCTATAGCGATCGTACCACGGCCAGATTATTAAAAACTACTCCGACGGGAAACGGTTTTCGTCCCGGTTTAGGGGTTTATCCTCAGCCGGATTTGGTTAATCTAATCGTTGCACCGGGAGAGGGAACTTTAGAGGATTTAATCTCGCAAATAGATGAGGGCCTGGTTATCGACCAAATTTTAGGTCATGGGGCGGATATTTCGGGCGATTTTTCTGTCAATATCGATCTGGGTTATCGCATAGAAAAGGGCAAAATCACCGGACGAGTTAAAGATACAATGGTGACGGGAAATGTTTATACAGCTTTGCAGAATTTAATCGCTTTGGGAGCCGATAATCAATGGAATGGCTCCTGTTATACTCCCTCGCTAATCGTTGATAGTTTATCGGTGGTGGGGTAAAAATGTGGCGTTGTCAAATTGAAAGATGCTCCTAATCAGATGGGAACTGAAATTACTATGTGTAGGGCTAATTCATGAATTAGCCCTACAATAGGCGTTGTCAAATTGAAAGATGCTCCTAATCAGATGGGAACTGAAATTAACTCAGCCTACTTTTTGGGGTTAATTTTTTTGGGCTTTATTTGACCTGAAAAAAGGGGGGTCGCAGGCAGGCACGGATTCCCATTATATAAGAAATTATCTGTCAAGTCGTGGGGTTTTGTCAAGCTTTTTTGGGAAAAAAAATTAACCGACACTCAAGGGGAGAAAATTAACCAAAGAGATATTATTTAATCCCCCCTGTGAGTCGGTATTTTTCAGCCCGGGATTAACGCTTTAGTTGTCGAGGCACCAAGGCGATTTAATTGCCGATTAATTTGCCATCCGAGGAGGGTTAAACCCAACCACTGACTGAAAATTGCCAAAGCGAAAGAGGGAAGTGTAGCGTATTTAGTAGCGGCAATGGGAAGAAAAGTAAAAAACCATAACAGCGGAGATTGACTGGGATCAACTCGCAAGACAGCAAAACAGAGAAAGGGGAAAATAATCAAAATGCCGATGCTAGTGGCTGCCAGCAAAGCGCGTTTATTTGTGCGGGCTAACATCAATAATTGGGCGATAGCGGCATAGACTAAAATCATGTTCATTGCCAAGAGAAACCCGGCTGCAGCGGCTAGTTTATATTGATGGAGAGGGGCGATAAAAATAGCGGGAAGGATAAATAAAATAGCAATAGCGACGTTAACAGCCATGGCTAGGGTAGAAGGGCTTTTTTCGCCAAAGATTAAAGCTTTCCCCAGACTAATGCCCTTTTTTCCTTGTAGATGACGATAGCGCGCCCAATCTTGGAGAGTTTGACGGGGGGGAGTGAGGGCAAAAAGGATTAACAAGGCAAAAATTGCCACAAAAACGCTAAGAATCGCAAAATTATCGAAAATATAGCTCGGTTCCAGAGTTTGGAAGACAAAACCTAGGCTAATAGCGCTAAAACAGCCCATCATCCAGTAACTTTGGGGTTTACTAACAAGAGTAGCGAGGGGATTATGGAAGCGACGCTGGATAATTCTGGTTAACCCGTAGGTGCAGAGGGCAAAATTGAGAAAAATTAAACTAATACCCGTTGTAACCGATTGCCAGAGAGATTGACCGTACCAACGCAGATCAAAGATTTGTGAGATTCCTAGATAGCCTACCGCATCGGGGGGGAGAAAGGTAGATTTAACTAGATAGGGGAGGACAAAACTAGGATTAAAGAGAATTAACCAATCAAAGGGGGTACGGGAACCACCATAGCCCGATGAAGTAAACATAGTGCTATAAAACACAAAGATTAAGACTGTAGCGCTGCCTAACCAGGGTTGAAATCCCCCTAACCATGGCGTGGCTAAAGCGAAACTGAGGGCGGCATGATAGAAAAAGGCACAACTAGCGATCAGAACCGCGTAGAAGGCTAAAATTAACGACAAGGGAATACCTGCTAATAAACCCGCCCCCAAGTGAAAGGGTAAAGCGAGAAGACAGACGAGATAGAGGAGAATGGGAACCCCGAAAAGTTTGCCGATAAAAATTGTTCTGGCGGGTTGGGGACTCAGACGGATAAAATTAAGTGTACCCCGGCGCTCTTCCCCGGAAAGATCGGCGATTAATTGATAGGTTCCCACCACTAAAAGAGCGAAAATGCCGGTAATACTCAGAAAAGTGAAGATATCTAACCACCATAACTGGGAGATAATCATCCATTGACCATTTAAGTCTTGGATACAGTATTTAATCCCACTATAGGGATAATAATCGTTGTTATTGGGGGGATTAGCGGTACAGTAACGACTAAATCCCGCCGCTACCGGCAAGAGATTTTGATAGTATAAATAAACTAATAATTGACCAACTAGGGAGATAATCGAGGCGATCGAGATATTTTTCGGGGTTAATCTTCCTTGCCATTCTCGCATAATTTGCGGGTTGGTTTCCGTAAGGCGATCGATTATTGTCGCTATCATATTTTTGTCCTCTCTACAGCCGTCAACAGGAGCTAATCCTAGATTAACCCGGCAACTTCTCGATCGGTTCGGGGTTGAAGAAATCGATCGAGATGCGGCTAAGTAGCTGGTTATAATTAAATTAAAAAGGGATTTTAGGTTCGATCCCCCCTGCCCCCCTTGATAAGGGGGGTGCCGATCCCCCCTTAATCCCCCCTTGATAAGGGGGGTGTCTGATAATTTTTAACGACTACCTACTTAAAATCTGAGTTCGGGAATCAAAAGGGGAAAAGTGCCAGACCAGTGAGCTTCTGTTTTACACTAGAATTTGGCCGCCTGAATCTAGATCTATGCCCACTCTGACCCTCAATTTTCCCCTAACTGCCGTTGTCGGCCAAGAAGCGATTAAATTAGCCCTACTCTTAGCCGCCGTGGATCCCGCCCTGGGGGGTGTGGTAATTGCCGGGCGTCGGGGAACCGCCAAATCAGTCATGGCGCGAGCGATACATTCCCTACTGCCACCGATCGAAATTATTGCAGGTAATGTCTTTAATTGTGATCCCAACAATGCCGACGAATGGGACGAGCGCACTAAAGAAGAATATAGCAGTGGAGAGGTCGCCACGGAAGTTATCCGGGCCCCTTTCGTGCAGATTCCCCTAGGAGTCACCGAGGATCGTTTATTGGGTTCCGTCGATGTGGAAGAATCGGTGAAACAGGGGGAACCAGTCTTTCAACCCGGTTTATTAGCCAGCGCCCATCGGGGAATTCTCTACATCGATGAAATTAATCTACTTGATGACCAAATTGCTAACCAATTACTAACAGTTTTAAGCGAAGGACGTAACCAAATCGAACGGGAAGGCATCAGTTTTCAACATCCCTGCAAACCAATCCTGATCGCTACTTATAACCCGGAAGAAGGGGATTTACGACCCCATTTATTAGATAGAATTGCCATTGCTCTTTCCGCCGATGGTGTCCTTAGTTTAGATCAACGAGTCACCGCCGTCAATCAGGCGATCGAGTATGCTGTTTCTCCCACCGCTTTTATCGCCCAATATGCCCAAGAAATTGATGATCTAAAAACCGAAATTATTCTGGCGAGGGAATGGTTAAAAGAGGTAAAAATTAAACCCGAACAAATTAGTTATCTAGTGGAGGAAGCGGTGCGCGGTAGGGTAGAAGGTCATCGCGCCGAGATTTTTGCCGTGAGAGTAGCCAAGGCCGCCGCCGCTTTAGAAGGTCGGGATTTAGTCAGTGCCGATGACTTAAAAAGAGCCGTCGAATTAGTTATTGTACCTCGATCGCTGATTACGCCGCCACCTCCAGAACAGGAACAACAGCCACCGCCACCACCGCCACCACCGGAACCGCCCCAAGACGAAAACCAGCAGGAACAGGAAGAAAAAGAGGAGGAGAAAGAGGAAGAAAAAGAACCAGAACAGCCCGATAATCTCCCGGAAGAATTTGTTTTCGACCCGGAAGGGGTTTTACTGGATCCTAGTGTGCTGTATTTCGCCCAGATGGCCCAGCGTCAGGGGAAATCGGGGGCGCGTAACCTGATTTTCTCGGAAGATAGAGGACGTTATATTAAGCCGATGTTACCCCGGGGCAAGGTGAAAAGAGTCGCCGTCGATGCCACTCTCCGGGCGGCCGCCCCCTATCAAAAAGCCCGTCGCTTAAGGAATCCCGAACGTCATGTGATTATAGAAGAAGGGGATCTGCGCTCAAAACGGCTGGCCCGCAAGGCCGGTTCTTTAATTGTCTTTGTGGTTGATGCCTCCGGTTCCATGGCCCTGAATCGGATGCAGTCGGCCAAGGGTGCGGTTATGCGTCTGTTAACGGAAGCTTACGAAAATCGCGACCAGATTGCCCTGATTCCTTTCCGGGGGGAGCGAGCAGATGTACTATTGCCACCAACTAAATCGATTACCCTAGCGAAAAAACGTCTAGAAACCCTGCCCTGTGGTGGCGGTTCCCCTTTGGCCCACGGTTTAACCCAAGCGGTTCATGTGGGGATGAATGCCCGTTTATCGGGGGATATCGGTCAAGTGGTGATTGTGGCGATTACCGACGGTAGAAGTAATATTCCTTTGGCGAAATCTTTAGGCGAACCGATTCCGGAGGGGGAAAAACCCGATATTAAGGCAGAACTGCTCGATATTGCCGCTAAAATTCGCTCTTTAGGCATTAAACTGCTGGTTATCGATACGGAGAAAAAATTCGTCTCCACTGGTTTTGCCAAAGAATTAGCCCTAAAAGCCGGGGGTAAATATTATCATCTACCCCGGGCTACGGAACAAGCGATCGCATCTATGGCGCGAGGGGCAATTGCGGGACTGTAGCTAGTGGTTAGGGGGTGCAGATCATTTTTGTCAATCTACCATCCCCACCCTAGCTTTAAGCCCTACCCTGTCAGGGTTTTAGACTATTATTGGGCTAGAAACAAATCGCACCCCCAAATGCGAGATGCTTACACGCAGTTTTTCATACATTTGTATTAATTGAAAAGTTACCGATAATTTCTCGGCAGTGGATATTTCTGTAATCTTGAGATACACGCCTAAAAATTGGCTATTGACTCGAATTTTGCTGATTTTCTGTTTGTTTTCTGGTCTGGTGTGAGAGAATCTAGAAAAACTTAACAATAATCAGGAATCAGCGAGGGATATACTACAAACAAACATGAGCAAGTTTTAATTAAGAGAACTATGAGCTTTCGATTTGGCAAAATCTTGATAGCAGGGGTATTGGCGGTACTTTTGCTAGTAACTTCCTGTGCTAAAGCTCCCTCACAATTTGACCAGGCGCAAAAAGAAAGTACCGCTCGCGGGGCGGCGGCAGTGGTGAAAGAATCCACCTCTGGCGGCAGTTTTAATCAGTTTTTCCCGCCTTCTGGGGGAGGATACGAGCGCGTCTATACCCAAGAGAAAAAAGGCTTTGCTGAGGCAAAACTGAAGCAAGATGGCAAAGTTCTGGCTATGTTAGCCATATCTGACATCAGCAATAATCCCGCCGCGGCCAATAAATTCCAAGACAGTAAAACCACAATTAAAGGTTTTCCCGCCGTCGAACAGGGTGCAACCGCCACCGCCGTTTTAGTCAATAATCGCTATCAAGTCAAGGTTTTATCGCGGGAGCCAGATTTTTCTGCCAGCGATCGCCAAGCTTGGTTAGCTAAGTTCGATTTAGATGGTCTAGCAAAGTTAAAGTAAGGAGACATCCGTGAGTAAGCCAATTTTTGAACTGGTGGACGAATTACCGACTAATAATCTCACCGTCAAAGTTCTCAAAACCCTTGATTATGTGGTGCCGGGGCAGTGGGATAACCTAGTCGGGTTTAAAAATACGATTATCACAGTCACCGGCGAAACCGACGAAAGCATGATCCAACAGATTGGCGATCGAGCCGTTTGGTTGTTTAATGATAAATCCCAGGGCTATCAACGGGCGCTCTGGCTCTACCAAACCATCGACAGCGCCGATAATGCCCTAGCCGCCGCCTCTCTTGCTAATGCCGTCGGGGGGAAAATTCCCCTCATGGGCGGTTTAATCGAAAGATTAACCCCTGCCCCCGAAAAAGCGCAAACCATCGATCTAACCCTGAAATTAGTGACAGAATTAGTCGCTTTTTGTCAAATTAATGGCATTCCGGGGGATAGTATCGATGATTTCGTCGCTTCTCTGGGAGATTATAGCGGCGAATCCCTGATGCGGATGGCGGCGTTAGTTTGTTTGGATGGTTTAATTCCCCTGGGAGGCAGTTTTATCCGGAAAGTGGAATCCACCCTCAGTATTCTCCACCCAGAAGAATTAGAATCTAACTCCACTTTCGGCAGTATTAAAGAATTGATTCCGGGGGGAAATACTGCCAGAAAATTAGACTTTATCGGTCAAAGTTTCGACTCGACTAAAGGTTGGATGAGTGGTTTTGTCAGCGAGCGCGGTTTGACCCAGCAGGGATTATTGAGCAAAATTCAGGGATTTATCGACTTTTCTGCCGATAAATTGGTATATGTTGGGGCATTCCTCGATATGACCACCAATTACTACGAACATACCGGCATTCAAACCCTCGCTCGTCGTTTAATCGAAAGAGCCGTGGCGGAAATTTAAGTGGCATTGAGGGCGGGGATGGACAGACCGATACTAAATCCGCTTTTAATAGTATGATTAACCGCCAATCCCACTTTAAAAACCCACTGCCCACTTCCCACTCTGCTATACCTTTTCAAGAGGATTTAGTGTAGTACCATTTTTCTAAAGTAATGGCAGAGATGGTTAATTACCCTCACCCCCAACCCCCCCCGACATCGGGGGGGTGGGAGAGGGAAATAAGATGCCTGCCACGAATAAAGAAAAATGGTATGATATACCATCCTTAGTCCCTCAAGGTCATGAATCAGTCACAACTTATCCATGCCGCTAAACAGCAAGATGCAGCCGCTATTATTGCCCTACTTAACCGAAGTCTCTTAACCAGAAAAATAGAGGTGATTGCAGCCACCTCACAAGAAAATGCCCTGACTCTAAAAGTTCAATCCAAAAGAATACCCAATCAACACAAGTTATTACCTTTTTTGTCGGCAGAAATCAAAAGCTTGGGCATCGATGGATTAGAACAAGTGATCGTTTACGGTATGACCAAGGAATCTGATATCCCCGTTTGGCAAGAATCGATAACCCTGAGTCAAGATGATTTAATCGTCAATCATGTCACCAAATTAAACTCTTTGCCGACAATAACCGCAGAAATTGCCGAAAATAACCCGGAAGATGTCCCAGAAGCTTTGGAAGACTCTGAAACAACTGAAGAAAAAGCCCTAGAGAAACGGGAGGAGTTCACTGAAGCGGCTGAGAATATTGTGGCGACTGGTGAGGGATTTTCCCTATCTCATCGGAGACATTCCTCTTTTCCCCTCAGTATAATTTTGCCTTACCTAGCGATTGGTTTTGGTGCTGGAATTATTATAGGTGCTTACTTCGGCTATCAAAAAGCAGTGAGTGAAATGTACGCACAACCTGGAGCGATCGAACAACCCCGATAAATTTTCTTGTCCCCAACCTGATATGATCGAAATTGGCGATCTTACGATTAAGACCAATGCAAAATTTTCCTATCTCCAAACCCCAATGATTTAGGGCTTTTTTTCTTGGGAATTTGTCGTTAAGGACAGCAGCAACAGTTTATTTTTTATCTTTAGCCCCACATATCTAACCGCTCATGTCTATTGAAGAAGCCTTGAAACTCCTAAAAGAATATGGCTGTATTCAACTAAAAATTGCCCAATCCTCTGAAGAAGAAGAAGCTCTAAGACAGGCAATTTTATTAGTTAACCAAGGTTCGGAATCAATTAATTTAGGTATCTGTGCCGATAACAATGAAGAGGGATTTAAAGCCCTAAAAAGTTATCTACAAGCCCTAGGATACCCCCTACCTAATACTCTCCCAGAAGACCAGCCAGAACCGGGAGCGGTGTATATTAAATACAGTACCCAAAGACAAGCTTCCTATCTCGATTCCTACACGGGAACCTATCGCGGTGTTCTGATTTCTTGTCAATCAGAAAATGATCAATTAGTCGGTACTTATGGTCACTTTCCCCTCGATTTATTCTCTTAAGAGGGATAGTTTTGGGCTTATTTAAGCGATTAACCATCAGCCGGACAGTGATTACTATTTACAAATAAGTAGGTGGGTGTTAAAAATTGTCAGATACCCCCCTTATCAAGGGGGGCAGGGGGGATCAAAGACAAAATCTATCTTCAATTTAATTGAAACCACTTACTTAACAACCAAAAAGCTCCCCACTCCTGTCCACTGAATTCTTAACTTTTTACCTGAAAAAAATATGTATTTGTTAATTCCAGCAGCGGGAATGGGTAAACGGATGGGCAGCGATCGCAATAAGTTACTGCTCACCCTGCACGGAAAACCTCTCCTCGCTTGGACTTTGCTGGCTGCCATGCAATCCAGGGCAATTATCTGGATTGGGATTATGGCACAACCGGAAGACTTTAACGATATCCAAGAAATTATCACCGCCATAAATGTCCTTAAACCCGTGCAAATCATCCAAGGAGGCGAAACCAGACAAAAATCGGTTTATAATGGCTTACAAGCCCTACCAGAGGGGGCTGAGACGGTTTTAATTCACGATGGGGCGCGCTGTTTAGCCACTCCCGAATTATTCGATCGCTGTGCCGCCGCTTTAGCCACTTGTCAGGGTTTCATAGCGGCGATTCCGGTGAAAGATACGATTAAAATTGTCGATAGCAAGGGTTGGATTGAGGATACACCCGATCGCTCGCGGTTGTGGGCAGCCCAAACGCCCCAGGGTTTTCAGGTAAAATTATTAAAAGAATGTCATGAACAGGGCCGAAAATTAGATTGGGAAGTCACCGACGATGCCGCCTTATTAGAAAAATGTGGTTTTCCCGTCAAAATTGTCGTCGGGGAAGAAACTAACTTAAAAATTACTACTCCGGGGGATCTGGCAATTGCCGAATATATTTTAAGTCAACGTTTGCCATAAAAGTTGACAGTAATTGTATTAGACTAGGTAGCGGTCAACTCTAGGCGGTCTCTGATGACTTTTCCCTTTATATCAGTAATCATTCCCATCTACAATGGTGAAGATGATCTTCCCGATTTGCTCAAATGTTTGCAAAGTCAAACCTATCCCCGAGAGCAAGTGGAGTATCTTCTCGTAAATAACAATAGCAGCGATCAAACAGGGTCTATTTTAGAACAGGCAGTGATCGAGAGTAAAGGGTCAGGATTTCCGTTAGTTGTTCTTACAGAAAATCAGATTCAAAGTTCCTACGCCGCTCGTAATTTAGGCATAAAAAATGCCCGTTATGATCTGTTAGTTTTTACCGATGCCGATTGTCGTCCTTCCTATCAATGGTTAGCAGAAATAGTTAAACCCTTTGGTGATGCTGATATTGGTATCGTTGCGGGGGAAATATTCGCCTTAACTGGTAACTCTATCCTAGAAAAATATGCTGAACGTCGAGAGATTCTCTCGCAAAAATTTCTCTTAGAACACCCTTTTTCTCCCTACGGTCAAACAGCTAATCTAGCAATTAGAAAAGCCGCTTTCGAGAAAGTTGGTCTATTTCGTCCTTATTTAACCACGGGTGGCGATGCCGATATCTGCTGGCGAATTTTACGAGAAACTCAATGGCAATTAGCCTATGCACCCACCGCCGTTATTTCCCATCGTCATCGTTCGACTATCAAGAGTTTTCGCAGTCAATTTCAACGCTACGGCCGTTCAAATCGCTATTTGCATGAACTACATGGTTGTGATTTACAAAGGAATTTTACCAGTTCCGAATTAATTTATCATCTCGGTCGTTGGTTATTAAAAGAACTACCAAAAAATACCCTCAAGTTACTGTTTGGTAAAGCTGATATAGTAGATTTATTGGCTACTCCCCTCGATTTAATTGGGTTTCAGTCCCGCAGCCAGGGACAAGCCACGGCCAAATTACCCGAAAAAGCTAAAGAAATCGAATGGCTTTAATTCAGTTATCAGTTCTCGGTTATCAGATGTGAGTTTTCAGTGATCAGTGATCAGTTATCGGTTATCAGATGTAAGTTTTCAGTTCACTGATTACTGATTACTGATTACTGTTTACTGATTAAGGTTTCTTCTATGGTTTATCCCTGAGTGAAACATCCCGGAAGGTCTTTAATTTCCGATACATATCCACCCTGATCATCAGGATAAATTGTTATTGGATATTTTAGTGCCAAATAAAACTCTAATAATTCCAGCTTAGTTTTATTAATTGTACTCATATTTTTACCTCTTTAAAGTTAGCAAATAGGATCAATATATTTTGAATAAACACTCAGAAAATATCAAGAAAGGAATCAGCTTTAAACCTTGTCCGTCAACTATCCATCCCCCTATTCTGGCGCTCCCTGCTTCAAAGTGGGGGACAAAATAGGGTAAGGTAAAAAAGCTGTGCCTATAACCGAGACCATGACCGTTGAATGGCAATCCGTCAAAACCTACGAGGATATTCTTTACCATAAATGGGGGGGAATCGCCAAAATTACCATCAATCGCCCCCATAAGCGTAATGCCTTCCGTCCGAAGACAGTTTTTGAGCTTTACGACGCTTTCTGTGATGCTCGCGAGGATGCGCGCATTGGGGTAGTATTGCTCACGGGTGCAGGTCCCCACAGCGATGGGAAGTATGCTTTTTGTTCCGGCGGCGATCAGACGGTGCGCGGTCAGGCGGGTTATATTGGCGATGATGGCGTACCCCGGCTCAATGTGCTGGATTTACAGAAATTAATTCGCTCCATCCCCAAGGTAGTTATCGCGCTGGTGGCAGGTTATGCGGTCGGGGGCGGTCATGTTTTACACTTGGTTTGTGATTTAACCTTAGCAGCGGATAACGCCATTTTTGGCCAGACCGGTCCGAAAGTGGGCAGTTTTGACGGCGGTTTTGGCTCTAGTTATCTGGCCCGGGTAGTGGGTCAGAAAAAAGCTCGCGAGATTTGGTTTCTCTGTCGGCAGTATAACGCCCAACAAGCGTTAGAAATGGGTTTGGTTAACCATGTCGTCCCGGTAGAGGAATTAGAGCAGGAAGGGATTAAATGGTCCCTAGAAATTCTCGAAAAAAGTCCCTTGGCGATTCGCTGCCTAAAATCGGCTTTTAATGCTGATTGTGATGGTCAAGCGGGTTTACAGGAGTTAGCGGGTAATGCCACTTTACTCTACTATATGACCGCCGAAGGGGCTGAAGGTAAACAGGCTTTTCTGGAAAAACGTCCCCCCGATTTTAGTCAATATCCTTGGCTACCCTAATCAGTGATCAGTAAACAGTAATCAGTGATCAGTGAAAAGAAAGCAGAAAACTGCCCTATAATACTGCCCACTTAATACTCCATACTCCTACTGATCACTGCTCACTGATAAGCTATGCTAGTTTAGAGAGAGTAGTTAGGTTCGGTAGCAGCATTGGTTTCAAACAGAAGCGGTTTTTCCCTGATGATCTTGACTGGGTTGTGTCCGATCTCCTTCTCAAAATGGCTGTGATATTGGGAGACAATCCATGACGATTTACGTTGGTAATCTGGTTTATGAAGTCACGAAAGAGGACTTGTACGGCGTATTCGCTGAATACGGCACGGTTAGTCGCATTCACTTGCCCGTAGATCAAGCAACGGGTAAAATGCGCGGTTTTGGTTTTGTGGAAATGTCCTCCGATGAGGAAGAAGCAAAGGCGATCGAAACTCTTGACGGGGCCGAATGGATGGGACGACAGATGAAAGTTAATAAAGCTCGTCCCAGAGAAGATAATTTTGGTGGTGGTGGCGGCGGTGAGCGCAAAAACTTCGGTCGCCGCGAACGTTAAAGAGATTCTTGTAAGATTCCAGAAGCGGTTATCAGAAATAACCGCTTTCCTATTGATAATTAATAAATCTGCGTTTGTTTTCTAACATCCTAATGCCCATTGTAAATGGGTAACAGCTATGAATGATCAATCCATTGCCCCGATTTCGTCCTTGATCGAGGATGAACCACTCCACCGCACATCGGAGCTGCCGATCTGGTTCGATAATTTCGCTAATCTGGCACAGGCCTACGAGGGAAGGCTCAACGAATCCGACCCCGTAATAGAGCCTAACGATCTTCGTCTGCATCTATTAACCACATTGCTCGGCACGCCTCCTTCAGAGGCCTATTATCTCGTGCAGGGTTTAGCCCGGTGTCGGGAGGTAGAGGGCGATGTGTGCGAGTTTGGTGTGGCGCAGGGAGAAACCTCCGCACTGATCGCCAATGAAATCGCCGGAACGGACAAGACCTTACATCTATTCGATTCCTTTCAAGGTTTGCCCGCCCCCTCGGAAAAAGATCACTTGCTCCACGATATTTTCGATTTGGGGAATATGGAAGCCTATAGGGGAAAAATGCGATGCCGTGAGGGAATGGTTCTAGAGCGATTACGGAAGATTTCTTTTCCCGAACATCGCTATGTAATTCACAAAGGATTTTTCGATCGAATCCTCGATCGAGGGGAAAATTTACCAGCGAGGGTTTCTTTCGCCTATGTGGATTTCGATCTGTACGAACCAATCAAACAGGTACTAGAGTTTCTCCACCCGATCACCCCCCTCGGAGCGATTATCATCGTCGATGACTACGGTTTCTTTTCTTCGGGCCCAAAGACGGCTGTAGATGAATTTATTCAAGATAAAAATGATCGGGAAAAGGTCTATGAGTACATGATTCCAGATACTCGATACGGACATTTCATCGTTTTGAGGAAAAAAGGCTAACGGACGCAAAGATATCCGTTCGTCTGTACCCGTAAATTGCCTCTGAATATCCAGTTTGTCGGGGGTAAATACAGAACCAAATCCTCTTTAAATCTCTTTAAAACTGCTCATTTGTCTGGCTGGACAGCTAAAATGAGAAAGTTTTAAGAAAGATAGATTTTGAGAATGTTATCAGGGAAAATCAAGATTTGATTCGCACCTACTCCCGCCTACCTTATTTGTTCTGATTTTCCCATCATCATCCAACCGCTGCCATAAACTTTGACAAAAAATGAAGATAGCAATCATCACAGCAACTCCCCAAAATGTCAAGCTCGGAAGTGGTACTTTCGTCACCAATATCCATCTGACTAACGAGTTACGCTCCCAGGGTCATCTGGTTGATGTCTTCTCGCCAGCCAAAGCATCGGGGCCGTTAGGCTATATGGCGCATCGCTTTCTTTGGAATTGGCGACTCCATCCCCGTCGCTTTGACCACTATGATGTGGTGGTAGGTTACGATATGGATGGTTACGCCATCAGCGATCGCCTGAAAGTCCCTTTTATCGTTTATATTCACGGTATTATTGCCGATGAAGCCACCTTTGAGCGGGGTTGGGTGCGAACTTCCTTAGAATTGATGGCAAAGGCCGAGAAAGTGAGCGTCCATCGTGCGGCTCTGGTCATCTCTACCAGTGAATATTCGCGTACTAGACTCAAGCAACTTTATCAGTATGATGGCAATATCGAGATTGTTCATCCTCTAATTGATCTCAAAGGGTGGGATGCAGCGGTCGCCTCGGTCAAGTATGAGGAAAAAAACCGCGAGCAGAGGAGGCCGACGGTGTTTTGTGTCGGTGTCCAGTATCCCCGCAAAAATGTTGCCACTTTAATCCGCGCCGCCGCAATTCTCCGCCGTCAAATACCTGATCTAGAGGTAAGAATTGCCAGCAAAGGTCCTGAATGGAATAATTTACGCCGTCTAGCACAAGAACTCAATTTAGAGCAAAATGTTAATTTTCTCGGCTATCTTTCCTATCAAGAACTGATCCAAGAATATCTTGATTGTCAAGTTTTTTGTTTACCTAGTCTGCAAGAAGGATTTGGCCTAGTTTTTGCTGAAGCTATGGCCAGTTATAAACCGATTGTCGCCAGTCGTTCTTCCTCGACACCGGAGTTGATTGAAGATGGTGTACAAGGTCTATTAGCCAATCCCTTAGATGCTGAAGATTTAGCCAGTAAATTAGCAGAAGTGCTTCTAAATCCAGAAAAAGCTCGTTCCTTAGGGAAAGCAGGTAGAGCGAAAGTTTCAGAATTTGATGCACCGATTATTGCCCAACGTTTCAGTCAGTTATTAACCAATTTTCTAGAAAAATAGATTAAATTTGACAATGAAAATTTAACTACTAACGCACAGCGTATAAATGGAAAATATCCACGAATGTCGAAGGTAACAGTTCTCTTTTTTCTAGTTGAATTTTGAAGCCGTTATCTGCCAGCATTTGGCTTATTTGCTTTAAGCGTCCCTTCTGATCGTGAATTTCAGCCACTATTTGCTTAATTTTTGGCCAGTCTTTAGCTTCGATGCTTTGAAATACTTCGTATTCTTCTCCTTCCACGTCAATTTTCAATAAATCGATGGAGTCGATACCGAGTTCATTAATTACGGAGGATAGAGTTTTTACTTCACAGACTACTTGTTCTTTTTCTTGGAAAAACTCTTCAAACAAATTTTCTATTTTTTGGGAATTCTGATCGACTTTAATATCTTCTAATTCAGCCAAGGTATCCTCTGGCTTTGTGGTTGAATTAGCAGACATATTAGGATAAAAAGTAAAGATTTTTGCTCGGTTATTTTCTGAACTTAATCCACAGTTAAATAAAACAACATCCTCTAAAGAATGCAAATGAATATTTTTTTGCAAAACCTCAAAAGTTGGACTGATTGGCTCAAAGGCGAAAACTTTTGCTGTTGGTTCAACTCCCTTGACAAAAATAGAGAATAGACCGATATTGGCTCCAACATCAAAGATCACATCGCCTTCTTTGATGACAATATCATGCCCTTCATATTGCCTTTCAGTAAATATTTCCGAAAAAATGTATTCTGTTTCCTCTTTGCTACTACTGTAGTAACATTCTAATCCATTAGAAAAAGTAATTTTTTTGGCTATCACCGTTGATGTATAGTTGTAATCTTGGACAAAATTATACTAACACCACGAATCGCTCCCCGTCAAGAATGAGGTAACAAGCCTCCCTTTCCAGGGGATAGCTAAAAGCTTTGATGTGCCTAGTTTCTAACCTTCTTTTTAGGTAGGAGAATTGTCAGATTCTGTCTTTTGCACGAGTGCCTGTTGCCTCTTGCCTTCAAAAGCTGATAACTGATAACTGAAATTACGGACTTAAGCCACCTTTTTCCGTGACTCAAGGATGGGGTGAATAATTGTCCAGGCCAGGACGATAATTAAAGCCAAGATACCAAAACGAGCCATAGAACTAACTAACTGGTGCAAGGGGAACAAACGGCCTAAAAAGAAAGATAATGTCACCATAATCGTCGCCCACACCGTTGCCCCACCGAGATTACAGAGGAAAAAGCGACCGTAGGGCATTCGGGCAATTCCCGCCATGGGACCGGCAAAGATTCTTAACAAAGCCACGAAACGACCGAAAAAGACCGCCCGGGGTGCATTTTTACTAAATTGATCCTTGGCTAATTCTAGTTTTTGGGGGGGAATCCGAAAGAATTTGCCAACTTTTAACAAAAACGGCCAACCTCCAGCGCGACCGAGCCAATAGCCAAAATTATCGCCCAAAACTGCTCCTGTAATTGCGCTGACTAAAACTAACCAATAGTTCAAATCACCGCTACCGGCAAGGAAGCCGCCGACAATTGTGATGGTTTCCCCGGGGATGGGAATCCCGGTATTTTCGAGGGTGATGCCGATAAATACTGCCCAGTATCCGTATTGGTGGGCGATTTCTTCAATATTTTCTAGGGATAATAGCTCTAGGGACATGGAGCGCTTTCTTAACAAAGGTTTACGAATATTCTAAGATATTTTTACAGTATTTAACCGTGGCTGAACATGACTTTTCCCAGTATTGATTTATTAGCAATTCGTCAGGGTCAGATAAAAGATTTAGCGGGCATGAACTTGTCAGGGGCTGATTTAGCGGGTGCAGACCTAGCAGGGGCGAATTTACGGGCAAATTTGCGCGGTGCTGACCTAACTGGGGCAAATTTAAGGGGAGCAGATTTTCGGAATGCCGATTTACGCGGGGCAATTCTCCTCGATGCGATCGTGACCGGGGCAAGTTTGGCCGGTGCTTTTTTAGCCGGGGCGGTTTTTAATCATCTAGATTTGTCTGGGGCGGATTTTCGCGGTGTCGATGGCCGGGGAGTGAGTTTTGTTGGGGCGATTTTAACCCAAGCGGATTTTACTAGCGCTAATCTGTCCGGGGCAGATCTGTCGGCAACCGATTTAGAGGAAGCAATTTTTTTCGGGGCGATTTTACGCGGAACAAATTTTACTGATGCCAATCTTCTTTGTGCTAGTTTAGCCTCGGCAGTAACCCCGGGGGCAATTTTCGATCGAGCTTGTTTAGAAGGGACAGGATTAACCTAAATGGCTGATAAGACCTCTTGTAAAAATCAAAAATTGTTGTTAGGGTTGGGAGTCAGTAGCCAGTAGTCAGGAGTCAGGAGAATTAAGAATGAACAATAATCAGTTAAATGGTCTATTTATAGACTTTATGCCATTTAATCCTTATTTCTGCCATTTTTGAACTCTGAAAAATTAATTATCCAAGAAATTTATAAAAGAAGAGCAGTTTCTAATCAGTTGCTGTCAGCTGCTCTAGGTTTAAAAATCTTGACCATTTCCCTGTTTATCTGCCTCCATAGCTCCAGCTATTCTCAACCATTTAACCCCTTTGCTGCCCTGGGTCTTATTCTTGGCCAAATTTATCAAGTTTTTGCCATCCTCGACCAGAAAATTTAGTTTAATTATCTGGGTAATCAGTGCAGTTATTGAAGAATTTTTCCCAACCAATTAAGCAATCAATTTACTTACTTAAGGCAACCTAGTAGAAAAGATTATGCTCAAAAATGATAGGATTGATTGATACCTAGCTGCCGTTAATCGCCATCGATGAGACCTTTACGCCGACTTTACCGCTATTTAAGTTTATTTTGCCTCTGTCTTCTTCTGACCGTGGGCTGTCAGTCCACTAATTCCAATTTACCCCGAGGGGATAGCGATCGCTTGATGATCGGGACAACCCTAAAACCACGCTCGATCGATCCTGCCGATAGTTATGAGTTAGCGGGACTTTTTATTATTTATAATCTCGGTGAAACTCTCTACACCTACGCGGAAGGAACCACTAATTTAAAGCCTCTCTTGGCCACGGAATTGCCCGAAATTAGCCCCGATGGTTTGACTTATACTATCCCAGTACGTCGAGGGGTTATTTTTCATGATGGCACGGTTTTTAACGCGGAGGCGATGAAGTTTTCCCTAGAAAGATTTATCAAAAATGGTGGTGAACCTTCCTTTCTTCTTCGGGATACAATTGATAAAATTACCGCTACAAAAGAAGACGAAATTACTATTAAACTAACCAGACCTTTTGCCGCCTTTCCCGCTCTTTTAGCTTACCCTGGAGCCTGTGCAGTTTCACCCAAATTTTATCAAATTGGCGAGGGTAAATTTAAACCCGAAGAATTTATCGGCACAGGACATTATCAATTAAAAGCAGTTACTAGCGATTCTTTTAGTTTAGAAGCCTTTGATCGCTATTGGGGAGAACCGGCCAAAAATAAGGGAGTTAATGTTCAAATTTATCTCTCTAATCCTGCCAATTTATTCAACGGTTTTCAGACGGGTGCGGTGGATATTGCCTATCAATCTTTACTCCCTCCTCAAGTGAGAAAACTACGCACAGAAGCAGACCAGGGAAAATGGCAAGCCATCGAATCTTCTGGGGCAGCAATTAACTTTATGAGCGTCAATCTCAAAAGTGAACCCACCGATAATATTTTAGTGCGACAAGCAATTGCTTCTCTAGTCGATCGAGATTTACTTAATGATCGCATTTTACAAGGTCAAGGCATCCCTCTTTTTAGTCTCATTCCTACTACTTTTTCCGAGTCACAACCGGTGTTTAAAGAGCGCTATGGCAACCATAATATAGAGCAAGCAAAACAATTACTAAAAACTGCTGGTTATAGTCAAGAAAAACCCGCGATTGTAGAAGTTTGGCACTCCTCCGGATCGATCACTTCCAGCACCGTGGCGGCGGTGATGAAAGCTCTAGCAAAACGGGATTTAGATAATATGATTCAATTTGAACCCAATAGTATCCTAGGAGCGGCATTTTTCCGTAATATTAGCCGGGGACTTTATACCACTGCTCTATCTAATTGGTATCCCGATTTTTTGGATGCAGATAACTATATTTATCCCTTTTTAGATTGTGCTAAAGGTTCCCCAGAAACTGGCTGCGAAGAAGGAGGATCGCAAAGTCAAGGCTCATTTTTTTATAGTCAAGAAATGAATCAATTAATCGACCAATCCCGTCGGGAAAGTAACCCAGCCAAAAGAAAGCAAATTTTTGGCAAAATTCAAGAAATTCTCGCCGATGAAGTTCCCTATATTCCCCTTTGGCAAACCAAGGAATACGCTTTTGCTCGCAATGGCATCAGGGGAGTTATCATCAATCCCAGTCAAACTTTTCCCTTCTGGACAATCGCCAAAAAATCCTGATAATTAATTATTAGGAGTCAGCATTGAATCAGTTATCAGTTATTAGTTATCAGTTATCAGTTATCAGATGTGAGTTTTCAGTTCACTGATTACTGTTTACTGTTCACTGACAAAACTCTCTATTTCCTTCCCCATTCTCCATTTTCCTATGAAACTAACAGCAATGTCCTTTAATATTCGCTACGATAAACCCGATACCGATGAGCGTAATTGGCGAGTAAGAAGGGAAGCCGTAGCGGCTTTAATTGCTCACTATTCTCCCGATATAATTGGTACTCAGGAAGCTCGCGCTAATCAACTATTGGATCTACACCGTTTATTGCCAAAATACCAAAGTTTAGGTAGTGATCGCAGGGGGACAGGATTAGATGAACATTGTGCGATTTTATATCAACCAAGTCGGTTAAAATGTTTAGAAATATACGAATTTTGGCTATCAGAAACTCCCGATATTATTGGCAGTATCACTGAAGCTTGGGGTAATCCTTATCCCCGCATGGTAACGGGAGCTAAATTTCGCACTCTTGAGGGGCAAACTTTGCAGTTTTATAACACCCATCTCGATTACTATAGTGACCAAGCTAAGGACTTAGGGGCTAAGTGCATACAGGAGCATTTTTGTCAACTAAATTTAACAAAAGATTACCTATTTTTAACGGGGGATTTTAATGTTAATTCTCAGCAATTACCCCGTCAGATTTTAACTCAACCTCTCCAGTCAGAAATTAGATTAAAGGATGCTTTAGCCGATTTGGAATTAGCCGAACAAATGAGCTTTAATAATTACACCGATACCCCCTATTTAGCCATCGATACCATTTATTATGATAGCCGTTTGCAGTTAGATTGGGCAAAAGTCGATCCTTCTCGTTGGCTGAATCTTATTCCTTCCGATCATTATCCCGTAATTGCTGCTTTTACCTTGCCCTAAAAATAGATGATTTTTGTATTTAGCAAATATATAGAGGCTGAAAGCTTCAGCAGACTCTGGTGATTCGATGGTTAAATTTGTTAAGTTTTTTAAACGGCAAAAAAATTAACAATAAGCGCAAGCCTTGCCAGATATAGATCGCTCTCAATGGCGAAACCAATAATAATTATTCCCAAAAACTTAAGATTTATTTACGTTTTTAAAGGGCAGTAATTACCGCATTTGTGTTATAAAAATAACAATAACAATTTCTTGACCGAGGAAAAATTTATGAGCATCGAAGACAAAATGAAAGCGGCTGCCAAAAATGTCGAGGGGAAAGTACAATCGGCTGCTGGAGAATTAACTGGCGACGAGAAAATGAAAGCAGAAGGAGAATTAAAGCAGCTACAAGCAGCGGCAATGAACGTGGCAGCTGATGTCAAAGATAAGGCAGAAAATTTGTTGGAGGACATGAAAAACGCCGCCCAGGACGCAATCGAAAACATCAAAGACAAAATTAACTGAACGGGATTAAAATCATGATTAATGTCATTTCTTGGATGATTTTGGGCTTTATTGCTGGTGCGATCGCAAAAGCTATTTATCCTGGGCGACAGGGGGGTGGTATTTTTGCCACGACTTTGCTAGGAATTATCGGGGCTTTTGTGGGGGGAACCCTGTTAAATTTGCTTCAAACTGGCAGTTTTGCCCTAGGGAGTTCTAGCTTGAGCATACCGGGTATTTTTGTGGCTATTATCGGGGCAATCCTGTTTATTTTCCTCTGGGGATTAGTTACCAAACTCCTTCCTCGCTAATAGTCTTAACTCCTGTTTATTTGATTAATTCCACCCCATCTTTGCCGTCAATCTCTTGTAGATAAACCTTTACCTGTTCCTCGGCTGCAGTGGGTAGTTTTTTGCCCGTAAAATCCGGGTGAATTGGTAATTCCCGATGACCACGATCAACGAGGACTAATAAGCGGATTTTTTGCGGTCTGCCATACTCAATAATAGCATTGAAAGCGGCGCGGATCGTGCGACCTTTATAGATAACATCATCGACTAAAATCACGGTTTTTCCCGTGACATCTAGGGGCATTTTGGTTTTAGCAGGAGTGCGGGTTTTAATGCGATCAAGATCGTCGCGATAGAAGGTAATATCGATCGCTCCCACGGGAACTTTTACCCCTTCTAAGCTCTCAATTTGACTAGCAATTAAATTAGCTAAAGGCACTCCTCGCGTGTAGATACCGATCAAAATCAAGTTATTTAAATCGCCACTTTTTTCGATAACTTCGGAAGCTAAACGGGTAATGGTGCGACGAATTTCGTCAGCCGAGAGAATTTCAATTAACTGTGGGGTCATAATTTTCCAAGACAAGGGGGGATAGGGGATAGGGAAATTTTTACGGCAATGGATACCTTTTTTTACTTTTTCTTTTTTCCTTTAAAACCATCTTCCCACTAACGAATATAATTATTTTCACTTACCTATTTTAACTCGATCGCTCATGAGTGATGAATTATTGCAAAAATCTGCCCTAGAATTAGCCCAACTGATTCGCACTAAACAAATCTCCCCCCTAGAATTAACCCATTTATACCTCGATAGAATTGAGAAATTTGACTGTCAAATCGGTAGTTTTGTCCATGTCGCCGGGGAAAGCGCCCTAGCAACCGCGAGCGCCCAAACGGAACAATTAAGTCAAATCACCGATACTGCCGAATTACCGCCTTTTTTTGGAGTTCCCACCGCCATTAAAGACTTAAATGCCGTCGCCGGAATGCCGGTTAGTTACGGAGTCGCCGCTTTACAGGGAAATATTGCCCAATACGACGAAGGAATCGTCACCAGAATGAAAATGGCGGGTTTTATCCTTCTGGGCAAAACTGCCACTTCCCAGCTAGGGTCCTTTCCCTACACCGAAAATCCGGGTTTTTTGCCGACTCGTAACCCCTTCAACCGCGATTATACCGCAGGAGGTTCCAGTGGCGGTGCGGCGGCGGCGGTAGCGGCGGGTTTCTGCCCGATTGCCCAGGGTTCCGACGGTGGCGGTTCCATTCGTACTCCGGCGGGTTGTTGCGGTTTGGTGGGGATAAAACCCAGTCGCGGGCGCGTTTCCTATGCCCCGGTGGGGGAATTTCAAAGCGGTATCGCCACTAACGGCACTCTTTCTAAGACGGTGGCAGATGGGGCGGCGCTGCTTACCGTGATTTCGGGCTATACGACGGGCGATCCCTACTGGCTACCCGATCCGCCCTTTTCTTTTCTAGAAGCCACTCAGAGAGGCGTAAAACCCCTGAGAATCGCTTTTTCTACTTCCATATCCCCCTTCGGCGAAGCGGCTTCCGTCTATAAAAATGCTGTGATCGAGACGGCTAAAATTTTAGAGGACATGGGGCATCACTTAACGGAGTATTCTCCCGATTTACAGGCTTTAATCGCTCCTTTTCGCCGTATTTGGCAAGCGGGGACGGCAGCGGCGGCAATTCCCAGGGAGTTATTAAGTCCCCTGAACCAATGGTTATTAGACAATTCTGGCAGCGCTGGGGAATACCTGCAAGCGGTGCGGCAGATGCACGTTATTTCGCGGCAAATTGTGGCGATGTTTGATAATTTTGATGTCTTACTTTTGCCAATTTTTCTACATCAACCCCCCGGAATTGGTGAGTGGGAAAATTTACCACCGGAAGAAACGATTAATAAGATGATTAGTTGGATTGCCCCTTCTCCGATTGCTAATGCGAGTGGTTTACCTGCGATTGCTTTACCCACGGGAGTGGATAGTCAGGGTTTACCCGTGGCAATTCAGTTAGTGGGCAAACCTGCCGATGAAATCACTTTGTTAGGTTTATCGGCACAATTAGAGGCAGCTAATCCTTTCGGTTTGATGGCTAATTTTAACTAGCAAGACTTTCGGTAAATTGGGGAATAGAAGCGATAAGTTTACGGGTGTAATCACTTTGGGGAGAGTTAATAATTTGGTTAGCTGTACCCATTTCCTCAATTTTACCTTTATTCATCACCATAATCCGATCGCTCATAAATCTGACGACACTTAAATCGTGGGAAATAAAGATATAAGTGAGATTAAATTCCTGCTGTAATTCTTTGAGTAAATTTAAGACTCCCGCTTGCACGGAAACATCTAAAGCAGAGACAGATTCATCACAGATAATAAACTGAGGATTTAAGGCTAAAGCGCGGGCAATACAAACCCTTTGTCGTTGTCCTCCTGATAATTGATGGGGATAGCGATCGAACCAATTAGGATCAAGTTTAACTCGTTCTAATAAATATTCTACTCGTTGCCGTCGCTTTTGGGAATTGCCGCCAGTATGATGAATAACCATCGGTTCTAAAATTGCTTTACCGATGGATAAACGGGGATTCAGGGAGTTGTAGGGATTCTGAAAAACTATCTGTAATTCCCGTCGCAGTAGTCTTAATTTTGGATCGCTGGGGTTTAATTTAGCGAGATTTTCTCCTCGGAAATAGATATCTCCAGAAGTGGCAGGAATTAAGCGCAGAATTGTCCTTGCTAAAGTGGATTTTCCGCAGCCAGATTCACCGACTAAACCGAGGGTTTCCCCCCGTTTAACAGCAAAACTGACCTGATCTACGGCATTAAAAAAGGTCTTTACTTGCCCGAAAACTCCCTTAACAGGAAATCTAACCGATAAATTTTCTACCGATAAAATATTCTCGTGATTCTGTAAACCTTCAATTCTGCTTTCTTCCTCTTGGAGAGTAATAAACTTAACTGCTGGTGGAGTAATTTCCTGTAAGTCAATAATCTTACCTTGAGAGTCTTTTTCGACTCGTAAAAAATCGCTGACGGTGGGCAATTTTTCTGGACGAGAGTTTAAGCGGGGGCGACAGGCAAGTAAACCTTTTGTGTAGGGATGTTGGGGAGAATTTAATACTTCTTCTTTCGTTCCCTGTTCGACGATTTCTCCTTGATACATCACGACAATTTGATCGGCAATTTCATTAATAACTCCTAAATCGTGGGAGATAAAAACCATTGACATTTCTCGATCGCTTTTACACAAATCGCGTAATAATCTTAATATTTCTGCTTGGACAGTCACATCTAAAGCGGTGGTTGGTTCATCGGCAATTAATAGGGTAGGATTACAAGAGATCGCCATGGCAATCATTACCCTTTGTAATTGTCCCCCCGATAATTCGTGAGGATAACGCTTGAGAATTGCTTCTTTTTGTTCTTGAATATAAGTTCTAATTTTTTCTCTGACATGACCCTTATTTTCTAAGGGAAAAGTTTCTATATACTTCTCCTCTAACTGTTCATCACTGGGTAATAAGCGCACTTCTTGCAGTAGAGAGATGGCTTGATTTTTTGCCTGTTCAGTGCTGACTTTTTGGTGCAGTAAAATTGCTTCGGTGAGTTGAAACTCGATGTTATAAACTGGATTAAGAGAACTCATTGGTTCTTGGAAAATCATCGCCATTTCTCCCCCGCGATAATAACGCAATTCTTCCGGGGGAATAGATAATAAATCCACTGCTTGCATTGACTGACCTTTTGCCGGACGAAAGCAAATTTCTCCCGCGGTAATTTTTCCCGGAGAGGGAACCAGTCCCATGAGTGCGAGGGAGGTGACGGATTTTCCTGAACCCGACTCCCCCACACAACCGAGAACTTGACCTTTCTGCAAGCTAAAACTAATGTTATTAACGGCGACTGTTGTTCTTTTCTGATTAGAAAATTCAACGGTGAGATGGCGAACGTCGAGAACTTTGTTATCCATGGGTCTTTAACTGGTGAAACCTAGCATCATCTTAACCTAAGTTGTCAATTTTAACTATATAGCAGTTATCTTATTGGTGAGGTGGGAAGTTTTACTTACCCAATCAGGTTACATTTTCTCTTGATGAGAAAAGCTATATTCACCTTCACTCATCAACAAATAAGAGGTAAGCTATTTTCTTAGCTTAATTATACTTATCCTCTCCAAGCCATTCATTTTGGTTCCGCATTCTATTTTTAATAATAGCTTTAATGGTGTCGGTTGAAACTTCGAGTTCTATCAGTAAACAAGTTTGTAATATTAAAGTTACGGTACACCATAGATCCTAGAGTTATTGATTTTTTATTTTTATTTTCTTGTCTGGGTTAGTTAAATTATTTCTAATCTCAGTTACTCGCTTAATAAATTTATCTTTTAAATCTTGATCTTGGTTTATTCTAGAGAATAAACTATCATCTTGTGAGTTGAAAGTATCAGCAAAGCTTTGTTTAGTAGCGTCATTGTTTTCAATGAATAAATAGGAAATATTATCTATAATATTTCTCAGTCTATCCTTTAGATCTCAAGGGGTGACAAAGGGGTTCAAAGGTAATCAAGATAAAGACTCTAGCCAAATGAACCCAAAAGAAATAGAGTGGTTGAGACAACCACCCAAAATTTCAATATGTTACCATCATTCTATCAGGCCTGTTTACAAGCCAGCTTGACACAAGCACAATATCTGACTCTACAAATTCTTATACTGCTCCTACAAAGCCATAGAACAGTACAATTGGAGAGATTGGCCGCCTTATTTCCCCAACCAATTACCTTTGAAAGCAGAAGAAGAAATTTACAAAGGTTTCTCAAGTTACCGCAATTAAGTGTAAAATTGTTATGGTTTCCGCTAATTAAACACATTATTAAGCAAGAGTTTAGCGAAAAAAATAAAAATCGACATCAAAGAAGAAAACTGAAAAAACTTAAGCATCTGGGACATCTATTATTGGTAATTGACCGAACAGATTGGAAAGGAAGAAATTTGTTTGTAGCTAGTGTTATTTGTGGAAAAAGGGCGTTACCTGTGTACTGGATATTGTTAGATAAACAAGGAAGCAGTAATTTAGGGAACCAAAAAAACTTTCTCAAGCCGGTATTAAAATTTTTGAAATCCTACCCAGTTGTCGTGATAGGCGACCGAGAATTTCACAGTGTTCAACTAGGAAAGTGGCTAGACGAAAAGGGGATAGCCTTTATTCTGAGACAAAAGAAGGGAACATCTTTGCTATTATCAGGTGAAGAAAACTATCAACCTCTAAAAGCTCTAGATATTCAACCGGGGACTCAGCATTTTTTTTCGGATATTTATCATACATCTGCTCATAAACTTGGCCCTTTTAATTTGGCCACTCGCTGGAAAAGACGCTACCGTAGTAAACAAGCCGAAGCTCCTTGGTATCTTCTTACTAATCTTGACTCTTTGGATGAGACTTTAAATTTATATGAATCTCGTTTTGGCATTGAAGCAATGTTCAAAGATTGTAAAACGGGAGGTTATAATATCGAGAAAACTAAAGTTAGCGAACCGCGTTTTTTAGCTCTTGTTTTATTAATTGCTATCGCCTATTCTTTAAATACAATACGGGGTCAACAACTCAATATTTTACCCCACCGTGTTTATATTTGTCGCCTCAAAGAATCTAATCGTTCTGCTGAAAGACATAGTGATTTTTGGATAGGGACTTATGGTACTTTTTGGGTTGAGTCGATGGATATTTTTTCGGAACTTGCCCTTTCTTTGATACGCCTCAAACCCCAGAAAAACCCTTATTTCTCCAAAGGGTTAACGGCTATGAGCCTTATCAAGCAAGCTCTTTAACCTTTCTGTCACCCCTTGAGCCTTTAGATTCATCTCAACCTTAAACAAGTATTTAACTTGGCTATCTAAAAACGTTTTGAAATCTTCTTGGATAGGATAATTTTGAATAACTTCGCAAAGTTGTTGAGCAATGCCATTTTGACAACTATCTTGAGACATATATTCGATATTATGTTTTATTTTTTTAGTTTGTTTATGATAGATATCCAACGCTTGCACAATATTCAGAAATTTATATTCCAGATATAATTTTGGAGTATAAATATTTATTAATAGTTCCTGAAAAATAGTTTTAAATTTCTCTCGGTTGTCTATCCAGTTTTGGGAATTTTTTCAAAATCATCTTTAATATCATCATAAGTTAACAGCATTTTTTACCAAGAGATATGATCGAAATTCTCTGAAAATTTTCTTTCATTCCATATAATCTCAATCGTATTTATTTGATCTGGGCATTGGCTATCAGTTTTATCATGTCTAGCGTGAACTGAAACAATTTGATTAGAAGAATAAGTAGCAAAGCTAAGAAAATCACGAAATTGGATATAGCACTTTTCACGTTACTGAGGTATCGACAAGTTTTGCCAGCAAGGGGCTTAAGCGCCTTGCCCATGCCTCATTCTGATGAAAACTGCTATAGATTTCTACAGTATTATCTAACCAGCCTATTTCTAAAGCTAAAGCTAGATATACTTTTAACGCAGAACCATCGATTTCTGACAGCTTCTCCTTGAGAGGCTTGATATAGAGTTTGATAAAACGACGTTGCTGGCGCAGTTTAGACATCGCAAACACCTTAACAGCTTTCGAGATACAGCACTTTCAGGCTCGCCCGCTCGCTTGTCGAAGTTGAACCCCCCCCTTACTGCAGGGTCTGACAACGGTTCCCGCGTTGCCTTAACGATCAAGGCGCCGCTTTAGTATTATATACCGTGTTTTCAAGGTAAAAATTACCGCTATTAAAATTCGCTACAACCCCTGCGCTGTATATTTTTGAAAAATAGATACTCAAATGAATGTCTTTGTCTAAATTTTAATATTTTAATAAACGGGGTCATGGAGCCGATTGGTGCTACGCACAGGTTGGCTGAAAGACCAAAACGCTTGGAGAGCTATCCACAAGTGGACAACTAGATAACAAGTGATATTCTAGTAGGTTCGGATAGGACCTAATCGTGTAAGACGTGAGTAGGGGAAACCAGAAAGCGCAGTGATGAGCTTCGAGAATCCCTCGCATGAGCGCTTCGGGGATTGTCAACTAGAGCGATCCGGCTTTTCTCGACTTTGTGTGATCATCAGTGCTTATCATTCGTAGGAGTCTTGCTAGACAAGGCTTTGAAGACTATATTTCTGGAAAATTATCCCTATTCTTCTTACTTCCACACAGAAACGAGAAGAGCCAAAAATCTTTAGCCGAAAGAGTTCATAGCTGTGAGAAATTTAGTTATTCTTGCGATAGAGATGTAGCCGCCGCTCAGGTTATGCTTAATTATGCAAGGGGTTGGGAACGAGCCTATGCGGGATGCAGAGTCGGTGAGCTTCTACCTTGTGCGGAAGCATGAGGCAAATAGAGGCAAAGAAGCGTCAGAAACCCCCCACTCACTGCTGAGTGGGGGGTAGTTTATCTCAAATGTCGGGGTGAAGACCCTCGCTTGAGTGCGACGGGATGAAACCCCGACCAATATAAAACAGCACTTCGACACATTTCGACACATTTCGACACGCTCAATGTAAAGGCTCAATGTCAAGGCTCAGTGACACGAAGCACGATTAAATCCTTGACAGTTTAGCCTTGCATAGTTTACCATAGTAGTATAGTTTGATAAGTAAGATGTTAAAAGCGTTTAAGTACAGAATTTATCCGACAAGTGAGCAATCAGTTTTGCTCGCCAAGTCGTTTAGCTGTGCTAGATGGTTTGACAATTACGCCCTAAATTTGACATCTGAAACTTACAAGCAAACTGGAAAAGGATTAAGCAGAAACGAAATAATTAAGCTGCTGCCTTCCCTAAAAAAAGAGTATGAGTGGTTAAGCGAAGTACCATCGCAGGTATTACAGCAAGCCGCTTTAAATCTTTCTAGTGCTTTCCTTAACTTTTTTGAAGGTAGAGCTAAATATCCTAACTTCAAGAAAAAGCAAAATAGGCAGTCAATTAGATTCCCTCAACACTGTAAGTTAAAAAATAATGTTCTGGTATTGCCTAAAATTGGTAAAGTCTATTGCCAAGTTTCACGGCCACCAGAGGGAAACTTAAAGTCTGTTACGGTTTCAGTTAATCCATCAGGAGAATATTTTGTATCTTCTCTCTATGATGATGGCAAGGATTTACCCCAGAAATCAACGTCTCGACTTCGCGGTTCGGCTGAGATCACCGTCGAAGCCTGAGCTCACGGCCGAAGCCTGAGCGAAGCCGAAGGGTCATCAGAAGGAAAAGCTATCGGGATAGACGTTGGACTAACCCATTTTGCTATTACATCAGATGGGACTAAACAGGGGAATCCTAAATACTATCGTAAGTACGAACAAAGATTAGCGAGGAGACAAAAGAAACTTAGTCGCAAGCAAAAAGGCTCTAACAACCGCAATAAAGCTAGAGTTAAAGTTGCTAAAGTTCACTCTAAAATTGTTCGTTGTCGTGAAGATTTCCTCCACAAACTAAGTCGTAAATTAGTTGACGAAAACCCAGTCATAGTGGTAGAAAATCTGGCAGTCAAAAACATGGTCAAAAACCATAAACTAGCCAAATCAATTAGTGATGCTGGTTGGGGTCAATTCTGTACCATGTTAAAATACAAGGCTGAATGGGAAGGAAAAATCTATATAGAAGTAGATAGATTCTTTCCTAGTTCTAAGACTTGTAGTAACTGTTTAAATCGTGTTGATAGTTTGAGTTTAGATATTCGTAGTTGGCAATGTCCTAAGTGTGGAGAAACCCACGATAGAGACATTAATGCCGCTAAGAATATTCGGGATGAAGGTTTACGAATTTTGGCGGTAGGGCATACCGCTACTGCTTCTGGAGGGAGAGTAAGACCAAGTAAAGGCACTGCTTTTACAAGGCATCTCCCCGTGAATGAAGAATCCCTCGCATGAGTGCGATGGGAGTGTCAAAATTAGTTTTTCAGTCATCAAATCTGGAATTTATGAGCATTTTAGAACTGATAGAAAAAAGACTAGAAGAAAACTTTGCCCTCCACGAACAATACCTAAACCCCCAGATGGTTAGGGTACTAAAAACGATCGGCTACGATCGCCACTACGTTAAAGCCGAAGGTCCCTACCTATTCGACAATCAGGGGGAAAAGTATCTGGACTTACTGAGTGGTTTTGGTGTTTTCGCTCTCGGACGCAATCACCCCAAGATCGTGCAAGCTTTACAAGAGGTATTGACGGCAGCATTGCCCAATTTAGTCCAATTGGATGCTTCCATCCTAGCGGGATTGCTGGCGGAACGGTTAGTAGCGATCGCACCGAATGGATTAGAACGAGTTTTCTTTGCTAATTCCGGCACAGAAACCGTCGAGGCTGCCATTAAATTTAGCCGCTACGCCACCGGACGCAGCCAAATTGTTTACTGTCAGGGGGGCTACCACGGGTTAACCATGGGTTCCCTTTCCGCCACGGGCGATCTCCATTATCGTGAGGGATTTGGGCCTTTTGTCGCCGATTTTAAGGAAATTCCCTTCGGCGATCTGGCCGCACTCGAAAAAGCTCTAATTAACCAAGACGTAGCGGCTTTTATTACCGAACCGATCCAAGGTCACGGGGTGAGAATTCCTGAACCGAACTATCTCCCGGCGGCGGCTGCCCTTTGTCGTCGTTACGGCACTCTTTTTGTGGCCGATGAAGTGCAGACCGGTTTAGGCCGGACTGGCAAAATTTGGGCTGTGGAACATTGGGGGGTAGAACCGGACATTTTATGTGTTGCCAAGGCTCTTTCGGGCGGTTTTGTGCCAGTGGGAGCGGTTCTCTGTCGTCGCTGGATCTTCGATCGAGTATTCGATCGCATGGATCGTTCTGTGGTCCACGGTAGCACTTTTGGTAAAAATAATCTGGCCATGGCCGCCGGTATTGCCACTTTACAGGTGATTGAGGAGGAAAAATTAGTCGAGCGATCGGCCGTAATCGGTCAACAAATTATCGCAGAACTACGGCCCCTCGTAGATCAGTACGAATGTTTGCAGGAAGTGCGGGGATTGGGTATGATGATCGCCTTGGAATTTGCCGAGCCGAGCAGTTGGTCACTAAAAGCCGCCTGGAAAATGCTAGAAACCGCCAATAAAGGGCTATTTTCCCAGTTAATCGTCGTTCCCCTCTTTACCCGCCATCAAATCCTCTCCCAGGTTTCCGGCCACGGCATGAATATCATCAAGTTTATCCCCCCCCTCACCCTCTCCGATGAGGATTGCCGTTGGCTTGTCACCGCCGTTAAAGATGTGGTCGCTGATGCACACCGCTTCCCTGGGGCCGCTTGGGAATTCGGTAAAACCTTGGCCAGCCAAGCTATACGCCAAAAAACCGCCAAAAAATAGTTAATATGTCCAGTTTGTTTCATCCCCTCTGCGGTAGTAACCTTAGTACCCTATTACGTTTATTTTTGACCAATGGCGGCATCGATCGCCCCAATTTGGCCCCAGCAACCTTGGCCCTGGCAGTTACCCTAGCGCGACTGCCTTTTTCTACCCTAGAACGAATTTTAATGACAGGGTTTTATGAGCGCGGCGTGCAGGTAAAAGCACCCATTTTTATTGTCGGCTATTGGCGCAGCGGCACGACCCATCTCCACAATTTACTCGGTCAATCGGAGCATTTTGGCTATATTTCCCCCCTAGCGGTGGGATTACCCTGGGATATCCTCGGTATCGTCCGCTTATTTCAACCGCTGCTAGAATTGGCCCTACCTAGCGATCGCCATGTGGATAACGTCGCCGTTACTCCCGATTCCCCCCAAGAAGATTCGATCGCCCTGGCCAGCATGATCCCCCTTTCCTACTACCATGGTTTATACTTTCCCCAACGTTTTCAGTATCATTTCGATCGAGGAGTTTTTTTTCAAGGCTGCAGCGACAGGGAAATCGCCACTTGGCAGCGTTGGCATACTCATCTATTAAAAAAAGTTTCCATCCATCAAAGAGGCAAACAATTACTAATCAAAAACCCCGTTTATACGGCACATATTGCCAAATTGCGAGCTATCTGGCCCGATGCTAAATTTATTCATATCTACCGCAATCCCTATCTAGTTTTTCCCTCAACTCGTCACTTTTTTACCCGCATCCTACCGGAACTAGCACTACAATCCTACGATAATTTATCCACGGATGAAATCGAGCAGACAATTCTGAAAAGTTATCCCCCAATGCTTAATTCTCTCCTGCGAGATAGCGCCGATTTACCCGCCGATAGTTTTGTAGAAATTCGTTTTGAAGATTTAGAAAAAGACCCCCTAGCACAAATCGAGAAAATCTACGATCAACTGCAACTTCCCGACTTAAAAATATCTAGGCCTCGCTTTGAGAAATATATCGCCAGTCTGCAAGGATATAAAAAAAATAATTATCACCCGGATGCCAAAGCGATCGAGTTAGTCGAATCCCATTGGCTCCCATTTATTCAACGTTGGAATTATTTTCAGTGATCAGCTTTTTCAGTTATCAGTTATCAGTTATCAGTCATAAGTAGGTAGGCGTTAAAAATTATCAGACACCCTCCTTATCAAGGGTAGGGTTGATTCATGAATCAACCCTACCTTATCAAGAGGGGCAGGGGGGATCGAACCTAAAATCCATTTTTAATTTAATTATAACCAGCTACTTAAGTCATAATTCCCGCTCTTTTATATCTTTTAAACAGGATTTAGTATAACTACTTCTTGCCTTTTGCCTATATCCTAACCAAAAACTTAATTTTACACGACTACTTATGAAATATCTTAAATTTATCTTTCTGGGTTTAGGTTTTGTTTTACTAGGGGTAATTTTACGCCAAACAAATCTACAAGAAGTTTGGCAACAAATCACCCTAGTCGGTTGGTGGGGAATGACATTAGTGATTATTTTTTATTTCCTAGAATTCCTCACCGATGTTTTTACTTGGCAACTAACTTTTAAGAGTATTCCTATCCAACCTCGATGGACAATTCGGCTATTATTAATTTACATGGTAGGGGCAGCCTTTAATCGCGTGACTCCCTTCGCTTCTTTGGGAGGAGAAGGTTTTAAAGCAGTGATGTTGAAAACTCACTATCAGATTAGCTATAAAGAAACCAGTGCCTCGATTATTCTGACCAAGACATTAAATACTGCTTCCCTTGTCTTCTTTGCAATTATCGGTTTTTTGCTGCTCCTAGCTTCCCCAAAATTCTCCAATTCTTTTAAAACTTTTACCGGATTAAGTCTTGCTATATTCTCCAGTTGTATCCTGATATTTTTCTTGATTCAGCGATTCCGTTTATCCTCCCGAATAGTTAATCGATTAGGTCATTCTTTTTTAGGCGATCGCCTAGCTAAACCTTTAGAAAATCTTCGCAGTGTCGATGATCGTTTAGGGGAATTTTACCGGAATCTGCCCCTATTTAGAAATGGCTTGATCGTCGGTTTTCTCAATTGGCCCCTCGGAGTTTTAGAAATCTATGTTTTAATGCAGTTTCTCCAACATCCGCTCAGTTTTGCCGATGCTTGGTTATTTGATTCCGTTGCCCAATTGGTGCGCGCTGGAACCTTTTTTATTCCCGCTAATATCGGTACTTTAGAAGGTTCTTTAGTGCTGCTGGGTGCTTCTTTAACCGGTAGTCTAGAATTAGGTTTAGCGATTTCCGTAATTCGCCGGGTTAAAGATATTCTCTGGATTATCTTAGGTTTGTTGATCTGGTGGTTATTTTCCCTAAGACCAACTTTACCCGATCGCTCTTCAAAATAATCTCAATCATACTAAATCCGTTGAGTATAGGTAACATATCAGGATAGGCACTCATGTACTCATGCGCTCATGCAAAAAGGGGAATAAATAATCAGTCTTTAATAACCAGATTTAGTATTATCAGTAACTTTTAAATTAGTACAAATATATGAACAACTGCGTGTAAGCATCCCACCGAAAAACTAATGCGCGGGGGGTTTGGGGGCGGCGCCACGCCCCCAACGGGGGGTTTGGGGGGTAGAACCCCCCAAAAGTCTGGATTTAGGACAAAAAATCTAGAAAGCACAGTTTTTAAAAATTCGCCGGGTTAAAGATATTCTCTGGATTATATTAGGTTTATTGATCTGGTGGTTATTTTCCCTAAGACCAACTTTACCCGATCGCTCTTCAAAATAATCTCCATCAGTCAACTGCCGATTATTCATCCTGTAATTTTTCGCGTACATTGCGAACAATCCGCGATAATTCAGTCTTTTCATCGACGCTAATTTTAGTCGGGGAACCACTAATAATCCGCTCGTAATTGCGGAAAGAATCCTTGATATCCGCCCCATCCTGACTGATAGTATATTCACGAATCCCTTTATCGTGCCAAGAACCGCGCATCTTAAAGACGTTAATCGCTCGCGACATTTCGCCGCGAATTTCCACATATTGCAACATTAAAATCGTGTCGGTAATCGTAGAAATATGGGATTCGGTGATCGAGTGCGCTCCCATAAATTGGTCGGTGGTATTGGTGAAAAATCCCGTAATTTCCTCCTGTTTGGCGTATCCTGTCACCCCGATCACAAATTGCCGAAAAGCATTATTTGTCACCCCGCGTGCGAGCGCCGATAGAGAATCGATGGCAATACGGGAGGGTTTAAATTCCGAGATTTCCGACTTAATCATCTGTAAATGGTCCTCTAATCCCGCCGATTCGGGGTAAGAACACAATAATTTTAATAATCCCTTGCGTTCCATCTCCTCAAAATCGATCCCCCAAGAAGAAGCATTTCGGGACAATTGGGCGCGAGATTCTTCATAAGCGAACAAAATCGCCCGCTCACCGCGCCGACAGCCTTCTTCCAGAAATTTACTGACTAAGAGAGTTTTACCCGTACCGGTTGCTCCTGTGGCCAAAATAATCGAATCCTTGAAAAAACCGCCCCCACACATATCATCAAGGGTTTTTACTCCCGAAGAAATGCGGACATTAGAAGATCGCTGAGTTAAACGCATCGCACCGAGGGGGAAGATATTAATGCCATCATTGGTGATAGTAAAGGGATATTCCCCCTTCATGTGGGTTGTTCCCCGTAATTTGAGGATTTCTGCGGTTCGGCGTCGCCTTTCTCCCTCTAGCACGTTCCGCATAATTACCACATTATCAGAGACAAATTCCTCTACACCAAAACGGGCCACCGCTCCGTATTCTTCGATACGTTCCGTGGTCATAATTGAAGTCACTTCTAATAATTTTAACCGGGCCACGAGCCGAAAAATTTCTCGCCGTACCACTGACACCGCTTCGTACTGCTGAAAAACAGCAGTTACAGAGTCAATTGATACCAGTTTGGCTTTATATTTGGTAATTGCGTATTGAATGCGCTCGATTAGGGCCGAAAGATCAAAACTACCCACCACCTCTTGACCTTCCGGATCCGGGGAAGCATCGAGAATAAATAATTTACCCTGGTCAATTAATTCTTCTAAATCCCAACCAAAACTATAGGCATTTTGGATAATATCGGTGGGAGATTCTTCAAAAGTAACAAACAGGCCCGGATAGTCAAAATACTTGATCCCGTGGTAGAGAAATTGCACAGCAAGCAGGGTTTTTCCCGTGCCAGAAGTGCCACTAACTAAGGTAGTTCGCCCCATGGGTAAACCACCGTGAGTGATCTCATCAAAACCTTCAATTAGGGTTCTAATTTTGCGAACACCTTTCGGTTTAATCGGTGGATTCAATTGGCTATTAGAGTTAGATTGAGTCATTATTTATCCAGCGAATATTTAAAGAGTAGGATTTTTATCTAATTTTTCCACAGAAACATATCAGGCCTGACTAGACACTTTACACCATCTTGATGTCCATTGACTCTTGACTTTCCCATAGACGTACTAGATTACGCACCGAGCATTTCTCCTTCAATAAATATAACCCGTCTAATCACCTATTGCCGAAGGCCTAGCTATCATTTTCTCGTTCACGAATTTCCTCGTACAGTAAGTCTAAACCGATCAGAACCTTCTCTCGATCGGACAAATCACCGATAATTTTCCGCACCGGGGGAGGGAGGACTTTCGCGAGGGTAGGAGTAGCGAGAATCTTGTCTTCCTCCGCTAGTTGCGGGTTTTTCAGTACGTCAATCACCTTGAGCGCATACACTCCCTGAAATTCCTCTTCTAGGATATTTTTCAGGGTTTTCAAGGCGCGCACGGAGTTGGGGGTATTCCCGGCGACGTACAGTTTTAAAACATAGGTTTTTTTAAAGACGCTCATAGGTTAGGATCACAGGGGCTGAGGATATGAGTTCATTGCTATTTGTCTGGGATATTTTAGTCTATTCCCAATAATAAATCATCAGGGATATCCTCGCGAGGTATGGAACGACGGTACATTTCCCCCAAGTGAGCAAGGATATCAATGAGAGCGAGACGATAATCTAGGAGAATTTCCTCACTTCTGCCTTCTAATTTTAATTGTTGGGAAAATTCATCCATTAACTCTATATGAATTTCCAGAATTTGCGACACTGAGAGATCGGTAAAAAAGACATTATTAACCAACTCATCGATCGCTTGATTAATCGGATAATCCTGTAGGAAGTAATTTAAAATAATCTCCCGATAATCTGCTCTTACTTCCCGCAGTAATTCTTTTTTTTCCTCCGGGGCAAGATTGCGATAAAATAGCTGCGGGTTGCGTTTGTAGTAAACACCTAAATAGCCGAGTCTTTCTTTTAATTTTTCTGCTAAACGGCGCTGTTGTAGGAGGAGAAAACTGTGATTATTTGCCACGGGATTCGGTTGGTTAACAATCGTAGTACGCTCGGAAAAAGAGCAATTAGGAGCTAAATGGAGAAATCTAGCGATCGCTTGGTCGATGACGGAGGTGATGCTGTCTAATTCCTTGACGGTAATTTGTAATTCGGCACTATGATAGAGACAGGTGGGAGAGTCATTCGTCTCGGCAGTGATGTTCTTGTCAGCGACAATGATCACTACTGGCAGTAAAATCCCCCCTTCGTAGAGTTGATTAAAAGTCGGCTGTAGGGAAGGATGAAAGACCACCAGCAAACAATCGATTTTTTCCTTCTGTGCCTCGATATTAGCCAGTAATTCGCTAGAAGACGACCCTAGGGTTAGATTATAGCGTTCATTAGCCAATAAAGCCGTCAAAGAATTAACCAGCCCCGGGGGTGAACTCACTCCCGTCAAGGGTGAGTCCGTTGGGACAAAAGCATAAATAGTCAGTCTCGGAGGCAACGTTTTCTCACCCGCAAGGTAGATAGAAAATAACAAACAATTAGGTTAGGCTTTCTCTGTTGAGAAGACAACCCTCTCGCCATCAGCTAAGGGAAGTTAAAGTTAACTTTGCTTTTTGGCAGTGGGTATTGTAGTTAATTGTAATCAATGGAGAGGTCGTCTAGATGAGCGAGCGTCATAATCAAGGTAGATTCAAGTTCTAGGACTACTAATAGTTTGGCCATCAGTTTGTTAATTATGCCCTAAAGTTACCGCCACCGCCCACCCAATTATCCCCATGCCTAGCGTTACCCTCAGTCTCCATCACTTTAATCAATCCGTCACTACCTGTGAATTAATTATTGACCGGGCCAGTCTTTGCGATTTAATTAATGCGGGCAATCCAGAAGTGATCGTGGTGGTGGATGAGCGGTATTGTCCCCTAGGACTGATTGAGAGTCAAGCCCTGATCGCTTACCTCCTCTATCAACAACAGCACCCCAAAACCAGAAACCCCTCCCCCAACTGTCTGGATCTGAGCGGTTGGCTGCGTCCGATTATCCCTCTTAACTCGCGCATGGCCGTCAGTGAGTTTCTGGCCACCCTGAGGGGAGAAGCGCTCGCCTTAGCCCCTATTTTAGTGGATGCTCAGGGCAAACTGTTAGGACGCTTAGACACGGGCAAACTTCTGCAATTTTGTCTCGGGCGCTCGATTCTCGATGATCCCCCTCCCCAGCCCCGCATCAGCGATCGCAATTTCCCCCCCCGCAGCGATCATCCTCTGGAATTTCTGGAACAATTACCGCTACCGCTGCTGCTCTACAGTCCAGAAGCGGGGATTTTATACCAAAATCAGGCTTGGTGCCAACAAATCGGGGCAGCTTTCCCCGCTAATATCGATAATTCTGCCTTGGCTTTGGTTAATGAACCCTTAACCCTCCCATCCCCCACCCCTCCCCTGTTCCCCCAGCGTCTAGAAACGCTGACATCAGGTTTAGCCAAGACTTGGCGACTGTTGTCCGCGCCGTTAAAATTGACAGGTAATTATCCCTTGATCGAGAAAGTTTCCGAACTGTGGTTACTGTTAGCCACCGATATCACGGAACAACAGCAATATTGTCAGGAATTAGCGGTTAAAAATGCCGATTTAGTCCATTTAAATCGTCTTAAGGATGAATTTCTCGCCTGTGTCAGCCATGAGTTTAAATCGCCCCTCACTGCCGTTATCGGTCTCTCCAGTCTGCTGCGCGAACAAAAAATCGGTGAACTTAACCCCCGACAGTCCAAATATGCCGATTTAATCTATCGCAGCGGTCGCCAGTTGATGGCTCTGGTCAATGATCTCCTCGATTTAACCCGCTTAGAGACAGGACAACTAAAATTAACTTTCACTAGAGTCAAAATCGATCGCCTCTGTCAACGGGTGTACGATATTATCGTCGATAAGTATCCCCAACGTCTAGATATCCCCGGCAGCTATCGTCTTGACATCGAATCCGGGTTAGATTATGCCCTGGCCGATGAAACCCGTTTACAACAGATGTTAGTGCATTTGTTAGATAATGCGGTGAAATTCACCATTGATGGCGGTAATTTGGGCATTAAAGTCAATCGTTGGGAAAATTGGCTGGCTTTTACCGTCTGGGATACGGGAATCGGTATTCCGGAAGAATCCCAGCATCTGATTTTTCAGAAATTCCAACAGCTAGAAAGTCCTTTCACCCGTCAATTTGAGGGTGCGGGTTTAGGTTTAGTCCTCAGCCAAAAATTAGCGCGTTGTCACGGTGGTGATCTATCCTTTGTCTCCAGAGACCGGGAAGGTAGTGAATTTACTTTACTGCTGCCGGTTCATCCCCAAGCAACAGAAGGGGAACAATCGCCTCCCCAGCGTCTGGTGTTGGTGGTGGAAGCTAATCCCCAAATGATCGAACAATTTGTCGATCGGTTGAGTGAATTGGGATTAAAAGCCATTATCGCTCGTAGCGGCACCGAAGCGATCGAAAAAGCCCGTCAGTTAAAACCCCGTTGTGTTTTTCTCAATCCCAATCTACCCCTCTTGTCCGGTTGGGATGTGTTAACGCTGCTCAAATCCCATCCCCAAACCAAAGAGCTGAAAGTTATTGTCACCGCCGCCGATTCCGAGCGCAACCGCAGTCAACAGCAAGGGGCCGATAGTTTTCTGGTTCCGCCGATCACCTCGGCCGCCCTGCAAGCTTGCCTAAATCTGACCGTTTCCCCTGTTCCTAGCCGAAAACGGCCCACTGCTCCGACTCTGCTGCGTTTACACGGCCATTATGCCCCCAATTTCTCCGATTTATCTTCCTTTAGCTGGATTTGGAATAATCAATTAGTTCGGGAGAATTATCGTTTTATTGAGGCCGATAGTTGCGAACAGGCGGAACTTTTAGCCACTGTCTGGGAGGTGGACGCTATCTTAATCGATAGTTCGATCGCAGAAGATTTATACTCTTATCTGCAAACCTTGAGCGAGTCGCAAACCCTCGCTAATTTACCCCTAGTCACCCTTGATGTGGCTGTCACCGAGGTGGCCAATCAAATCCCCGGTTTAGCTGTTTTTCCCTGTTTGGCCCCCCCGACGGAAAACCGCATCGAACAGCTATTAAAGGTAATCGAGACTGCTGATCTGGCTTTTTCTCGCCACAAAGAACGGTAAGGGGGAAGTGGGGAAGTGGGGAAGTGGGGAAGTGGGGAGAAGCTTTTTTCTGTGATCATTGGGTGCATCTCACATTTGCAGAAATACCGACAATCAGCAATTATCAGTGAATCTTAAATCATTACAGATATATCAGCAGCTGCCTGTAAGCATCCCACCGAAAAACTAATGCGCTCCAGGGTTTGGGGGCGGCACTTCGACACATTTCGACAGGCTCAATGTCAAGGCTCAATGTCAAGGCTCAGTGGCCGCGCCACGCCTCCAACGGGGGGTTTGGGGGGTAGAACCCCCCAAAAGCTGGGATTGAGTGATAAAATCGGGCATTACTTCCGATTTTAGCCGAGAGTTTCCCCGTAAAAATCCCAACTTGCTAGATTTACAAAAATGAGATGCACCCGTGATCATTGACCCCACTTTCCGCACTTCTTAACATTCAATTGATAACTTTTACTAATATATTGCTGACAACCCTTTGCCAGTAAGGACTATAGCTACAATGATGGATTTTTGTCAAGGTGAAGAATTGTAAATTTTTTTCTCAGAACAAATCAATTATTGAAAATGTTCTTAATAATAGTTTTTACAATGAAGGTTTTTCGTCAAAACATCTTGGGGAATGTAAAAATATATAGAGGTATATGAAGATGTGCGGAATGTCGGTTGACAAATAGGCCATTATGTGTTGACAGATGAGAGATTTACTGTTATCCTCGTGGGAGTAGCCTATACCCCAACCTTAATCTTCCTAACCACTGTCTATAAGATGAAAAAAATACGCACATACACCCTTCCCAATGCTGCTGCTCTGGCCGTCGCCGCTGGCGCAGGTCTGGCCACTGCACCAGCCCAGGCAGCCGCCGTCATACAATATAACGGTTGTGCAAGCACTAGCTTTTGCACATTCACCGAGCTTACTGGTGGTGGTAGTATCACCATTGATGAGGACGGGGATGGCAAAATTGACAAGAAGTTTGATAAGTGGGCGAGAACTGGAGCTGCGTTGCTACCAAGCGACCTTCAAATATCAGCTTCTGGGGCCCCTTTATCGGCTAAGTTAACATTCTCAACCGCCACCGGATGGAACGTTCCACCTGATCTTTTTAGTAACCAGTTCCTCTTCGATGTTACAGCCGTCAACCCCGACATACAGCTGACTACGTTGACAGCAGCCCTGATCACATCCAGTTCCACTCCTTTTGGAAATTTTCCGAACCCGACTGGAACGAGGGGGATCCAGGTGAATGCTAGTGGAGCAATTATATCTGACGATGTGGGTATTAAAACTTCTCCAAAGACTGTTGCCCTGCCCAACCCAATTACTGACACGATCAACGTAGCAATAACTGGGCTGTTATTAAACCCTGGTGTCTTTCCACCGGCGGGTACTGCCCAACTTAAGTCGTTCAGTCTTACTTTTGCCCAATCTACCAGAGTTCCCGAGCCGGGGACTGTTGCTGGACTTCTTGCTGTTGGTGGCTTAGGTCTGGCGATGAAACGCAGGCAACAAAGATAACTGAGCTTGGTGTCAGGACAACTATGAGGAGAGGCATCATAGGTCTTCGGTTTGAAACACCGTCCTTTCGGGGCGGTTTTGTTTTAAAGTTGGATTGGACACAGCAAGCCTCAAATGGTAAGCTAAGAGATTTTAACCGCCTATCCTTAGATTAGCTGCCCCCCCTTGCCCCCCCTTGCCCCCCCCAACCCCCCCGATGTCGGGGGGGCAGGGGGGGTCTCACAGGTGTAGGTATTTGACAAACCTGTGAAGACAAGACAAGGAGGACAAGGAGGGAAAGGGTGCATCTCATTTTTGTAAATCTACTAATTTGGGATTTTTCAGGGGAAACTTTCTCCTAAAATTGGGCGTTACTTTCGGTTTTATCACTCAATCCCAGCTTTTGGGTAGGGTTGATTCATAGTAGGGTTGATTCATAGTAGGGTTGATTCATAGTAGGGTTGATTCATGAATCAACCCTACCCGTTGGGGGCGTGGCGCGGCCACTGAGATCAGTTATCAGTTATCAGTTATCAGTTATCAGTTATCAGTTATCAGTTATCAGTTATCATTGATTATTGATTATTGATTGGTCACTGTTCACTGTTTACTGATTACTGTTTACTGATTACTCTCCCATGACTCCTTTTGTTGAGAAACTAAAAACTCCTTTAACTAAGCAAAAAATCTCGGTTCTGCAAATTAATTTGGGAAAAAGATGTAACCTTGCTTGTAGCCATTGTCATGTGGAAGCTAGTCCAGTTCGCTCCGAAGAAATGACTCCAGAAGTGTGCGAACAAATTATCGAACTGATCGAAAGATTTCCCCAAATTAAAACCGTCGATCTGACCGGCGGCGCCCCAGAAATGCTCTACGGTTTTAAACCAATTGTGGAAACCTCTAGAAAAGCTGGGAAAGAGGTAATCGTGCGCTCGAATTTAACTATTTATTTCGAGAAAGGATTTACTGATATTCCTGAATATTGCGCTGGCCATCAGCTGCGGGTGGTGGCTTCTTTACCCTGTTATCTTGCCGATAATGTGGATAAAATGCGCGGTCTGGGAGTCTATGACCGATCAATCGCCGCTTTACAATGGTTGAACCGTCTCGGCTACGCTCAAGAGCCGAATTTGATTGTGGATTTAGTCTATAATCCCCAGATTCCTAAGTCAGAGAATTTTTCTCTCACACCGGATCAACTATCCCTGACACGGGATTACAAAAAGTTCTTGCAAGAACATTTTAATATTTCTTTTAACAATCTATTTACTATCACTAACCTACCCGTCGGAAGGACACGCTTCCATCTGGAACACCGGCAACTCTATCAACCCTATCTTCAATTCCTCGAAGACTATTTTAATGGCGATACTATCGAGCATTTGATGTGTCGTAATCAGCTTTCCATTGATTATTTGGGTAATATCTATGACTGCGATTTTAATCAGATGGAGGATCGGGCCGCTTGCACCAGTCAAGGCCAAAAATTAACCCTGCCGGATTTATTACAAGCGGATAGTTTAGATGTAATTGCAGAGGTACAAACCGCTTCCTATTGCTACGGTTGCACTGCTGGCAGCGGTTCCAGTTGTGGAGGAGCTTTGATTTCAAGCTGAACAAGTGTACTGGATTGACAGCGTGTCTTGGAAAATTTAGTACAAATGCTCGGACTAACTCTCCCTGCTGCCAACTCCGGCACTGTCTTAACGAGTAATGTTAGATAGTCAAAAGTTTGGATGATTAGGGACCAGAAAAAACCGCCGATTCGATATCTTGGCGACTAAGGGAGTATTTAAAAGCGCGATTGATGTCACTGCCGTCATTGGCTGCCCGAAAGTAACGAACGGTGATTTCTTCGATATCGAGGCAGATTTCCGCTTTCCATGTCGGTTTTTCGACGATCCAACAGTGGACATTCTCGCTATTTTTCCGACAACCTAATTTAACTAGCCATGCTTCGATCGCCGGTAAGGGATGATTATAGAGGGGAGTATCAGCAGTGGGAATCTTCATCGCATCTAAATCAAAAATAATTGGGCTACAGTGACAGCATTCTCTCCTCGAAGCATAGCAATAATCACCGCTAGTAACAAGCAGCCGAGCAGGGTGAGTGCCAAGATAAACAAAGCAAAAATTTCTCCCGAAGATAGGGGGCGATCGGTAGGATCGAGATAGGCGCTACGATTAGCTATGGGTTCATCGCTATCGGGGATGGTTTGGATGACATTCCAGCGCGAGTAACCTATCTGTAAATCATACAGGGAACGGCGATCGGGATTACTCAGGGTGGCATAAGCTTCGTTAAGACGCTGGAATTTAACCTTTGCCACTTCGGGGCTGAGTTCGGTAGTATCGGGGTGGTATCGTTTGCTGAGTTCCCGATAGGCGCGTCGCACTTCGATCACCGAGGCCCTCGGATGTAGTCCTAGAATGGCATAATAAGTATCGGCAAAGCGCGAGTTAGCGGCAATGACTCGCGGGGTGGTTTGGGAATTATCGCGCTCGAAGGTCACAAGATTTTTTACCGAAAAATTGGGTTTAAAGCCTCGCCCTTTTAGGGCGACTTTATGTGATGTATGATATTAAGAATAGCGGGCCGGGTAAGCAACCGCTTAAAAAACCCAGTCATCAACCGATGAACGCACCTTGAAAACTAGAGTTATGGGGTTCTATAGGGGAATGCTCCTATAGGTAAAAGCTCTAAGCGTCAAGTACCAGAGAAACCAATTATTTTAGAGGTTTTGAACTGTATCCTAGGGCATAGGAAAACAGGCTTCTGTAAGGGAGCGAAAGTCTGAGGAGAGAACCACCTCTGGGTGGGATTTCGCCAGGAATCTAATTCAAGTGGACTCGTTGAGCCAGAAATTCTCAGCAGTGATGCTAGAAGAATCCACGTCCGTTTACGGCGTGGGGTATGTCAAACTGAAAATTGTCTTAATATTTTAACCCTGTTGATCATGAAATCTCGTTATCGGCTGCGTCTTCAGATCTGTCTTGTTTTTCTTATTATGGCCCTGGCGAGTTTGTCTCCTTGGCTAACCCCTAGCGCCTACGCGGGAATCGATGACGATCGCCTCGATGGTAATATTTTTGTGGTCTATGCGGGTAATGGTTCCCTCGTACCACCGCGTCTCAATTTAGCGGAAACTTTTCAACGGAAAATTCCGGCTATTATTGTCTATTATCTGGATGATAGTAGTGATTGTAAGCGATTTGCGGCGATTGTCTCCCGTTTTCAAGAGTTTTACGGTCGCGCCGCCAGTATTATCCCCGTTACTGTCGATTCTATCCCCTTAAAGTCTTCCTATCGTGCCGATGAGCCGGGTTACTATTATCGCGGTGGGGTTCCCCAAACGGTGGTTTTAGACCAACAAGGTAAAGTGGTTTATGATGGTTTGGGCAATGTTAAATATGAAGATGTGGATGATGTCTTAAGAAAGGTTTTTGATCTTTTGCCTCGATCGCAATCGCTAGAGTTAAAAAGACGCTCTTTTAACGAGTTTAACGCCGAATTGCGCTAGTTACCTCTTTTTTATCCTCAATTGAACCAAAAATAATCATTTAGAGATGCTGTCAGCAGCGTCTCTATCTTGTTCTTAGGAACAATAAAATTATTTACTTATTGCTTTTATTATCATTTAAGATTTATTTGAACCAATAAATGCTAGGCAATTCAGATTTTATCTGGAGTAACATTTGAAAAATATTTGCAACAGTGCCAGACTGGAAAAAGTTTGCTAACCTGATTATACTGAGAACAATAATCATTCTTGTAGGTGTGGGAACCAGCAATGAAAATCAAGCAAAATTTCCTAACAGCAGCGATATTACTGGGTTTTTCTGGTCCGGTACTGGCTAATAGTCTCGAAAACCTCTCTAGTAACCCCATGGCACAGGTAACAAGTGTCAATCAATTGCGGGATGTTTCTCCCACCGCCTGGGCTTTTGAGGCCTTAAGAAGTCTCGTGGAGAGGTATGGTTGTATAGTAGGTTATCCTGACCGCACTTTTCGCGGTGAACGCGCTTTAACTCGTTGGGAATTTGCCGCGGGGTTGAATGCTTGCTTAAATACCCTAGAAAGATTGATTCAAGAAGGAGTGGCGGTATTAAAAGAAGATCTAGACAGAATCAAGCGATTAGTCAGGGAATTCGAGACAGAATTAGCAGCCCTAGGAGCAAGGGTTGATAACTTAGAAAATCGAGTCGCTTTTCTGGAAAATAATCAATTTTCCACCACCACTAAATTAACTGGGGAAGTGGTGATGGCATTATATGGGGTAGCCACAGGAGAAAAAAACGGTGGTGAAGGGATTCCCCAAGTACCAGCTTTTGGTTATCGGGCCCGTTTAGAATTAAATACTAGCTTCACAGGCAAAGATTTACTCTATACCCGTCTAGCAACGGGAAATATTGCCGATTTAGCCGATACGACGGGAACTTTTGCAAGTACCTTAGCCTTTACTCAACCGGACGGCAATGATTTACTACTAGAAGTTTTAAACTACAGTTTCCCCCTAACGGAAAATATCCAACTCTGGTTAGAAGCGACGGGAGGTGCTAAAGATGACTTTACCAATACCCTCAACTTTTTGGATGGAGATGGTGCTAGTGGGGCGCTTTCCGCTTTTGGTACCCGCAATCCCCTTTATTTTGCCCCCGGACAAACTGGACTCGGTTTACAGGGTAATTATGGGGCTTTCCAATTCAGCGCCGGTTATCTTGCTGGAGATGCTAACGATCCTAACCCGGGCGCGGGTTTATTTAACGGTTCCTATACTGCCCTAGGGCAGCTGGGTTATGTTCCAAACGAGAATTTTGGCATTGCTTTATCCTACTTTCATGGTTATAACCAATTAGATACGGGAACGGGAAGCCAGCGCTCGAATTTCCAATTTTTCACCGAAGAGCTATTCGGGGAGGCTGTCCCGACAATTAATAATAGTTTGGGTTTACAATTTAGTTGGCGAATTGTCGATGGTTTTGTCCTCGGTGGTTGGGGGGGTTACACAAAAGCGAGAACTCTTAGCACTTTAGATGGACAACTAGAACGCGGGGATTTAGATATCTGGAATTGGGCGATAACTTTGGCTTTTCCTGATTTATTTAAGGAAGGAAATACCGCCGGTATTATTGTTGGTATGCAGCCTTGGGTATCTAGTTCTAGTATTAGATTAAATGATGGTAGTGGCACTAATGATCCCGATACTTCCTTTCATATCGAAGGATTTTATGAGTGGAAACTCACCGATAATATTGCCCTTACTCCGGGGGTAATCGTGATTACTTCTCCCAACTCAAATAACAACAATTCCACCTTAGTTATCGGTACTATCCGCACGACTTTTACTTTCTAATTTGTCTAGGCAGCAGGTCAGAAATAAAGATAAAGTATGACGGGATTTGACATCATCTCTCGACAACCGGCTGCTGTTCTGGCGTTTTGCACTCTAAACTAACTGAATTAAGGGGGCATTTATGGTATTTTTAGAAGCAATTTAGCCAACTTTTGTGGTTTACTTTTTAATGGCGATACAATGAAGTTACCACCACTTAATGAAACCTCTATGAGCCTCATCCTTCCTACTGAACTTCTGCAAACAGTCCAAATGACTGAAGCTCAAATGCTCACGGAAATCGCTATCATGCTCTATCAGCAGCAACGTCTTCAATTTGAACAAGCAGCCGAACTAACGGGAATGGCACTCGATGATTTCTACCAATTGCTAGTATCGCGTAATATCCTCACTCCATCCACTGACCCCGACGACGAACCCAAAGAACTGATCCTCACCAGTCTTTGTATTTCTCTTCAGCAAGCTAAAGAAGGCAAAGTACATCCCATCTCTGAACTGTGGGATGGCATAGATGTCTGAAGGAATCCCCTCTATTAAAATCCTTTTCTCTGATGAATTCAAGGACCGACTTCGCACCCTCGCCAAACGCTATCGGAGCATTCGTACTGATATACAACCCCTAATTGATGACCTTCAGATAGGCAAATTCATCGGCGATCGAATCCCAGGGACGGGCTACACTGTCTTTAAAGTTCGCCTCAAAAACAGCGATATTCAAAAGGGCAAAAGTAGCGGCTATCGTGTTATCTATCAACTTAAAGACAATAGTTGTGTTTTGATGCTCCTCATCTATGCCAAATCTGACCAAACAGACATCCCAGCGCAGCAAATTCAAGACATCATTAATAAGTTTGACAATTTTTAGAAGTATTAATAGATGCCAAAAATAAACCCCCTCAAGATTGAATGAAGGGGTATTTATGGTATTTTTAGAGGCAATTTAGCCTACTTTTGTGGTTTCTTTTTCAGTGGATTGAGAGGGTTTTAGTTGGCCATTGATAACAATGCCTCTTCTATTGGCTTTGGTAACTCAATAGGATGAAACCGATTCACAGAAAAAGCGTAATCTTCACCACTTTCATCAATAACCCGAATTAGACTGTTTATTTCCGCTGTCTCATCAGGGATAACGCGGTATATTTTGCCCACCTCTAGTGAAGCTTCGTAGCCTTCATTATTGAGACAAACTGCGAACTTATTTGTGGGAGATGACTCTATTTTCATGGTCAATCTAGAAACGGTAACTTGAGCTTAAATTCTTTTTTGCCGATGCCATGAGCTTCATACCAATGGACTTCAGCTAACCTTACTATACCATTGGGAAGCTGAACTTGGGCTATGCCCTTTAATTTTCTCCATTTACCTTTGCCATACTGTTTTTGCAACCGTTCCCGATTACGAATTCCTGTTCCTGTGGCAATAATCTCGATATTCGTGATATCGCTGATAATCTCAAAGTCCACGATCAAGCAAGCAATCTTAAAGAGTGGCCCTTCACTATAGCATCTATTGCCAAAAAAGAGATATAAAAAAACAAAACCCCCTCAAGATTGAATGAAGGGGCATTTATGGTATTTTTAGAGGCAATTTAGCCTACTTTTGTGGTTTCTTTTTCAGTGGATTTAGAGGGTTTTAGTTGGCGCTTAAGGGTTGCACCTGCGCCGAGAGTGCCGAGGGTGATGATACTCAAACTGTTATTTTTTGTACTGTAGATTTTGTGGTTATTTCCTTAGGATGTCTGAACAATTGACCTTCATTTTGGTAGAAAACTTCATAATCCGGGGCCAGTTCAAGACGTAACTGTTTCCATAAACTAATTCCTTCTTGTTTAAAATCCATTTCAGCTTGCTGATTAGGAAAATCTGATAAAGGTGGATAGTCTTGATTTAAAGTCTTATCGTAAGTATCCTGCCATGCGTTTAAACGCTGAATAGTTTCTTTACTTAATGGCAATTCTTCAGGAGCAATGTTATCAATTTCATCTACTCCCCAAAGTGGGTAACTTCCATAATCTGCCCAAAGTTTGATTCTGATTGCCATAACTATCATTCCTGAATAAGTTTGTTAATTAATCGAGTTGGAGTTGGATTAGCACTCACTAAGTAACCATTATGACTAATTTCTAGAGAAACATACTGAATAATTCCATTGATTTCTACTTGATAAATTATGCGACTTTTTCCTTGTATGCCAATAATTTTTCCCTCACTAATAGCTGTTACAATTAAATCGGGAATTTGTTCTTCAGTAATACCTCTCTGGAGAAAATCTTCTCGATGATTTTCTAGAATATGCAGCAATCCAGAACCTTTGTCACCTGCTTTTCCAGTTTCTAGAAAAACAATTTTCCCGCTAGTATCTTGAGTAATTATGATAATATTTTCTGGGGTATGTTTGATTGCTGCTTTTTTAAGTTCAGCAATCAGGAGTTTTTTCTGATCGTTGTTCGGATTCGACCTCATTGCCGATTATAGCTCAAGATTGCGTAAGTTGATCTAGTTTACTCATCCCTCAATTATACAATAAAACCCCCTCAAGATTGATTGAAGGGGCATTTATGGTATTTTTAGACGCAATTTAGCCTACTTTTGTGGTTTCTTTTTCGGTGGATTGGGACGGTTTTAGTTGGCAACTGATAATAAAGCCTCTTCTATTGGCTTTGGTAACTCAATAGCATAAAACCGATTCTTAATGTGTAAAATGTGTAAGAGGAAAAGACGCAAAAAATAAACCCCCTCAACTGACTAAATGAACGGGGTTATGATATTATTCCAATAGGAAGGGATAGATAGGGTTATAGCTATGAGTATTGATATCTCCGATGAAATTCTCAGTGCCACACGCATGACTGAAGCTGAGATGAGGCAGGAAATTGCGGTCATGCTCTTTCAAAAAGAGAAGCTCACCCTTGCTCAAGCGAGTCGATTTGCAGGAATGAATCGTATTGCTTTTCAACACCTACTTGCAAGTCGTCAAATTCCGGTACACTACGATGTCGAAGATTTTGAACAGGATATTAAGAACTTGCGGGAGATGGGAAGATTGTGATTGTTGTCAGTGATACATCCCCTATCAACAATCTTGCCGCCATTAATCAACTTCATCTGCTACAACAACTTTACGAAATAGTTTTTATTCCTGAAGCAGTTTATCGAGAATTAACTGAGCCTGATTTTCCGGTAGCAGGTTCAATAGAAGTCCAAACCTTAGATTGGATTCAAACTCGAACGGTAACTAACCGCACAGTGATTGAAGCTCTTGCAGATGAACTAGATAAGGGAGAAGCTGAGGCTATTGCTTTAGCACTTGAGTTGGGAGCAGATCAAGTTTTGATTGATGAGCGTCGTGGTCGTAGAATTGCTGCTAGACTTAATCTTCGATACACAGGAATTCTGGGCATTTTAGTTGAGGCGAAGAATCGAGGGTTAATCTCTGAGGTGAAACCCCTACTAGACGCTTTGATTGATCAAGCAGGATTTTGGGTGGCTGCACCTTTATACAGCAGTGTTTTACAGATTGTTGATGAAGAAAAAAATAAACCCCCTCAAGATTGAATGAAGGGGTATTTATGGTATTTTTAGAGGCAATTTAGCCTACTTTTGTGGTTTCTTTTTCGGTGGATTGGGAGGGTTTTAGTTTACGCTTCAGGGTTGAAGCTGCGCCGAGAGTGCCGAGAGCGAGGAGGCTGAGGATGGAGGAGGGTTCGGGAACAGAGGTAGAGGTAGTGTTGCCTAAGTTGTAACGAAAAGATGCGCTAGACAAGGCGGTATTAGTATCGCCTGCGCTAGGATAAGCAGGGCTACTGGCAGTGACAAACTCAAAAGGAGTAAAGCCAATATTGCTGACGTTGCCCCCCGCAGGAAGCTGCCCACCTTCACCATAGGCATCGCGACTTTTATTCAGGCCGTATGCAATTACCGAGTAATCGCCCGGTGCTAAATAGATGGCGTTGGTAAGGGATTTAAAGCGAAAGGAACTTTCTAGTGAAGCACCAGTGCCGCTGGCGATATTGACCGAACCGCCATTGATGGCTGAGACATTGGCGTTCGCTGCCCCTGCACCTGAGTTGATTTTAAACAGGGTTACATCATGTGAGTCTACCAAGCCATTCCCGCCCAAGTCGAAAACGCCCAAGTCTATGACAGTGATGCCCGACCCGGTGACGGTAAATTGGCGACCAATGTTGAGAGTGCCAGGGTTAAAGCCCTGAGTTGCGCCAGCACCGCCATAGGACAATATAGCAGCCTGTGCATTCCCAGTTACCGCCAGACTGATAAGTATTGCGCCCCCTCCCACGGAGTTTTTGACAAGTTTTGCCAATGTCATGGCTAAATTCCTCTTAAAAAATGTATTTTGGCTTGAAAAAACTAAAAACAAGCATACACACTCCCCCCCAACTGTATCCTAAGCTACAATTTAATAAATCTTTACATTTTTCTCCCTAACGAGCGACTCAGATTTTGGGGTTTTTGGGGACTTCAAGAGCTTTAAAGTGTACAATAAGGTTGTACAAGTCTCCCCTAAAAATCATGTTAAGCAAAGAAACCACTTACTCTCAGGCGAGAATGAATTTAGCCAGTATCTTAGATCAGGTGTGTGACGAATCGCAAATTATCGTCATTAAGCGTCGCAATCAGAAAAATGTCGCCTTAATTGCTGAAGATGAGCTTTCCAGTTTATTAGAGTGTGTTTATTTATTGCGATCGCCAGAAAATGCCCAACGCTTATTTCGCTCTTTAGCATGGACCCAGACAGAAGATGCAACTCCTCAAACATTAGCTGAATTGAAAGAGGAGTTAGGAATTGAGTCGTAAAAGAGAAAATAAGCCAGATAAACCTAAAAAAAATCCTATTCATGGTTATTTGCCCGTTTTTAGTCCTGATTTCAAAGCAGATCTAGCTTGGTGGTATCGGAACGAACCGAAAAAAGGCGATAAAATTTTAGACTTAGTGGCAGATATTTTGGATGGCGATCCGTTTACAGGATTGGGTAAACCCGAACCTCTTAAGTATATTGCTGCCGACACTTGGTCACGACGGATCGACTTAGAGCATCGTTTGGTTTATAAAGTCACAGGAAATAAGGTTTATTTTTTACAAGCTCGCTATCATTATCAATCAGGCTAAACTCAGACAAACCCATCAAGAACTGTTACAGGAGAAAGGGGACAAAGAACGTAGTAGGTTCCCCCTCGTAGCTTGGGTTGGGCTATCGCTTAACCCAAGACAGAAGGAGGACAGGGAAACAATACACACTCCCCCCTCACAACTGTATCAAAAGCTACAATTTTATAAATCTTTACATTTCTCTCCCTAGCTTAGGGGTTGACAGAGCAGGGAGTCTCAGGTGTTTTCCCCTGTTTTACTGCTTCTCAGGCGAACTATCGTCTTCCGTTAAAATGAGGGCAATTGGAGGAGATTACCATGCCAGCCAAGGACATCTATCATGATTGTGTCAAAATAGCCGGCCCTCTTGGGTTTGGTGGGTAAAATGTGGAACGAACCACAAAGGCACGAAGGACACAAAGATTGACCGCTTCCATATTAAGTTGAACTTATCACACAAAGAATAAGAGAGCCGAGACAGTAGAAGCCGATGGGCAAATCGCCATTGGGAGCCATTACCGACCTGAACAAGAAAATTACAGATTTTTTCAAGCTAGGATCAAAGATTTTGTATCGAAAAATACAAAACTGGACAAAGTGACTGTTTAGGATGGGTTTTTTGAGAAGCTTAAGAACCGATCCATACGTCAAAGGAGTTTTCCATGCCCGAAACGCCACAAGAAGTCTTGAAAATGATTCAGGACAACAATATTAAGATTATTGACCTAAAATTTATTGATATGCCCGGTATCTGGCAACACTGCTCGTTCTACTACGATCAAATCGATGAAAGCTCTTTCAGCGATGGTGTTGCCTTCGATGGTTCCAGTATTCGCGGTTGGAAAGCAATTAACGAATCCGATATGGCCATGGTTCCCGATCCTACCACCGCTTGGATCGATCCCTTCTACAAGGAACCTACCCTAAGCATGATCTGTAGCATCAAAGAACCGAGAACCGGTGAATGGTATAGCCGCGATCCTCGCTCTATTGCTCAGAAAGCGATCGATTATCTTAGCACTACCGGTTTAGGTGATACCGTATATTTTGGACCGGAAGCAGAATTTTTCCTTTTTGATAGCGCTCGTTTTGACCAAACCGCCAACTCCGGCTATTACTACATGGATAGTGTCGAAGGTCGTTGGAATAGCGGTAAAGACGAAAAGGACGGAAATCTTGCCTATAAACCCGCCTACAAACAGGGTTATTTCCCCGTTAGTCCCACCGATACCTCTCAAGACATTCGCACGGAAATGCTCTTAACCATGGCCGACTGCGGAGTTCCCATCGAAAAACATCACCATGAAGTCGCTACTGGTGGTCAAAACGAGCTAGGGATTAAATTCTCTACCCTAGTACGGGCTGCCGACTACTTGATGACCTATAAATACTGCATCAAGAACGTGGCCAAGAAATACGGTAAAACCGTCACCTTTATGCCTAAACCCATCTTTGGCGATAATGGTTCCGGGATGCACGTTCACCAGTCTATCTGGAAAGATGGTCAACCCCTGTTCGCTGGGGATAAATACGCCGGACTTAGTCAAATGGCACTGCACTACATCGGTGGTTTGCTTAGACACGCTCCCGCGCTCTTAGCTTTAACTAACCCCACCACCAACTCTTACAAGCGTCTCGTCCCCGGTTTTGAGGCCCCTGTAAACCTGGCCTACTCCCAAGGTAATCGCTCCGCTTCGATTCGGATTCCTTTATCGGGAAGCAACCCGAAAGCCAAACGTTTAGAATTCCGTTGTCCTGATGCCACTTCTAACCCCTACCTCGCTTTTGCCGCCATGCTCTGTGCCGGTATCGATGGGATTAAAAATCAAATTGAACCAGGGGAACCTCTCGATGTGGATATCTACGAACTCAGCCCCGAAGAATTGTCAAAAATACCCTCTACCCCCGGTTCTCTAGAAGCAGCTCTGGAAAGTCTCGAAAAAGATCACGCTTTCTTGACCGATTCTGGTGTTTTTACCGAAGACTTTATCCAAAACTGGATCACCTACAAACTCGATAACGAAGTTAACCCGATGCGCTTACGTCCCCACCCCTACGAGTTCTCTCTCTACTACGATGTCTAAGGTTTGATTGAATAATCATTAATCCTAGGGTAGGCTTTTGCCTGCCCTTTTTTTCGGAATCAGCAAGGGGTTGGGGAAGTGGGAAGTTTTTTGCCGTAAACAGTAAACAGTAAACAGTAATACTAAATCCGTTGAGCATAGGCTACATATCAGGAGAGGCAAGAGGCAGAAGGCAAGAGGCAAAAGGGGGAATAAATAATCAGTTTTTAATAACCGAATTTAGTATAATCAGTGAACTGAAAACTCGGCTCTTCTCGACTTTGTGTGATAATTTTTGCTTATGAAATCGTGAAATGTTTACTGGGAAAGACTTTTAGGACTATTTTGTTAAATAAACTATCAGTATAGACCTCGTTTCCACACAGAAACCAGAAGAGCCAAAACTCACATCTGATAACTGATAACTGATAACTGATAACTGATAACCGCCTAATCAAACAACAATCTTAAGCTTTATCTCCTCAGTCGTCAAGAGTGATACAATTGCCGTCATAGCTAGGGGTGTCTGAGGCAATCAGGCTGAGAAAGACCCTTAGAACCTGAGACTGGGTAATTCCAGCGTAGGGAAGCTGTTTACAGAGGAAATAAAATTATGAGACAAGAATGGGTTGCCCCCCGGCGCGGACAAGCAAATGTATCGCAAATGCACTACGCCCGTCAGGGGATAATTACCGAAGAGATGACGTATGTGGCAAAACGGGAAAATCTCTCTCCCGAATTGATTCGCGGCGAAATTGCCCGGGGAAGACTGATTATTCCCGCTAATATCAATCACCTCAACCTCGAACCCATGGCGATCGGTATTGCTTCTAAGTGTAAAGTTAATGCTAATATCGGGGCTTCGCCTAACTCCTCGAATATTAACGAAGAACTGGAAAAATTACACCTAGCGGTTAAATACGGCGCGGATACGGTGATGGATCTCTCCACGGGTGGCGGTAATTTGGACGAAATTCGCACTGCGATTATCAATGCTTCTCCTGTCCCCATCGGTACTGTACCCATCTATCAAGCGGTGGAAAGCGTTCACGGCAATATTGAAAAACTAACCGCCGAAGATTTCCTCCATATTATCGAAAAACACGCCGGGCAAGGGGTAGACTACATGACGATTCACGCGGGAATCCTCATCGAACACCTGCCTTTAGTCAAAACCCGTCTGACCGGGATTGTCTCCCGGGGGGGTGGTATTATTGCTAAGTGGATGTTACACCACCACAAGCAAAATCCTCTCTATACCCATTTCGATGAAATTATCGAGATTTTCAAGCGTTATGACGTTTCTTTTAGTCTCGGTGACTCCCTGCGTCCCGGTTGTACCCACGATGCTTCCGATGCAGCCCAATTAGCGGAATTGAAAACCCTCGGCCAACTGACGCGTCGCGCTTGGGAACACGATGTACAGGTGATGGTGGAAGGACCGGGCCATGTTCCCATGGACCAAATTGAGTTTAATGTGAAAAAACAAATGGAGGAGTGTAGCGAAGCACCTTTCTATGTTCTTGGTCCCCTTGTCACCGATATTGCTCCAGGGTACGATCATATCACTTCGGCGATCGGGGCGGCTCTGGCGGGTTGGTACGGGACGGCGATGTTGTGTTATGTCACCCCGAAAGAACATCTCGGTTTACCCAACGCTGAAGATGTGCGAAATGGCTTAATTGCCTACAAAATAGCGGCTCATGCGGCAGATATCGCCCGTCATCGTCCCGGGTCGCGCGATCGTGACGATGAACTCTCCATTGCTCGTTATAATTTCGATTGGAATCGTCAATTTCAGTTATCCTTGGATCCCGATCGCGCTAAGGAATACCACGATGAGACTTTACCCGCAGATATCTATAAGACTGCGGAGTTTTGTTCGATGTGTGGACCGAAATTCTGTCCCATGCAAACTAAGGTAGATGCCGATGCAATTACGGAATTAGAGAAGTTTCTCGCTAGTCAGAATCAAGACAATTTAACCCCAGTTTAAAGGGAGGTTATTGGAAGGGCTGATTTGATTTCAGCCCTATTCCTAGCATAGAAGTCAAAATTCTGGGAATAGCCGCCATTTTTTGACTAATTGACCCGTTTTTCTAGATATTGACCGATCATCAATTCTTGACCGGCGCGAGAGATAATAGTTTGTCGGGTGCGATATTGTTGACCGATGAGTTTAATTTCTTCTTCAAAGACAGAACCGGCGTATTCTGTTCTCAGACAGAGAGTAGAGGGGTTAGGAAAGGTATAAATGGCACTAACGGGTTTATCCGTCGCAAATCCCCGATCGCGATAGAGAATATTATCTAAAATACCGAATATAGTGGAACCGTTGGAGGGTTTTTTACTCTGGGGACGGAGATAATTACTTTGCCAAGTCACTTCCGTGCCACCTAATAAAGCTATATCTTCCAGATTATGTAAACGGGCAAGTTGAATTAATGGTTCGCTGCCTTGGGGTAAATATTTAATCTCGATGGCGCTGATAACTTCTTGGGGTTCCGTTTCTTGGGTGAGGGTGTAATAACGTCTCTGGGATTGCCAGCGTCCTTCTGTCTGCTTAAAAAAGGCTAAAGCCGAGGTTTCCAGCGATAATTGGGCGGTTTGAATTAATGTCATAGAAATAAAACCTTTCCTGTTTTTTGGGAGAGCAGATTTGTTATCCTTTGTCAAGAGTTTGCCAGAGAACTGTTACACATCTTAATACAATTATAACCTTGCGGGGAAATTAAGTGGTAGGGCTGTTGAGGGAGATAATTGGGAAAAAGTGACACAGATACAGCAGTTACAGGGAAAAAAGGGGATAAGATTGCTAAAACCTGCGAACTTATCCTAGTTACTTCCATTTACCTCTATCTATCGATTAATTCTGTCAAATTGGCTACAGTGAGGCCGAGGTGATTCCCCCAACCCCCTTTTTTACCTGTTACTTTTCACCCGATCTGCCCAGTCTTGGTATTGTTAAAAATATAGGTGCGAAACGTTTAGGCATGAAATAGGGCTGAAATGCCTGAAATAACCGCCTAGTAAGGTCTTCAGTCCCTTGACTGAATCTAAAAGGTCAACCTTGACCAACCTTATAACTGTTTATATGTCCCGACGTTTAGTATCACCCGATACCAAACTAGGCAAGGGAACTCAAGGTCAATACACTTTGTAACAATTATTTACAATTGCTACAAGGGTGAGAGTAACGGCGATAGCCACCCCCAGATTCAGAAATCACAATTCTGGGACTGAAGCGGGGAACGGAAGGCTCCGAGGTGTAACCTAACACCAGAATCGAGACCACTGCCAACCATCCATGATTAGGCGTGAGCCAAATGTCCGACCTGAACCATCGTAATAACTAAGCAGTGAAATAGGTTGAAACACTGCGTTCAAAAGAATAAGGGGAAAAGTAAGGACTTTTATATTTCACTTACACAGACCTGTTAAAGTACCCCGGTGGATAGGACAAATCTAAAGATGGAATGCCCATATAAACGGAACGTTATAAACCCTTTTAGGCTCTGAGTATCGGTCGAAATACCCAGCAGTGATAAGTGTAAGCGCAAGCCTTTAAGGGTGTGAGATGTAACCAAAAGCCAACGCTTGACGGTAATAGTCAAGATATGCTAACGGGTTACGGTTTGATTGTAAGGATAGAGTCTAGTAGGAGTCTATATGACGAAATCGAGAGAAGGTAAAGGGTTCGGGAAACCGAAAACCACTAAGACTACGAATGTATGGAAAGCTATCAATTGGGCGAAAGTCCAAAGATATGTTTTCAAGCTCCAAAAGAGAATATACCAAGCGGCTAAATCGGGACAGGATGCAAAAGTTAGAAGGTGGCAACGTCTATTGGTGAAATCGTACTACGCTCGTCTATTAGCGGTTCGCAAAGTAACCCAAGATAATCAAGGAAAGAAAACAGCAGGAGTAGATGGAATGATAACAATATCCCCAGAACAAAGGCTAAATCTAACCGAAGAAATCAAAGGAACACTTAAAGCAAAACCGTTAAGAAGGGTATGGATTCCTAAACCCGGTAGGGATGAAAAACGTCCATTAGGAATACCGACCATCAAAGACAGAGCTAAACAAGCGTTGATTAAATCGGCACTTGAGCCAGAATGGGAGTCAAAAATGGAAGGAACCAGCTATGGTTTCCGACCGGGAAGGTCTGCCCAAGACGCAATATCAAGAATATACATCACCATTAATCAAGGTAGCTACTTTGTGTTAGATGCCGATATTGCCAAGTGCTTTGACCGAATTAATCACAACTTTTTACTGTCCAAAATTCATTGTCCAAGTTCCCTGAAAAGAGACATAAAACAATGGCTCAAAGCAGGAGTATTGGATAACGGCGTATTTGAAGAAACAGAAACAGGGACACCCCAAGGAGGGGTAATAAGTCCACTACTAGCCAACATCGCACTGGATGGAATGGCAAGATTAATTGAAACTTTATTTCCCAAAAAGAGATATATCCAAGCCGTCTCAATAAGATACGCCGATGATTTTGTAGTAATTTCCCCATCACTCGAAATCATTGAACAGTGCAAAACTGCTATTTCTGAATGGTTAAAACCCATTGGATTAGAACTCAAACCAGAGAAAACCAGAGTGTGTCATACACTCAACCCCATTGAATACAATGGGAAAACAGAAGAACCCGGTTTTGACTTTCTAGGATTCAATATCAGGCAATATCCAGTAGGAAAATACAAATCTGGGAAAATAGGAGGGGGAAGACGATTAATTGGTCACAAAACCCACATTAAACCCAGCCAAAAAGCAGTTAAAGCCCACACAGAAGCGATTAAGGGTGTAATTAAAAAACACAGAACATCACCCCAAACAGCCCTGATTAGTCAACTAAACTCAATCATTAGAGGTTGGGCTAACTACTACTCAGGAGTAGTATCTACGGATACCTTCAATAAATTAGACAACACAGTCTGGTTAATGTTAAGGGCATGGACAGTATCAAGATGTGGTAAAGCGAGCTACGAAAAGCTGAGAAACTACTTTAGACCGGGTACAGTTAAACTCAGCAATGGGAAAGAAAGACACGAATCTTGGTTATTTCAAACCAAAGATGGTTATCAATTATGGAAACATAATTGGACACCAATTGTCAGACATACCCTAGTACGCCCCGACGCATCACCTTATGACGGAAATTGGACTTACTGGGCGACCAGAAGAGGACAAGCAATCGACACACCGACAAGAGTAGCCAAACTACTTAAGAAGCAACAAGGCAAGTGTAGCCGATGTGGGCAGTATTTCACCCCATCGGATTTAATTGAAGTTGACCACATTCACCCTCTAAGCTTAGGCGGAAAGGACGAATACAAAAACCTTCAATTACTACACCGCCACTGTCACGATGATAAATCGGCATCGGATGGAAGCCTAAAAATCATCTACATTGACACCATCAGAAGTTAATGTAGATAATACAAGGACAACCAAAAGATGTCAAGTTGTATCCTTAACAGGGGAACAGTCAAACTAGGAGCCGTGTGATGCGAAAGTATCACGCACGGTTCTGAATGGGAGGGGAGGTCGGTGACGACCTTCTCGACCCCTAATAACCTCCGAACCAGGTCTCAACTCCGTGCAGTTAAAACAAGTAATCATCGCTCACAAGGCCAACCATCCCCAAAGTAAAGCATGGGCGGAAAAATGCGCTAAACAGTTAGAAGCCCGTCAGTGTAAAGTTTTAATGGGACCCAGTGGCTTTAAAGATAATCCCTATCCAGTATTTTTAGCCTCAGCATCGGGAAAAATCGACCTCGCCATCGTTTTAGGCGGAGATGGAACCATTTTAGCCGCCGCTCGCTATTTAGCTCACGAAGACATTCCGATTTTAGCGGTGAATGTCGGCGGCCATCTGGGATTTTTAACGGAACCTTTTGAGATTTTCCAAGATACGGAGACGGTCTGGGAGCGTTTACAATCCGATCACTATGCGGTACAACAACGGATGATGTTAACGGCCAGAATCTATGAAGGGGATAAAAGGAACCCGCAGCCAGTGAGCGAGGCATTTTATGCCCTGAATGAGATGTGTGTGAAACCCGCTAGTATCGATAGGATGCCCACCTCGATCCTCGAAATCGAAGTGGACGGGGAAATAGTAGATCAGTACCAAGGAGACGGCCTATTAGTGGCCACTCCCACGGGGTCCACCTGTTACACCGCTTCCGCTAATGGTCCGATTATACACCCCGGCATGGAAGCGATCGCTGTCACCCCGATTTGTCCCTTGAGTCTCTCCAGTCGGCCGATTGTCATTCCCCCGGCATCTCTGGTCAGTATTTGGCCCCTGGGAGACTACGAATTAAATACTAAACTCTGGATGGATGGTGCTTTAGCCACTTCCATTTGGCCCGGGCAATGGGTGGGAGTTACCAAAGCCGAAAAATTCGCCCAATTTATTATCCTGCGGGAAAGCTATTCTTTTTATCAGACTCTACAGGAAAAATTACAATGGGCCGGGGCGAGAATTCATTATGATGGCAATCGTCATAATTAGGGTCTGCTGAAAAAGTTTTTCGTGGGGGTAGGGTGTGGCCCCCCCTGCCCCCCCGACATCGGGGGGGCAGGGGGGGTGTAGGGTTTTACCCATTTTCAGGACGTTCGGCGAGCTCAGTCGAGTGGACGGTGAGGCTTCGACGGTGAGCTCACGCCGAAGTCTCACGCCGAGGTCCGAACCGCTTGTCGAACCGCCGGGGTCAATTACCTAATTTTCAGGGAAAAAGTGCCTAAATTTCCCCCCCGATCACTCCAATGGCTGGCACTTTTTGATTTCAAAAAAGCCTAAAAATATTATCCAACAAGGTTTTTAGATTTATTGAGCAAGCCCTAAGTATATCTTCTAAAATTGGTCATTACTTCCGATTTTATCAGTAAATCTAGGCTTTTGGGGGTAGAACCCCCCAAACCCAGAAGTGCATTTGCTGATTGTCGGTATTTCTGCAAGAGAGGGTCAAAAGTTGTCAAAATATTTGACAAAGTTGCCACTTTATGGTAAGAAATTGGGTTATTCTTGTCCTGTAAATTTTAAATTTCATCCCATCCAGTTAAGCCAGAAGACATAACATAACTGGTAACGGTTGCTTCAAAAAAGTTAGCTTTGGTGTGGCCTTCTTTTTTGGTATCGGAGAAGCGTTCCAGATGGTTATAGGGACTTTTGTTATACTTTTCTTCCCTGTATAAAGGCTCAAGTCCGATCGCTTTTAGTCGAATATTAGCGAGGTATTTGGTGTACTGTTCGGTACTGTATTCGGTAATACCTAAAATGTCGTTGCCAACGATGTGATTAGTCCAGCGACATTCGTGTTTAACGGCACTATCGAACATCTCATAAATCTGTTCAACGGAATGGGAAAAAGTTGCCATGGCTTCGGGAATAAGTTTTTGATACAAACGGACGTGACTTAATTCGTCCCGGTTGATCATTTTGAAAACGTCAGCACTACCAGACATTAACTGTCGAGAAGCGAGATTATAGAAAAAGATGACGCAACTACCCATCCTTTCAGAGTGGGGCTAGAACATACCATTATCTCCTTGAACCTTTTCTTGAATCGATAGAGCGTATTGGATAACTATTATCATCCAAGATTTTTACAGAGTAAGTTCCTGCGTTAATCTTTCTGATAACAGATTCTGATTCCCATCCGAACATTGCGGCTATCTCAGAGAAAGAGATATTTATGTCAGACAGCAGTTCATGAATTAACCTTAACTGATCTATAGAGAGTTTTTTTCGTTTTACAGTGCTGCGTCTGATTGGATAGGTTATTGATGGATCGTACCAAGCTTTTCCGCAATTGATGTCAGATATAGTAGAGGCATCAATATTAAAAAACTCTGCAATAACGGAAAACTTAGTTTTCTCTGTCTTGAGGATTAGCTTTATTTCATTGACTTGTATCAAAGAAATTTTTTCATTCCCACTATACAGACATTCGTTATACCCGCACTCAATAGAGTTAAGCTTGTTTATCCAATAACTTTCTCTTTCCCTTAATCGACAAAGAGTTACTCCAGACTCTAGTATCTGAAAGTAAAATTTTTCAGGATACTTTTTTAACTCTGGGTAAAATCTCAATGATTCGTCTCCAATACTTGATAGCAACAAGTGTTGACCTATCCTTTGTGGAAAATTTCGGGTACACCCAATATATGCTCTTTCGTTTTCAAGGTTCTGCACTTTGTAAATAACGCCAGTCTCCATATCTGTAAAAAAAAATTTTTACATTTATAATTTGACATATTTACCAAGCGGAAGAAGATACTCACCCTCTGTTCGTTGAACCTTCCCCTTTAAAATAGAGGCTTGGCTGCTGATTACCCATTGTTTTTAATAACTGCCTTACGGCTTTTATTAAATCCCTTAAATTTTTTCTGCTCTCGCTCCTTTACGCTTATCTTTTCAGACTTCGCTTTGGTTTAAGGGCTTTAGGGCTTCCCAGCAATTTGGCGAGTTTTAACTAACACCTCACGATGCTAGTGGGCTACATCATTATTTAACCCGTTGTAAAAATACAAACTCTCCAGCAAATAATCGGCGACAAGGGCGATAAAATAGCTTTCAGTAGTTTGTTTATCGATGTATTGCTGGTAGAGAGTAGCAATAAATTCACAGCGATCCCTGAGAACTTTATCGGTACGCCAAAAGTCATAAACTTCACCTCTGCGATCTGGGGGAATAATCGTTTCAATTAAGTATTGATAACTTTGATTGTGCATGGCTTCTTGAGAAATTTGTTCCGCCATACAAAGACTAATTTCTGGCGCAGTGACGCTACCTTTTAGGTGGGGAATATTACAGGTTTGCACGGAATCAAGAAAGGTTAGATAGGACAAAATACCATGATATGCATATCTTTCTTCGTCGGTAAGATGCCCGTATTCAGTCACGTCTTGAGTGATATCTAAGCGTTGCGGGATCCAGAAATTTTCGCGCATTTGTTGATATAAACCCACCGCCCAGGTGTAGCGGACATCGTTTAACTGCATCAGGTTGGTGGTGTTACCAAACCAGATCGAACGGTTTTTGATCGCATCATCTCCCGCCGGATTGAAGATCGGGGAAATGGGCATCGAATGGCAAGAATTAACTAAATGTAAGGACATGATTACTTGGATATTATGGCACTTTTAGGTTATAATAGATTTTTGGTAAAAAGTCAAATGTTTTGATTTTGACTAGGAATAAATTCAAAATCTAGGGCTTCTGCCAAAGTAAATGGGCAATCCTTCGGGAATTTCTCTAGGTTTATCCCTGTTTCAATAGCGGCTTTTTTCTGGCTTTATCATAGCATTTTTTTAAATTTTCTTCTGTTAAAAAAATCTTAAGACTAGGGCTATTTTCTCAATCTTCTTCGATTCTTTCTCGCTGCTCAAAAAGGGTTAATGCCCAGCTTCTGATTTGTTTTTCTGGCTCTTGTAAGTATTTTAGTAAATGCCATAAAATCACAGTTAGATTACTTTTAAGGGCTTTCTGTTGACTTATAGACATAGATTTTATTTCGTCAATTAAATTCTCTAAATCTAAATCATAAAATTGATGATTTTCTAGTAAATATATGGTTTTATCTAACCAGAGATAGTAATCTTTTTCCTATAAGTTATTTTCCATAATTATCCCCCATTATTTTGAGATTTCAGGAAACCAATCCTCATTTAAAGCCTGTTCTATAGTGCAAATTGGAGCTAAACTGACCAAATTTTCAGCCATTCCAGATAAATCCAGAAATAATTTACGCGCATTTTGATAACAGGGCGAGAAAATTTCCGATAGATAGGGCTTTAAACTGGGACTGTCTTCAATAATTTGTTGAATTCTTAGGCGAAAGTTACGGATTTCATTTTTCCATCCTCTTTGATTATATTCTAATTCCGATTGCCAGTAAGCTAGTTTTAGCAAATGTTCTAATAACCGAGTTAAATAACTTTCTAAACTTCGTTTCTCACTTTTCCCCATACTACTAATTTCCTCGATGAGATTATCTAAATCCAAATCGGAAAATTGATGATTTTCTAGTAAAGATATGGTTTTCTCTATCCAGAGATAGTAATCTTTTTCGTATAAATCACTCTTCATTGCTTAATCCTCTCCGAGAAACTCAGGAAACCAATTTTCATCTAAAATTTGGTCGATTGATCCAATAGGTGTAGCACTTAAAAGTCTTTTATCGATGCCAGAACCTTCGACAAATAGATGGCAAGCATCCTCGTAACATGGCTCAAGAATCTCGGTGAGGTAAGATGCTAAGTTTGTATTATAAGTTCCATCCTTTTTGTTGCTAATAATTCTTTTGATTTGAATGCGAAAATTTAAAATCTCACGTCGCCACTTGTTTTTATTGTAATCGCGCTTAGATTGCCAATAAGTTAATTTAAGTAAATGCTCCAAGAGTTTAGTTAGTAAACTCTCTAACTTCTGACGTTCTCTTCTGGACATATCTTTTATTTCTTCAATTAAATTTTCTAAATCCAACTCAGAAAACTGGCGATTTTCTAGTAAAGATATGGTTTTCTCTAACCAGAGATAGTAATCCTGTTCGTATAAAGTCTTATCCATAGCTGTGATTCGGTGATGAATAAGACTTATCTTAGCCTTAATTAGCGCAACTAGAACAACTATCGTCAGACTCTCGAAAATTGTCCTTTTGTACGGTACGGATATAATAAATCGCTTTACAGCCCAATTCCCACGCCATAACTAGGGTATCAAAGATGTCTTTTGCTGTGAGACAACGGTTGGGTTCTGCGGGGAAGTAAACCCCTTCATTGAGGTTGAATAATAATTCCATAGAAATCCCCGTATCGATCCATTCTTGCATAGTAGCGATCGCTTTCACCACTTGTTGCTGTTCGAGATTTTTATTCTCTGAATAAAACCAGAAAGCTTCTTCAATAAAAGGTGGTGCGATGGGAACGGTTCCCTTTGCCCATTTATCGTAGAAAAAGCGACTATAAACCGGCAAAACACTAGCGGTACATCCCTGTACCAAACTAGAGGAAGTATTAGGAGCAATGGCGGTAATATGGGAGTTACGGATGCCAAATCGTTGAATATCTTCGGCTAATTGTTGCCATCTTTGCGGTTGCACCGCATTATTTAAAAACCATGCCACTGGTTTGGCACCGATTAATTTACCTTGACTCCATTCGCTACCCAAGAAAGCTTGATAAGCGCCGCGTTCTTTGGCTAATTCCATCGAGGAATAGGTACACCAATAGCCAATTTCTTCAAATAAATTACTAATTTCTGATAGGTTATTGTAGGATAATTTCCGTTTAGCTAACCAGTCAGCTAATCCCATCGCCCCTACCCCAATAGTGCGATATTTATCGTTGTGGTTTTTAGCATTATCAAAGGGAGGGTTAGTAATATCGATGGTGTTGTCGAGAATCCTGACAGCGATTTGACAATTAGACTCGATTTCTTCCCCGTCGATGTTGGCTAAATTAAGGCTAACTAAATTACAACAATGGGCAGTTTTATCGGGGGTGACATTTGAGAAGCTCTCCGTGCATAAATTTACACCAGGGATATAGCCATCGTGTTTATTAGGATTAGCGCGATTGATGGTATCTTTGAAGGCAATGTAGGGCATTCCTGTTTCTACTTGGGAACGCATGATAGTTTTAAATAAGTCCCGGGCATTGATTTTTTTATAGAGGACAATCTCTTTATCTAAATTAGCCTCTACTAAACGATAAGCCTCTTCAAATTCTTCCCCCCATAGTTCCGCTAATTCTATCCCTAATTTAGTGCGAACTTCGTAGGGATCTACTAATGTCCACTCGGCTTTAGTTATCACCCGACGCATGAATTCATCGGTGATAACTAATTGGGGAAAAATATCATAAGCTTTGCGTCTTTGATCACCGTTTTCTGTCTGCATTTCCAGAAATTCTGGCACGTCTAAATGCCAGATGTCAACACCGATAGTTACTGCCCCAGCGCGTCTTCCCCCCTGATTGACTGCAATAGCTGTATCGTTGAGTAATTTAATCCAAGGAATAATCCCACCGGAAGCATTAGCTTTCCCCATTACCCAGCTACCAGTGGCGCGAATTCTACTCACATTCACCCCGACACCGCCACCATTTTTTGAGATGCGGGCAGCATTAGTAATCTCGCCGAAAATGCTTTCTAAACTGTCGTCAATGGAAAGGATAAAACAACTGGTTAGGGAACCTTTGGGAGTGCGTAAATTGGCTAAAATTGGGGTGGCAAGAGAGATTTTTCTTTGGGCAATCGCCTGATAAAATTTCTTCGCCCAGGGGAGTCTATTACCAGGACTTTCCACACTGGCAAGCAGTAGGGAACAGGTTAATAATGCCTCTTGGGGTAACTCATTTTTGAGTAAATAACGGCTAGTGATTAACAATGCCCCGGCGTAGTCATAATCGATATCCCAATCGGGATTAATCCAAGAACCAGCTTCTTTTAATTCTGCCTCAGAATAGATGAGAATTCTTTCGTCGTATAGCCGATTCTTAACTTGAGTTTTGACAGTTTTCTCGTAATTTCCGTACTGATAACCCCGGGCTACTAAGGTATCTTTCCAAAGACTCCAAATATGCAATCTTCCCGCCACATAGCGCCAATCCGGTTCCTCTGGACTACACATTTCTAGGGCGCAATTGATTAAATTATCCTGTATTTCCCTAGTGGTAATCCCATCCCGCAGGCGTGTGGTTAAACCCGCTTCTAAGGCGATTGAATTGACTTTTTTGCCCTCACAAGCCCACTCTACCACCTCGCGAATTTTGCCGATATTTAAGCTTGTGGTGGAACCATCGCGCCGAATCACTCTAATTCCATGGCTGCCCATATTAGCTAAAGGGGTAGAACGAAAGGGTATTACTTCGTTATTTTTGTGAATGGAAACGGCAGTAGTCAAGGGCTTCGATTGCATAATTGGGAAATTGCGGCGTTAAAAAACTTGACAAATTAATCTATTTGTACTAGAGTATTCTATCAGATTTTCTGGGAAAACACAACATCTAGCGTGTTAAATAATCTTATCACTCTATATGTAGTAGAGCGAGGATTATTTTGTTCCCTAAAAACAGTGTTTTGGATGACATTTTCTGGAAAAAATTCTCGATTTTCCTAAAAAAATATAGTTCTTTTGTATGCTTGACAAAAAAAATATTCTTTGATAATAAAAACAGATTGACAAAATATTTTTGATCCGATTCTGCTTAACTGCTGAGGAGGTTGTGGTCAGACTTTATTTGTTCTTAACTTTTCGATAATTTAAGACAAGAGTGGATTAAAAGTCAAATTTCCTCTGAGAACCTCTGAGAGAGTGAATTTTCTCTTTTCGCTATTTAGTGGCTTACCGCTAGAATAATAGGACAAAAACGCTATATATAGCGTCTAGCCAGTAGAGGACAAGGATGAAATATTTAGAAGAATGGCGTGATAGCGGGGTGGATGCGGAGTTAATCGATCTCAATGTCACCAGTTTAGCGGGGTTATCTCCCAGTGAATACCTACTCTACTCCCAAGAATTACCGCGACGCAATGATGGCAGAGTTAGGGATGATATTCTCAAGCGTTATGAACATATCAGTCAAGGCGGTTGGTGGTGTTCAGGAATTGACTTATTAACGGGTAATTATGACCTTTGGGGCTGTTTTAAGCCCGATTTTCCCCGTTTAAGCCTTGATAAGGCTAAACCGATTAAGTACGAACATCCTCCCCAAACCCCTACGGGAGTCTTTGCTTTGCGGGTTCCCCTGAAAATTTGGCAAAGGATAGCCCAGCATATCAGTATTAATATTTTAACTGAAGAAGTGGATAATAAGCAAGAGGATCTCGGTTTTTGGTCCTGGGTAATTAAACATCCAGAGATACCTATTTGTCTTACGGAAGGAGCGAAAAAAGCGGGGGCATTACTAACAGCAGGTTATGCGACAATTGCCTTACCCGGAATTCACAATGGTTATCGTACTCCCAAGGACGAATTAGGTAGAAGAATCGGCAAATCTCATCTAATTCCGCAGCTAGAAAAATTAGCTAATTCAGGACGAAAGATTTATCTAGTTTTTGATCAAGAAACTAAACCAAAGAACCAACAAGCGGTTAATTTAGCTTTACAGAGAATGGGTTATCTATTCAGTCAGGCTAACTGTGAGGTAAAGGTAGTTACTTGGGATGCTGCTGACGGTAAAGGGGTGGATGATTTACTAATCAATCGAGGAGAAGATTACTTCCAACAAGTCTATCAAAAAGCTACCTCTTGGGAAATTTGGAAGGCAGCGAGTTTAAATAGTTTAACTCTCTCACCTCATCTAGAGTTAAATAGCCGTTACTTGCCAGATATTGCTATCCCTACATCAGCGCAGTTAATGGCGATTAAATCGGCTAAAGGTACAGGAAAAACTGAGTTTTTAGCTAAGATAGTTAAACAGGCTATTGCCAATCAACAAAAAGTTTTAGTTATTGGTCATCGAGTCAAACTGGTAGAGGAGCTATGTCAACGCTTTGGTTTAAACTATATCAGCAAAATTAGGGATAATCCTGCGGCACAAATTTACGGTTATGGTTTATGTATTGACTCTCTCCATCCCCAATCACAAGCTAAATTTCAAGCGGAAGATTGGCAAGAAGCTATGATTATTATCGATGAGATCGAACAAGTCCTATGGCATGGGTTAAATGGGGATACTTGTAAAGCTAATCGAGTAGCAATTTTAAAGTCTTTAAAGTCTCTGCTACAAGCTGTGGTCAGCAGTGGGGGAAAAGTCTTAGTTGCTGATGCTAATTTAAGTGATATTTCCCTAGAATATCTAACTTCTTTAGCGGCTATTAAACTAGAACCTTTCTTGATTAGTAACGAGTGGAAACCCAGTTATCAGGAAGCTTGGCGAGTTTATAACTACTCTGATAATACTCCCCAACAGCTAGTTAAGGATTTAGTTAAACATATTAAAGAGGGAGGAAAACCTTTTGTTTGTCTATCAGCACAAAAATTAACCAGCAAATGGGGGACAATTACCCTAGAATCTTATCTAAGAAAGCAATTTCCTCAGAAGAAAATTCTGCGGATAGATTCAGAGTCATTGCCAGATTCTAGTCACGATGCTTATCAAGCAATTGGCAATTTAAATCAGTTGTTGCTTAACTATGATATAGTTCTAGCTAGTCCTGCGATCGAAACGGGAATTAGTATTGATATTCAGCAACACTTTACCTCGGTTTGGTGTTTAGCACAGGGAATTCAAACTCCCACTTCTATCGCTCAATTTTTAGGGAGAATTAGAGAGAATATTCCTCGTTATATTTGGTCAGCAGTGTACGGATTTAATCAGGTGGGTAATGGTTCCACTTCTATCCCCAAACTTCTCACCTCTGGACACCGATTAACGGAGGTTAATATTCGCTTACTACACCAATCAGATTTAGAATCTCTTGAGGATTTAGATACAAATTTTCAAGCGGAATCTCTCCTCTGCTGGGCAAAAATGGCTGTGCGAGTAAATGCTTATATGCTTAATTATCGTCAGTCAATTCTAGGTATTTTACAAGCAGAAGGTCATAGAATTAAAGAACGTAATCAGGAAGAAGAACTAGAAATAACCAATCAGTTAACGGAAGCAATTGAAGAAATTAGGGAACATAATTATCGTTCTGAATGCGAGGCAATTGCCAGCGCTTCTGAGATCACGGAATCAGAATATCGTTGGCTTAAAAAACAGTTAATTAAGTCAGTGAAAGAAAGGCGAATTATCAGGAAATATGACCTATACAAACGCTATGGAATCCCCGTCACACCGCAATTAGTGATTAAAGATGATCAAGGATGGTATCAAGAACTACGCTTACATTACTTTTTGACAATTGGGCGACAATTTTTGTGCGATCGAGATGCTTTAATTGCGCGTAAACTGATAGAATCAGGTCACGGAAGTTTATTTATTCCCGATTTTAATGGTAGTCAATTAGGAGTGATTATCGGGACGTTAGAAGTGTTAGGAATTCCCGTATTATTAGCTAATCCTGAAAGAGAATTAACTAATCATGATGCCGACTTACAAAAAATGGCCGAAATCGCCATTAAAAACCGCAACGAGATTAAAACTATCACCAAGATTAATCTCTCTAATACTTCCCGTCCTCTGACGATTATTCGTAATTGTTTGAACTTGTTAGGTTATGAATTAACCAGCAAGGGCAGCCAGAGAATTGCTAAAAAATCTCTAAAAGTTTATCAGATTGTTGCCCCTCAGGATGGTAGAGAACAAGTGTTTCAACAATGGTTATTTAGAGATGAAAAATGTGCGGGAAGTTCTGAGATTTGGTATGAGGACTATCTCTTTTCTCTCACCCAGAAACCATCTCTAGGCGAATCAGAAAATGCTTATATTCAATTAAGTCTAGAATTATAGTCTAGCTATGGGGAAAATTGCCTATTTAAGCGACTTTTTTCCCTAAAATGACCACATCAGCCAGAAAATCCTCTAGAGCGGCAATTTGGGGTAAATAACCCCATCGTTGAAAGCCGAATTTTTCAAAGAGACGAATACTGGCTTGATTGTGGGCAAAAATAATACAGATAAGATTAGATATACCCAATTTTGGACAGCGCTCCAAGGCATATTCTACTAATAATTTACCGATTCCACGACCTTGATAATCGGGGGCAATATATAAACTAACCTCTGCCGTTTTTTGGTAAGCGACACGACCATAAAACATCTGTAAACTCAGCCAACCCACCACCCGACCTTCGATCACTATTACCCAGATGGGATACTGTTCAGGAGCGTGTTTTTTAAACCATTCTCGCCGACTTTCGAGGGAAATAGGCTTTAAATCTGCGGTTGCCTTGCGAGTGGGAACAGCAGCATTATAAATCTCGATAATTGTTGGTAAATCTGTTTCTTTAGCCTCGCGAATAATCATGGAAGGTCAAGTAAAAAGTAATAAAAGACTATTTCTTATTTCCTACAGCGTTTCTGATCAAGATGAAGTGTAACCTGATAGGGCATCGTTTCCTGTCTCCCATCCCCCCAAAACAAAAATCTCATACCTCACCATTAAGATAACTGCTAGATCTAGCTAGAGGATTTCTCCTGGTAATTAAGTATAACCCGATTTTGCCGCTTTATCCAGCCATCTTGCTTTAAAATTGAGTTTGATAGCGGACGGTAAACTCATTCAAATTGTAATCGTAGGAAAAGCGGATAAAAGACTGGGAATTAACTCGATAGACGGTTTCCAAATTGGGAAGAATATTAAAATCCGTTGCCCCGATCACATTACTAACCGCATTCTCCACATCATACACGACTCCTTGGGCTAAGAGGGGAATTGCCAACTGAACCACTCCAAACTGAATCAATTGTTCCGTATTTTTCCCCTGTAAACCATTAAAAACTGACAGCAATTGTTCCCCCAAAAGTCGAACTATTTCCCCTTGGCTGCGGGGGGGAGTGCTGGTTAATTTAACTAGGGGAGTGTTAAGCAATCCCTCATCTTCACCACTAGCAAAAGCCACTGCTTGTAGACAATTAGCAGCTTTTTGTAATTCTGCATTTGTATAGTTTTCCTCTAGGGGAAAAGGTGGACTATCAGGACGAATTTGGCACACTTCATTGATATTACCACCTAAATTTGGTAGCAAGCGGTTTAATTCACCTTCAACGCTGAGGGTGACATCGATCCGTTGAATGCGATTGAGGCTATCATCGGGAATTTCATTACTAGGAAAATCCCCCCCCGGACGGGAGATAGCAAAATCGCGAGATTGAGAAAATTCGCTGAGAATTGTTCGCAGTTGAATATCAACAAAGGGATTTAAAAGTCCCAACCCGCGACTAGAATCGAAAACAATAACATTTTGATTGCGTCGGTTAAGAAGAAAACGAGTATCGATGTAACTAACCCGTCCTCGATCGAGATTAATCACTCCATTGGTTTGTAATTTCTCCAGTGGAGTGAGCGAACCGTTCAAGGTTAAAGCACCACTAAAATCAAATTGATACAAAGGTTCTTGTTCGATGGATAATCCCGCTAAAGACACTTGGAAATTATTTAAAACTGGAGTAATATTTGTCGTCTGAGGAATGTTGAGAGGCTGCAGCCAGCGACTCACTGGTTTATCCGTTTCTTGATTAATTTCTGGGGTGCGAGGAAGAAAAACTTTACCCCTCGAAAGACGCACATTCCCCCCGATAATTGGTTGCTGAATTGTTCCCGTTACCATGGCATTCCCAGCAATTAATCCCCGATAAAGACCATTAATTGCTATATCTCCCTCTTGAATATTAACTGTTAAGGGATTAGGATTATTTTTGATGGCTTGAAAGAAAGGTAAAACTCCCACCACAGAAATTTGTCTATCAGCGATCGAGCCTTGTAATTCCTCTACTGTTAAGTTTTCAGGGGTTAACCCAATGCGGCCATTTACGGTTAAAATCTCTGGAAAAGCAACACTGCGGATAGCGGCATTATCGAGAGTAACTATACCATTTGCTTCTAAATCTTTGATTTTTAAGCCCTCTTTTACATCTAATCTTCCCGTCGCTGAAAGAACTACCTCTCCCTCACCGTTAACCCATTCGATGGCGTTTTGACTGATAGCTTCAATTAATTTGATTGCATCGGTTCCTAATTTTGCTTGGATTTTTAATTGATCATTACCCGGTAAGGGAGGATAGGGAATGCTGGCATAGATTTGGATTGATTCGGAGGAGGTTGTCCGCAAATCAAAACGATACTGATTATAGGTAAATAAACCAATTATATCTTGATTAATATTTTGGGCATTAATTGCACCATCAATAAAGGCAAAGTTACCCTGAATACGAGGATTTAATAAGGTTCCTGCAATTTGTCCTTGAGTTTTTAGACTACCGGATACATCCAAGGGAAACTGGACGAAATTTCTCAAGAGATCGAGAGAAATATTTTCCACGGCAAAAGTTCCCTCTACTTTGTTTAAGGAAAAATCACCCGCTAAAAATACGGAAGAATCTCGTGATTTTAATCTAATCGGTTCTATCCTGAGCAACTGACGATTTAAGTTAAGATTAATTGTTACTTCATCAATCGGAATTAATTGGGTATCGGTGGTGACAATTCCCAGAGGTTTAACAATATTTACTGTCGGTCTTTGGGGTCGCCATTCCCATCTATTGCCCTGAAATTGTACATTCAGTTCGGGATTTTTTAAAGTCCCAGTTAAGGCTATATTTGCTTGATAACGGCCGCGAAAATCTAGTTCGGAAGGTATGCCGACTACCCCTCTTTCCCCTGCTAATTGCTGGATTATTTCTTCAATTTTTGCCCGCAAATTTACCTGTTGTGCTAGGGAAGCTTCGGGATTACCTACTCCTAGGGGACTAAGTTGAATAGCTGGGTTATTCTCTGAGGAGAAAAGGGTGATTAAACTGGTTAAATCATAGATACTAGCAACTGATAATAAATCTTGAATATAACCTTTATCTACCCTCAGTTTAGCTTCTATTGCTTGGGTTTGCCAATTAAATAAACCTTGCAGATTATATTGACTTGCACCCGCTTGTAAACTACCTTCTTGCAGTTGAACTATAGAATCCCGATAAACCAAATTTGCCGTTAATTTTTCCCCGATTAAGTTACCTAAACTAGGTCGATTAATCTCTAGTTGTCCCTGTCCCTGTAAGTTAAATAAATTGATGTCTAGATTAGCATTCACTTGTCCAGCAATAATCCCCGGAATATTGTAGGCTGCCGTGGGAGATATTTTCAGGATTTCTAGGGGAAAATCGGCAATCTGAACATTTAAATTTTCTCCGCTTCGTTTAGCTGTTGCTAGAAAAGGAGTTTTATTTCCAAAAGCTTGGCGAATATTTATCCCTAAGGGAAGATAGGGCAGCAGACAATTATTTTGTTGACAAGGATCGAAAGTTAGGTCAATAATGTCCTGATTTCCCCGCAGATTTAAACTAATATTTTGACCGATTCCTGCTTGCATACTTCCTTTTAAGATAGGTTCAAAGGGTCGATCATTAATGCTAAAGTTAGCTAAATTTATATCTCCTTTGATTTGTATATTTCCCACTTTTTGCCAAGCAGTTAAGAGATTTTTTCCTGTGATTTGTCCTTGAAATTTTCCGATCCCTGTCAGTGTCGATTCTCTGGGTTTTAGGTTAGAATCAATCGGTAAAAGCGATATAATCTGAGTTAGCGGTACAGCAGCAAGGTCGGTTTTTGCCTGTAGATTTAAGTTAACCTCAGCGATATCGGGTTGACTGATAAGATTAGCTAAAAGAATATTTCCTCGCACATCAAAGCTATTTTCTCCCCACTGTGCCGAGAGATTATTAACCTGAATTGGTGTTACTCCCTGCCAAATTTCTTCAATGTTTCCCGCTAAATTAGCTCTAAAATCTAAGTTAGGAATCGAGATTGATTTTATTCCTGGCAATTGCCCTAGTACGGCAGTGGGATCGAGATTAGCGGCAATAATATCACTTTGCCAGAAGTTATTATTCAGTTGTGCCTTAGCTTTAATTTCTCCTTTGGCTACATTAATACGAGAGTTAAAAACTGCTTTGATACTGCTTAAGTTAAGTTGTTTTTCTAGCAGGGAGTCGAAAATAGTTTGGGCATTTCCTGTTGCTTGAAACCTGGTTTGGGAAATATTCAAAGGTATGGGAATATTAGTCTGAAAATTCTCTAAGCTACCGAGAATATTAAAAATCCCGTTGTTTAATTGAATAGCAGTATTAATCGGATTATTATCTACTAATAAGCGAGTATCTACCCTAGCATTGACGGTGGAAAAATTAGGGATTTTTCCCGCTAACAATTCCTTGATTGCACCAGTGAAATTGACTTGGGTTTTTCCTAGACTAACAGGAATATTTATATTGGGTAAAAACGGATTTAAGTTAATGCCATCTGTATTAACTATACCGCTTAAAATACCTTGTTCCAGTTGGGTTGTCGTTCTTAGGGATTGATTATTGACAAATAACTGTATATCTCCCTCTCCGCGCCAAGTTTGTAAATCCGTTAAAGTACCGCTAATCAGAGAATTTATCCTGCCAGCAAAGTTAATTTTTGCCCTGCCTAAACTGACGGGAATCGTTAAATTTTCTGTAAAATTATTGAGACTAATCCCACTGGTATTAACTGTACCTGTCATCAAACCTCGATTCAGTTTTGCTGTGGCAATTAAAGGATTATTATCTACTAATAACTCCAGATTTCCTTGACCTTGCCAACTGCTGAAAATATTATTTTTATTATTCAGTAATTCCCCTAAATAACCTTGTAAATTAATCTGCGATCGCAGTAATTTAACCTGAGTTGGTAAGTTAGGCAATAGGGAATTAATCGGCAATCCCGCTAGGACAGCTTTAGCCTGAAGATTTCCCTGCAATACTTGACTATTGACTAAAATTGTGCCTTGTTTACTGCTAATTCCTAAGTTAGCAACTGCGTTTAAAGTATTAACATTAAGTTGGTCAATTTTGCCACTAACCTGAATATTCGCTGTCTCTAAATTTAAGGGTTCTAAGGTTTCTAGGTAGGGGCAAATACTATCTACATATTGACAAACGATAGGCACAAAAGGAGTCAATAAAAAGTTATTACCCGTGATTTTTGCCTGGACTAATTTGCTAGTAAAATCACCATTCCCATTAACCTGTAGTCTGCCGCCATTTGTTTTAATGACCGTATCGGTTAAATTTATTTTGTTGCCTCCTAAAAATACTTTGCCCTCCCCGGCAACATTAATTAATCCTGACCGATTAACCCCAGGTATTTGCCAATTAATTAATAATTGAGGCAGTCCTAAACTACCTCTAGCTTTAATATTAGCTTGCAGATCGTTTATATTAATTTTAGCGGGAATTGTTGCGAATTGAGATATAATTTTTTTTGTGGGAAAATGCGCTTGTAAATTTAAATTAATCGGCATTTTTGTCCCGTCAAGAGGTTGATTTTTTTGCAGGGATTGCAGAATATTTAACTGCAATTTTCCTTCCCCTTTAATTTCTCCACCTGCGACGGGTTTAATTTGAATTTTATCTAAATTAAGACTATTGAGATTTGTTTGAAAATTACTGGTTATTGATTGAATAGGAATTTGCTCAAAAATAATCGGTTTGCTGTTGCTAACGGTTCCTTTAATTAGAGGTTGATCTAGTTTTCCCGTCACTTGAAAAGTAGAGCGTGCTTCTCCCCGTAAATCTAGAGGTGATTGCAGATAAATAATTCTTAAAAGCTGTTGTAAATCCACCGATTCTAGAGCGACATTGAGATGATAACCAGTTTGCCAATTTACTTCTCCTTTCACCTCAGTTTTAATCTTGCCAATACTTGCGATCGCCTGTTCAACTAATACTTTATCTCCCTGTAAATTTAACTTAGTTGTCAACTTAATTGGATACTGAAAAGGTTGGAATTTTCCCGCTACTTCCGTCACCTGAAAATTGCCATTACCTTGACTTTGATTTAGCTTTGCCCAACTGGGAATATTGAGAGCAATATTAGCATTTACTTGTCCTTGATTTAATTGAAAATTGCTCCCAGGAATTAAAGTTAATAGTTCACTTAAGTTTAAACGATCAATCTGAAGATTAGTTAGGCTTTCACCCGTTTTTAACGCTGTTTCTCCTTTAATTTTTACTTGACTTTTGAGGATTTCTGCGCTGAGATCGTAGGTGAGAGGTTGCTTTTGATGATCAATAAATCTTCCTTGACCATCGGCCTTAATTTCTATGGGTTTTTTCAGGGCATAGGGTTGGATAGTAATAGCTGCCTTCTCCACCTGAAAACCCAGATTTAACTTAATGGGTGCCTCCCGATCTAAGTTACTAGCTATTTTTTCTAAATTATCGAGCCATTGACCATTTTTATCCTGATCGAGATAAATACTGGGATTAATTAACTTGACATCAATCGGCAGCGGCAGGCCTAAAAGTAAGGGCAGCGGATTTAATCCCAATTCGATCGCATCAATAGATAAACTATCGGCAGAATTGGCCGTAGCTGGAATTTCCGATTTACCGATACGAATGCGATTAAAATAAAAACCCTCTATCTTACCTACCCTGACGGGTCTGTGTAGCATTTCACTGAAGATATTATCTAAAATTGGGGTGAGACGTTCATAAACTAAATAACGAGTCGTAAAATAGCCAAGGGAGGTAATTCCTAGGAGAGTAATTCCCCCGACAATTAAAGTAGAAGGCCGGCGGACAAATCGACCGAGACTCAGAAAAAGATTAGGACGAGGAGAAGGATCGCCAGGGGAGTTACTCATAATTGTTTACCTCACACACACCAAAGAAAGGGCAATGGCTCACTAGAGCTAATGAACTATGATAATTCACCGCAGCACTGATAGCCCTCAATCGATTAATTGCAATTTTTTAGGCGATTATTGGGCTTAAATCCTGTGAGGAATTCAAGGGATGCGGCCAATTAAAAGCCTCTCTCCCCATCTTAGCCTAAGACTCGAATGGCTGGCTAAAATTTTCAACAATTCGCCAAAATCTCCCTAGCTTCAACAGCTAACCGAATTAATATTGATCAATCCACCAGTTCCATCAGAATATTGCTCGGATCAATAGGTTCGGAAATTGAAGATTGAGAGAAAACTTGTGCAGACAGACAACAATCCGGCGCAGTCAGGAACAACAACCAGAAGTATTCAGTCTTAGAATATTGGGACTAGCACGTCTATTTTTACCGTAAAAATCGTCTTATAGATTAAAGATCATGAAAGCCAGATTATCGATCGCCCTAACCGCCCTAATGACCTTGGGCATAACTTCCACAGCAGCGGTCAACTTTGACGAACAGGACATCGAGCAGAGCCAGGTAATAGCGATCGCTCGTCCCTACGGAGGTAATAAATTTGACCTGCTAGTATTGGAACAAATCCAGGGAAAACAGAAGTGTTGGAGCGAAAGCGGCTCAAATCCCGTCATGATTGACCCGCTGCTCCTCAACTTTGACTTTACCGGCATTTGTCGCCGCGCCACCGATAGTAATGGTTATTCTATCCGTCTCGATGGCCGGGATTTTGGGCTAGATTACATCTTGCGTATTGTGGAACGCAATGGCGAATTATACTTAGTGGGAACTCCCCGGGATGCCCGCAGACCGGAATTAGTGGTGGGAAGAACCAGGGGAATGCAAACAGGATTTATGAAAATTATCCTCGAACCGGGTTGGAGATTTAGCCGTCGTACCTTCGAAGGCAAAAGTTTAGGCCACTTCTACTTTAGCGGCAAAGAAGCGGAAGTTCTCGCAGCCGCCGGCAGACCTTCCGTCAGCGAAACCACTCCTCCCCCCACTGCTGGGGCCAGTTTTCAGGATATTAGCGGCGATATCTATAAAACTGAGATCGAAAAAGCGATCGCGCTTGGGGTAGTGGCTGGTTTTAAAGAAGATAACACCTTCCGCCCCGAAAATCCCGTCACCAGGGAACAATTTGTCTCGATGATTATTGAAGGGATGGGAACTGTCACCAAAATTAACCTAGAAGAGATTCCCCCCGGCAGCGGCAGTTTTAACGATGTGGACGCGACGCGCTGGAGTGCCAAAAAAATCCAATGGGCCCGGGCCAATGGTATTGTTGCCGGCAAAGCTAACGGCGAATTCCGTCCCACCGACCCCATCACCAGGGCCGAATTGATGGCGATTCTCAAACAGGCCGCCACCTACCTGAAAACTCGGCAAAAACAAGCCCCCGATTTAGCCCAAACTAAAACCCCCGTCAATTTTTCCGATACTTCCGGTCATTGGGCCGCCGGTTTAATTACCCAGATGTCGGGATTTTGCGGTGTGGCCTCTCCCTTAAACGAACAGGGTAGTGCTTTTGTACCAAACGATCCCGCCCGTCGTAACTATGCGGCTGCTGCGATCGTCCGTACCCTCGATTGTGTTAAAACCGCCAAAAAATAACGGCCTCTCCTCCATCAGAGTTTGCGGCAAAAAGTTTTTCCTAGGGGTAGGATGTGGGGTGTGGGGTTTTATCCATTTTTAGGAAGTCAATTACCTAATTTTCAGGGAAAAAGTCCCCCCATTTTCCCCCCGCTCACTCCCAGGCCTGGCACTGTTTGATCTCAAAAAGGCCTAAAGATATTATCCAATTACCGATGACTGATGACTGATTACTGATCACTGATTACTGATGACTGATTACTGATTACTGATCACTGATTGTGGTTGTTAATTTTTACCTTAAATGTCGGTTTGAAGGAACCCTCGGTTTCACTGACGAGATGAAAAACCGACCAGCATAAAACAGCGAAGCACAACTATAGCAAAGAGCGGGATAGTTAGGACATAATAGAGAAAAAGAAATGAGGAGAAGCTTTCATGGCAGCACCCTATAGTGATGATTTAAGACAGAAAGCAGTGAGTGCCGTAGAGCGAGGGGAGAAAAAAAGCCATGTCTGTCGCACCCTCAATATTAGTCGTAATACATTAGACCTATGGCTGAAACGGAAGAAACAAACTGGGACGGTGGCCGCTAAAACTAACTATCGTCGAGGGCCGAAGCCCAAAATTGACGATTTAGAAGCCTTTCAAAAGTTGGCCGAACAATATGGGCATTTGACCCAAGAAAAAATGGCGCAAAAATGGGCTAACCCAGTCAGTAGGATGAGAATTGGTCAAGCGCTCAAAAGAATTGGATTTACTAGAAAAAAAAAACTTATGGCTACAGAGAAAGAGATGAAGAAGCCCGAAAAGAGTTTCTCCAAAAAATCAGAGGTTATGCCCCGGAAAGATTTGTCTATATTGATGAAGCTGGAATAGATAAGTACCTAAGCAAAATTAATTACACATATCTAAACACCTCTTGCAAGAGGCACTCTTGCCTCTTGCCTATCTTCACTAGGAAATTAATTTTGCACGACTACTTAACACCATCGATTACCCTTATGGATATTGTCACAAATCAGAAAGATTTGAGGCTTTAAAGTTAGGTCACTGTAGCGAAAGAGTTAGTGTGATCAGCGGTTGGTGGCGTGGTTCCACTATCGCGCCAATGGTGTTTGAGGGGTACTGTAATACAGAGTTGGTGTGTGAGTGGATAGAACAATTGCTATTACCCGAACTACTACCCGGTCAAATTATCATCATTGATAACGCCAGTTTTCATCCCAAAGAGAGAATCAAAAAATTGTTAGCTAAAGCGGGATGTGAAGTGCTATTTTTACCCGCCTATTCTCCAGATATCAACAAAATTGAAAAGTTCTGGGCTAGATTGAAAAACTATGTTATAGCAAAGAGCGGGATAGTTAGGACATAATAGAGAAAAAGAAATGAGGAGAAGCTTTCATGGCAGCACCCTATAGTGATGATTTAAGACAGAAAGCAGTGAGTGCCGTAGAGCGAGGGGAGAAAAAAAGCCATGTCTGTCGCACCCTCAATATTAGTCGTAATACATTAGACCTATGGCTGAAACGGAAGAAACAAACTGGGACGGTGGCCGCTAAAACTAACTATCGTCGAGGGCCGAAGCCCAAAATTGACGATTTAGAAGCCTTTCAAAAGTTGGCCGAACAATATGGGCATTTGACCCAAGAAAAAATGGCGCAAAAATGGGCTAACCCAGTCAGTAGGATGAGAATTGGTCAAGCGCTCAAAAGAATTGGATTTACTAGAAAAAAAGGCTCTTCGTTACTCTTTATGCTAAATCAACAGACAAGATGCCAAGATAACATACTTCTAACCCAAAAATTCCGAAAGTTTCTAAAGCCATAGCCTCGCCGTTTTATTAGTTTAAGTTTATTGTTGATTCCCTCGACTAATCCATTCGTTGTTCTTCGCTCGAAATAACTAATGATTTCTCCAAACCAGTTTCGGATTGTTTGACAACTCTTGGTAAAAACAATGGAGGATTTTGCCAACCATTCCGAGATAGATAGCAGTCCTTCTGTCGGATTCTCTGAGGTTTCATAAATCTTTCTGAATTCTTCCTTTAATTCCGGCATCTTTTTCAAATTTGGCCAATTTTCTTTGATAGCTTCTCGTTTAATTTTTTGGGGTTCCGTTCAATCTTCTTCATTTTTTAATAGGCTATATTTACTTCGCTTTAAAACTTCTAGCTTCGCTTCTTTTTCCGCTTTCTGTTTTTTATTTTTCTGCGCTTCTACGGCTCTTTTTTCTGCTCTTCTCTGTTCGTCTAACTCTTGATTAATTTGTTTCATTACATGGAATCTATCGGCGACTAATTCAACCGATGACATCAATTCTTTCACCAAATTTTTATAGGGCAACCAAAGGTCTATGCTCACTTCTTCAATTGGCTCTAACACCTCTTTTCCCCAGCCTGTAAGCGTTTTTCTCAACTCCTCTTGTGTTCGCTTCTCTAGAATAGCTATTAGTTTTCCCGTATCTAAATTTACTAAAACCGCACAGTAATTTTTTTGTCCTTTGACTAGAGCGATTTCATCAATTCCTAGTCTTTTTAATTCCGATAGGTCTGGCTCGGTAATTTCTTCAGCAATGTCCTCTAGCCTTCTTTGAATCTCTTCTTCCGTTACGTCATTTATTCGACTAACATTTAAAATATCTCCTGATTTTAATTGTTCGAGTATATTTTCGGCTAGTCTTTTCGTATAGGTTCGTTTACTGGCGACAAAATCTAACTCTTCGCTCAAGGGTTTTCGACAATTATCGCACTTAAATTGACGACGATTAACTTGTAGGTACACTGGTTGTCCTGAGATTGGTAAATCTTTGACTAAATATCGATGATTTTGGTGTAGTTTATCGCTCTCTAACCCACAACGAGGACAGATTGCTTTTTTCTTTTTCGATTCGACTGGTCAAACTATACCGACATTTTCTAGGTGTCGATAGCCTTGAATAGAGGTTCCTTCTAGGTTCAAAAATTTGTCAAGTATCATAAGTAAAATACTCTGGTTTTTGGCTATTATATCAAATCTTAACTCGATTGTCTATCTTTTGGTATTAACCTGTTTGTGTCTAAAATCTCTCCCTGTATAAATTTCAGCTATTTTTGAGCGTAGGCACTATCATCGAATTTTATTTGAAGTTAATTATTTGCATAACAATTACCGAAGAGCCGTAAAAAAAAACTTATGGCTACAGAGAAAGAGATGAAGAAGCCCGAAAAGAGTTTCTCCAAAAAATCAGAGGTTATGCCCCGGAAAGATTTGTCTATATTGATGAAGCTGGAATAGATAACACCATCGATTATCCTTATGGATATTGTCACAAATCAGAAAGATTTGAGGCTTTAAAGTTAGGTCACTGTAGCGAACGAGTTAGTGTGATCAGCGGTTGGTGGCGTGGTTCCACGATCGCGCCAATGGTGTTTGAGGGGTACTGTAATACAGAGTTGGTGTGTGAGTGGATAGAACAATTGCTATTACCCGAACTACTACCCGGTCAAATTATCATCATTGATAACGCCAGTTTTCATCCCAAAGAGAGAATCAAAAAATTGTTAGCTAAAGCGGGATGTGAAGTGCTATTTTTACCCGCCTATTCTCCAGACCTCAACAAAATTGAAAAGTTCTGGGCTAGATTGAAAAACTATGTTAGTCAGATTATCAATGATAGTGAAAACCTTGTGGATGCTGTGAGTAAAGCCTTCAGGCATCTGTCCTAACTAACTCGTTCTATGCCATATTACCCGAACTACTACCCGGTCAAATTATCATCATTAATAACGCCAGTTTTCATCCCAAAGAGAGAATCAAAAAATTGTTAGCTAAAGCGGGATGTGAAGTGCTATTTTTACCCGCCTATTCTCCAGACCTCAACAAAATTGAAAAGTTCTGGGCTAGATTGAAAAACTATGTTAGTCAGATTATCAATGATAGTGAAAACCTTGTGGATGCTGTGAGTAAAGCCTTCAGGTATCTGTCCTAACTAACTCGTTCTATGCCATATTACCCGAACTACTACCCGGTCAAATTATCATCATTGATAACGCCAGTTTTCATCCCAAAGAGAGAATCAAAAAATTGTTAGCTAAAGCGGGATGTGAAGTGCTATTTTTACCCGCCTATTCTCCAGACCTCAACAAAATTGAAAAGTTCTGGGCTAGATTGAAAAACTATGTTAGTCAGATTATCAATGATAGTGAAAACCTTGTGGATGCTGTGAGTAAAGCCTTCAGGCATCTGTCCTAACTAACTCGTTCTATGCCATAGTCAGATTATCAATGATAGTGAAAACCTTGTGGATGCTGTGAGTAAAGCCTTCAGGCATCTGTCCTAACTAACTCGTTCTATGCCATATGTCCTAACTATCCCGCTCTTTGCTATAATATTCAGGGGAGTCTTGATTCTCGACATATTTCTTAAGTTGGTCTATTGTGACACCGCCACAACTAGCCACAAAATATGCCCCTGTCCACAAAATTCTCTTATCTTGACCATATATCTCTTTCAAGTGGTCTGAAAAGTTATCCCACATCAGCTGGCAAGAAGTTGATTTTAAGTTAGCGATTAGACTACTTAACAGTTTATGAGGGGGGTAAGTTAAAAGAATGTGAACATGGTCTGATTCTCCGTTAATCTCTATTACCTTCGCCTCCCATTTCTCGGCTATGTTTTGAAAAACTATTCTCAAAAATTCTAAATGCTTTTTCTGAAACACATTTCTACGATATTTGGTGACGAGAACTATATGTACGGTGAGATTAAAGGTAGCTCTAGGAGTTTTAAAATAATTAGTCTTTATACTCTTGATATTTTGTACAGTGGATTGCTATAATCATAACATAACACATTGAGAGGTCGAACCCGTAGTCATAGAGTTTAAGTTAAAAGTCAATCCTTCCCAAGAAATAGCTATTCAAGAGGCTATCAGGGTGGGACAGTTTATTAGAAATAAGTGTCTAAGATTTTGGATGGACTCTACCAAAGAAGATCAGGTTAACTATGGTACTTTGTGTAAATTAACTACAGAATTAGCCAACAGTTCTGAATTTCCTTTTGTCGGTAAACTCAACTCTATGGCTCGTCAAGCAAGTGCCGAAAGAGCTTGGTTTTCTATATCCCGTTTTTACAACAATTGTCAAAGGGGTTTAGCGAAAAAAGGCTATCCTAAATTCAAAAAATTTTCAAGGTCTGTCGAGTACAAAACTTCTGGTTGGAAACTAACAGAAGACAAAAAGTTTATCCACATCACGGATAAAACAGGGATAGGAAAATTAAAGCTAATCGGTACTTTTAAACGTGAGATTCTCGATAAATCCACTATCAAAAGAATCAGGCTTATTAAACGAGCCGATGGCTTTTATTGTCAATTTGTCTTAGAAATTGAGAGAGTAGAACCCTTTGACTCTACAGGAAAAGAAGTAGGGATTGATTTAGGTTTAAACCATTTCTTAACCGACTCTAATGGGGATAAAATTGATAACCCACGGTTTCTTCGTAAGTCGGAAAAAAGACTAAAAAAGGCTCAACGTAAACTCTCAAAGAAGAAAAAGGGAAGCCAAAAAAGATTAAAACAGAAATCTAAAGTAGCTCGCCTTCATCTAAAAGTTTCTAGACAGCGTAAAGATTTTGCCGTCAAGACAGCAAAAGCGTTAATCCAATCTAACGATTTGGTAGTCTATGAGGACTTGAAGGTGTCCAATATGGTGAAAAATCCCAAGCTTGCTAAATCTATTCAAGATGCGAGTTGGTCAATGTTCACCGATTGGTTAGACTACTTTGGGAAAATACACGGGAAGTTTGTGGTAGCGGTGAACCCACAATACACTAGCCAACAATGTTCTAGTTGTGGTAATATCGTCAAGAAAACATTATCTGTAAGAACTCATGTTTGTTCTTGTGGGTGTGTCTTGGATAGAGACGAAAACGCCGCTATAAACATTCTCGCACGGGCAAATACTGTCGGGCGGACAGAAATTCAAGCCCGACTACAGACTACCCACTGTCTATTAAGTGAAAGCCTAATAGATAAGGTAACTGGATGAACAGGGAATCCTGAAGCGCTTGAGTGCGATGGGAGCGTCAATTTAGGTATCCCGTCGAGTATTTTCGCTAGACTGGAAAATAATGCACCTCGGCTAGACAAAATCCTATGGTAAAGCTGCTCGAAAATCCTCTCCGAGTGGGATTGCGACAAGAAAGAACCCCAGAACCCTTAATTTTAGTCATTTTTGGGGCATCAGGAGACTTAACCCAAAGAAAACTGGTTCCTGCCCTCTATCAACTGAAACGGGAAAGACGACTACCGGCCGAATTAACCATCGTTGGTACAGCGCGCCGAGAGTGGAGTCATGATTATTTTCGCCAACAGATGCGCCAAGGCATCGAAGAATTTTCCGACGGGATTGGCAGTGAGGAATATTGGCAAGACTTCGCCCAAGGATTGTACTATTTCCCCGGCAACATGGACGATCCAGAAAGTTACGCCAAAATGAAAGTCTTTCTGGAAGAACTAGACGGAATCCGGGGAACCCGCGGCAATCGAGTCTTTTATCTAGCCGTCTCTCCTAATTTCTTCCCCCCCGGCCTTAAAAACCTCGGCGCGGCCGGAATGCTGAAAGACCCGATTAAACACCGGTTAGTGATCGAAAAACCCTTTGGCAAAGACCTCAGTTCTGCCCAAGTTCTCAATCGAGTCGTACAAGAGGTTTGTCAGGAGAACCAAGTTTATCGCATTGACCACTATTTAGGCAAGGAAACCGTCCAAAACTTGCTGGTGTTCCGATTTGCCAACGCTATCTTTGAACCCCTCTGGAATCGTCAATTTATCGATCACGTCCAGATTACCGTGGCCGAAACCGTGGGAGTGGAGGAGCGGGCCGGATATTACGAAAAATCGGGAGCTTTGCGCGATATGGTGCAAAATCACCTGATGCAGTTATTCTGCTTGACGGCGATGGAAGCACCCAACGCTATTAACGCTGATAGTGTCCGCGGCGAAAAAGTCAAAGTCCTACAAGCGACTCACCTGGCCGATATTAATAACCTAGAAAAATCCGCCATCCGCGGCCAGTATAAAGCCGGTTGGATGAAAGGAAAACCTATTCCGGGCTATCGGGAAGAACCGGGGGTTAATCCGGAATCGACCACTCCCACCTATGTGGCCATGAAATTAATCGTCGATAACTGGCGTTGGCAGGGTGTCCCCTTTTATCTGCGCACCGGTAAACGTCTGCCCAAAAAAGTTTCCGAGATTGCCATCCAATTCCGCCATGTGCCGTTATTAATCTTCCAATCGGCGGCTCAACAAACTAATGCAAATGTACTGAGTATGCGGATTCAGCCTAACGAAGGCATTGCCCTCCGTTTTGAGGCAAAAATGCCGGGGTCGGAATTACGCACGCGCACGGTAGAAATGGACTTTAGTTATGGTTCCTCCTTCGGTGTCACCAGCGCCGATGCCTATAATCGCCTACTTTTAGACGCTATGCTAGGAGATCAAACCCTATTTACCCGTTCTGACGAGGTAGAAGAAGCATGGCGCATCGTTACTCCCGCTCTCGCCGCTTGGGATGCCCCCGCCGATCCCGCCTCCGTACCCCAATACGAAGCGGGTACCTGGGAACCCACAGAAGCGGAATTTCTCCTTAACCGCGATGGCCGTCGTTGGCGACGACTCTAAAACAGTGACCAGTAATCAGTAAACAGTGAACAGTAATCAGTAATCAGTAAACTAAAAACTCACATCTGGTAACTGATAACTGGTAACTCACATCTGATAACTGATAACTGATAACTGATAACTGATAACTGATAACTGATAACTGACATGACCACCCAAAGCCCCCCCATTGTCTCCCTGCAAGCACCGAAAGATGTTTCCATCGATGTGATCGAGCAGGAACTGCGCGATATCTGGCAATCCTATAATGATAATCAGGATGGTATGGCCGCCACCCGGGCCACCACCTTTAGCTTTATTGTCTATGAACCCGACGCAGTACAGGAATTGTTAACCCTTCTCGGCTATTACACCGGCCCGATTGATGGTATTGCCGGTCCGCGGACCCACGCCGCCATCAAAGTCGCCCAGAAGGACCTAGAACTAGAAGTAACTGGGCTTTCTAGCGATGAATTTGTCGCTCGGTTAAGGGCGGCCTGGGAAGCGGAAAAAAACGCCGAGGATGGGGCTAATCATCGTCAATACGCCGCCGATTTGGATGCGATTGGGGTCGCAGATGCGATCGCTGCTTCCAATCCCTGTCGCATTATTACCCTCTGTCCCACCGCCGAGGCCGATGAAGGGGTAAAAGCCTCTGTTTCTGCCTATTGTCCCGTTAACAAACGTAGTCAGAACACTTTAGTTTGCTGTGAATACGTTACTTTAAGCGGTACAGCGGAAGCTTTGGAACGAATTGGCGGCATTATTTCCGAGTTAACTATTCCCAGTTTGCCCAAATTTCTCTGGTGGAAAGCCAGTCCCGATGGCGAATATGGACTATTTAAACGTCTGGCCAGTCAATGTGATACGATTATCGTCGATTCCAGCACTTTTCGGGAACCGGAAACGGAACTGCTGCAAGTGGGGGATTTATTAGCCACAGATGTACCATTAGCTGACCTGAACTGGAGTCGTCTCGCTCCTTGGCAAGAACTAACCGCCGAGGCTTTTGATCCACCGGAGCGCCGGGATGCTATTCTGGAAGTCGATCGCATCACTATTGATTATGAAAAGGGCAATCCTTGTCAAGCTTTTATGTTCCTCGGTTGGATGGCCAGCCGGTTACAATGGCGACCGGTGGGATATAGTCACCGGTCGGGAGATTACGCTATTCATCGGATTAGTTTCCTCGGTCAGGACCAGCGTTTAATTGAGGCTGAATTAGCCGGTGTTCCCGTGGCCGATTGGGGTGAGATACAAGGGGATCTGATTAGTATTAAACTCAGTTCTACTAATCTTCAGGCCGATTGTTGTACGGTAATTTGTTCGGGAACTACCGGCTGTATGCGGATGGAAGCTTCGGGAGGGGCCCAATCTTGCCGGGTTGAACAAGTGTCCCATCTGGAAGACCAAAAAACAGAAACTCTGCTAGGTAAACAGTTACAGCGTTGGGGCCAGGACGTGCTTTATCAAGAAAGCATGAAAGTCACTAGCGCTATCCTCAAATTATCCCAACCGGATTAACAAATTAGCAACAATAATCCCACCCACTTTCGAGAGACCTTGTTAACAAGGTCTCTCGATATTTATACAGCAGTCAGCACCTGATTAAAACCGATAATTGTAAGTAGGTAGGCGTTAAAAATTATCAGACACCCCCCTTATCAAGCTATCCCTTATAGGGATCTTTCTTAACAATTTTTGCAGTAAGCACTCCAACCCTTATCCTGACTTGATTTCAGTTTTTTCTTTGTCAGTAAGGGTGTCAACAAGGAATATTACAAATTGTTAACCGAGTCTTGAAAGCCTTGTGCTACAAAGGTTTGAAATGTTAAGAAAGATGTGACTAAAGGACAGCTTATCAAGGGGGGGGCAGGGGGGATCTAACCTAAAATCCATTTTTAATTTAATTATAACCAGCTACTTACCTTTTCAGAAAACAGGTTATTATAAAGACAGAGCTTTGCTTTCAAGGGGTCAATATGGTCGCAACCACTGAGAAACGCTACACAGTCGCAGAATACTTTCAACTAGAGGAAACTGCCACCGACAGACACGAGTATCGAGATGGAGAAATTATTATTATGACTGGGGGAACTCCTAACCATAATCGCATTGCGGGAAATTTTTATAGAAGATTTCCCTTAACTATCCAGAATCAAGCCTATGATATATTTATCACCGATCTACGCTTGGCAATACCCGCCTATAATGTGTACACCTATCCCGATCTTATGATCGTTAAGGGAGAACCAATTCTTGAAAGAGGACGCACCGATACGATTACCAATCCACAGGTGATTATCGAGGTTTTATCAAAATCTACTCAAGACTATAATCGGGGTGATAAGTTTAAATTTTACCGTTCTCTTAATAGTTTTGAAGAATATATTTTAATCGATCAATATGGTTATTATATAGAACAATTTCATAAAAGAGGCGATCATTGGGCATTTCGGGATTATCACGATCAAGAAGCGATTTTAACTTTGTTTTCTCTAGATTTTCAAATATCCCTGACAGATTTATATCAGCGTGTCGATTTTACCGCGATTGAAGTATCCTAGTGGCTCAACTATTTTTGCCGCAAAAGTATTTGTATGATTAACTCCCAATCCAACTTTAAAAACCCACTCCCTAATTCATAAAAAAAGGTGGGGCAACACCCACCTTGTTTAAACCTGAGATATTAGCGATAATTAGGCTTCATCGAGAGCGGCAATACCGGGTAAAACCTTCCCTTCGAGTAATTCCAAACTAGCGCCACCACCGGTGGAAATATGGCTCATTTTTTCCGCCACTCCCACTTTTTCCACCGCCGCTACCGAGTCACCACCACCGATAATAGTAGTTGTACCCGTAGCGGTTAAATCGGCTAAAGTGTGAGCGATCGCATCTGTACCCGCCGCAAATTTATCGAACTCGAACACCCCCATGGGGCCATTCCAGAGGACAGATTTACAGCTAGATAAAGCTTCTTGGAAAACTTTAACTGATTCAGGTCCAATATCCAATCCCATCCAACCATCGGGAATATTTTCGACCTTGACGATTTGGGACTCGGCATCTTTATCGAATTGATCCGCTAACACCACATCGGTAGGAAGGAGGAATTCCACTCCTTTTTCTTTAGCTTTCGCTTCCAGGGATTTGGCTAATTCCAGTTTGTCCTCTTCCACCAAAGACTTACCAACACTTAAACCGCGGGCCTTGTAGAAAGTAAAGATCATACCGCCACCGATGAGCAGTTTATCGCACTTTTCTAATAGAGTTTCGATCACGCCAATTTTACTAGAAACCTTAGAACCGCCGATAATCGCCGCTAGGGGACGTTGGGGAGTTTCAATGGCGGCCTGTAGGTAGTTTAACTCTTTTTCAATCAAATAACCCGCCACCGAGGGGCTGAGATAGTGGGTAACGCCTTCCGTGGAAGCGTGGGCGCGGTGGGCGGTACCAAAAGCATCATTAACGTATAAATCGGCATTAGCGGCTAATTGTTTGGCAAAATCGGGGTCATTTGCCTCCTCTTCACCGTGGAAACGCAGATTTTCTAAAAGGGCCACTTGACCGTTAGACATTTGGCTAATCGCTGCCGTAACTCCCTCACCAATACAATCGGGACACATGATTACTTCCTGGCCCAGTAATTCCGAGAGACGTTTAGCCACAGGGGTCAGACGCAAATTTTCTTTAACTTGACCGTCGGGACGACCCATGTGGCTGCATAAAATAACCTTAGCCCCTTTTTTGATTAAATCCTCAATGGTTGGTAGTGCCGCCCGAATGCGGGTATCATCGCTGATTGCCCCGGTGGCTTTGTCCATGGGAACGTTAAAATCGACCCGGACTAAGACCCGTTTACCCGCTAAATCAGCTTCAGTCAAATTGGCTACTGTTTTTTTTGGCACAGCCGATAACCTCCTAGATTGCTTACCGTACAATAAAGATTAAATCAGGGTATCGCTACTTGCGGCAATTACTTTGACAAAGATTATTTCAGATTTGGGGATCAGTTTTGCAGTTCCAAGACCGATTTGCCCAGAAAAATTTGATTGGAGAGACTTGCTAATTATGTTTGAGACGATTTTATTTCCCATCGACCACAGCCGCGAAAGTCGTGACGCTACCAGTAGTGTGATCGAATTAGTCAAAATCTTTGACAGTCGTTTGGTCCTGTTGTCGGTGGTGGAAACGACACCCACCGGAGAAATTGCCCCCGACGATAAGATGAGTTCGATCGAAGCGGTGGATAGATTGTTACAATCGGCGCAAGCGATTTTCGCCCAAGCTGGCATCAAGGCGGAAATGATTGAAAGGGAGGGAATACCCTCTTTTGTCATCTGTGATGTGGCCGATGAAGTTAATGCCGACCTGATCGTTATGGGTTGTCGCGGTTTAGGATTAACCAGCGAAGGCGTGTCCGAAAGCGTCACCACCAAAGTTATTAACCTTGCCCCCTGTCCGGTGTTGATTATCCCTTAATCAGTGATCAGTGATCAGTGATCAGCTTTTTTCTCCCCCATCTCCCCACTCCCTTCTCCCCACTCCCCACTCCCTTCTCCTGAGAGAAATGTAACGAATTGTGAGAGTTTCAGCCGTCAACCCTTGAAAACTCGATCGATGGGGTTGCTTGAAGTAATTCTTAGGCCTAAAGTGTAATCTTAAAGTTTTATGATCAATTTTCCTGTTGATCGGAAAAAGGAGAACTCAAACACAATGGCTGAAACTGGATACAAACAGGTGGTGACACCCTACAATGATGATCCGTTCATTGGTCATCTAGCTACCCCCATTTCCGCTTCTGGTTTTACCAAAGCTTTTATTGGTAACTTACCTGCCTATCGTCCCGGTCTAGCCCCAATTCTGCGCGGTCTAGAAGTGGGTATGGCCCACGGTTATTTCCTCGGTGGTCCCTGGGTTGTCCTGGGACCCTTAAGAGACTCGGAATATGCTAATCTCGGCGGCTTAATCCCCGCTTTAGCCATGGTTCTTTTGGCTACGGGTTGTTTAGCTAGTTATGGTCTTGTCTCTTTCCAAGGTAAGGCCGCTACTGGTGATCCGCTGAAATCGGCGGAGGGTTGGAGTCAATTCGCCGCCGGTTTCTTTATTGGTGGTATGGGCGGCGCTTTTGTGGCCTATTTCCTCCTAGAAAATCTTGGTGTCGTTGATGGCATCATGCGCGGGGTTTTTAATCAATAATTAACCCTTTTTCTACCTGTTATCATTTCCTTATTTTTTTACTAGGAGCATTTGACATGACTGGTGCCTACGCAGCTTCTTATCTGCCTTGGATTTTAATCCCGATCGTCTGTTGGTTAATGCCAGCCGTAGTCATGGGTTTGTTATTCATCTATATCGAAAGTGAATCCTAATTTAGCCTAGGATTCCTACAATTAAGGGCTTGAAAATTAGCTATTTAATAGTTAGTTTTCAAGCCCTATTTTCTGAAGAAAAAAGAAGATGAAAATGGGTAAAACCCCTACCCGCACAAAAAACTTTTTGCCGCAAACCCCACTTATAAAGCGGTTAGATAGCGGATTTTTTCCAACAAGAGGGAGGGTTGAATCGGTTTGAGGAGATAGTCGTCAATGCCATGACGACCGAGGAAATTAACGCTGATTTCGGGGGTATCATTCAAGATTAGCACTTTACTGGCTTGAGTTTGGCTGGATTTTTTTAAGAGATGACAGAGATGATATATATCGGGCATTTTTCGATCGACAATTATAATACTTGGCTGCACGATCTCAATTTTTTTGATAGCGGAGACACTATCGATTAACCAAATAACTTGATAATGTGCCACCATCAATAACTCACAAATAAGATTGGCAATTTCTTCGTCACTTTCAATTAAAACTACAGTGGGATGGTGGTGATTAAAATGGGGATTATTATCCGAGGTTTGGGGTTGGGATTTGGGGGGCTTTTGTTGAGGTAAACGGACGGTAAAGATGGAACCTTTATCTAAGCAAGATTCTACCTCGATCGTGCCGCGATGGATTTCCACTAATTGTTTAGTTAAAGCCAATCCTAATCCCACACCACCATAACGACGTTTGCGGGAGCCATCCAATTGGGTAAATTTTTCAAACAGAAGCGGTATTTTTTGAGCAGGAATGCCGATGCCCGTGTCCTCTACCTGAAAAATGACCTGACTGCCTTCTTTCCACAGTCTCAGCGTGATAGCACCCTGTTCGGGGGTAAATTTCAGGGCATTTTTTAACAAGTATAAAAGTATCTGTTGAACTCGATCATAATCGGCATAAAAATAATGATCTTTTTCGGTAATTTTCATCTCTAAAATCAGATGAATTTCTTTAGTTTCTGCCTCTGTTTTAATAATTTCTAAAACGTGATTACAGAGATATTTTAGCGAAAATTGTTTAATATCTAAAACGGCTTTCCCTGCCGAAACTTGCGAGAAATTAAGCAAGTCGTTAATTAATTCTAATAGTTTATTGCCGTTATCCTGAATCACTTGTAGATAGTGTTTTTGTTTGTCGGGAGGTAAAAAATTACTGGCTGCCGAGCATTTTTGCAGGGTACTGGACAAACCGATAATACAAGTTAGGGGAGTTAATAACTCATGACTCATATTATTTAAAAATTCACTTTTGCAGAGGTTAGCGGCTTCCGCGGCCATTAAAGTATCTTGTAATTCTTGGGTTCTTTCTATTACCCGGCGTTCAAAAATATCTTTTTGTTCCTGGACTTGAGAATATAATTGCGCTTGATAGATAGCGATGGCGAGATGTTCACCAATCTGACCTAAAAATTTCTTTTCTTGCGGCAACCATCGGCGTTTTTCTTGACATTGATGGGCAATTAATAAACCCCACAATTCTTCTTGTACCACAATCGGGGCGATTAATTTTGATTGCACTTGGTGCTGTCGCAAAAATTCGGCTAAACAGAAGGAAGAAGAATAGTTAACATCCACATCATCCACAGCCAGAATTAATCCTTGACGATACTTTTCCTTGTATTGGGGAATATAGGAAAAACAATCGTCTTCGGGGGTTAAATTTAACACCGAATTTATCTGGTCAGAAATGCGCGACTCGGAAGTTATTTTTCCCTTTCCCTCACCAGTACCAGGGAAAAATTGATAAATTAACAATCGGTCCACTTGCAGAAACTCCCGCGCTTCCCTGACTACGGTTTCCAGAATCACCGGTAACTCCAGACTCTGACGCATTTGGGTGATGACTTGGTTTAATAATCTTTCCTGTTGGATTTGTTGGGATAGGGCAGCTTCTACCGGTTGACAAACGGAGAAGATGCGGGGACAACCCCCATCAGCAGACGGAGAAGAAATTATCGAGAGAATTTTGACTAAAATTTTATTTTGAAAACTGCTGACATTATTGGATAGAGGCAGATTTAAAATTTGATAACCCTGCTGAATTTTTGGGTGGTGGAGAGACTTGACAGCCAGTCCTTGCAGAAAGTTTTTAATCGTGTTCGCTTCAAAACTAATGCGGACTTCGTACTCAAAGTTATGTTCTTGGGGACTGGCTAACAATAAAACTTGTAGGTCAGTGGAAAGCAAGAGTTGATAGATTTCTCCTGTCTGTGGGGGAATATCTCTTTCACTTAGACTAATCCTCGGCCCTGTCACCTGTATTGCCAACTGTCCCCACCAAGAACGAATTTGTTCGAGGTGAGTAGATGACAACACTTGACAGCAAACATAAGCGGGAGAAGCATTCATTTATCATTTATCATTTATCAGTTATCAGTTATCAGTCATCAGTTATCAGTTATCAGTTATCAGTTATCAGTTATCAGTTATCAGTTATCAGTTATCAGTAAGGTGATGGGGGGACTGGGGACTGGGGTTTGGTCAAGTTTTCTTAGTCCCTATCCCCTACTATTCCCCAATCCCTATTCTTAACAGTGTTTCTCATAAGTGGGAAATGTAACCTAATTTGATATCAACTCCTGACGACCGACCACTGGCTCCCCAAAACGAAAACTTCGCACCTCACCATTAAGATAACTGCTATAAATTGCCGCAGACAGATATAATCATCTCTATCTACCTAAAAATGATCCCTCGATCGAGACCCTGATTCTCAAAACCTAATCATTATTTAACCTGACTCTCAAAACTTATGCACCGAATTGCTCCCCAAGCGGGTGGTTGGACAGCAGATACCGAAGGGGTGATTATTATTGACCAAAATCCGGCCCCGATTGTTCTCCTCACCATGGCTGATACCGATATTCAAACTCTAGCGGCAGCTATCGACCATCTACCGGATAATTTTCCCGCAATTCGCGCCCTCAATTTATCCCAGTTACAGCAGCAATACAGTATCGATAACTATGGGGACAAGGTACTATCCCAAGCAAGAGTGATTATTCTTCGCTTATTGGGGGGACGGGGGAGTTGGTCCTACGGGTTGGAAGTAGTTAAGGAAATTGTCGAGGAAACCGGTGCGACTTTATTTGTCCTCCCGGGAGAGGATAAACCGGATTTAGAGTTGATGAGTCATTCCACTGCTTCCCTGACTACTGTTAACCAGTTATGGTGCTATTTCACGGAAGCAGGGATAGATAACTGGATTAATGCTGCTAAATTTATCGCGCATACCTGTCTCCATCTCGACTATCCTCCCTCTCCTCCTCAGGTTGTCCCTCGGTTGGGAATCTATTCCCAGATAACCCTATCCCAACCCCAAGCACGGACTTGGATACTTTTCTATCGTTCCCATTATCTCGCGGGTAATACCAAAGCTATCGATGCTTTAATCAGCGCTTTCACCCAAAGAAATATGGAAACTGTCCCCATCTTTCTCTCCTCTCTCCGGGAAATTGAAGTGCAAGAGGAACTATTAACCCTCTTTTCCCACCATCCCCCAGACCTAATTCTCGACACCACTAGCTTCTCTATCCAACGACCGGAAGACAAACAAAATCATCACTTCTGGCAGTCCCTCAATAAACCCATCTTCCAAGTTATCCTCAGCAGCAGCAGTTTAGAAGCTTATCAACAGGGTTATCAAGGTCTTTCCCCCCGGGATGTGGCCATGAATATCGCTTTACCAGAAATGGATGGCAAAATTATCACCCGCGCTATTTCCTTTAAATCTGTCCTCACCCGACATCCCAAACTAGAAACGGAAATAGTTATCTATCAACCCCTCCCCCACCGGGTTGATTTTGTCGCTGATTTAACCGCAAACTATTGTCAACTCTCCTCCCTTCCCAACTCCCAGAAAAAAATTGCTCTCATTTTCCCCAACTATCCCAATAAGGATGGTCGTATCGCTAACGGAGTCGGTTTAGATACTCCCGCTAGTGGTTTGGAAATTCTTCGCGCACTACAAACCCAAGGTTATACCCTCACCGACCTCCCCGACCATAGCGATGAATTAATGCGATTGCTGATTTCCGGTATCACTAATGACCTGGAGACAAGGGAATTAAAACCTATCTATCAATCTCTCTCCCTAGAAGCATATCTAGATTATTTCTCCTCCCTTCCCCCCGATAATCAAAGCGCTATGCTTGACCGTTGGGGACATCCGGACGGGGATTTTCCTATCCCCGGCATCCAGTTAGGTAATGTCTTTATCGGTATTCAACCTTCTCGCGGTTATGACCTTGACCCGACTCTTAATTATCATTCCCCCGACCTGGAACCTACCCACAGCTATCTCGCTTTTTACCATTGGTTACGACAGGAATTCCAAGTCACTGCTGTGATTAATCTCGGTAAACACGGCAATTTAGAATGGCTACCCGGGAAAAGTCTCGCTCTTTCTCCCCATTGTTATCCCGAAATTGCTTTCTCGTCGCTGCCGAATTTTTATCCGTTTATTGTCAATGACCCCGGAGAAGGTTCCAGCGCTAAAAGACGTTCCCAAGCTGTTATCATCGACCATCTCACCCCCCCAATGACGCGAGCGGAATTGTATGGGGATTGGGAAAAGTTAGAGTCCCTCATCGATGAATATTATCAGGCAGAATCTCTTGATCCTTCTCGTTTAGCTCTGATTCGCGAGCGGATTAGTGATCTGGTGGCGAAAACTAATCTCGATCGAGAGCTAGGCACGATCTCGCGTAGCGAGCGCGTTGCGACCAGCGCTTCCTTTAGTCAATTTCTCACCGTCGTGGATGGTTATCTCTGTGAACTCAAGGAAGCACAAATCCGCGACGGTTTACATATCTTCGGTCAATGTCCCCAGGGTCAGCAGTTAATTGATTTAATCCAATCGATCGCTCGTTCTCCCAGTCCCGACCGCCCCGGTTTAACCCGTTCGATCGCCCTTGACCTCCATCTCGACTGCGACCCCCTGACGGAATATAACGATACTACTACCTATCTGGAAAGTCTCGCTCAGGATTTAATTAGCCAGAAAATTGAACCTCTAGGCGAAAATACGGCAAAAGAATTGGTTTGGCTAGAAAATCAGTTAATTCCTGCTTTAAAACAAACCCCCGATGAACTTACCTATCTCTTAAAAGGTCTCGCTGGCCAATACGTCCCCAGTGGTGCTTCCGGCGCTCCTACCCGCGGCCGTCCCGATGTTCTCCCCACCGGCAGAAATTTCTATTCTGTCGATACCCGCGCAATCCCCACAGAAACCGCGTGGGAAGTGGGAAGAAAGGCCGCAGAGGCACTAATTGAACGTTATACCCAAGAAAATGGCGAATATCCCCGCACTTTGGCGATTTCTATCTGGGGAACCTCGACGATGAGAAATAGTGGCGAAGATGTGGCCGAAGCCATGGCTTTACTGGGAATTCGTCCCCTTTGGGATGGTTTTTTCCGTCGGGTGGTCGGGTTTGAAATCCTTACCCCGTCTAGCTTAGGCCGTCCTCGCATTGATGTTACTGTTCGGGTATCCGGCTTTTTTAGGGACAGTTTCCCCAGCATACTACATCTTCTTAATTCTTGCATAAATGCGGTAGCTTGTCAAGAGGAAGAAGAAAAAATTAATCCTTTAGCGGCGAAAGTGAAGACAGAGAGGGAGTTTTGGCTAAGTCAGGGCTTAGGAGAAAAAGAGGCGAAACTGAGAGCTACTGCCAGAATCTTTGGCTGCAAACCGGGTGCTTACGGGGCCGGTTTACAGGGGTTAATCGAGTCACAAAACTGGCAAAATGATCAAGACTTAGCTAATGCTTATATTAACTGGAGTTGTTATGCCTATGATAGTCAAGGAACTGCCCATTCTTTACCGGAAGTATTGAGAAATAGACTGCAAGAATTAGAGATAGTGCTGCACAATCAGGACAATCGGGAACACGATATTTTCGACTCCGATGACTACTATCAATTCCAAGGCGGCTTAACTGCCAGTGTCCGGGCTTTAACCGGCAAAAATCCCGTCACCTATTTTGGTGATCATTCCCGTCCGGAAAATCCCCGCATCAGAAGCCTAGAGGAAGAAATTCGCCGGGTATATCGTTCGCGAGTAGTGAACCCCAAATGGATAGCGGGAGTGATGCGACACGGCTATAAAGGCGCTTTCGAGATGGCTGCGACCGTAGATTATATTTTTGCCTACTCTGCCACTACTCACCTAGTGGAGGATTTTATCTATCAGGGAGTAGCCGAAGCTTATTTATTTGACGACAAGGTACAACAATTTATTCAGGAGAAAAACCCCTGGGCATTGCGAGATATGGCCGAAAGATTATTAGAAGCTCAACAACGGGGATTATGGACGCAGGTGGACCAGAAAACTTTAGATCGATTGAGGGCAATTGTCCATGAGGCCGAAGGAGCGATCGAATCGGGTCAGTAATTAGACCTCTTGTAAAAATCAAAAATCTGACCTTAGGTGAGGAGTCAGTAGCCAGTAGTCAGTAGTCAGGAGAATTAAGAATGAGCATTAATCAATTAAATGCTCTATCTAAGGATTTTATGCCTATTTTTCTCATTTTTGAACTCTCAAAAATTAATCAGGCAAGAACTCTATTAATAACCGCTCTAGAATCAGTCTATACTATATATTCTCCGGGGAGAAATTGCTCAGATTACTTTAGTAATGAGAAACGGGACTAAATAATGGCCGGAATTGAGGGATTGAGGATTAAAAATTATCGAGCGCTCAAGGATATAACTCTGGGCAAGTTATGGAATACTCAAAATCGAGATTCTCTGACACCGATGACGGCCGTTATCGGCAAAAATGGTGTGGGAAAAAGCACACTTTTTGATGCGTTCGGTTTTTTATCTGATTGTCTTAAAGGAGGAGTAGAAGAAGCTTGTGATGTGCGAGGTCGGGGCGGGTTTGAGCGTCTTCGTTCCCAGGGTCAGGAAGGAAGCATTGAATTTCAGATTTACTATAAAGAAGATTACAATTCCCGACCAATTACCTATGAATTAGCTATTGATCTAGATACCGATAATAGACCTTATGTAAAAAAAGAAAGACTCAGACAGAGAAGAAAAGGTCAAAAGACCGGATGGCCTTTTTCATTTTTAATCCTCGATGAAGGGAAAGGAATCGTCTGGAAAGGAGAAGAAGAAGGGAAACAAGTAGAAGAAGGTCAAGACCATTTTGATTTACTTAAGTTAATAGAAAAAATTCAACGAGAAGCTGATGAGGAAAGCAAGGAAACCGAGTTAGTGGAACTGAATGATAAGCGCAAACTAGGAATTGCTACGTTAGGTTCTCTCAAACAGCATCCGAGAATTTCCCTATTTCGGAGATTTATTGAGGGATGGTATCTCAGCTATTTTACTCCCGATGCGGCCAGAAGTTTGCCCCTAGCCGGACCCCAGAAACATCTGAATATCCATGGAGATAATCTCGGTAATGTGGTGCAGTTTATGGAAAGAGAGCATTCCAAGAAATTTCAGAATATACTTAATAGTATTTCTCGTAAGATACCGGGTATAGAAAAAATTAGTACCGAAAAAAGTCCCGATAATCGACTACTATTAAAATTTAATGATCGGGGATTCCAAGACCCATTTTATGTACAGCAAATGTCCGATGGTACTTTAAAAGTATTCGCCTATCTCTTACTGTTAGAAGACCCTTCTCCACCGCCATTTATCTGTATTGAAGAGCCAGAAAACGGCTTATACCATAAACTATTAGAAACCTTGGCTCAAGAATTTAGAAAACACGCCACAGGACAGAGAGGACGTTCTCAAATTTTTATCACCACTCATCAACCTTATTTTGTTGATGCTCTCCAGCCGGAAGAAGTTTGGATTCTGGAAAAAGGTGATGATGGTTTTTCTCGGATTAAACGGGCCAGTGACAATCCCTTAATCAAGAATCTCGTCTCAGAAGGATTGCCCCTTGGTAGTCTTTGGTATAGTGATTACTTAGATGAGAGATAAGGTCAGGCACTTTGAAATTTTGGTCGAGGATTTGTCGAGAAAAAAAGCACTTGATATTCTGATTCCTAGGATTATTGACATGAATGCAGGTCATACATTTAGGGTTCATTCCTATAAAGGCAGTGGTCATATTCCCAGAGACTTACAGTCTGTTTCCGATCCTAGTAAACGGATTCTTCTTGAACGACTACCTAAACTGATTCAAGGATATGATAAAACTTTTTCTAGTTACCCTGATAATTATGCTGCTGTACTGAGCGTGGTTTGCGATCTGGATAATCGATGTTTTCGGGAATTTCGACAGGAATTAAGCAATTGTCTGGAAAAATCTGCTATCCAATCCCAAATTTACTTCTGTATTGCTATTGAAGAAGGAGAAGCTTGGTATTTAGGTGATATTAATGCCATAAAAATTGCTTATCCCCAGGCCAAAAGTGCTATCTTGGATTCCTATATTAATGATAGTATCTGTGGTACTTGGGAAAAACTGGCAGATGCTGTATATAAAGGTGGAGCGAAACAATTATCTAAGTTAGGTGGAGCTTCTGTGGGTCAAGAGAAAACAGTCTGGGCAGAAAATATTTCTCCTCAGATGAATGTGGATATTAATCGATCGCCCAGCTTTGGCTATTTTCGGGATAAACTACGTCATCTCAGTCAGGAAGAATCAACAACTTTAGTACAGCCTTTCTCATAAAGATGAAGTGTAACCTAATTTGGTATTAACGACCGACTCCCCAAAACGAAAACTTCCTATCTCACCATTCAGATAACTGCTGTGGGTGCTTAAAACTCAAATCTGATAACTTACAGAGGAATGTAGCAAAATATACGGAGCGCTCGAACCAATTTGTAATATATGTGGCCTATAAAATAGAATGATGCGAGCGTTGTCCATACTTGCATCGGGAGGGAACCGTGACGACTTTTCTGGCTTCGCTCAATTTACTGCTTTCTGATTCTCCCGCTGCTAATTTTCAGACTGGAGAACGAACTTTTCCCGCATTCTACTCGACTCTTGCTCCTGCGGCCCTAGCAGATTTAGTTTTTTCTCGTTACGAGATTGATGTACCGAAAAATTGTCAATTTTGGCATCGGGGTTTAAGTGATGTGTATCTCCTCGAAACCCTGACAACTCCCTACATTTTGCGCGTGTCTCACTGCCATTGGCGCAGCAAAATGGAAATCGACTTCGAGTTAGAATTATTAGATTATCTCGATCGCTCTCAGGTTCCCGTCGCCGCCCCAATTCGCACCAAAAACGGTGATTTATCGGTAGAAATTAATGCCCCGGAAGGGAAACGTTACGCCGTCCTCTTTCCCTATGCCCCGGGAGGAATTGCTATTGGGGATCTAGATATAGAACAAGCCTATCATTTAGGGGCGATCGTGGCTAATTTACATCGGGTGACAGCAGATTTTCAACCCCTAGCCTATCGTCATCCCCTCAACCTCAAATATCTTCTCGACGATTCCCTGCAAATTATCGCACCTTTTCTGCACCAACGACCGAGGGACCTAGACTGTGTTTTAGAAACCATTGGGGAAATAGAGGAAGAAACCGCTAAATTACCGACAGAATCTCCCTATTGGAGCATTTGTTGGGGCGATCCTCATAGTGGTAATGTGCATATCACCCCTGATAATCAGATGACCCTATTTGATTTCGATCAGTGCGGTTATGGTTGGCGAGTTTTTGATATCGCTAAATTTCTGCAAGTTTCCCTACAATCCGGCTTAAATCGCCTGGTTCGCCACGGTTTCATCCAAGGCTACGATGAAACAGTGCCTTTAACCGATGGTGAATTATCTTGTCTTCAGTATCTCACCCAAGCGGCCTATATTTGGTCTTGGTCAATTAGCTTAAATAACCTGCGTTTAACCGATTATAGTCGTCTGTGCGCCAATTATTTTAGCAGCCGTTTGGCCATTCTCAAACGTTTAAGAACCCAAGAATGGGAATTATTCTAAGCAGCCTTGATCTTGTCGGGACAGCAGCCTCAACTAACGAAGATAAACTTTCTTGCTGGTCAATGGCCAAACGAGGTATCGATCCCTGTATGCTGGTAAGTATAGATAATCGCTAGGTAAAGACTTTCTTCTCCATCTGCCAAAAGTGAAGCAAGCTTTACCGCTCTTGAATAGTCTCTCACAGCCTTACAGACAGATGGTATTATGTCCAGAAGAAAGAAGAAGTTTCCCTGTGGTCACAAGGGTTATGGCCAAGTCTGCCATCATTGCGCTGAACTAGATGCCGCTTGGGAAGAAAGAAAACGTCAAAAAAATGCCTGGGAAGCCACTTTTTCCCAAGATCCGATCGATCTGCGGGAATTACCGAAAAATGTGGTACTTAAAGCTAGGGAAATCCTGCAAGGATTGCAAAATCACCGCAATTATCGAGATTTCCATGGTAAACGATTGCGACACGATCGCTTTATTATCAGTATCCCCGTTACCCGCAATTATCGCCTCATCTGTCGCGACTACGGCAATCTCCTCGTCCCGGAAGCGGTCATCTCTCACGAAGATTATAATGTTTGTAAACCGGGTAGGTGAAGCTAATCTTTAGTTTGCTTGGGAAGATTTATCGCTGTTTATGTCTCCCGAAAATCCGGCAGCCAATTTTCATCGAGAATCTCCTCTAGATTAGCTAACACTTCCAGAGGGAAAATACTGGCATCTAATTCGGTTTCGTCAATAAGCAGATGGCGAGCATCGAGATAACATTCCTGCAAAATTTCCCTTAAATAGGACTTTAAACTGGGACTATCTTTGAGAATTTTTTTGATCTGAATCCGAAAATTTCTAATTTCTTTTTTCCATCCAGCTTGATTATAATCCCGTTGGGATTGCCAGTAAGTTAACTTCAGTAAATGTTCTAAAAGTCGAGTTAATAAACTTTCTAATGCTCGTCGATTATTTTTCCCAAAATCTGCTAACTCCTCTAATAAATTCTGCCAATCTACCGCTTGAAAATCACCCCGACGCAATTGATTGATAGTGTTTTCCAACCAAAGTTGATAATCGCTATCGTAGAGATTTGAAATAGTAATATTCATGATTTTTTACTCCTTAATTGCACTTTTCAGAATCATTGCCGATAGCTTCCCAATCCGGCAGCCAATTTTCAGCGAGAATCTCCTCTAGACTAGCTAACACTTCCCCAGGGAAAATACTGGCATCTAATCCAGTTATATCAATAATTATCTCCCGGGCATCGGTGTAACATTCCTCAAGTATCTCGGATAAATAGGGTTTGAGACTGGGACTATCTCTCAGTAATTTCTTGATTTGTTTCCGAAAGGTTCTAATTTCCCCTTTCCATCCAGCTTGATTATAATCCCGTTGGGATTGCCAGTAAGTTAACTTCAGTAAATGTTCTAAAAGTCGAGTTAATAAACATTCTAATGCTCGTCGTTCACTTTTAACCAAATCTGCTAACTCCTCTAATAAATTCGGCCAATCTACCGCTTGAAAATCCCCCCGACGCAATTGGTTGATAGTGTTTTCTAACCAAAGTTGATAATCGCTATCGTAGAGAGTGGAAGTAGTGGTGATCATCTGCTGCCTCCTTGTAGTTATCTCGATATTAACCCAAAAAAAACGGCTCTCTTGGACATTGGGTGAAAAATGTTCATTATGTTAGATTATGGGCGCAGGCAGTTCGATCAACTCACTGACCACGTTGCGCCCCTTGTATATTGGAGGAGTGGTAGGGGCGTATAGCGTACGCCCTTTCTTCGATCAGATCAGCTGATCACCATAACCCCAAGAGAGCCAAAAAACCGCCAAAAAGAGTGATAATAAACCTAGCTATTCCCAGAGTAACAAGGAAAGCCCGATGGTGAAAACAGTCATAGGTGTCGATTTAGGTGGAACCGCTATTAAAATTGGTAAGTTTGACCAAGAGGGCAATTGTCTCGAATCTCTCACCTTGCCCACTCCCCAACCCGCTACACCCAAAGAAGTCGCCCATACCATACATCAAGGCATTTGTCAAGTAAATTTAGATAAAAGTTGTCAAGCCATCGGTGTGGGAACGCCGGGGCCGGCGGATGCTCAGGGAAGAATTGCCAAAATAGCGATTAATTTGGCAGGATGGCGGGATATTCCCCTCGCCGATTGGTTAGAAGAAAGTACGGGAATGCCGACAATTTTAGCCAATGATGCCAATTGTGCCGGTTTAGGGGAAGCTTGGTTAGGAGCGGGCAAACGGTTTCAAAACTTGCTCCTGTTGACCTTGGGGACGGGAGTAGGAGGGGCAATTATCCTCGATGGTCACTTATTTGTCGGCAGCAAGGGAACAGCCGCAGAATTAGGCTTAATAACCCTCAATTTTGACGGTCCATTGTGCAATAGCGGTAATCAGGGTTCCTTAGAACAATACGCCTCCCTGCAAGCTATTCGCCGGATGACTGGCAAAGAACCGAAGCAATTGGCAGAATTGGCCGAAAAAGGCGATCGAGAGGCTTTAGAATTCTGGCAGGGTTACGGTTGTTTACTGGGGGCTGGTATCGCCAGTTTACTCTATGTTCTCACCCCAGAGGCGGTAATTATCGGCGGCGGCATTAGCGCCAGTGCTAAGTTTTTCTTTCCCTCTCTGCTCACAGAAATCGAAAGACGGGTTTTACCTAGTTCCAGAGAAGGATTAGAGGTATTAACGGCCGAGTTAGGTAATCGCGCCGGGATGGTGGGGGCCGCTAAATTAGCTTGGCAATTAATCGACCGCCGCGGGGAGTCTATTATGGTGGGGTCTGACTTAATCGTGAATGATTAAATGGCGAGCGCAATCGAGACTCACCGCTCCCTGACGCTGAAATTCCCCTAATAAACGCGTTATCGTTACCCTGGTGGTACCGATAGCATTGGCGAGATTTTGATGGGTTAAACGTATCTTTAAACGACTGCCTTGGGCGATTGGTTCTCCCATCTCCCGCTTTAATAACTGTAGTAACTGCTGGAGACGTTCCTCCACTCGTTTGAGTCCTGCGATTGCAAGGAGCGATTCCGTTTGTTGTTGACGACGGATCATTTGATTTAACATCATCCTGGTTAATTCCGCCGAATTTTCCACTTCGGCGCTCGTGTACCATTTTAGGTACAGTTCCGACAAGGCTCTGGCGTGATAGGATTCTAGATGGGTCAAATTTAAGCCGAAAAAGTGGGATGAATGAACCCAGCCTAGTAAAATTTCCTCTCCACTCTCAGATACTTGACTTAGTTGCGCCATACCCCGATAAACTTGCCAGACTCCATCAACCACCAGAGGAATATTTTCCCCGCGATCATAAAAATGGAGCCGACGACTCTCGCTATAGTCTTCTCGGAAGGGTGAGGAGTTGGGATTATAGGTGAGCAACATGATCAAAGTTCTCCTGGGTGAAGGGCTAACAATTTTAACCCCACTTTACTGTATCAAGGTAAACATTAGGTAATCCCCAGATTAACAGTGAGCAGTTATCACTGAGCGGATGTGAGCCTTTTTTCTGCTGCGGTTTGATCTTTCGCCAATCCCGCTACCTTTACCGGATAAGCAAGACGGCTCACCACTACTACCGAATCCCTCATCGAATCCCTAGCAAATGCCTTAAAAACCACTAAATCCCCTGACACCTAGATAGACTTGGCTGAATAAATCTAAAAACCTTGTTGGGTAAGACTTTTAGACTTTTTGTCAATCAAAAAGTACCGGGCATGGGAGTGATCAGGGGGAAAATTCCGGGACTTTTTCCCTGAAAATTAGGTAATTGGCCACCTCAAAACCGGTAAAACCCCACACCCGTTCGGACCTCGGCGTGAGCTTTTGTCGAACGCTGAGCTCACGGCCGAAGCCCACACCCCCCCTGCCCCCCCGATGTCGGGGGGGTTGGGGGGGCCACACCCTGCCCCCAGGAAAAACTTTTTCAGCAGACCCTAGATAGACTTCCCTCCAGTGGGTACGAAGATAATCTGGGTTAAAAGAACAGTCCACATAATTAACGACATTGGGTAATTCTTGCCCAGGAATTTCCTGTTTGAGAAACCTTAATAATTTGTTTTCCCAATCCCTAGGATAATCGCGGATAATTGGATGTTTGATCACCAGTGGTTGGTATTGATTCTCATCCAGATCGACGATAATATCAAGATTGAGCATTCCTCAAGGACAGATAAATATTCCTGGGACGGCAATTTGAAATTATCCTGCTAATTTTACCTGTTTAAGCACGACAACAAAATGACCCCCTTCAGGAATTTTATAGGGAATTTGACTTCTCTTGATAATGGGCTTCACTTCCAGATTGTAACTGCAACCTAAACCTTCTTCTAGGCTGATTTCTTCCTCTTGCTGATTGGGATGGGGAACGTATATGGTAAATTGATAGGAGTCCTGTCAAGGGTTGCCGATCGCTTCTTCGTGTTCTTCTTGATAATCGTGGTAAACTTTGCCTAGTTCTTGACCTACATAGCTATCTTGATCGCACATATTGCTCAGGGACATATTAATTACTCCCTGCTCAAATCTTGTCTCTCCTAATACATTCATTTTCTCTCATTTCCTACGCCTAATTAGGATCATTCAAATATGGGTAAATTAGTATTTATGTCAAGTTTTTAACAATTTTTTTGGAAAAAAAGATTAAATTATTTTAAGTAATTTGTCAGTTGATTACAATCTATGTCAAAATGGGATATACTTCTCGCAAAAAGGAAAATTTCTGCTATCGATGGGAATGTTGATGATGACCGGATTTTAGTTAAGGGTTTCTGCTTCAGTGATCACTAAAAAAAGCTGGTCAACATTCAGCTAATTTCTCTGCTTTTTTATCCATGAAAACTTAATTATTTACCCAATCTAATTGCCATGTATGAGAGTCTATGAACACATTTACTCCCCATCAAATTGTTAGTTTATTCTGCAAAAATCGAACTTTATACGGAGAAGTAATTCAGGTGATCGAAAGTCGTTCGGCTCTTTGGGTGCGTCCTCTTTGGTTAATTGTGTCCGATAATTTTGAGACAATTGATGTGCGGGAAGGTTCCGATTTAATCCTGCCGATGGACTTATTTAAACCCGCCTTAGACACGGAAGTTTTACCCCTATTTTCCCAAGTTATCAAAAATAATTATATCACTAATATTTCCTATCCTCTCCAGGACTTTGTGCAGAAAGTTTGTCAAAATTATCCCGAATATTTTCAAAAAATCTATGATTGATGAAGGTTACGTTAAATATAATTGTACTTGGATTCCTGACCGTCCCTTAGTAAGCTCAGAGATTGCAGAATTAAATTATTGGCGCAATCGGCTCTATCAACTGGGATTAATCGGTCAATACGATAACGGAATCGGTTTTGGGAATGTGAGTAAACGAGGAAAAATAGACAAAGAAATTATTATTTCTGGCACTAACACTGGAGGAATTCCAGTATTAAATGAATCCCATTACACCACAGTTATAGACTACGATTGGAGAGAAAATCGGGTCACTTGTCGGGGAACAATTGCCGCTTCTTCAGAAACCTTAACTCATGGAGCAATTTATGAAGCGAATCCCCAGATTAATGGGGTGATTCATATTCATCATCGACCCCTGTGGCAAAATTTGATGTATCGAGTGCCGACTACTCAAGAAAATATTGCCTATGGAACCCCAGAAATGGCCGCAGAAATTATCCGTTTATGTCAAGAAGATCGTCTAGAGGAGCAACAAATTTTAGTGATGAGTGGTCATGAGGAAGGAATTATCGCCTTTGGGCAAGATTTAGAAAAAGCGGGCAATTTACTATTAGCCTATTACCAGCAATCTCAATCATCTTGAAAGTGACCTCCTCTTTGTGTTAACTTGTTTTGTAGATTTTCGCCTTTGAGGAATGCCATCGTGATCGACACCTTGCATCATCTATCTGTCTCGATCGACTTTTCGCCTCTCACCAATGTCTTGATGACTATTTCGGAGCAAGACGTGGATATCATCGGGAATGTCCAGAAAGCCTTCTCAAATTTCGTCAAAACTGGGCAAGCATGGGCTTTAGTAATCGGTTTCATTGCCGGTTATATGTTTCGAGGTTTTACTTCTTATTAGCTTTTCGCCTATCAGCATTCAGCCAGAGTGAGCAATTCTTGCTATTCTTATGCTTGTAGGGTTGGAGATTTTTCTAACCTGAAGCGGTAATGCTATCAGCAGCGGATTATTCCCCAAAATTGTCCAGCATATTTTGGTTAACTTTATACACAATAATCTAACGAAAACAGTGACAGCAAAGAAAACTTGGAGCGATCGCTTTGAAGGTAGTCTCCATCCTACGATCGTAGAATTTAACGCCAGTATTGGCTTTGATATCGAATTAATCGAGTATGATCTCACCGGATCGATCGCTCACGCTAAAATGCTCGCCTATACGGGTATTATCAGCCCCGAAGAAGCAGATAGTCTCGTCTCTGGATTGGAACAAATTCGTCAAGAATATCGCACCGGCAACTTTAACCCCGGCATCGATCAAGAGGACGTGCATTTTGCCGTGGAACGTCGTTTAACCGAGATCGTGGGAGATGTGGGCAAAAAACTACACACGGCCCGTTCACGAAACGATCAGGTAGGAACGGATATACGTCTGTATCTTAGACAACAAATCGATGATATTAGGCAAGAAATTCGCAATTTTCAGCAAGCTTTAGTCAATCACGCTGAAAACCATCTGGAAACCCTGATCCCCGGTTATACCCACCTACAGCGCGCTCAACCGATTAGTTTAGCCCATCATCTCCTAGCTTATTTTCAAATGGCCGAACGGGATCACCAAAGATTAGGGGAAATTCGCGCCAGGACTAATATTTCGCCCCTAGGATGCGGGGCCTTAGCGGGGACGACTTTTCCCATCGATCGTCATTACAGTGCCAATTTACTCGATTTTGAGCAGGTGTATAACAATAGTCTCGATGGAGTTAGCGATCGAGATTTTGCCATTGAATTTATGACGGCCGCTAGTCTGATTATGGTCCACCTGAGCCGTTTGAGCGAAGAAATGATTCTCTGGTCTTCCCAAGAATTTAGTTTTATCACTCTCACCGATAGTTGTGCCACGGGATCTAGCATTATGCCCCAGAAAAAAAATCCCGATGTTCCCGAATTAGTGCGCGGCAAAACAGGGCGGGTTTTTGGGCATTTACAGGCGTTATTGACCTTAATGAAGGGTTTACCCCTAGCCTATAACAAAGACTTGCAGGAGGACAAGGAGGCGTTATTTGATGGCGTTAAAACCGTGCGGATTTGTTTGCAAGCGATGACGGTACTTTTAGCCACCGGAATTCAATTTAAAACCGACCGATTAGCTAATGCGGTGGCGGAAGATTTTTCTAATGCGACGGATGTGGCGGATTATTTAGCCAGTAAGGGAATTCCCTTCCGAGAAGCTTATAATTTAGTCGGGAAAGTCGTTAAAAGCAGTTTAGCAGCGGGTAAGTTATTGAAAGATTTAACCCTGACCGAATGGCAAGAATTACATCCAGCTTTTCAGGCCGATATCTACGACGCGATCGCTCCTCGTCAGGTGGTGGCGGCCCGTAATAGCTATGGTGGCACAGGTTTTGAACAAGTGCGATCGGCTTTAATTCAAGCTAAAGCCATTCTCGATCATGATTGATATTGTTGGGGGTTGGGGGATAGGTGTTAGGCAAAAGTCCTGACTTGAAAGAGGGTGTAGGGTGTGGGGTGTGGGGTGTAGGGAAGGAAACCTCTTTCTTCTGACAATTAGCCGAACCTCCCCCAATCCTTTTACTGTTGCCTTTTGCCTTTTGCCTTTTGCCTCGTCTCAACAAGCAATTTAAATTACGAACAGCTTATATATGGGTCGTGTTTGGCATTTTATTAAAAGTGTGATGGGAATTATCTTTCGTCATCCTGTAACTGGGGTGACAATAATTCCGCTGCTTGCTGATGGTACAATTGTTTTAATCCGACGCAGAGACACCGGCAAATGGGCCCTACCGGGGGGAATGATCGATTGGGGGGAAGATATTTTTAATACTGCTCAAAGGGAATTAAAAGAGGAAACAGGATTAAATTTAGTCAGTTTAGGGCGTTTAGTCGGGGTTTATTCCTCTTTTGACCGCGATCCGCGCATTCACTCCATTTCATTGTTAATTGAAGTGACAGCGGCGGGGAATTTTCAGATCAAAGATACATTAGAAGTTAGCGAGGTGAGAGCTTTTAGCGTCGAAACTTTACCTCTAGGCAATCTCAGTCACGACAATGATCGCCAACTAGAAGATTATCTCAGGGGTGCCACTGTAGTGGCTTGATTTTTTCCTAGTATCGGCTCTCCCAGGTTTGGTGGGTAAAATGTATTCTAGGATACAGTCCTGCTGGCGAGTGAGTGGAACGAACCACAAAGACACAAAGGACACAAAGATTGATCGATCATATTGTAAGTTCATAGTAGGGTGGGTTAGACGGCAACAATCTAGGCGTTAAAGTCAATCTAACAATCCGTCGTAACCCACCGTTTTAGTCAACCGAAAGGATATTTGATTTATGTTTGAAAATAAGATTGATCAGGTTTTACACGCGTTAAAGGAGATGTTGGGATGAGAACCACAACCTTTCGAGATGTCCTTTTGGAAGAGATTGCCGAAATAAAGTCCGGTGTTGGTTTCCCTATATCAATGCAAGGCTGCGAAAGCGGGGATTTTCCCTTTGCGAAAGTAGGAGATATTTCTAACAGAGCGCGAAGTGGAGAACAGTTTATTTCTGATGCTCCTAACTGGGTAAAAAATGAGGACTTGTCCACATTAAAATTCACTCCATTTCCTACGGGTACTATTGTATTTGCAAAGATTGGTGAAGCTATACGCCAAAATTTCAGAGCAGTATCAACCCGACCCATGTTATTTGATAACAACGTCATGGGGGTTATTCCACAAGAAGAAAGGGTCGATACAACTTATTTGTATTTTTACTTAAGAACACTTGATTTTTATCATCTTGCGGGAAAAACGACTGTTCCAGCCATCAGAAAATCAACTATCGAGAAGCTCAAAATCCCCCTCCCACCCCTCGAAGAACAGCGAAGAATTGCGGCAATTTTAGATAAAGCGGATGGGGTGCGACGCAAGCGCAAAGAGGCGATTCGGTTGACTGAGGAGTTGTTAAAATCGACTTTCCTAGAGATGTTCGGTGATCCTGTTACTAATCCGAAAGGGTGGGAGATATGTAAAATTGGAAAGATAACAGATGTAAAAACTGGCAAGACTCCAAGTCGTGAAGATGAAGAAAACTATGGCGGAGATATTAGATGGGTAAAAACGACTGAAGTAAGAGAATTGATAATTAAAGAAACTGAGGAGTTTTTAACCAAAAAAGGAGCATCACAAGTATCCATTTTCCCCAAAAATACTATTTTGATAGCTATGTATGGGCAGGGCGCAACTAGAGGAAGAACAGCACTCTTGGGATTACCTTGTGCGACTAATCAAGCTTGTGCAGCAATTATGCCAAGCGAAAAATATGCGCCATTTTATTTATGGACATTGTTAAGGCTTTCATACGAAAGACTTAGAGAACTTGGACGTGGAGGAAATCAGCCGAATCTTAATCTTAGCATGGTCAAAAATTTTTTGATCCCCATGCCACCTCTGGAAAAACAAATATACTTCCAAAATATTGTACTGAACTTACAGTCTCAACGACAAAAAATGGATCTAAATCTGCAATATCATGACAATCTCTTTAATTCCCTTTTACAAAGGGCATTTAGGGGGGAACTGTAGCCATGGCAGCTGGCGGATTGCTGCCATAATCTTGTGGGAAATGCCATTAAAAAAGACGGTTGGACAATTAGCCAAGATTCAGCTACCGCCGCGGCGACTTCGACCTCTGCGGTTTTCGGGTGGTGTGCGGTGCTGGGAGGACTTTGTAGCCCTTTTTCTCTTTTTTCCCTTTTTACCCTTATTCCCTATTTTTTCTCTTTTCCTTTCTTTCCCGCTCTTAGGCGGGTCGATTTTTTTGAGAAAATGGCGTTAATGTTAAATTTTATTAAGACAATGAAAGAGTTATCGGTTATCAGTTGGGAAGGTGGTGTGATATTATGGGTAGTAAAGTTGCTCAAAAAGCTGGTCAGTTTGCTATTAGCATAGTAAACGCTGATAAATATCTCAGCCCAGAAAAGAAAGAAGTTATCCTGTTATAATAAAGTTAATTGATATTTGTTTAAGTTATGAACTTCAATCTTTATCTGGAAGATGAATTAAGTCAGCAACTACAGGCTTTATCTCACTCTACAGGCAAATCCCAGAATGCTTTGATTCGAGAAGCAATACAGCTTTTAATTACCACAAAAGAACAGTCTCAATGGTCGTCAACTATCCTTAATTTTCAAGGGGTAAGTGATGGTATTATTTTTGAAGCTTATAGAGAGGAACTTTCCCCACCTAGAGAAGATGAGGTGATTTAGTGCTGGTTTTGCTCGATACTTGTACGATTAGTGATTTTGTCAAAGGTGATAGCAACACTCTAGTGCAGATCAAAAATCACTGTCTGTTAATAGGTGCAACGGCGATTACTCATAATCTTAAATTGAATAGGACTTGCTGAAAAAGTAGGGGCGAAGCATTCGGATAGAAAATCTACGGTTTCACCGATAGGTTATTGCCCGAATGCTTCGCCCCTACAGGACACGGGCCGATGAAGACGCAAGGTTTTGAACGACGATTCTCTCAAAATCTTGCACCTGTGAGAGCAAAACAGAACCCTAAAACCCTTACCTCGTCTATATTTCACATTTATTCAGCATACCCTAAATATTGGCGTTCTCTCTTCAACGGCTGATTCTGCGAAGTTGCTCCAGAAGTTGCTCAAGAATGTCTTCCATCTCTTCCGGGCTGCTGCCCATATTCCTGGCCGGTCCGCGCAGAAACTCTTTAACCGTTATCTTTTTATCGCGAAAGTCACGGACAAAATTATAGACTTTTTCGGTGGATTGAACTTGTAATTTCATCTCCTCTAGCATTTGCTCAATCGGGTCGATGCCATCCTTCTCACAAGCGCGACTGGCCCTCACCATCTCGCCTTCCGGGGTATTTCGCACCGAGCGCAGTTCTCTTTTCAGGTTCTCGTATTGCTTTTTGAGTAGTTCGTTATTGGTTTCAACCCTCTCGCACTGTCGTTTGAGGTCGCTTTCCGATGAGCCTTCAACCGCGAAAGAGTCCCCCATTTGATGCTGTCGTTCGATTTCCAGCAGTCTGGCAATATCTCCCTCTTTATAGGCACGGTTGACTTCCTTCATGATCTCGTTGTGACGCATCCGAGTTTCGGGATCCGTAACCTTGTCGGGGTGAAAAATCTCGGCCATTCTCAGGAAAGTGCGGCGTATTTGTCTAGATTCGGGAGATTTAGGCGAGCTTTCAGGTGATATCTCTGTTCCATCATCGTTACGGCCGTAGGAGTCTCCCCCAGAGAAGAAATCCTGCGCGGATTGCTCCGATGATCCTTCCGGTCCTTCGTCTCCGAAAAGTTCGTCTAGTTCTTCATCTCCATCCTCAAATTTTGGGCTAATCACCCCCGTTAACTGAAGTGTCTCGTAAATTCCGAGAATGCTTTTCTTTGTCTGCTGCCCCATTTTTCTAGCAGTGAGGATTTCGTCAAAAAGGGCGTGTATTTCGCGGTCGAGGTCGGTAAGTTTTTCATAGAGGGGTTGCCCTCTCTGGAAAATCTCCGTCGCCAGGGAACGCATCTGGTCGAGGAATTTCTTTAGTTCGGTGCGTTTTCTGGCAATCTGCTTGAGAAGCCACTGATGCTCCTCCTCTAAAGCTTGGAGACGAAAATGTAGGGAAGAGAGAGCCAAGGAAGGGGAGGTGGGCGAATCAGAGGAGTTCGGTGATTTCGGCTTTTTAGATCTGGTCATTACTTTGGGGTGAAAGCGTATTGTCTATTCTACCAAGCCAGAAGGAGCAGCATTCCTAAAACTCACCCTTGGCTCATTTTGTTGTTTCTCCCCACTCCCATCACCCCATCACCCCTGCGCCGGCGCTCCTGCGGAAACCTTTTTAAGTGGCTAGAAGCTAGATATATCAATGGTCTTAATTAATTCTTATCAATCGAATTAAATTTTTGTACATAAAATTCTCGCTCAGATTAATTATTTTTTCCAAATTCCGCTAGACTTATTTAGTAAGTTCAATCGAGTTTAGATATTCCATAGCTAAATTTCTATAGCACAGGCTAGAAGGAAAGTTTAGCTGGGGGTTTCTTTAGCCATAATTCAGCACACATATTTGCTCTAGCAAGCAGGTAGGAGGACTCTATGTCAAATTTTTCGAGACGGAAATTTTTAACCACGGCGGCAGTTTCAGCGGCAGGGGCTGTTGTCCTCAAAGGTTGTGTGGGTAATCCCCCCGACACTACGGGTGGAACCACCACCACCGCGCCCGCTGCCCCGGTTGCTTCTCCCGTCGCCATCGCCCCGGAACAAGCTCCTGAAACCACCAAAATTAAATTAGGTTATATTCCTATCGTTGAGGCCGCACCCTTAATTATTGCCAAGGAAAAAGGCTTTTTTGCTAAATACGGGATGCCCGATGTGGAAGTCTCCAAACAAGCAAACTGGGGATCCGCTAGAGATAACGTCGAAATTGGCGCAGATGCGGGCGGAATTGACGGGGGACAGTGGCAAATGCCCATACCTTACCTAATTTCCGAGGGACTAATCACCAAAAATAACGTTAAAGTCCCCATGTATGTGTTAGCGCAGTTAAACACCCAGGGTAACGGAATTGCGATCGCAGGTAAACACGAGGGCAAAAATATCGGTTTAGACCTGAAACCCGCCAAAGATTACATCCTCGCCATGAAAACGACGGGAACTCCCTTTAAAGCCGCCTATACCTTCCCGAAAGCTAACCAAGACTTCTGGATTCGTTACTGGTTAGCCGCTGGTGGTATTAACCCCGATACGGATATTAACCTAATTGCCGTACCCGCAGCCCAAACCGTGGCCAACATGAAAACGGGAACCATGGATGCGTTTAGTACCGGTGATCCTTGGCCGGCGAGAATTGTGGCTGATCAGATCGGTTTTATGTCAGCTTTAACCGCAGAAATCTGGCCCTATCACCCGGAAGAATACCTCGCTATCCGCGCCGATTGGGTGGATAAAAACCCGAAAGCCACCAAAGCGGTGTTAAAAGGAATTATGGAAGCGCAGCAATGGCTCGATCAAGAGGCAAATCGGGCAGAAGCGGCGGCAATTCTCGCTAAACCGGCTTATTTCAACCTCAAGGAAGAAATTATCGCCGGTCCTCTCAAAGGAATGCAGAAAATGGGTGACGGTAAACCGGAAATCACCGACAAAAATAAAGGGGTTTTCTACTGGAAAGATCCCGCCGGTAGCGTTTCCTATCCCTACAAGAGTCATGATCTCTGGTTTTTAACCGAAAGTGTTCGTTGGGGTTTCTTGCCGAAAGAAACTTTAACCACTGCCTCCGCATTAATCGACAAGGTTAACCGCGAGGATCTTTGGAAAGCGGCAGCCACAGAATTAGGGGTTCCCGCAGCTGATATTCCCACCAGTACCTCCCGCGGTGTCGAAAAATTCTTTGATGGCAAAACTTTTGATCCTGCCAATCCCCAAGCTTATCTCGATAGTTTGGCGATCAAAAAATAGCGAGCTTTTCTCGATAGGCTAGGGGCATAAAATATCTAGTCTATTAATCCCAAAAATGTTTTCTTCTCTCCCCAATCAAGTAACTTTATCTTCAACAAAGGAAAACGGCAAAATGGCAAGTAGCGTCAGCAGAACAAGTAAAGGTGGTTTCAACTTCGGTAAATTCTGGAAAAAACATTCCCAAGATATTCTTCCCCCGATTATCGGTACCTTGGGTTTTCTGATTGTTTGGCAATTAGTCTCGATGGTGGGATTAATCAAATTACCCCCCCCATCCGACCTAATCACCAATGAACGAACTCGTACTTATTTAATGTATCCTTTCTTTGATCGTGGGGGCATTGATAAGGGACTATTCTGGCAAACTTTAGCCAGTCTGCAACGGGTATTAATCGGTTATTCTTTTGCCGCAGTGGTGGGTATTGGTGTTGGGATTATGGTCGGTTTAAATTCTTTCTTAAATAAGGCCCTCGATCCCCTTTTCCAATTCCTGAGAACAGTTCCTCCTCTTGCTTGGGTTCCCCTATCTTTGGCCGCTTTACAACAAAACCAACCTGCAGCTTTATTCGTGATCTTTATTACCGCAGTTTGGCCGATTTTGATTAATACTACCGTCGGTGTCCAACAAATTCCCCAAGACTATATCAACGTTAAACAAGTCTTGCAATTGTCCAGCAAAAAATTCTTTTTCAAGATATTAATTCCCTCGGCTCTTCCCTACATATTCACTGGTTTGAGAATTGCGATCGGTTTAGCTTGGTTAGCGATTATTGCGGCGGAAATCGTTATGTCGGGTATCGTCGGTATCGGTTTCTTTATCTGGGATGCCTACCAAAATAACTACATCAGCGATATTATTCTCGCTCTGTTTTATATCGGTGGTGTGGGTTTATTACTCGATCGCTTTATGGCTTGGTTGCAAAATCAAATCGTTCGTCAATAGGGAATCGATGGGGAAAATTTCCCCATTTTCAAATAACTGAAACTTGAGCCAATTTAAGGAGAAAAAACTATGAGTTTGTTTGTCGCTGTCGATAACATCGATAAAGTATTCCCCCTCAGTGGTGGCGGTGAATATGTGGCATTGAAAGGGATTGATTTACAGATCAAAAAAGGGGAATTTATCTCCCTCATCGGTCACTCCGGTTGCGGAAAATCCACCCTCTTAAACATGATTGCTGGTTTAGATTTGCCCACGGAAGGGGTGGTGACTTTGCAAGGTCAAAGCATTAAAAAACCAGGTCCTGATCGCATGGTAGTTTTCCAAAACTATTCCCTTTTGCCCTGGTTAACCGTCAAAGAAAATATCACTCTGGCCGTCGATCAAGTTCTCACCCAACTATCAGAAGACGAAAGAAAAGCTGAAGTCGAAAAATATATCGATCTGGTCAATCTTCGTCATGCAGTGGATAAACGTCCCAACGAATTATCGGGGGGGATGAAACAACGGGTAGCGATCGCTCGCGCCCTAGCCATCCGTCCGAAAGTCCTCCTTTTAGATGAACCCTTTGGGGCGTTAGATGCCCTGACTAGAGGTAATCTACAGGAACAGTTAATGCAGCTGTGCGAAGAATACGAAATGACCTCGGTAATGGTGACGCACGATGTGGATGAAGCGGTGCTATTATCCGATCGCATCGTCATGCTCACCAATGGCCCCGGCTCAAAAATTGGCGGTATTTTGGAAGTGGATATCCCCCGTCCCCGCAAACGCATGGAAGTGGTGGAACACCCCAGTTACTACAGTCTCCGGAGTGAAATTATCTATTTCCTCAACCAACAAAAACGGATCAAAAAACTACGCGCTCGCAAAGTCGAAGTGATTGCCCGTCACGGTTTAGAAAAAGTCAATCTAGAGATCGGTTTTGTTCCCCTCACCGCTTGCGCGCCCCTAGCAGTGGCCAAAGAAAAGGGATTCTTCACTAAACATGGTCTAGATGAGGTGAATTTAGTCCGGGAAACCAGTTGGCGAGGCGTTGTGGACGGGATCGCGGGGGGATTCCTCGACGGGGCGCAAATGCCTTCAGGAATGCCCACCTGGTTAACCGTCGGTGGTTATCAGGAGCAACCTTTGCCGATTGTCAGCGCCCTGACGATGACTCGTAACGGTAACGGTGTCACCCTCGCTAAACGCTTCTATGACGAGGGAGTGATTGACGGTAACGCCTTAAAACAGATGCTATTGGAATCGAAGGAGCAGCGCCATATTTTTGGCATGGTTCACCCCTCCTCGATGCACAATTTGCTCCTGCGTTACTGGTTAGCGGCCTCTGGTATTGACCCGGATAAAGACGTTCACCTCGAAACTATTCCCCCGGCCCAAATGGTAGCCGACCTGAAAACCGGTAGTATTGACGGTTATTGTGTCGGTGAACCCTGGAATCTAAGGGCCGCCATGGAAGGTATCGGTTACACCGTCGCCACCGACTTAGAAATCTGGCAGGGCCACCCGGGTAAGGCCCTGGGAGTCCGGGAAGATTGGGCTAATAAATACCCTAATACCCATGTCGCTTTAGTCAAAGCACTGCTGGAAGGTTGTAGCTACTGTGCCGAGGAAGGGAATCAGGAAGAAATTCGTCAAATCCTCGCCAGTCGTCAGTATCTTAGTACCAATATAGATTATATCCAACTGGGTGATCCCAACTCCTACGCGTGCAGTCTCGATCAACCGATGAAAGAATATGCACACCATCTGTTCTATGGAGATGGGGTAAATCGTCCCAGTCGTACCGAACACCTCTGGATGATGACCCAAATGGCACGCTGGGGCCACATTCCTTTCCCCCGTAACTGGGTAGAAATTCTCGAACGCGTCTGTCGGGTGGGTGTTTTTAGTACCGCGGCCCGGGAATTGGGTCTAGGGGATATTAAATATCGTCGCACACCGATCCTTTTATTCGATGGTATCGAGTTTGATGCCGAGGATCCGATCGGTTATCTCAATAGTTTAGAGATCAAACAAAACGTCACCATGGCCGAAGTGGCTATTGATGCTCGTCCTAGTGCCAGTGAATCTCGCAAAATTGCCTAAAAATCGACTAAGGGGATAATTCCTAGCCAATTATCCCCGGCCATTGCCCCTATTAACTAATTTCCCCCAAAGACTAATCATGTACACCACCACCGACACAGTTAACCGAGCAACCCAGGCCCCCACTAAAGAAGCTTTTGTTACCATTGAAGGAGTTTCTAAGGTTTATCCCACTCCTAGAGGCCCCTACACCGTCCTCAAGGACGTTAATCTCAGCATCAATGAAGGTGAATTTATCTGTGTGATCGGTCACTCCGGTTGCGGTAAATCCACCCTATTAAATATGGTGTCGGGTTTTTCTTCTCCCACCGATGGCATCGTTAAAGTTAACGGTAAGAAAATTACTAAACCCGGGCCCGATCGCATGGTAGTGTTTCAAAACTATGCTTTATTGCCTTGGTTAAGCGTTTTTGAAAATGTCTATCTCGCGGTAGATGCGGTGTCTCCCAATGCTCCAGAGGCACAAAAACGCTCGATCGTGCGGGAACATTTAGCTATGGTGGGTTTAACGGAAGCTATGGATAAAACCCCTCCCCAAATCTCCGGGGGGATGAAACAACGGGTTTCGATCGCCCGGGCCCTTTCTATCCGTCCGGAAGTGTTGATTCTTGATGAACCTTTCGGCGCGTTGGATGCGATTACCAAAGAGGAATTACAGGAAGAATTGCTGAAAATCTGGCAAGATAAACGCTGTACGGTGTTGATGATTACCCACGATATCGATGAGGCCCTTTTCCTCGCTGATAAGCTGGTAATGATGACCAATGGACCGGAAGCGAAAATCGGCGAAGTGATGAATATTCATTTCCCCCGTCCCCGCGATCGGGAGAGAATTATGGAGGACCCTGAATATTATCGTCTGCGTAACTATGCCCTCGACTTCCTCTATAATCGTTTCGCTCACGATGATGTCAGCTAGATGTGAGCATTTGTATTAGTTTGGGGTGCGGTTGACTTAATAGCGATCGCACCTAGATTTTTTTCTAGGGAAGCCTTCTTCAAGTAAAATTATTTCTAAGTAGGTAGATTTTAAAAATTGTCAGACACCCCCCTTATTAAGGGTGGCAGGGGGGATCAGCACCCCCCTTATCAAGGGTGGCAGGGGGGATCCCCCCGCCTATCGGCACCCCCCTTATCAAGGGGGGATTAAGGGGGGATCCCCCCGCCTATCGGCACCCCCCTTATCAAGGGGGGATTAAGGGGGGATCGAAGGCAAAATTAAGATACACCCAATTATTTCGAGAGTTCTAAGTAAGTAGATGTTAAAAATTGTCAGATACCCCCCTTATTAAGGGGGGCAGGGGGGATCGGCACCCCCCTTAATAAGGGGGCAGGGGGGATCGGCACCCCCCTTAATAAGGGGGCAGGGGGGATCGGCTTACTTGTTAGCTAAATAGAACAATTAGCAATAAAATACAATAATAATTTTTACTTTTTACTTAATTGATCATGCTCAAACAGATACGGAAACTACTTATCAATTTTGGTCAACAATGGCGCGATGAAGATTTCATGAGGTCGATTCATCTCATCGAAAACATAGTTTCTAAGGTTTTATCCGTAGCCTTAATTGTTGTTATTATTGTTTCTCTTTATGATTTAGTAGTTATCCTAATCAAAGACCTATTTACTACGGAACCCGTCGGTTTTTTTAGTAAAACTTTAATTGAAATATTCGGATTATTTCTCAATATTTTGATCGCTTTAGAGTTATTAGAAAACGTCACTGCTTACTTAAGAAAACACATCGTACAGGTTGAATTAGTAGTAGTTACTGCCCTGATTGCCATCTCTCGAAAAATTATTATTTTCGATCCCAATAAATACAGTAAAGATGATTTAATTGCCCTCACCGTGGGAACCTTAGCTTTAGCGGCAAGTTATTGGTTAATCAGAAAAGTTAATCGCGATAATCGCTCTTGAAATAAGTAGTTGCGACCTGATTGATGCCAATAATTGCTGGTTAGATTTTGGTCAAATTGGCAGACTTTTGGCAAAATCCCCTAGCTCTCTATAGCCTGAGTATCCTTGCATAGTTCCTAATATTATTATTAGCAAAACTAGCGATAAAGGATGTCTTTTCCGTTTATTTTTCCGAGAGTCCTTGACTTATTTAAGTTTTTCTATTAAGCTAAACATATCTTTAAAATATTAACGGTCACTCTCTATTTTACCTGATAGTGATTGCTTTTGACTTTCTGACCGTATTATGAAACAACCCTAACCTTAAAGGGGGGTGAGGATGTCATAATAGTCAGTCCCTATCTACCATATCTCTAAAAACCATGAGCGATCCTCGTCTATCTCTAGTGGCAGCTGCCCGAAGATTTTATCAACTGGGTTGGATGCTTGGTACTGCGGGTAATTTATCCGCTAAAGTTGATGACCATAGTTTTTGGATTACTGCCAGTGGCAAAAGTAAAGGTAAACTCACAGAACAGGATTTTGTGCGAGTGGATCTGACGGGAAAAGTCAGAGAATTAGCTCATCGGGATAATCGTCCTTCGGCAGAAACTAGCATTCATCGGGTGATTTATTGCCTCTTTCCCCAAGCACAAGCTTGTTATCATGTCCACTCGGTGGAAGCGAATTTAGTTTGCCGTTTTGCTCGCGAGGACAAGTTATCGTTACCTCCCTTAGAAATGTTGAAAGGTTTAGGTATTTGGGTAGAAAATCCTCAAGTATTTATGCCAGTTTTTGCTAACTATCTCGATGTGCCGAAAATTGCCGCAGAAATAGAAAGTAGATTGTCAACTTTCCCCCCAGAAATTCCCGCTTTACTGATTTCTTACCATGGCGTGACGGTGTGGGGTGAGTCTCTAGAAACTACCGAGAATTATTTAGAGATAGTCGAGTATATTTTTCGCTATCTAGTGGCAGCCTATCAAGTAAAACCTTGTTAAATTTTCATTTAGACAAGGCAATCAGGAAAAGATTGCCGATATTTTTCAAGGCGCCACCCAGATTCGAACTGGGGGTAAAGGTTTTGCAGACCTCTGCCTTACCACTTGGCGATGGCGCCGATCAATAGACCTTTATCCTAACATAACAGTTGACAGTTTGCCAAGAGTGGAACCCAAGAGTCAAGCACTCAATCTATAATTTAGGCAGCCCTTCTCTAATCTAGTGGAGGATTTCAGGCTTAAAAAAGCGATTATGATGATAAATCAAAGGTATTTACTAACTTTTATCGGTTTATTAGCTTTATGCTTTCCAGTAAAGGCTAATAATGCCGTTTACCTTAGCCAAAGTTCTAATACTGCCACGACTTTCGACAGTTATCGTCAAGAATGTTTACAAAGAGCGCGCGGGGAAGGATTAGCTGCTGATGTGGCAAAAGACCTATGCGACTGCACGATTAAAAAATTCCAAGCTCGTTACAATCTACAGCAATTCCGCGCCCTCGTGCAGAAGTCGAAAACCGATAAAGCTGCCGCTAGGACTTTATCCAGTGTGGGAGAAGCTTGTTTTGATGAGATTTTGTATGAATAGCAGGGAAGGGAGCAGTTAAGTAGGTAGGTGTTAAAAGTTGTCAGACACCCCCCTTATCATAGGGCTGATTCAAGGTAGGGTTGATTCATGAATCAACCCTACCCTTATCAAGGGGGGATCGAGCCTAAAATCCATTTTCAATTTAATTATAAACAGCTACTTAAGTAGTCGTGCAAAATAAATTTCCTAGTTAAGAAAGGCACTCATGCAAAAGGCACTCATGCAAGAGGTGGTTAGATATGTGTAATTAATTTTGCTTAGGTACTTATCAGTAATCAGCTTTTTTTCTCCCTTCTCCCCTCTCCCTTCTCCCCAATTCATAATTCATAATTACCCGCTCATATATCATACTTTATGCTTTTTGTCAAAAAAACTTTTTTTTTGCAATAAAACTACATAAAAAAAAGATCATCGTTGTGGGTGAAAATGACTGATTTACCCGTCTTAATTAGGATCACCTTCTAGGTGTGGCAAGGGTTTCAACCATTGCTGCCCAAAAAAGCACAGAATAAGCCACTATGAAATTCTATCAAATCGCTGTTACCATGATAACGTCGTTGTTAAATAAAAATCTTTCTCAATTAATTCTTAAGAATTTATAAATATTGCGGAATATTAATTTAAATATTCTCAAGTTTTTACAGTCAATAAATAATTTTTGCTTATCTTTGTCGAAAAATAGAACTCCTGCAAAAATCCAACATCTACCATGGGGTTAGGAGTCAGTTATCAGTTATCAGTTATCAGTTATCAGTTATCAGTTCACTGAGAAAACACCCCACACCCTACACCCCACACCCCACACCCCATACCCCACTTATTCAACAAACATGAAAGAATCATGGCGAGAACGTCTGAATATCTCTCGAATAGCGATTAATGCCCCGAGGTTAACCATTGCTTTCTGGTTAGCGGTGGCCGTGGCGGGAATTTTGGCTTTTAGTTCCTTAAAATACGCGCTTTTCCCAGATATCAGCTTTCCAGTCGTCATAATTAACGCTCAAGCGGATTTAGCTACTGCTATCACCACGGAACAGCAATTAACTAAACCCCTAGAAAATCCTCTTTTCTCTCTCCCCGGTCGTCGTGATATTTCTTCGACTACTGCCCCCGGACAGTCAGTAATCAGCGTTTTCTTTAAAATTGGCACAAATTTAGACAAGGCCACCGCAGCAGTTAAACAGGCTATCTCGCAAGTCCCTTTACCCCCTCAAGCTACCACAGAAGTTATCCCCGTTGATTTAAATGAGTCGGCAACAGTTACATATACGCTGGTGAGTGAGCAGAAAAATCTAGAAGAATTAAGCCAAATCGCCCAAGATAATTTAATTCCGCCCTTAAAAGCTCTCCCAGGTACGGCTAAAGTTAATTTACTCGGTCAAGGTACAGTTAGGGAAGATAATCCCCATAAAAGTTTAACCCGACCATTACCCACGCTGGTACGCTTTAATGGCCAAGAAGCAATCGCAGTGCAGGTAATCAAAAAAGGTGCCGCCAATAGTCTCGATCTGGCCGCTCAAGCAGAAAAACTGGTTAAAGACATAGCACAAAAACTGCCCGATGTCAAGATAATTTTAGCTGAAACCCAAGCGGAATATATTCGCGCTGCCCTACAAGGCACGATCGATGATTTACTTTTGGCAGTTTTGCTGTCGGTGCTGGTGATCTTGATATTTTTAGGCAGTTTCGCCGCTACAATCATTTCTGCTCTGGTTATCCCCCTATCTCTTTTGGGGACTTTCATTATCATGGCCATCTATGGGTTTAATCTGGAAACCCTGACGCTGCTGGCCCTGGCTTTGGTGATTGGCATTGTCGTGGATGATGCGATCGTTGATGTGGAGAATATTTCCCGTTTAATCGACGCGGGGGAAACCCCGAAAAATGCGGCACTCAAGGGGACAAGGGAGATCGGATTAGCTGTCACCGCCTCCACTTTAACCATTGTTGCCGTGTTCATACCCGTGGCTTTTATGGGGGGTGCGGTGGGGCAGTTTTTCCAACCCTTCGGTTTAACTGTCTCGGCTGCGGTGATTTTTTCCCTGTTGGTCGCCCGAACTTTATCGCCAGTTTTGGCAGTATATTGGCTGAAACCGCAGTCACGGGCAAAAATGACGAAACAAAAGCGACCGATTGAAAACGCCTATCGACGGCTCTTAAACTGGTCATTGCGTCATCGTTTGCTGGTCATTGCTATTGCCCTAATTACCTTTTTGGCGGGTATTGCCCTGATTCCTTTTATTTCTAGGGGATTTATTCCCCGACTCGATCGCGGCGAGTTTAATCTGGTTTATACTTCTCCTTTGCCGAAAATAACGCAAATTAGCCCTAATAAACCGACCGCTAAGAGTTCTACTGATAGTTTCGCTTGGATTTCCCAGTTAGCTAGTTCTCCCGAAAGTTTTCTTTTGCGTCGCACTATCCGCGATGGCAGCAAATTAGAAGCGCCGATTTTGCAGGATGGGGAAGTGGAATCGACTTTTATGATCGCCGGTTTACGCGGTGAGCCGAATCGGGGCAAAATTCACGTTACACTGAAGGGCGATCGTAAATCTCACACCAGTGCCGTGCAGCAACGGATTCGGCAAATTTTACCGCCAATTAGAGGGGTGAATGTCAGTATCGAGGACATTCCTTTTGTGCAAACGGAAGCGGAAAAGCCGATCCAAATTGCGATTAAAAGCGATAATTTGCAGCTATTGCGCGATAGTGCCGAGAAATTGCGGGTTGAGGCTGCTAAAATCGCCGGTTTGAAGGATATTTCCCTATCATCTAGATTAAATGAGCGGGGGGATTTTTTGGCGATCGAGCGTTTAAATGGTCAACAGGCGATTTTTCTCAGTGCTAATCTCAGTCCCGATTTAGGATTAGAAGATGCGGCGATTAAAATTGAAGGGATTCCTTTACCGGAAGGGATAACTTTACAGCGTTGGGGTACTTCTTCTCAAAGTAGCGATGTTTTGGGCAGTTTTGGTCGCACTTTAATCCTAGCGACAATTTTAATGTTAGGAGTTTTATGGCTATTATTCAGAAGACTGCTAGAAACTATCGTCATCGCTTTATGTTTACCTTTAGCGATTGTGGGGGCAATGTTGGGGTTATTGGTAACGGGTAGTGAGTTTAGTATGATTTCTCTGATCGGGTTTATCTTCCTCTTGGGATTACTCGATAAAAACGCTGTGTTATTGCTGGATTATACTAACCAATTGCGTCAACAGGGTTGGAGTCGGGAGGAAGCGGTTTTAGAAACGGGAATGATTAGGTTAAGACCGATTTTAATGACCACCTGTTCGACAATTTTAGGTATGATTCCGATCGCTTTGGGATTGGGTACTGGTGCGGAATTGCGGCAACCCATGGCGATGGTGATTGTGGGAGGTTTAGTCACTTCTTCCCTGTTGAGTTTAATTGTTGTGCCTGTGTTATATCTAAGTTTAGAGGATGTTTGGAACCAGATTAAAGCCGGTCAAAAGTAGCTAGTTTTATTGTTTTGGCTTCTGATTACTATAGAGTCGTTTGAATTCTTTTTGTTGTTGATTATGATCGACAATTGGCTCAGGATAACCACAACGATGTCTTTCTAAACGGGGGATTTTCCCGGTTACTAGATATTCCGTATCTACGGAAGCTAATTCCGGCAACCACTGACGAATATATTCCCCTTCCGGATCGAATTTTTGTGTCTGACTAGCGGGATTAAAAATTCTTAAAGGTTTCGGATCCATGCCACTAGAGGCACTCCACTGCCAACCACCATTATTAGCGGCTAAATCGCCATCAAAAAGTTTCTGCATGAAGTATTTTTCGCCTTTTTGCCAGTTAATAATTAAATCTTTGGTTAAAAAACTCGCCACGATCATGCGACAACGATTGTGCATCCATCCCGTTTCATTTAATTGTCGCATGGCCGCGTCAACGATCGCATAGCCGGTTTTTCCCTGGCACCAAGCTTGAAAATGTTCTTCGTTATCCTGCCAAGGAAAATGACGAAATTCTTTTCTATAAGCACCGACCGCCAATTCTGGGAAAAAATAGAGACAATGCTGGTAAAATTCCCGCCAAGCTAACTCTTGCTGCCAAGTGATAATACTATCTTTTGCTTCCTGGGCGCGGCAATTTTCTAATAACTCTAGGGTTGCCGTCCAAATTGTGCGAATGCCAATCGCCCCAAATTTTAAAGCAGCACTCAAGCGCGAGGTCCCATCGAAAGCGGGGAAGTTACGATCTTCTTGATAATTGTTAATAACCCCTTGACAAAATTCTTCTAATCTGCTATGGGCGGCCTTTTCTCCGGGGGTGAGGGGTAAGGGGTTTTGCCAAGTAAAACCTAAATTTTCTAGGGTTGGTAAGTTAATAGTTTCTGTGAGTTTCTCCCCCTCATTTTCGTCTAATCCTTGCAGGTTTTCTAGGGTTTTGGGGCTGGCTTTGGCTAATTGGCTCCAATTTTTCCAAAAAGGAGTATATACGGTGTAGGGACTTTTTGAGAGGGTGAGGACTTGCCCTGGAGCGTGGAGAAGTTGATCCCAGAAGGTTTCTACTTCAATTCCTTTTGTTTGTAAAGCGGCGATTACCTGTTGATCCCGTTGACGCGCGTAGGGTTCGATATCGAGGTTAAAAAAAACTGCTTTTGCCGATAAATTGCTGGCTAAGTTGACGAGTGCTTGACTGGGGTTGCCGCGAATAATCAGTAATTGACTACCTTTTTGGCGATAATTTTTTTCTAATTCCTCTAGACAACCGAGGAGATAGGCAACTCTAGCTGGGGCGATATCATCCCCTTCTAAAATAGCAGGATCGAGGCAGAAAACCCCGATAATTTTCGGACTGCGCTCCCTAGCTTTACTCAGTCCAATATTATCCGAGAGACGTAAATCGCGACGATGCCAGAAAAGGATTAGATTTGACATAAAGTAAGGTGATGAGTGGTCACTGAGCTTGTCGAAGTGAAGATTATCAGGGGCGAGATTATTTTACATTGAGCTTGTCGAAATGTGGGGTACAGTTAAGAACAAATTCAAGTCAAAAATACTCTTTCTATAATTCTAGGACAGTGGATCAAGAATAATTGTCTAATTTTACAATCTAGCTGTAATTGGCAGTTAATTTCTTGACAAAATCTCGATGTTCTGCTGTTTCTAACCCCCGCTGCAAAATCAATAAAACTTTTCCTAAGTCGCCCATTAATAAAGCGTTTTTATCCAGCCATAAACCGGGGAAGATTTGGGAGCGCATTATGCCCTCACTATCGGGTTCTAGTTTAATATATTCTCCTGCCTGTAGCCGAAACCAATCAATTTCTTGTTCATAAAACCGCCAGACTAGATATTCTTGGACTTGATTGCGACGGTAAACATTTAATTTTTGATGAACATCGTAGGAAGCACTAGAAGCTGCAATTTCGACAATTAATTCCGGCGCGCCTTCTACATAGTCATCTTGACTAATTGTTGATTGTCCTCCCTTGTCAATTCTTAATAGGGCATCCGGTTGGGGTTCGTTATCAATATCTAATCTCACGGTGGCATTATCACCCAATCTAACACCGGGGGTCGCCGCTTTATAGAGAGCTAACCATCCGATAATATTAGCATGAGGCTCGGCGTGACTTTCAAATCTGAGGGGAGATGCCATATAAACAATTCCTTCAATTAATTCCGCTTTTTTGAGATGGGGCATCCCTTGATAACGTCGTTCAAATTCCCATCGAGTTAATTTATCGCCGTTTTCTAGGGGAGGAATTGTTAAAGAAGCAGCAATTACTGGGGTAGTTGTCATAAGTTTTCTCTTTTCACCCGTCTTCTAGTTAATCTTTGCCCGCTATCGGATCAGGCTTTTTTACTGATCTTCCATTATTATAACATCCATCGGTAGGGTGTGTTAAAGTAGCTCAACACACCCACAAAAATCAATTAGAAGTCAGCAAATAATCGATAAGTTTAATTAATCTTTTCTCTTTAACTCCTGACACTGGGCGATTTAGGACATCTTCCAAAGAATCAAAGGGCTTTTCTGAACGTTTTTTCAGAAAGTCATTAACAGATGCAGGTGGAATTCCCCCTTTTTTAAGTTGATTAGCATCACAGGTATTCAAAAGCTCTAAAATCGACTTAGAAGGAGGAGGAGGAGGAGGATAAATAATAATTTTTTCTTCCAGTCTTTTGATTTCTTTTTGGTACTCCTCTCGGATTGCTTGTAACTGGGTTTCTAATCGTTTTTCAAGATTACTCATCCTCAATTCTAGAGGATTATCTATTTTTTGGGGCCTGGTAATTAACCCAGGAGAAGGAGATAATAACTGTATTTGCTGTAAAGCGATATTCTCCGCTTCTTTATCAACTACAAAAGCGTTAATCATCTCGAGGTCAGGAACTTTCTGATTGGCGATAACAGAAGCATAATATTCTAAATCTCCACTGATAATATTATAACGTTCATCAACTTTTTTATTATCAGCTTTTTTGAGAATAGCAGGGCGAATAAGTCCACCCATTTCAATAATAAGATTGGCTAAATTTTCCAATTCAGTTTCAGAGAAGGTTTCTCTGGGAAGAGAAGGATTAATATCAGTAATATCGACTCGTAAAAATTTACACATTTATTTAACTCCTATTTTAGCTAAAACTTCTAGTGCTAAGGCTTCAAATTCTGCTGCTGATACTCCCGCATCGCCTTTATGTTCAGCATAATCCATTATAGATTGGGGAGCAGGAATTTCTAAATCTCCCACGGTAACGTATTGATTTATACAGCGAGATAAAGGCATTCTTTCCGAGATAGTCGATTCCATCAAGGGTAAATTATATTTGTCTGGAATCACTTGTTTTTGTTTGGGAAAATTATATCTTAAGTATTGAGCATGGGTGGAAATTTTGGAAGGTAAAACGCCTAAAATTTGTAAGGTTGGTTTACCCAAATCTCCACGACTTTCATTGATTTCCTCTTGAACAAAGTTTTTAACGCTATCTAATCCTTGATTAGAAAATGGTTTAAGATCAGAAGGAATTATCAGATAATCAGCTGCAATTAAAGCAATGCGTGCATATAAATCAAGTGCGGGAGGTGCATCAATAATTACAATATCGTATTGATCCTTTACTTTCTCTAATTTTCTGGCCAATCTAGCAAATACCGCCGCATTATCTTTAATTTTAGCTTGGTTAGCAATTAAAGATATGTGAGAGGGAATAACATCAATTTCTGGATGATTGAATCCTTGAGACTTTCTGACGATATTCTCAATAAAAATGCGGTTACTGTTATCTAGCAAATGAAAAACATTTTTATCTTTTAAATCATCGTCATCATCGAATTGAAACTTAATTAAACCAACGGCAAAAGTACTATTAGCTTGAGCATCAATATCAATCAATAATACTCGCTTGCCTTTTTTACTCAAAGCTGCCGCTAGATTGGTAGCGACGGTGGTTTTACCAACACCACCTTTATGATGATAAATTGCGATGGTTTTCATGGGATTTTTGTTGTTGATTGTTGGAGAATTGAGCGGTGGAATACCCAGGAATAAAGTTTCGTAGCCAATCAGAGATTTTAACTGTTCTAAGTGAGCGGCAATTTCTAACCCAGAACATCTAAAAACTAAATAAATTTTATCGGGTTTTCTTTGATAAAGTTGAATCTCATCACCGTTGGTTAATAATCCCCACTGCACTTTAAAGTAGTTGAGATAATAACCTAAGCGGTGACGATGATTGATGAGCTTTTCTCTGGGGTTTTTAGCCTCGACAATTAGACAGTGAGAGGATAAAAACTGCTTTTTGTTGATAGGTTTTTGAGCGGAAACAAGGAAATCTAAACGTACTTTACCGAAGCTAACTTGTTGATACCAATGTTCGGCATTGTAGCCTAGTTTTGGGAGTAAATACTGAACAATTAATTTACTCTCCACTTCCCTTTCGTTATGACAATGGTGAGGGTTGAAAGTCACACATTTGAGGAAATACTTAAGAACAACTTATTGTTAGTTTAAATGATGACGGCCTTTCCCGTCAAGGTGAAGCACAGACTAAATCCTTACTTAATCAAGTATTTCAGCTGCAATAAAGAACCCCATCTATCCGAGAAAAGCTGTATATTGAGATGCACATCAGTAAATTTACGGATTTATGGCAGTAGGATGTTTATCTAGCACTTTTGGCAATGGCAGAGAAAACCATCCTACTTACAGCTTCAATTAATTAAACTGCATGATTTTCTCGGCTACTTTCTGGGAAATAAAAGGTAAAATTGAGCGGTTTTGACTGTTATCTTTTCCCTCGGTAAATACCACCAAGAGATAGGGAGTATGATGGGGAATTTCAATATAGGCTGCATCGTGACGCACTTGACTTGTCCAACCAGCTTTTGACCAAATTTGACTACTTTCTGGTAATCCTTGTCCCAAAAATCCTAAAATTTGTGTCTCATCTCCTTGACTTGTCCAATCAGCAGGATTAAGACTTCGTTTTAGTAAAGACATCATCATCTGGGAACGTTGGGAAGAAACCGCAATCCCCCCGATAATAGTATGAATTAAACGCGCCACTGCATTGCTAGTTAACATATTGCGATTCTCCATTAATTCCCCTAAAAAAGCGCGTTCACGTCCATAGGGACCATCAGACCAAGTTTTTTGATTAACGTTAATTGTCGCTAATTCTGGCCAATTTAGGGATTGAAAATAACGATTAACTATGTTGCGTTGTTGCTTCCAAGTTTCAAAGGGACTGGCGGCAATTTCTGGACCGCTAGTGGTTCCCGTGACCAGATCTACAACTAAACTGGTAGCATCATTACTAGAGTCAACAATCATGTCACGAATGGCGCGATTTAATTCGGTGTTTTCGGGAATCATTCCCCCTTCTAACCACTCATGAATTGCTACTAGATAAAATAATTTCACTAAACTAGCGGGATAGGTTCTTTCTTGTCCGCGATAGCTAAATCCGCGGGGGGAATATTTCCAGAATTCTTCGTGAGAAATTGCTCCCCCCGTGTTGACGATAACGGGAGGATCATATACTATCCAAGTTAGGGCAATTTGTTCTTGAGCTAATTGGGGAAATTCTCGCCAAGTTGTTTCTAAAATATCTGTACCGAACTGTTGGAGGTGGTCTTCAGTATGAAAAAAGTTCATAGGTGTGCTGCAAAGTCAAGAGTTAGAAGGTGGATAAATTCTTGAGTCGGCAATTCTCATTTTACGGTAAAATTTACCGATAATTAATTATTTGAGTGCTTCTGAGTTTAATGTTTATATCTACCGATGAGGTTCATCTCTATTTTATCAGTCTTGATCCCTCTGGGGATAGACTAGAAAAACTGGCTTCTTTGCTCTCGGAAGATGAAATAATTAGAGCTAATCGTTACCATTTTCCCGAACACAAGCGGCGTTTTTTGGTGGCGAGGGGGTGTTTACGCGAGATTTTAGGGTCATATTTGGCGATAAGTCCCGAAAAAATCGAGTTTATCTACAGTGAACGGGGAAAACCGAGTATTAACTACCAATTACAGTTTAATCTCTCCCATTCCGAAGATATGGCCATCTGTGGCTTGACTTTAACCGCTCGCATCGGGGTAGATTTAGAGAAAATGCGCCAGATGAAAGATTTAAATAGCTTGACAAAAAGGTTTTTTTGTGCTAGGGAACACGAGCTTGTTGAAAAGTCCGCAGAGAAGGAAAAGCTATTTTTTCAGTTATGGACGGCAAAAGAGGCTTATTTAAAGGCACTGGGAACGGGAATTAGCGGGGGACTCGAACGAGTGGAAGTGGGCCTCAATCCCTTAAAATTAGACAATGTGGCGGGGGAATGGCAATTATGGACAGCGGCAATCGGCGATAATTATCGAGCGACGGTGGTTATCGAAGGTAGCGATCGAGTGATTAAAACCTTTGGCCTTTCTGATCTATGATTAATTGGGGAGTTAATTGCCTTGAGAAATTCAGTAATTATTCCTAGCTATCTCAAAAAAAGCTTGTCCTTAATTATTACTTAACCTTGTTTTCTCTATGCGAATTGCTCTTTTTACAGAAACTTTCTTGCCGAAAATCGATGGAATTGTCACCCGTCTTAAACATACCGTGGAACACCTACAAAGATTAGGTCATCAGGTATTAGTTTTCTCTCCCGATGGCGGTTTAAAGGAGTACAAAGGTGCTAAAATTCATGGAGTTACAGGGATTCCCTTACCCCTATATCCGGAATTAAAAATGGCTTTCCCCCGGCCTTCAGTCGGTCAAGCTTTAGAGAGGTTTAAACCTGATATTATTCATGTGGTTAACCCGGCTGTTTTAGGGGTGGGAGGCATTTATTTTGCCAAAACTATGAACATTCCCCTCGTCGCTTCCTATCATACCCATCTCCCCCAATACCTACAACACTATGGATTAGGTTCCCTAGAAGGATTACTCTGGGAATTATTAAAATTGGCCCACAATCAAGCAAGTTTAAATCTCTGCACTTCCACTGCTATGGTGCAAGAATTATCTAGTCGTGGCATTGAAAAGGTAGAGCTTTGGCAAAGGGGAGTCGATACGGAATTATTTCAACCTCATTTAAAATCCCCGGCTATGAGACTGAAATTATCCCAAAATAACCCCGATAGTCCTCTCTTATTATACGTTGGTCGAGTGTCGGCCGAAAAAGAAATTGATCGCATTAAACCAGTATTAGAAGCGATTCCCGAAGCAAGATTTGCCATTGTGGGAGATGGTCCCCATCGGGAAGCTTTAACAAGTCATTTTGCTGACACAAATACCCATTTTGTCGGTTATTTACAGGGGTTAGAATTAGCCTCCGCTTTTGCTTCCGCAGATGCTTTTCTTTTTCCCTCACGCACAGAAACCCTCGGTTTGGTACTCTTAGAATCCATGGCTGCCGGTTGTCCGGTAGTGGCAGCAAATTCGGGGGGAATTCCTGATATTGTCACCGATGGAGTTAATGGTCATCTCTTCGATCCTAGGGATGAAAAAGGTTTAATTAGTGCCACCCAAAGATTACTAACCGCCAAGGCAGAAAGAGAGGAATTACGACGAAATGCGCGCCTAGAAGCGGAAAAATGGGCATGGCAAGCGGCCACCAAACAGTTATTAAATTACTATCACCGGGTTTTGAATAATAATACTGTGGCTTTTGCCGCTTAATTGTTGTCAAAATGCTCGAATTTAATTGCAAAAACCTTGACCTATTATAACTTCTATGGCCAGCGCACCCAGTACCACCTTAGATAAGTCCACCCAAGTGGTCAAAAAGACTTATCCCAACTATAAAGTTATTGTTCTCAACGATGACTTTAACACCTTCGATCATGTGGCCAATTGTTTAATTAAATATATCCCGGATATGACCACCGATCGAGCTTGGGAATTAACTAATCAAGTTCACTACCAAGGACAGGCAATTGTCTGGACAGGTCCCCAAGAACAAGCGGAACTTTATCACCAACAATTGCGACGGGAAGGATTAACCATGGCTCCCCTAGAGGCCGCATAATTATGAATAATGGTCGCTTAGTTTGGAATCATTCTACTCATATTCCGGGGTTGATTGCGGTATTAGAAAAGTTAATTACCTATCAAGGAATCACCACTGTCACCCCGGGGGTACTTTCTCGCTCAAAAGGTCATTGTCCGCGGTTACAATTGCGGATATCAGTGCCAATTCGTGGTGGTTTTAAGCTGATTGCGAGGACAGGAAAAAGTGTTCAGGAGGTCTTTGTTATTACCGATTTAAACCAAGAGGATTTAGAAATGGCTATCCAAGCTTGTTTAGGAAAATAACTGTCGTGGGTGCGTTGTTGAAAGGCTGCTGGTTACTAATCATTGTTTTTCTGTTTTTCTCTGTACATTCTCTCCCTAGTTTGGCAGTAATGGATAGAGTTCCTTTAACAGTAACTTTATTGCAGGAACGTTTAAGCGCACCCGTCCTTAAAGAAGGGATGACTACCATCGATTTAGCCAATTTGGTTATCGATATCCGCGATGAAAATAAAGAACTGCAAGAACAATTTTATCAACAGATTCAAGGTCAAATTAATCGCGCTAAACAACCCCTAGGTTTAGATTTTAGTAATTCCTTAATTCAAGGCAATTTTATCGCTTCCCGTCTGGGTTTACCGACTCCTTTAACAAAAGTGGCTCTCGCTACCTTATTATCACCCACGGAAGAACAGTTATTACAACAGGACGAAAATTTTTTATTCGATAGCGATGAACCGGTTTTTAATGTCACAGTATTTCGCGGACCTGTGAAGTTGCAGGGAACCGTATTTATGGGAGAAGTGGACTTTTCTAAGACTTTTTTTCTGCAAATTGTCGAAGCAATGGCAGCAAAATTTAGTCGTGAAAGTAATTGGGTAGAATCTCGTTTTGCTAGGGTAGCGAAATTTACCAAAGCCACTTTTATGGGAGATGTAAATTTTAGTCAAAGTCAATTTTTAAATAAAGCTATCTTTCGCACGGCCCATTTTAAAAGTATTACTAACTTCCATCGCAGTCATTTTACTGCCGAAGCTTATTTTGATAAAACCAAATACGATAAACCCGCAGATTTTACCCGTACTTTCTGGGAAAAAGAAGCCAATTTTTCCCAAAGTCAATGGCGAGATCGTCCGCTATTTTCTAAGAGTAGATTTTTAAGTTTATTAACCTTTAAAAATGCCACTTTTGAGAAATCGGGTGCTTTCCGGTCTAGTTATTTTAATGGTGTGGTTAGTTTTCAAGATGTGAAACTTTTAGATCAGGTAGATTTTAGTAATTCCACTTTTACTAAAAATAGTTATTTGAGTGTATCAGGATTAGCTTTTGATTCCGATAAAGCGAAAATACTGGGAGATAGAGGAGTAATTGGTCAAGCAATTTATTTACCAACCTTAGCAGGAAATGAAACAGTTTTAAGAAATTTAGTTCGTAATTTTCGCTCCCTAGAACAAATTGCCGATGCTAATCAAATTGAATACAAAACCGAAAAATTGCGAGTTCAACAGTTAAAACAAAAGCTAAATAATATCTCAATTATTCGCCTAATTAACCTCACTTGGTTAGCTGATTTTCTGCATACTTCTTTCCTTGCTTTACTATTACTCTTAAGTCAAGATGGTACAAATTTTAGTTTAGTTTTCGGTACAGGAATCATAATTTTTGCCTATTTTGGCTGTTTATTTTGGTTAATTGATCGCGTGCGTCGTCTGACTCCTAAACCAGTAATTCCTAATCGTTATGAAATCCTTTGTATGGTAACTAGCTATATTATTCTCACCCTTTCAGGTGTGTTTAATATCCTGCAATCTGCCAGCCGTCCTCTACTAACTTTAACAGCTATTGCCCTAATTCTTGTCCCCTTACCCCTAATTTTAATTATCGAACTTTATCGTCGGGGACGCTATCACGATTTAATGGATAGTTCCTATTTCCTACAAGATGGTAGTATGCGACAATTACGCTTATTAATCACCCGTTTACCCGTAGTTCCCGAATTTCCCCTCTTTCGCGATCGTTATACTCCCATTCCTTGGCAAAAGCGTTGGAATTGGTTAAATTATTATGATTTAAGTCTCAATAATTTGCTAAAAATAGGCTTTAATGATTGGCGAGTTCGCGATCAAGAATTACCCGCTATCATTTCTTTTTTAGTTTGGTATCAATGGGGTATCGGCATCTTTTATATCACTCTCCTTATCTGGACCCTCTCGCGCACGATTCCGGGGTTAAATCTCTTGATTTATTTAAAATAAACTGTAAAAATTTAAATACAAATGAACTTATAAACCCTTGGACAAAATACTTCTCAAGCTGAAGTAACTCATATTTCTTCCCCTGGAATATGGATTCTTGCAAACAATGAAGAAATGTTTCTTTCTTATCAAGATTTTCCTTGGTTTCAAGATGTCCCTATTAGACAAATTTTAAATATACAAGAGCCTTTTCCTAATCATTTTTATTGGCCAGATTTAGATGTAGATTTAAGCACAGATAGCAAACCTTTTGACTTAGTGTCAGCAGAAGTCCCTAGCTTTTAGCGATGGGATGAATGCTGACACTAAGTTAAAATACACCAACAGCCGCCTAACCCCCGCATAAATTATACTTCATCTTTATGAGAAATGCTGTAATAAACCTAAAGTTTTTAAATTGAATAATCGATAAATTTCTCACTTTTATTGTCAAAATCAGTGAGTAAGGTCGCTTTTCTTGGTTTTAAATTTACCGTTTGTTCTGGTTGTAACTGTAATTGCTTGTACTCCTCACGATTGAGATAAGCCACCACCATTTCCCCATCGGCTAACATTAATTCTACTTGTATTTCCCAGCCTAAATGAATAACTCTTTTTACCACTGCCCAACTATTCAATCCATCTTGACTGGGCATAATTTCGAGGTCGTGGGGACGGATAAAAACGGTAGAATTATGACCCTGATGATGCCCATTTCCTAATCCCGCTAGATTAGGTAAGATATTCACTTCCCCAATAAATTGCATCACAAAAGGTGTGGCTGGATGATCGTAAATTTCGGCGGGAGAACCCACCTGTTCAATTTTACCATGATTCATCACGACAATCGTATCGGCTACTTCCATTGCTTCCTCTTGATCGTGGGTAACAAAAACACTGGTAACGTGAACTTCTTCGTGTAAATTTCTCAGCCATACCCTTAATTCTTTTCTAACTTTTGCATCTAAAGCCCCAAAGGGTTCATCTAATAATAATACATTCGGTTGAATGGCTAAAGCGCGGGCTAAAGCTACTCTTTGCCGTTGTCCTCCTGATAATTGGGCGGGATAGCGATCGCCTAATCCTTGTAATTGAATTAATTCTAATAATTCCTCAACTCTTTTCTTAATTACTGGCGATTTTTGCTGGCGAATTTCTAGACCAAAAGCAATATTTTGACGAACAGTTAAATGTTTAAATAGGGCATAATGTTGAAAAACAAAGCCGATATTTCTCCGTCTAGGATCCACATGGGTAGTATCTTGTCCGTTAATAATAATCGCGCCATTGTCGGGACTTTCTAATCCCGCAATTGAACGTAATAAGGTTGATTTTCCCGATCCCGATGGTCCGAGGAGGGCGACTAATTTGCCTTCAGGAATGGTTAAATTGATATTATCTAAGGCTTGAAAATTGCCGAAACGTTTGGAAACTTGGTGGATGGTAATACTCATATTTTTAGGTTAATTGTAGTTATGTAGTATGAATTTTGTGGGCGGTTTTACGTTCGAGAATTTCTTTGATAATTAAAGTAACTCCCGCTAGTAAGGCGAGAATAGCCGCCGCACTAAAAGCGGCAGGAGTGAGATAATTTTTATAGGCCTGTTCTACGAAAATTGGCAGGGTGGCAGTTCTCCCTAAAATACTGCCAGAAACCACAGAAACCGCCCCAAATTCTCCCATCGCCCGGGCATTAGTTAACAGCACTCCGTACATCAATCCCCAACGAATATTGGGTAAAGTTATGCGCCAGAAAATCTGCCAATCACTTGCCCCTAAAGTGCGCCCTGCTTCCTCTTGTTCCAAACCAATTTCTTCTAAGACTGGGATAACTTCTCTAGCGACAAAAGGCATAGTAACAAATATAGTTGCTAATACCATTCCGGGTAAAGCAAAAAGTATTTTTATATCGAAAAATTCTAAGAAAGGACCTAACCAACCATTGCGCCCATAGAGCAGTACAATCATTAAACCCGCTACCACGGGAGAAACGGCAAAAGGCAAGTCAATTAAACTAATTAATAAAGTTTTGCCACGAAATTGATTGCGAGCAATTACCCAGGCTGCACAAAGTCCAAAAATTGTGTTTAAAGGTACAGTAATTAGGGCAATAATTACTGTTAATTTCACGGCTTCGATAAAGTCAGAAGTTCCTGCCGCTTCTAAAAAAGCTTGGAATCCATTGCGAAAAGCATAGTAAAATACTGCCGCTGCCGGAATAAAAAGCAAGAAGGCAAGATAGACAAGGGCGATAATAATTAGTAGGGGTTTGTAATCCCATTCTTTCGGTTTAGTTAAGGCTTTTGGATTCTGCATTTTTGCTCTGTACTCAATTAGATTCTAATATTTTTTACTCTTTACTTAACTTTGTATTTTTGCCCCCATTGTTGCAGGAAATTAATTACTACTAACATCAACAAAGAAACCAGTAATAAAACCATGCCGATTACTGTCGCCCCTGTGTAATCATATTCCTCTAGTCTTTGGAAGATTAAAACTGGGGCAATTAAATCCTTAAAGGGGATATTAGAGGAGATAATAACTACGGAACCATATTCACCGATCGCTCTGGCAAAACCGAGGGCAACTCCTGTTAAAATAGCGGGTAGTATTGTGGGAAAAATAACTCGCCAAAAGATTTGCCAAGAGGAAGCGCCGAGGGATAAAGCCGCTTCTTCTACCTCTTTTTCCATTTCCTGTAAAACCGGCTGTAAGGTGCGGACAATGAAGGGTAAAGCGATAAATAACATCGCCACAAAAACCCCTAAAATGGTAAAGGATATCTTAATGCCAAAGGGGGCAAAAAATTGACCGAGCCAACCGTTATCACTGTAAACTGTGGCTAGGACTAAACCGGCAACAGAAGTGGGTAAAGCAAAGGGCAAATCTACACAAGCATCGACAATTTTTTTACCCGGGAATCGATAACGCACTAATACCCAAGCGATAATAGTGCCAAAAACTCCGTCAATTAATCCGGCGATTAAGGAAGTAAAAAAAGTGACTTGGTAAGCGGATAAAGAAATCGGTAAAGTGGCAATGCGCCAAAATTCGGCAAAACCAAGAGTTAGGGATTTAGCAAATAGTGCCGCCGCCGGTAAAACCAACAAAACCACTAGATAACTAATGGTAATTACCCAAGGAATAGAAACTTTTTTCAGGGGTTGACTGGGAGATAAAGATAATTGTGGGTTAGCCATTGTTTATTATTGCTAGAGATTACCAATTGTCGGCTTCTTCAAGAACTTGTGCTGAATCATACCAAACTTCTACATCTAAATCTGCCAGATAGGAAAGGGCATTTTCTATCCCTTGGGAGTTGCCTTGTAGTTGTAGATCGAACCAGCCATCTTGATTATTATTTGCCGCTAACAAAGCGGAAAATATATTCACTTTTAGACCGGAAAAAGACCCCAAACGTGCTATAATTGGCTCGTTAATATATTGTTTAGGAACCCGAATTTTTATTCTTCGGGAAGTGGGGCGATCGAGTCCTGATTGATCGAGATGTAAGTCACTTTGGGGATGATTAATAGTTTGCCATTGAGGTTGATTATCCATGGTTTTTCTCCTTAGGATTTACCAGCTTTAGTCAGAATTTTATCGAAGACGGCTCCACCATCAAAGAATTGTTTTTGTACCTGATCCCAACCGCCTAAATCCTGCACGGTAAAGAGATTTTTTATCTGAGGAAATTTACTCTCAAACTCTTTAACTATCGTCGGTTCAACGGGACGAAAACCCACCTTAGCAAATTCTCTTTGTGCCTCTGGGGTAAATAAAAACTGCACAAAAGCCTCGGCCACTTTTCTCGTACTTTTTTTATCCACATTGGCATCAACAACCGCCACGGGATTATCAATAGAAATATTGTAATCGGTGGGAACAGTGTAGGCCAACTTCTCGCCTTTTTGGTTAGCGAGAATCATCTCATTTTCGTAATTAATCAGCACATTTCCCTGGCCTTGTTTAAAAAATACATCACTAGATTCGCGAGCATCTCTAGGTAAAACTGGCGCGTTTTTAAACACTTTTTCGACAAAAGTTTGCGCCGCTTGTTCACTGCCTCCCGCTTGCGTCACCGAACCCCAAAGAGCGAGAAAATTCCAGCGCGCTCCGCCAGAAGTCTTGGGATTAGCGGTAATAACTTTAATATTATCCTTGGCTAAATCTGACCATTTATTAATTTTAATATTGGCATCACGAGGAACAAAAGCCACTACAGATTTATGAACAATAGAGTCATTCGGAGCTTCTTTTTCCCAACCGGGTTGAATTAATCCCGCTTGCTCAATTTTCTTGGTATCCAAAGCTAAAGCCAACGCTACCACATCCGCTTCTAAACCATCGATAACGGCACGAGTTTGGGAACCGGAACCACCATAACTCTGTTCAAAAGTTACCTTTTGCCCCGTTTTTTGTTGCCATTCCTCGACAAATTTGGGAATGATTTTTTCGTAGGCACTTTGGGTGACAGCATAGGAAACAAGCGTCACAGTCAGGGGTTTTTGGCTGTCATTGTCGCTATTGGTGGGGGATGGGGTGCAAGATACCAGCATTCCCCCCGTCAGGACAGTTGCCATGAGTAGGGACAAACAAGACTGGGATGACTGCATCGACGGCGCTCCTAAGCTTTACTCTGAGGTTGTATCTGTTTTCAGGCGTCTTTTAATCCTACAGCACAGAAAAAAAAATTTCAATACATTTATAAAACAAATTGGGAATAAGGCGATAACAAGGGAAACTGTGAGAAGATAAAATCAGTGCTACATCTAGGTTTGAGACTATGGGCAAGAGCGTCAAAGCCAAAAAAACAACCCTCCTACAACAACTGATTAACCAGAGTTTTCTCTTTCGCGGACTAGAGGAAGCTTGGTTAAGTCAGTATCTCGATGCCGACAATCTCAAGCTAGAGACGCTATTTTCCAATCGTCCCGTCTATACGGCTTTTCTCCCCGATGAATTTCTAGATGTTTTGTATGTGATTTTAGATGAGGGTGTAATCGTCGTCCGCAGCACTCCCCTCGACCGGATTATTGCCATTACCTACCCCGGCGGCTGTTTTGGTATGAGGAGTTTACCCTTTAGTTATGGTTTAGCCAGTCGCGCCTTTCCCTGTTTGGTGGAATCCTATAAAACTACCCACGTCCTGAAAATTCCCTTATCGGCACTAGAAAAGATTTACAACGATAACGAAAGTTTTCGTCAACGGTACTGTTTTTTATTTGAATTACAGCAAAAATTCGAGTATCATTTGCTTAATTGCAGTAGCTATCCACCCCAAGCTGTGGCGGCTTTACTGAGAGCTTTAATCTATCAAGAAAGAGAATTAGGCAGTCAACCGAGTGCTGAAAATATCTATACTTTTGATCTATCCGTCGATGTGATTGCTCGCGCTTGTCAACTCAATCAACGCACCGTCGAACAGGTATTAAAAGGATTGCAAACCGTGGGATTAATTGCCTCAGAATCGACGGGGGATTTAATTCGGGTACTAGATGCCGAGGGTTTAAAAGAAGTGTACAGTGCCACCAGGGATAAAGTTAATTGGTGGCCCCTAAGATAAGTAGGGTTGGCCCTATTTACTATTGCAATTGACAGCGCTTTAAGGCATCTTCGGCAGCCGCTTTGGTGGCATCCTGTTTCCGTTTACCTTTACCTGTACCGTAGAGAAGATTATTAACCCGCACTTCGGCAGTAAATTCCCTAGCGTGGGGGGGTCCTGTCACATCAATGATCGCATATTCTGGATTAGAGGCAAAATTGGCCAGCGCCCACTGTTGAAAGAGATTTTTGGCATCGATAAAAGATGGCGATTCCGATTGTTGAGAGACTAAATGAGAGGCTACAGGGATAAAAAGTTGATGCAGATAGTTTTTAACCGCATTTAACCCCGAATCTAGATAATAAGCCCCAATTATCGCTTCAAAAGTGTCCGCTAATAGGGTAGGATTTGATCGCCCCCGATCTTTAATTGCCCCCTTGCCTAAACGCATTAACTCCCCCAGGCCGATTTCAAGGCCCAATTGCGCTAATTGTTCTTCTTTGACCAAATTTGACCGCAAACGGGTTAATTCGGCCTCGTTCATGGCGGGATATTTCTGATACAAAAGTTCGCCCACCAAAAAAGCCAAAATCGCATCGCCCAAAAATTCTAGGCGCTCGTTATTTTCCGTCAATTCGGACTGTTCGTTAACATAGGAACGATGGGTTAAAGCTTGGGTGAGAAGGAGAGCATTTTGAAAAGGAGGCAAACAAGACATTACAGAAATGATCAAGTCAAGAGCATTTCTTATCTTAATCTGACCCCACCCCGAATAGATGAGACGAACGATCCTTTTTTTACTGTTTTTTCCGGCTAGTTTAGGCATAATCTCCCAAATCTTCTCACCGGAAAACCTATCCGCTGCTATTCTTGCCCTAGGTACCCTGGGGATGTGCATGGAACAGGCACGCATGGCAGCGGTGGACTTGGGAGAAATTGCCCAATTTCAGCAAAAAACCAGCGATCCTCGCCTCGATCGCTTTTTTATGGTCACAATTAGTACAATTGTTTTAGAATTAGCGGGCTTTTATGTGGCTGCCCTCTGGATAGGATGGGGAGCTTTAATAGTTTTAGTTAGTCAAATTTGGTTTCATTGTTTAGCCAAAATTCAACTGCAGCCAAGCACGGGAAAAATTATTGACCATGGCATAGGGCCACGTTTACCCATCTTACTCGCTGACGGAATCGGCATAATCTTCGTGGCTTTCTGGTTAGCCAAAATTGCCCCCCTAATTATGGCCATAACTTTAACGACAATGTTATTAATCTACGGCTCTATTAAGTATAGACCTCTTGTCAAATTCAAAAATCTTCCCTTGGTTGAGGAGTAAGTAGCCAGTATTCGGTCGTCAGGAGAATCAAGAATGAGCATTAATCAACTAAATTCTCTATTTAGAGATTTTATGCCTATTTTTCTCATTTTTGAACTCTCAAAAATTAATTATCGTTGAGCTTGCCGCTAGAGGATTTGAGCGCATTTTTCTCTCAGACATCAGCCCTCCTTTGCTAAAATGATAATCATTATCACTTTAACTAGCAATGGTCAATCAGATTAAGTACCCCCTAGCAGAAAGCCCCGTTATCGAAGAAGATTCGCAAAAAATCGTAAAAATACGCCATACTTGCGCCCATATCTTAGCGATGGCTGTACAAACTCTCTTTCCTGAAACCAAAGTCGCTATTGGTCCCTGGACAGAAACGGGATTCTACTACGATTTCGATCGCCCAACACCCTTTACCCCCGAAGATTTGGAGAAAATAGCGGCAGAAATGGGGCGAATTATCGGGCAAAACCTGCCAATTATCCGAGAAGTGCTGGAAAGAAGCGAAATTGCCGCAGAAATCGAGCGCCTTAATCAACCCTACAAAAAGTTAATTTTAGAGAGAATTCCCCCAGATGAAACCATTACCCGTTATTTTATCGGTAGTCCAGACGCAGGACGGAGCGATCGAGAACCCTCGTTAATTGATGGTGCTGTTTCTCCCCCGGAAGAATTTTGGTGGGATCTGTGCGCGGGACCCCATCTCAACTCGACGGGGGAAATTAACCCCGATGCTTTCGCCTTGGAAAGTGTAGCGGGTGCTTATTGGCAAGGAGATGAAAAACAGCCGCAATTACAGCGAATTTACGGCACAGCTTGGCAAACCCCCGCAGAATTACAAAATTATCTCCAACAAAAAGAAGAAGCGCAGCGACGAGATCATCGCAAATTGGGACAACAATTAAAATTATTTAGCATCCAAGAAGATGCAGGTGGAGGCTTAGTTTTTTGGCATCCCCGGGGTGCAACAATGCGTTATTTAATCGAAGATTATTGGCGCCAAGCTCATTTAGAAGCCGGTTATCAATTTCTTTATACTCCCCATCTAGCTAATTTAGATTTGTGGAAAACTTCCGGACATTGGGACTTTTATCGCGACAATATGTTTGAGGCGATCGAGTTAGAACAGCAAAGCTATCAAATTAAGCCGATGAATTGTCCTTTTCATGTTTTAACCTATCAAAATGACCTGCATTCCTATCGAGAATTTCCCCTAAGATGGGCAGAATTAGGCACAGTTTATCGTTACGAGCGCTCGGGGGTTTTACACGGATTAATGCGGGTGCGAGGTTTTACCCAAGATGATGCTCATATTTTCTGTTTACCCGAACAAATTGCCGCAGAGATTCTAGGAGTTTTGAACTTAACCGAGAAAATTCTCTCCGATTTTGGCTTTACTAATTATCAGATAAATTTATCGACTCGCCCCAGTAAATCCGTGGGTAGCGATAGTGTTTGGGAATTGGCAACGGCGGCTCTAATTGAGGCCTTAAATGCTAAAAAGTGGGATTATATTGAGGATCAGGGAGGTGGGGCTTTTTATGGTCCCAAAATTGATATAAAAATTCAAGATGCGATCGGTAGAATGTGGCAATGTTCCACGATTCAGGTCGATTTTAACTTGCCAGAACGCTTTGATATGCAATATGTCGCTAGGGATGGTACTCGGGAAAGACCGATTATGATTCATCGAGCTATTTTTGGCTCTTTGGAAAGATTTTTTGGTATTTTAATCGAGAATTATGCGGGAGATTTTCCTCTCTGGTTAGCACCTATTCAAGTCCGTTTATTACCCGTTAGTGATGAACAGCATCATTATGCTTTAGAGGTAGCAATGCAGTTAAAACAAGCTGGTTATCGAGTGGAAATCGATAAAAGTGGTGATCGTTTAGGTAAACAAATTCGTACAGGAGAACTAGAAAAAATCCCTGTCTTAGCTGTGATTGGAAAACGAGAAGTTAGCAGTAAAACTCTAAGTGTTCGCACTCGACAAGGGGGTGATTTAGGTTCGATGACGCTGGCAGATTTATTAGAAAAAATGCAAACAGCGATCCTATCTAAAATTAATCTCTGAAACTTTTGTATAAACCGGCAAATAGGGGATATCGATCCCTTCCAGGCGAATTTAACAGGGTTGAGAAAAGCCTATTTTCTGTCAATTAATTAACTTACAAGTGGGTTAGCTGCCATGAGTTCTTTGATAATTCCTCTCTCCGATTCCCTCCCTTGCTTGCCTAAATCGGGAATGCCTGTGACGATTATTACTGGTTTTTTAGGGAGTGGAAAAACCACCTTACTAAATCATATTCTTGACAATAAAGAAGGGTTAAAAGTTGCCGTGTTAGTCAATGAGTTTGGGGATATTAATATTGATTCTCAATTGCTTGTCTCCATCGATGAAGATATGGTAGAATTGAGTAATGGCTGTATTTGTTGTACGATTAATGATAGTTTAATTGAGACAGTCTATCAGGTCTTAGAAAAAGAAATACCCGTGGACTATCTAATTATTGAAACCACAGGATTAGCAGATCCTTTGCCAATTATCCTCACTTTCCTAGCCACGGAATTAAAATATCTGACTCGCTTAGATTCTATTATTACCCTCGTGGATTCTGAAAACTTTACTGCCGATCATTTTGATAGTAATATTGCCCTTAGTCAAATTCGTTATGGTGACGTGGTAATTCTCAATAAAATAGATCGAGTCAGTCCCAAGAAATTAGATGATTTAGAAAAGTTTATTCGTCGAGAAAAAGAGGGTATAAGACTCCTAAAAAGTAGTTATGGTCAGGTTCCTTTGGGTTTATTGTTAGACCTAGGTTTAACTAAAGAAGAATTGTATAAAGTCCAGTTGAGAGACTTTCAAAAAAATCGCCCAATCTCCAGTGATAATCAATCTCCTGAAGACTTTAATTTTGTCTCCTTTGTTAGCGATAAACCATTTAATCTAGATAAATTTGAACCTTTTCTCACGGAAAAAATGCCGATAAATGTTTTTCGAGCAAAAGGGATTCTCTGGTTTCAACAAAGCGATTTAAAACATATTTTTCAATTGAGCGGCCCTCGTTACGATCTGCAAGCGGTAGAATGGGATACATCTCCTAATAATCAGTTAGTTTTTATCGGCAGAAATTTAAATAAAGAGGAAATCTTGACACAACTAAACGAATGCTTGGCTAGTTCTCAAAAAATTAAAAAGCACAAACTATGAATAATTTATGGATAAAAACTTTAAAATTTAACGAACCCTCGATCCAATGGTTTACATCTCTTTGTTCTCCAAGCTCATTATCGCAAACCCTTGCACTTTACGGAAGCGGCGATCGATTAAGGGAACAATTAAAAACGAGGGGAATTACCTTAGTTGATTTACCCGATGGACAAAGCCAATGGTATCCTAGAGAAAAGAGCCATAACCATGATTAAGCTGTTAAGCATTTAAATTGCTTGTTGAGACGAGGCAAGAGGCACTCTTGCAAGAGGCAACAGTAAAGGGATTGGGGGAGATTCGGCTAATCTTAAGAATAAGTGCTTTAAATGCGTCTTAGCTTAATACCGCAAGAAACCGCCAATTTTTCCCAAAATAACCTTGCTAAGTCTAGAGGATTGGTTAAGGAAGATTACTTGCCCCAATCTCACTTATGCTAGAATGATTATCATTACCACAATAAAGAAGGAGCAAAATGATTATCGTGGTGACGGGGGGTATAGCTGCGGGAAAAACCCATTGGATTCGCCAACAAATCGCCCAAAGCAAGCAGCCAAGTCTATATTTTAGTCCCCAGACGGAAACTTTTCCCATTGATCACCTCACTTTACAGAGTGAGTTTCCCCAGTTGTCCTCTATTTCTAGGGAAGAAGAAGACCTTTTGAGCAGTTTATCCATGGAAAACACGATCTATATGGAAGTACCATGGCATTTAGACAGGCAATCCCTCGAAAGCTTTCTAAAACCCCTCAATTGTCATCGGGTAGCGATTACGTCTCCAGACGAAGAAATCCCCGAAGGACAAGTTCCCGTCGATGAAATGGTCATCAGTCCCGTCAAAACAACAATAAAAGGTGATCAATGGTTAAAAAAACGAGAAATACAGATTTATAGAGCCGTTTTAACGGGAGAAATCCTCGATTTTTCCAGTTTAACCACCTTTTGGACAGAATTAACCCAAGGGGCCTATGGGGAAGTGCTGCGGGTCAAAAGTATCTTCGATATCATCGACGGTCAGTGTATTTATGGGGAATTTATGGATGAATGGCCAGAAAAAGACTTTCAAAGCTTAAATTTCCCCTTAAATCTCGATGGGAGACCGAATCGCTTTAGTGGGATTGAAATCGTCGGTCGCAATCTCGATAAACCGACAATTGCCGATACCCTGAGTGATTGTTGTCTGTCCGATGAGGCACTTTTTTATTATCAACAACAATTTCAAGAATCTTTAGAGCCAGAAATGGAGTTAATCTGATGAAAATAGCCGTTTTATCCTGTATTCATGGCAATATGCCCGCTTTTAATGCTGTTTTGCGAGATTTAGACCAACAGGGTTGTCAAGAAATCTACTGTTTAGGGGATTTAGTTGGGTATGGACCCCATCCTAACCAAGTGGTGGAAAAAATCCGTCAACTGGGGATTACCACGGTACAAGGGTGTTGGGATGAGGATATCGTTGAGGGATTAAATGCCTGTGAGTGCAGTTATCCGTCGCTTTTAGCAGAAAAACGCGGGAGATTAGCTCACGAGTGGACAAATCAAATAATCACCCCAGAAAACCGTAATTATTTGTCAAAACTGCCCGAAATTTTTAAGCTAGATCACCTCTGTTTTGTTCATGGTAGTCCCCAAAGTAACCATGAGTACCTTTTAGCCGAAATGGACGCTTTTACGGCTTTAGAACGGGTTTTATCGGTAGATACAGAGGTTTTATTCTGTGGACATACCCATATCCCCTACATTCGCACTCTCGACGCGGGAAGCTTGCAAATAAAAGTGTATCAACCCGATGGGGAACAGTCGCGGCAATTTACCACACCGGTTAAACGTATCATCAACGTGGGATCGGTGGGAGAACCGCGTCACGGTCGTCCAAATGCCACCTATGTGATTTACGATCGAGAAACGGCAGCGGTACAACTGCGAGAAGTGGCCTATAACTATCAGGAAACCTGTCAGGCTATTTTAGCATCGGGTTTACCTCCTATTTTCGCTTGGCGATTGGCTAAGGGTCTAGAATATGCGGAAAAAGCCGATGATCCGACTCATGTTTGCGAACGTTAATTTGTGATAAATCAAGAAATTATGTGGGCAATTTTAAGCGGTATTCAAGGCAATTTACCAGCCTATCAAGCGGTCTTGGAAGATATTCAGCAACGGTCAGTTACTGTAGAAAATTTATATATTTTAGGAGATTTTATCGGTGTTAATCCCGATAGTGAAATGCTAGTAGAACAAATACGTTATCCCACTAAAAATAACTTATATCCGCAGGTTTGTCGGGGATGGTGGGAAGAACAATGTCTAATTTTACACAGTTTAGGAGCAACAGGAGAACCGACGGAATTAATCCATAAACATGGAATTGATAGCACTAAACAACTCTGGGACGCAGTTTCTTTAGAAACGGTGCAATGGTTACGAAATCTCGATTTTGGTTTTGTCGAGTTGGATTGTTTATTAATTCATGGCAGTAGTGTCAGTGTTAGTGAAGAATTAACCCCCGATACTCCCCCATGGCAAATTTTAGATCGACTGCAACGGGTGGGAGTTAATAATCTATTTTGTGGTCGTGCAGGACAAGTTTTTGATTATTCTTTACAGTCCGCTAATTTAACTAGCACTGTTACTACTTTAGATAAACGGCAACCAAGTCAAACTTTGACGATTCAAGATAAGCGTTTAATTGGGGTTGGTAGCGTTGGTAAAGAATTAAATAAAGCAGTTTACACTCTCTATAATCCTAGTAATAATTGCGTGGAGTTTAGAACCGTACCTTATTAATCCATGAAAGATTAATTAAATATTCAAGATTAATTTAAGTAGGGCTTGCTGAATAAATCTAAAAACCTTGTTGGATAAGGGTTTTAGACTTTTTTCCCCGCAAAAAGTGCTGACCATTGGAGGGATCGGGGGTAAAATTCAGGTACTTTTTCCCTGAAAATTAGGTAACTGACTACCTCAAAATCGGTAAAACCCTACACCCCACACCCCACACCCCACACCCTGCCCCCACCAACAAACTTTTTCAGCAGACCCTAAGTAGGTAGGCGTTAAAAATTATCAGACACCCCCCTTATCAAGGGGGGATTAAGGGGGGATCAAGGGGGGATTTATCTTCAATTTAATTATAACCAGCTAGATAACTGAGGTAAGAGACTCTTGCTGACTTGCTTGCAGATGGGATTGAGCGCGAACAGCGCGGAACATCCCAAAACGACATAAACCCGTGCCAAAGGCCAAACGCATCAGCAGAATTGTCGGCACTTCTCGGACGGATTTAAGCAACCCAGTTAGACCAAATTGCCACCAACCTTGGGGACGAATCACCCCCTGCCAAATGGTATCAATCCAAGAGGGTAGAGTGGCTTTTGTCCAGTCAGCAGTCACCACTTCCCCATCTACCAATCCTGTGGCCGCTAACTGTTCGGCAAAACCTTCGATACTGGCAAAAGCGGGGTGGGACCACTGATCCAAAAGTTGGCGCATTACAGGACTTTCCCAGAAATTAAGCGGTTTTTGACGGTCATCTCGCTGATTCCAGTCTGCTACCACCAGGACTCCCCCCGGCTTAAGAACTCGCAGTAATTCCTGAGCAAAAACGGCTTTGTCCGGCATATGGGGACCGGCTTCGATTGACCAGACCACATCAAAACTCTCGTCGGGAAAAGAAAGGGCCATGGCATCATCGACCAAAAAGCGAGCATTTACATCTGGGGGTGTTAGTTCTTTGGCCCGTGCCACTTGTTTGGGACTAATGGTGACACCGGTAACGGCAAATCCGTAGTCGCGGGCCAGAATGCGACTGCTGCCACCAATACCACAACCGACATCGAGGAGAGTTGCACCGGCGGGTAGTTTATCCAAACCTCCCCAAGAGACCATTTCCGCCACAAAGTCGGCTTTTGCCTGTAAAAAGTCTTTTTTTTCTGGTGGGGAACCGTAGTGACCTAAATGGATGTGTTCCCCCCAATAATATTCTAAAATCCCGTCTTCGGTCCATTGGTCGTAGGAGTTGGCCACCGAGTCCGACGATTGGTACTTGCGAGAGGAAACAAAATAGACGACGATAGCGATCGCTAGGAGTAAACCTAAAGATGATGTCAGCAAAAGTATATTCATTAAATGCTGCTGGGCAAACTGATACAAAGCTTAATAACTCTTAAAGATTATACAACCTTGAGGTTCTGCGGTTGAGTGACTTTGGTTCTTCGCCAGAAATTAACTATCCCCGTTGAAAGCGACTGGTAAGTAGGTAGGCGTTAAAAATTATCAGATCTCCCCCCTTATCAAGGGGGGATTAAGGGGGCAGGGTAGGGTTGATTCATGAATCAACCCTACTATGAATCAACCCTAGGAGGCAGGGGGGATCGAACCTAAAATCCATTTTTAATTTAATTATAACCAGCTACTTAATACAGCAGTTATCTTAATAGTTAGATCACTTCTGTAGTACTAAACTTTTATCTGTTTGTCCCTGTGGAATTGCCCTCAATCCATTCGTAAAAAGCCATAGATTCTGGGGAACAACGGCTGCATCCTCCGCATTTTTCTAGGGAAATCAGGCGAATTCGCCCTTTTTTCAGCAAGCGATCGAGCATAGGACTTAAGGCATCCGCCGACATCCGAAAGTGTGTAGATAAGTCAGCCAGAGATGCTTTCTGATTTTTGGCAAGATAAGCCTGTATATCGGTTAAAATCATGGTTTATAAGCGAAAAAAATCGAGAAAAGTTGCTTGATTGCGGTGGGTTACGGCGAATCTAAATAATTTGTTAGTTGCCTAGCTTTTTGTCGCCTAACCCACCCTACTTTTAAATTGCCGGACGGTTGATTTTTCGGGGACGGAGATTTTTTAAGGTGAATAAAACCCCGACTACGGTTAAACCCATCAAGACTATCCAAAAGAGAGAAAATCCCGGATGTCGAGAAAAAGTAGCGATTTGATAGAAGGAAGTGGCAACAATATAGGCCATTCCTGTGGTCCAGAAGGCAATAAAAGCAGTCCAACCGGCATTAGTTTCGCGATATACTGCCGATGTGGCCGAAACACAGGGAAAATAGAGCAGAACAAACAAGAGATAGGCAAAAGCACCCGCTTGACCATCAAATCTTTTCACCATTGCGCCAAAGATTCCTAAATCTACTTCTTGCTTCTCGGCAGCCGTTTTTTGATCTTGCAGATCACCAATATTTAAACCCAAGGGATCAAGTAATTGATTGGGTAATTGCGCTAAATTGGCGGGAATAGTGGCAATAGCTCGGTGAATTTGCCGCCAAAAGTCGAATTTTTCCGCCGCTGCCCCCTTATTCGGGTTATCTTCCCCTGCTAGTTGGCTGTAAATCGAGTTTAATGTCCCTACCATTGCTTCTTTGGCAAAAACTCCCGTAAAAATTCCCACTGTTGCCGGCCAATTTTCCGGTTCTAGTCCCATGGGTGAGAAAATAGGAGTTACAGCTTTACTGGTAGCACTTAAAACCGAGCGCTCGCTGTCTTGATTACCAAAAGAACCATCAAAACTGAGGGAGTTGAGTAGTCCCAAAATCATCACCATTAAAACGATAACTCGTCCAGCTTTCCATAAAAACGCTTGCAGACGTTCCCAAGTGCGAATTAAAACCCCTTTCAGACGCGGTAGATGATAGGGAGGCAATTCCATAATAAAGTGACTGACTTCTCCCTTGAGTAGGGTTTTTTTCATCACTAATCCCGTCAAAATAGCGGCGAGAATTCCTAAGATATAAAGACCAAAAACGATATTTTGACCACCTATGGGGAAAAAAGCCGCCGCAAATAGGGCATAAACAGGTAATCTGGCCCCACAGGACATAAAAGGGTTCATCATAATCGTCATTAAACGATCGCGAGAATTTTCTAGGGTTCTGGTGGCCATAATTGCCGGTACACTGCAACCAAATCCCACTAGCATGGGGACAAAGGATTTACCCGGCAATCCCACCAAACGCATCAATCGGTCCATGACGAAGGCTGCCCGGGCCATATAGCCGGAATCCTCTAAAATTGACAAAAAGAGGAACATAAAGCCAATTACGGGGATAAAAGTGGCGACGGTTTGCACACCTCCCCCCGCTCCATCAGCGAGCAGAGCAATTAGCCAACCGGGGGTATGGATTTTTTGTAAAACTTGGGACAAACCATCGACAAAGATAGTCTGGGCAGTTAAATCGAAGAAATCGATAAAGGCAGCACTAACATTGATGGTAAACAAGAACATTAGGTACATTACGCCCAAAAATATCGGAATTCCTAACCAGCGATCGAGAACAATCCGATCGAGGCGATCAGACATGGTATCATTTATTTGTCCAGTCCGTTGAGTGGCTCCCTGAGTAACTTGTTGAATAAAGCCATAACGAGTATCAGCAATTAAAATATCAAGGTCTTCCCCTAAAACTTGGTGTATTTGTCGTCTATGCTTGACGATAATGCTTAATAGTTCCTGGGAGCGCAATTCTGGGGCGATGCGATCCTCGTATTGCAGTAGATTTAAAGCGGTCCATCTTGGCTCAACGATCCTTTTACTGCTATGGTCGTTAATGTAGGCAACAATCTCGTTAAGAGCTTCCTCAATTACCGCAGGATAAGCCACATAAGCGGCAGTATGGTTAATATTACCAACTAATTCCCCAATTTTTTGCTTTAATTCTCCGATTCCCTCCCCTTTAACCGCACTAATCGCCACGACAATTGCATCCATGCGAGCGCTTAAGAGTTGCGGATTAACCACAATACCCCTAGTTTTAGCCACATCCATCATATTCAGGGCAATCAACATCGGTAAACGCATCTCCATGATTTGGGTAGTAAGGTAGAGATTACGCTCTAAATTGGCAGCATCGACGATATTAATCACTAAATCCGCTTCTCCTGACAGCAGATAGTCCCTAGCGACTAATTCATCCATTCCTGTCTCCCCTTCTTCTACATCGAGGGAATAGACTCCGGGTAAATCCACAAGGGTGATATCTTCCCCGTTAACTTGAAATCTTCCCTCTTTGCGATCGACTGTTACTCCCGGCCAGTTGCCGGTGCGTTGATTGGCCCCTGTGAGAGCATTAAAAAGGGTAGTTTTGCCACAGTTAGGATTGCCAATTAAGGCGATAATGGGTTTGACCATAATTTAGGATATTGAGTGACGAATAGGCTTAGATGATTAAATTTTGCTTTCTGGGTCTATTTCTTCGACGATTAAAGTGTCTGCCTCCTGTTTACGCAGACTGAGATGAAATCCCCGCACTCGAATCTCGACGGGATCCCCCAAAGGTGCGACGCGAATAACGGTAAACTCTGTCCCCGGAGTTAATCCCATTGATAACAATTTTCCTTTGTATCCGCGCAATGCTCGGTCATAACCGACAACTTTACCCGCTTTTCCTATGGGTATCTCCCGCAGAAATGTTCTTACTTCAGGTAGGTCTTTTTTGGGTTCCAGTTTTTTCGGTTGAATGTCACTAACGAGGATTTTTTCGGCCATTTCCGCCCCGATACCGATACGATTGTCTTGAATGCCAATTAAAACCGATCCCCTCGGTTGGGAGCTAATTACCTGTAATTGAATGCCGGGGTTTAATCCCATACCTAGGAGTCGATTGATTCCTCCTGTCCCCTGAAATCCCACTAACCAGACGGTTTTTCCCATTTCCACTTGTGCGAGGGGATAGGTGGCTGTTAGATCAGTATCCATGGAGCTAGTACGTTCTGAGGCTGCCTCTGTACCACCCCAAGGAGAAAATTGGGCTTTATTTGGCGATTTTTCTGGGTCTTCTGGTTCATTAGGTCTAATTTTATCGTCCATGCTTTTCTTATCTCCAAAGGTAAAGAAGGTCTTTCATTCAAGAGTGATAATAATTCCTTGATAGCTCATCGAGTTTACTGAAGTAGCCAAAGGGTGAGAACTGCACTACTGTCAGCCTCAGTCAACGGTTTTGAAACTGTCTAAGACTTGTGATCGCTAAAAATAAATGCTAATTATTCTCAATTACCAGTCTAATCGAAAAGGGGAGACAGGAACGAAAAATATTTCTTTAAAAAAGTCACCAGTCTCCGGTAAATGGCGATCGCTGAGAGACGAAAATCTTCTTAATGCCGAAAACTTGTTAGTTATCTTGTACTAAATTCGCTATAATGCGAAAAGGTATATTTATACTACAAACTTAATGATCAGCTATAGCGTTTTTCAGTCTGCTGAGGTACAAAAGTTATGGGTTTTAGGCAAAAGGCAAGAGGCAAAAGGCAAAAGGGAAGAAAAACAAGTGTACCTCACTAGCTTAGGAAACGCTATAATATGATTGACGAATTTGAAAGAGAAGGTTACTGGTGGCTCCCTGAACACCCAGAAAAACGAGTAATTGGTAAACTTTCCCATAAACTTAATCAACGTTTAGTTTTAAATATTGATGATACTTTCAACACTTTAGCCCCGCTATTGTCCTGGTTTCCTGATGGATTAAAACCACAAGTAACCCTGATTTATGGAAAACTTATCGATGGGAAATTTGTCAGCCTTTTTAACTGTGATATCGAGGAAACAACAACAGGAGAAAATCTGGTGAATTTGCAAGTAAATCCCGAAATGCTTTTGTATAATATATATTTTCAGAACAATTATCTTTTAAATAAGGAAGACTTGAACAAATTTCAAAAATTAAGAGTTGATTTTTCTTCTTTAAATGAATGGGTAAAAATTAGTCCTTTAGATATGAAAAGTGAAATTTCATCCACTGGAGAAATTAAGCAAGTCAAGGTTACTTACGAACAATTGCCAAATATTAAGCTAGGAGTAATCAAAGAACTGGAACTGAGTATCTATTTTGTCCCGATTTTTAATCTTAGCTCCACTGAAAGTGCTGATATTAAATATATAATTGGTCTTGAGATTGTCAATAAAAACTCAAGCAGTTTAGAAGATTGTAAAAACTTAGTTATCCAATTTCGTGATTTTCTTAGCTTTGCTACTTATTCTTCTAATCAAATTGTTTCAGTTCACGCTAGACATGATAAAAATGATAGCCAATACCCAGATAAAATGACTCCGATTGAAATTATATGGAATGAAAGAAAACTGTCAAAAAATTCCGATTATGTCCATCATCGGTCAAAAATGCTGTTAACTTATGATAATGTTAAAGATGATTTGGAAAAAATTTTTCAAAACTGGATAGATAAGCGAGAGAAATTTAAAATTGTCTTTCAGGAACTATTAATAAATATTTATAATCCAGAATTGTATCTGGAATATAAATTTCTGAATATTGTGCAAGCGTTGGAGATATATCATAAACAAACTCAAAAAGGAAAACATAAAATCGAATATATGTCTCAAGATAGTTATCAAAATGGCATTTATCAAAAACTTCGCGAAGTTATTCAAAATTATCCTATGGAAGAAGATTTCAAAAGGTTTTTAGATGGGAAAGTTAAATACTTGTTTAAAGTTGAGAAGAATCTAAAGGATAGACTGAGAGATATTATAGATAATATTTCCTATTTGTTCGTTGACAACAATGACGACACTAAACAAAGCTTTGCTGATACTTTCAACTCACAAGATGATAGTTTATTCTCTAGGATAACCCAAGATCAAAATGAGTTAGATAAATTTCTTAAGCGAGTAGTTTATATTAGAAATAACTTAATAGTTCACCCAGACAAGGAAATCAAAATAAAAAATCAAGAACTCTATGATCTTTTGTGTACCGTAACTTTAATATTACAAACTTGTTTACTGATAGAAATCGAAGTTTCAAACAACACCATTAAAGCTATTATTAAAAATAGAATGCGGAACCAAAATGAATGGCTTGGAGAGGATAAGTATAATTAAGCTAAGAAAATAGCTTACCTCTTATTTGTTGATGAGTGAAGGTGAATATAGCTTTTCTCATCAAGAGAAAATGTAACCTGATTGGGTAAGTAAAACTTCCCACCTCACCAATAAGATAACTGCTATATAGTTAAAATTGACAACTTAGGTTAAGATGATTCTAGGTTTCACCAGTTAAAGACCTATGGATAACAAAATTCTCGACGTTCACCATCTCACCGTTGAATTTTCCAATCAGAAAAGAACAACAGTCGCCGTTAATAACATTAGTTTTAGCTTGCAGAAAGGTCAAGTTCTCGGTTGTGTGGGGGAGTCGGGTTCAGGAAAATCCGTCACCTCCCTCGCACTCATGGGACTGGTTCCCTCTCCTGGAAAAATTACTGGGGGAGAAATTTGCTTTCGTCCAGCAAAAAGTCAGTCAATGCAAGCAGTAGATTTATTATCTATTCCCCCGGAAGAATTGCGTTATTATCGCGGGGGAGAAATGGCGATGATTTTCCAAGAACCAATGAGTTCTCTTAACCCAGTTTATAACATCGGGTTTCAACTCACCGAAGCCATTTTACTGCATCAAAAAGTCACCCCCGAACAGGCAAAAAATCAAGCAATATCTGCAAGAAGTGCGCTTATTACCCAGTGATGAACAGTTAGAGGAGAAGTATATAGAAACTTTTCCCTTAGAAAATAAGGGTCATGTCAGAGAAAAAATTAGAACTTATATTCAGGAACAAAAAGAGGCAATTCTCAAGCGTTATCCTCACGAATTATCGGGGGGACAATTACAAAATTTTCGCCACCAGAGATGAAAGAGGTTTCCTTCCCCACACCCCACACCCCACACCCCACACCCCACACCCTACACCCTACACCCCACACCCTACACCCTACACCCTCTTTCAAGTCAGGAGTTTCAGGCTTTGTTGCCCTCTTTTTTAGTACCAGTTTATGTACTATAAGAAGGATAATGCCAGGTTTTTGAAGGTCCCAATCCTATTTTCGCAGCATGAACATCGGATTTTAACAGGTCAAAAGCCTTATTTTAAAAGGGTTTTACCATTATTCAGCCAGCCCTATTTATCCAAATATCAGTAAACAGTAAACTGATAACTGATAACTGATAACTGATAACTGATTGGCTGATATAGCAAAGAGCGGGATAGTTAGGACATATGGCATAGAACGAGTTAGTTAGGACAGATGCCTGAAGGCTTTACTCACAGCATCCACAAGGTTTTCACTATCATTGATAATCTGACTATGGCATAGAACGAGTTAGTTAGGACAGATGCCTGAAGGCTTTACTCACAGCATCCACAAGGTTTTCACTATCATTGATAATCTGACTAACATAGTTTTTCAATCTAGCCCAGAACTTTTCAATTTTGTTGAGGTCTGGAGAATAGGCGGGTAAAAATAGCACTTCACATCCCGCTTTAGCTAACAATTTTTTGATTCTCTCTTTGGGATGAAAACTGGCGTTATCAATGATGATAATTTGACCGGGTAGTAGTTCGGGTAATATGGCATAGAACGAGTTAGTTAGGACAGATACCTGAAGGCTTTACTCACAGCATCCACAAGGTTTTCACTATCATTGATAATCTGACTAACATAGTTTTTCAATCTAGCCCAGAACTTTTCAATTTTGTTGAGGTCTGGAGAATAGGCGGGTAAAAATAGCACTTCACATCCCGCTTTAGCTAACAATTTTTTGATTCTCTCTTTGGGATGAAAACTGGCGTTATTAATGATGATAATTTGACCGGGTAGTAGTTCGGGTAATATGGCATAGAACGAGTTAGTTAGGACAGATGCCTGAAGGCTTTACTCACAGCATCCACAAGGTTTTCACTATCATTGATAATCTGACTAACATAGTTTTTCAATCTAGCCCAGAACTTTTCAATTTTGTTGAGGTCTGGAGAATAGGCGGGTAAAAATAGCACTTCACATCCCGCTTTAGCTAACAATTTTTTGATTCTCTCTTTGGGATGAAAACTGGCGTTATCAATGATGATAATTTGACCGGGTAGTAGTTCGGGTAATAGCAATTGTTCTATCCACTCACACACCAACTCTGTATTACAGTACCCCTCAAACACCATTGGCGCGATCGTGGAACCACGCCACCAACCGCTGATCACACTAACTCGTTCGCTACAGTGACCTAACTTTAAAGCCTCAAATCTTTCTGATTTGTGACAATATCCATAAGGATAATCGATGGTGTTATCTATTCCAGCTTCATCAATATAGACAAATCTTTCCGGGGCATAACCTCTGATTTTTTGGAGAAACTCTTTTCGGGCTTCTTCATCTCTTTCTCTGTAGCCATAAGTTTTTTTTTACGGCTCTTCGGTAATTGTTATGCAAATAATTAACTTCAAATAAAATTCGATGATAGTGCCTACGCTCAAAAATAGCTGAAATTTATACAGGGAGAGATTTTAGACACAAACAGGTTAATACCAAAAGATAGACAATCGAGTTAAGATTTGATATAATAGCCAAAAACCAGAGTATTTTACTTATGATACTTGACAAATTTTTGAACCTAGAAGGAACCTCTATTCAAGGCTATCGACACCTAGAAAATGTCGGTATAGTTTGACCAGTCGAATCGAAAAAGAAAAAAGCAATCTGTCCTCGTTGTGGGTTAGAGAGCGATAAACTACACCAAAATCATCGATATTTAGTCAAAGATTTACCAATCTCAGGACAACCAGTGTACCTACAAGTTAATCGTCGTCAATTTAAGTGCGATAATTGTCGAAAACCCTTGAGCGAAGAGTTAGATTTTGTCGCCAGTAAACGAACCTATACGAAAAGACTAGCCGAAAATATACTCGAACAATTAAAATCAGGAGATATTTTAAATGTTAGTCGAATAAATGACGTAACGGAAGAAGAGATTCAAAGAAGGCTAGAGGACATTGCTGAAGAAATTACCGAGCCAGACCTATCGGAATTAAAAAGACTAGGAATTGATGAAATCGCTCTAGTCAAAGGACAAAAAAATTACTGTGCGGTTTTAGTAAATTTAGATACGGGAAAACTAATAGCTATTCTAGAGAAGCGAACACAAGAGGAGTTGAGAAAAACGCTTACAGGCTGGGGAAAAGAGGTGTTAGAGCCAATTGAAGAAGTGAGCATAGACCTTTGGTTGCCCTATAAAAATTTGGTGAAAGAATTGATGTCATCGGTTGAATTAGTCGCCGATAGATTCCATGTAATGAAACAAATTAATCAAGAGTTAGACGAACAGAGAAGAGCAGAAAAAAGAGCCGTAGAAGCGCAGAAAAATAAAAAACAGAAAGCGGAAAAAGAAGCGAAGCTAGAAGTTTTAAAGCGAAGTAAATATAGCCTATTAAAAAATGAAGAAGATTGAACGGAACCCCAAAAAATTAAACGAGAAGCTATCAAAGAAAATTGGCCAAATTTGAAAAAGATGCCGGAATTAAAGGAAGAATTCAGAAAGATTTATGAAACCTCAGAGAATCCGACAGAAGGACTGCTATCTATCTCGGAATGGTTGGCAAAATCCTCCATTGTTTTTACCAAGAGTTGTCAAACAATCCGAAACTGGTTTGGAGAAATCATTAGTTATTTCGAGCGAAGAACAACGAATGGATTAGTCGAGGGAATCAACAATAAACTTAAACTAATAAAACGGCGAGGCTATGGCTTTAGAAACTTTCGGAATTTTTGGGTTAGAAGTATGTTATCTTGGCATCTTGTCTGTTGATTTAGCATAAAGAGTAACGAAGAGCCTTTTTTTCTAGTAAATCCAATTCTTTTGAGCGCTTGACCAATTCTCATCCTACTGACTGGGTTAGCCCATTTTTGCGCCATTTTTTCTTGGGTCAAATGCCCATATTGTTCGGCCAACTTTTGAAAGGCTTCTAAATCGTCAATTTTGGGCTTCGGCCCTCGACGATAGTTAGTTTTAGCGGCCACCGTCCCAGTTTGTTTCTTCCGTTTCAGCCATAGGTCTAATGTATTACGACTAATATTGAGGGTGCGACAGACATGGCTTTTTTTCTCCCCTCGCTCTACGGCACTCACTGCTTTCTGTCTTAAATCATCACTATAGGGTGCTGCCATGAAAGCTTCTCCTCATTTCTTTTTCTCTATTATGTCCTAACTATCCCGCTCTTTGCTATAACATAGTTTTTCAATCTAGCCCAGAACTTTTCAATTTTGTTGATATCTGGAGAATAGGCGGGTAAAAATAGCACTTCACATCCCGCTTTAGCTAACAATTTTTTGATTCTCTCTTTGGGATGAAAACTGGCGTTATCAATGATGATAATTTGACCGGGTAGTAGTTCGGGTAATAGCAATTGTTCTATCCACTCACACACCAACTCTGTATTACAGTACCCCTCAAACACCATTGGCGCGATAGTGGAACCACGCCACCAACCGCTGATCACACTAACTCTTTCGCTACAGTGACCTAACTTTAAAGCCTCAAATCTTTCTGATTTGTGACAATATCCATAAGGGTAATCGATGGTGTTAAGTAGTCGTGCAAAATTAATTTCCTAGTGAAGATAGGCAAGAGGCAAGAGTGCCTCTTGCAAGAGGTGTTTAGATATGTGTAATTAATTTTGCTTAGGTACTTATCTATTCCAGCTTCATCAATATAGACAAATCTTTCCGGGGCATAACCTCTGATTTTTTGGAGAAACTCTTTTCGGGCTTCTTCATCTCTTTCTCTGTAGCCATAAGTTTTTTTTTTCTAGTAAATCCAATTCTTTTGAGCGCTTGACCAATTCTCATCCTACTGACTGGGTTAGCCCATTTTTGCGCCATTTTTTCTTGGGTCAAATGCCCATATTGTTCGGCCAACTTTTGAAAGGCTTCTAAATCGTCAATTTTGGGCTTCGGCCCTCGACGATAGTTAGTTTTAGCGGCCACCGTCCCAGTTTGTTTCTTCCGTTTCAGCCATAGGTCTAATGTATTACGACTAATATTGAGGGTGCGACAGACATGGCTTTTTTTCTCCCCTCGCTCTACGGCACTCACTGCTTTCTGTCTTAAATCATCACTATAGGGTGCTGCCATGAAAGCTTCTCCTCATTTCTTTTTCTCTATTATGTCCTAACTATCCCGCTCTTTGCTATAGCTATAAAAAAACCGACCAACAAGAGAGAATTCCTGTCAGTCAGTCAGTGATGATAGGCCGAATTTTACTCAGCTTTATTTCTTAGCGGGGGCAGCCTTAACGAGTTCCAATTCACTTTCAGCGAAGTTATTGGTATTCAGTCCACTGGCGCTACCACTAAAACCGTTGTAGTTAACAGTGTCAAAACGAACGATAACGGGATAGAGGATACCACTTTTATCAACACTGGCTACGGTTCCCACATCGTTGTACCAGTAAGACTCTTTACGTTTGATTCTAACTTTGGCTCCGCGTTCGATTCCAGGCATAGGTGTTGTTTTTTTTAGGGTTTAGTTAACAGGTTACAATCAGAGCGAATTTGCCGAAAGGGTTTTTACTTTAAGTTTTATTGCAAATCTTGCCACTCTGTTTGGACGAAATGCCCCGAACGTCCCCATAGGTCTGCCTTTGGTGCAATATTAACGATTGTTAAGTTAAAGGGAATGGCTGTGGTCAGGTATTTTTGGGCCGACATTCCCACATCTGGCCCGATTTGAAAAGCGGTGGCGGTGGCTAAACCTAAGCCTAATAACTGAGAAATCGGACCTCTGGGGAAGATAAGATGAGTTCCTAAGACTAAGCCGGCGGTTAAGGCTAAAGTTACCGATAAATTGGTGCCACAACGCGGATGTAATGCCAATTGCCCCTCGCCATTTTTGAGACGATGGAGTGCCTGTTTGGCCGCAATTTGCAGTTCATTTGTATTAACCTGTCCGTAGAGATAAAAACCCCTATCGGTGGAGAGTCCCCCCAGGGCCTCGTTATCCGCTGGGGAATGGTCAAAAGGGGATTGACGACGGGCGGCCATTTCGCTTAATACCCAGACGGTGGCGTGTTCCAAGGCGTGAACCTGTCGCAGGGTGAGAAATTCTTTGAAACCGGGGATAAAGCCGATTTGTGCCAGTAAATCGCTGTCTTGCTGGGGCGAGGGGTTAAACCAGTCGAAAGAGGGGTTAGAAGGGCTACTAGGGGTCATAAAGTTGCGGTAGGGGGAGTTTTTTCGAGAAAGATGAGGGCGCTATAGAGTTGAAAGGCGGTGTCCCAGTAGGTGTCTTCAATGCGTAATAAGTCCAAATGGGGATTGACCATAGGCAGTAATTCGTAAAAATCGGCGGTGGTTTCGGCAAAAGCTGGAAAATCTGACCACAGGGGAACTGCTGCTAGTTGTTGTTTTAGGTAAGAAGCGAAATGATTCCAGTTATCCCGATTGGTGGTCTGTCTTTCCCGACTTTGTTGGTGGTCGGAAAAAGTAATCCCCGCTTGAAAGTGGTAATGGTGATCGCAAATACGAATAATTAAATCCTGTTTTTTCAAATGTAGATCAATAATCTGGGCATAATCAAGAATACTAATTTTTCTCACTTGATTGCGGCGCGCATCCATATCGACACATTCCCCAAAAATCGGCAAGATTCCCTCTACCACGGCGGTAACTTCTGACCAATCAAAAGTTATACTTGCGGTTAGGTCGCTATGGGAAGATTGATAGACTAGGGTGGCTTCTGGTTGGATAGCCCGGAAATATCGAGCTAAATAGACCCTAGGCCGGTTAATCGCTGTAATTGGCTGGCAAAAACAGGGAATTCCTTCTTTTTGCAAGTCGTGAACATATATTGCTAATTCTGCCATCGCCCCGACTCGATACAAGCGCCACGAACGGCTAGGGATTTGTAAGCGGGCGCTATAGGCATCTATTTTAAATATTTGGGCAAATTTTTGGGCTAAGGGCTGTTTTTCTTCGTTAGCCACCGGTTCAAGAATTAACAGCCCCATTTCTCGATTACTAGGGTTGGTTTTGGCTTTTTCGAGGGCAGCCTGTCGCTGTTGTTGTTGCTGTTCCACTTCCACCCGTTCAATCGCTTCTAAGCGGGCGATTCCTTGACGAATTTGGGCGATAAGTTGAGGATTAGTGCTAACTTGCAACATTTTTCGGTATTCTTGCCCTGCTAGTCCGATTTCTCCCTTGATTTCGCTTAAACGCGCTTGGTAGAATTTCAGCCAAGGGTTATCGTTTTCTAGGGTCTGGAAGTCGTTGACAAGACGGGCGGCAGTTTGATAGTCTTGACGGTCGAGTGCTTCAGCAATTTCTTTGAACATAGAAACTCCAATCAATTAGCTGTCTAAATAGGCGTTAATGATAGCAAGAGCCACTAAGGGAGCGGTAATTGTTCTCAAAATGCGTTTTCCCAGTGATACAGGCAGAAAATCAGCGGCGAGCGCTTGTTCTATTTCTGCCTCCGTCCATCCCCCTTCCGGTCCGATGGCAATAGTTATCTCGGTTGATGTTTGCAATTGAGAAAGTAGCGGGGCCACTGTTCTACGGGTAACACCAATATAACAAGTTGTCTGTGGGTTAGCTCCCCGCTTAAGGATTGCTAAAAATGGTTGTGGTTCTTCGATAATAGGAATAATCTGTCTTTCTGATTGTTCTACAGCTTCCCGGGCAATTTTTCGCCAACGGTCAATTTTTTGAGGACTAGGATTAACTAAACCGCGTTCTGTTAGCAGCGGGATAATCCGATAAACTCCTAATTCGGTGGCAGCGCGGACGATATCATCAAAGCCATTTTTGGGAATTGCTACCATTAAATTCACTTGTACTGGTAGTTCGGTAGTTTCGTTTATCGCTTCTAAAAGATGGGCCGAATTATCAATTATTTCTGCTAACCACGCTTGTCCTTGTCCATTTAGGGCAATAAAATGGTCATGGGATTTTAAACGAACAACTTTTTTAAGATAATGACTTTGTTCGGATGTTAAGGCAATTAACCCGTTTTCTAGGGTGTTAAAATCGAGAAGAAGACGGTAATACAAGGCGGTTTAGTCTATATTGCTATTGTGAGCAGAATCACTGTCAGCTATCTATTTTAGCTTTTATAGCGGTAAGCGCTTGAGTGAGATACAGACCAAGCTTTGCCTAGCATGGTTTATAGCTTGTGACACTGTACCTAATACGACTGCACACCGCTATAAGCTAGTGAGGTACACATATTTTTCTTCCCTTTTGACTTTTGCCTCTTGCCTTTTGCCTAAAACCCATAACTTTTGTACCTCAGCAGACTGAAAAACGCTATATGGTGTTTTTGTGTAGGGTAGATTAGCCTAAAACCTTGATCATTAACAAACACGGGAATTGATTAATGAATTTACTAGGCATCGTTTTATACTCTTTTACTGGGGTGCTTTTGTTGGGGTTAGCTGTAGCTATCTGGTGGTTGGTCGATACCCTATCTTTATCCTCCACTAAACCGAAAAGATTCACTTCTAAAAATAATCGTCAAAATTTGCCAATCAGTCAGCCTAAACTTTTCTACTTAGAAAGAGAACTTTTAACCCTCGTGAATGGAGATAAAGCTTTAGCGACTCGATTGCTTTTAAATATTAGATTGAGAAATCCCCAACGCAGTAAAAGCTGGTGTTATGAAAAAGTTATTTATGATCTAAAACGAGATCGAGGAGGAATTTAAATTGCCATTACAACAATTAGACCTATTAGAAGAATATCGCAGTGATCGCCATAATCTCATTGCCGATTTTTATCTACCTTGTTTAGCACAATCTACCCTCTATTGTCGAGCAGTCGGCTTTTTTTCTAGTTCTTCCCTTGTCTCTCTAGCTAAAGGATTAACTGCTTTAATTCGCGGAGGGGGAAAAATGCGTTTAATTGCTTCTCCCTATCTCTCGAAAGAAGATATCGAGGCCATTAGCCAGGGATTAAAGCAAAGGGAAGAAGTGATTAATAAATCTTTATTATCTGTTCTGGAGATTGACTTAGACGAAATTACTAAAAATCGTTTTGCCTGTTTAGCGTGGCTATTAAGTCAGGGAGTCTTAGAAATAAAATTAGCCATTCCCAAAAACTTAGTTAATTTTGGCTTATATCATGAAAAGTTAGGCCTATTTATTGATGCTTTTGAAAATGCGATCGCTTTTACTGGTTCTGCGAATGAAAGTCACAGCAGTTTACAGGATAATTTCGAGTGTATCGATATTTTTCGCTCTTGGCAATCTCAGGAACAGCTAAGAGTTCAGAGAAAAATTGATAATTTTGAAAAACTCTGGCACAATCAAACTCCCCATCTAGATATTTGGGATTTTCCCGCAGCAGCAGCCCAATCTCTCTTAAAATTTCGTCCTGATTTTCCACCCACTACCGAACCCGATAGCAGTAGCAAAAAAACTTTTAAAGTTGCCGCCGATACCGGCAAATATCAGTTATCCTCTCCTCTAAAAATAACACCCCAGCCCCGTCAAATTGAGGCAATAAGTGCCTGGAAACAAGCCAAATATCAGGGGATACTCGCCATGGCAACAGGGGCGGGAAAAACGATTACAGCCCTAGCGGCAGCTAGTGGTTTATCAAGGTTAGAATTAATTGTTATCGCTGTACCCACTAAAGAATTAGTCCAGCAGTGGGTGAAAGAATTAAACTGTCGAACTACCTATGCTTTTCCTGTGGTAGCGATGGGTAATTCTCGTGCTTGGCGTGAGGTTTTATTTCGCAAATTACGGTTAATTAATCATCAAGAATTGCCCTCTCAGAGATATCCTGTAATTGTGGTGGGAACCTATGGAGAGTTAGCTAAAAATACCGTTAGTGATTTAATTACTGATGCGGGAGGTTTGCCAAAAGAATCTTTATTAATTGCCGATGAAGTTCACGCTACTGGTGCGGGAGTTTATCAGCGTCTTTTACGCGATGATTTTAGTTATCGTTTGGGTTTATCAGCAACTCCTTTGCGTGCCTACGATGAACTCGGTACGGAAAAAGTTTTAGATTATTTTGGGGGAATTGTCTATGAATACGGGTTAGAGTTAGCTATTCAGCAGGGTATTTTGTGCGAGTACGATTATCACGTTTATGTCACCTATCTCGCAGAAGAAGAACAGGAAAAATATCGTCAGTTAACGGCAAAAATTGCTCGCTTATCTACCCAAGAAGACAGTCAAAAGGTGAATTATTTATTAATTCAACGGGCGCAATTAATTAAAGCAGCGGGGGCAAAATTAACTATAATTGATCGTATTCTGGCTGAACACACCTTAGAACAAACACTAATTTATTGTGCCGATATTGCCCAAGCAACTGCTATTAGTACCCGATTGGCGCGTCAGGGAAAAAGAGTCGCTCGCTATAGTTCCTTAGACAGCGATCGAGTTATGTTATTATCACAGTTATCTTCGGGAAATCTTGACGCATTAGTGGCAGTAAAATGTCTCGATGAGGGAGTTGATATCCCACAAGTCAGTCAGGGAATTATCCTCGCTGCCGATGCTTCTCCTCGTCAATTTATTCAACGTCGCGGCAGAATTCTCCGGGCAGCCGTGGCCAAGAAGAAAGCGACTTTAATCGATGTCTTGGTGGTTCCTCCTTGGGGCGATGGTGAGGTAAAATTAATTGCATCGGAGATCAAAAGAGTTATTGATTTTGCCCGGGCAGCCAGCAATCAAGCTACAGTTATCAACAGATTAGTCCAAGAATTAAGTTACTATGGCCTTACCTACTCAGATCTGTTATAAAATTTATCCTCATCAAGGTATCTCTTGGCAAATAAGAGTTAAGACTTGACAATCCCCACTCCCCAACCCCCAAAAAATTCATGGACATAACTGCTAAAATTAAAGAACTAGCACAAAAATATGAGATACCTGCCCAACTGCTGGGGGAAGCCATGGCTTTAGAAGTAGAAAAAATTACTCTAAAAAATCGGCGGCTATCACCTAAAATTGTCGAACTTATCGAAAAATATACCGACTCCTCACAATCATAAATTTTATAGATATCTTGCCTAATTTATTTGTAACTGTTCAGGGGGTAGGGTTGATTCATGAATCAACCCTACAATGAATCAACCCTAGTTCAGGGGGGGACAAAATCTGATAATCTAAAAAGGCGTAGAAAAGAGCGGCTACTGTGGGAGAGTAGTATCCATGCCTCTAGGAAAGGCAGTTCTTCTCCTTCTCTGCTGCCCCAGGAGAGTCCTTCCACAGAGTCAATGCCACTGGCGGCTTGACATCCCCCCCCTGAACGGTTACATTTATTTTTGGTAGTTTAAAAACGACAAAAATAAATATTAAGTTGCATAAAATATCTAAATAAACCATTTAATTGATTATTATTCATTCTTAATTCTCCTGATTACTGACTACTGGCTACTGACTCCTAACCAACCACAAAATTTTTGATTTTTACAAGAGTTATTATGACTTTGAGACTGAAACAAATTCGCTTAACTAATTGGAAATGTTATCCCAGTCAAAATATTACTTTTAACCTGCATCCCGACAGAAAAATTCAGATCATCTTCGGTAATAATGGCCACGGTAAAACTTCTCTGATGACGGCGATTTTATGGTGTCTCTATGGGGTAGATATTGTATCTAAAGAGACTCTGAAAACCTATTTTTATCGAGGTAAGGATGATTCTTCACCGGCAAGAGAAATGCGGGTAGAATTAAATTTTACTAGAAACGAGAAAAATTACTTTATCAGTCGCACAGCGAAATTAAAAGTTAATGGTAGCACTTCTTATCCCAGCGTAGAGGAAGCATTATTTTATGAAGATGGAACCATGAGAAGTAACTCTAGGGAATATATCGAAGCATTGCTTCCTAAATCTATTCGAGATTTTTTCTGTTTTGATGGCTTAAAAATTGAACAATATACCCAGATAACCCAAACTAAAGAAGCAAAAGAAGCAATTGAAAAAGTTTTGGGTATCCCTGAATTAAGAAATCTGCGCGATGATACAGAAAAAGCCTTGCAAGAATTAGAAAACCGTTTAAACAAAGCAGAGGGAACCAGTCAAACTTTAAAAGATAAGAGAAAACAATTGCGAGAATTAGAAGGAGACCTTGACCTTCAAAAAGGTCAGCTTAAAAATGCTAAAGATGAGGAAAAAAATGCTAAAATTATCCATCATGATGCTCAAGAAAAAGCCGCACAGATTGAAGGTTTACGAGAAAAACAAGAGGAAATTCATGACTTAGAGAAAAAGCGTATCGGTTTACAAACTCAGTTAAATAACCTACAAAAGTCTATCGATTCTTGGTTAAAAAAAGCTTCGATACCTTTGCTGATTAACTTTGTGCAGGAAATGGCTGACGATTTGCAAGTTACTAGCTTAAAAAGCACCTATAAAACTAATTCTACAGCAGTTTTAAAAGCAATACTTGACGACGAAAGCTGTCTATGTGGTCGTTGTTTAGATCAAAATTCTCGTGACTTTATCCTGCAACAAATTGCCGAACTAGAGTCCTTAGAAGTGGACAACGCCACCAGAATAGAAAAAGACCAAATTAGAATTGATTTACAGGGAATTATCCGAGATAATGCCAAATTTAGCAATTATAGTCAATTACTTTTGCAAAGAGATCTTTTAGAAGAAGAAATGGAAGAAATTAAGCAACATATTAAACAGCTAAAACAGGAAACCACGGGAATAAATCAAGACTCGGCAAGGGATATTTGGCGAAAAGTTGACGAATGGGAACGAAAAGTCAATGAGAGTGAAGAAAGGATCGAACGCTTGCAAAAGGAAATTGAAATCAAAGAAAAGCAATTAGAAAATTTACGCAAAGAAGTGGAAATTTTAGCTAGTGAAAATCAAACCACATTGATGTTATCTAATCAGGTTAAAATGGCCAGAGGTTTAAAAAATGCCACTAACGAATTAATCGAATGGCATATCGATAATTCCCAAAAAATGATTAATCAAGTAACCAGCGATCGCTATTTACAAGTAACCAACAAACCGGAGGAATATAGAGGAGTAGAAATCACTCCCGAATACACTTTAGGAATCCGTACTATCACAGGAAAATTATTAAATCCCGATGTCTTAAGTGCGGGAGAAAAGGAAGCTTTAGCCTTTGCTTTTATCACCAGTTTAAATCAAATAACCGATACCTGTGTTCCCCTAATTATGGATACACCTTTCGGACATTTAGACGAAGAACATCAAAAAAATATTATTAACTCTCTCCCTAATTTAAACTCCCAAGTAATTATTTTAGCCACCGATCGCGATCTTCCCGATCCACTTTTAAATCTGCTGCTTCCCCACACTACTGATATGTTCAAAATACACCGTTTAGCTGCCGATGAAGATGCTTCCGTGATTGAAGTGATGGAGAGTTACTAATGCAGAGAATCGATTCCAGTTTGAAGATTTATGCCTCGGAAACTTCCAGAAATTATCTACAGGTACTAAAAGATAATAAAACCTTTGAGCGCATGGTAGATGCCTATTTATTCGCCGCTGCTTTTGCCATTAAACAAGACTTCAGTATCTACGGAACCACTCTGAGCAATCGACAAGATTTAATTAATATTAGTCAAATCGATCAAGAAGTTATTTTAGCTTTAACCGCAGGAATTTATATTATCTGTAAAAAGAATTCCTATCCTCAACCCAGCGACGGCAAAGAAGTTTTAGATAAGATCTGTCAATACGCAGAAGTGGGATTAAGGGAATTAAAAGAACGCTGGCAAGGCAAAGTCAGCAATCAAATTCAAGCTGATATTGAGAGAATTATCAATAATCTCTGAAATTCTCTCCATCTAACTATCTTTTTTAGCGATAACGACAAATTACATTCTTTCCACACTGCCAAAAAAGACGGGTTCCACGCGAATAGCGACGATACTAGCCGGACGTAAAACCATATATTCCCCTTGGATATTTCTGATCGGAACATTGATAAAATCCTGGGAATCGGCTTTCGGAACTAATTCGTTACTGTACCACTTTTGAAATTCTTGGATAGTCAAAAAACGGACCTCCTCGCGATGTCCACTGCTTAAGAACAAATGTACGGCGTACTCGTCAGCTTTTCTACTCATTTTTTTTAACTAATCAGATTGAATTTTTGTAATAAAGTTGCCATTAAAGGCGGAAAGGTGAGACGCAATTCGCTAGGATCCGAGAAAATTAATTTTTGGTAGCTTGGCAGGTCAAAAGCCAGTTTACCCTTTAATTCCGCTCGATTTTGATAGGTTAGCAGAATTTGTCCGCCCTGTTTACAAGCGATCGCATAACCTAATTCTACACCCACTAGGGGACTGGGCAGTAATTCCGTTTCCTTTTGACTAATCGCCGTAGCATCGGCGATAAATAATAAACTTTTGCGGATTTTGCGTAATTGACTATCACTCAATCTGGTGACATTGCCCTCAGTTCGGGGCGTTTCTTCGATGGTTAAGGGCAAACGGGAGCGTTTATTGAGATTTTCGACGGTTTCGGTCAAAACTGTTTTTAAAGCGGTGCTAGAGTCCTTAAATTGGCTTTGGGAGCTAAAATAAATGACGGGATCCAACCAAGCGCTGAGGTCCTGTTTAGTAAAGTAAATTTCTTGGGAAATCAGGTCAATATTCGAGATGACGTAACCGCCACTACCTTCGAGGTAAAATTCCACCCTTTCCCCTTCTAGATAGCGTTGGAACCAGACAGAACCCTGTATTGTCAGACTATCATCGAGAAAATCGGCTCTTAAACCCGATTTTAAGAGACTATTGCGACTTAAGCGCAAGTCGTGGGGACGTTTGACAACCTCGCGGATAGGTTCGTATTTGTCCAGATACCAAGCTTTCAGAGCGATGATGGCCATAGGTGTGGCGATTAAAGACACTCACCCATTTTAGCAGTAAGCACCGATATCCTCTCCACATTCATCGGCCAGGTAAGAAAGAGCGCGAAATCTTAACATCATCAGGTTTTCGTAGAGGGGATTTAGCTTGCAAAGGGGCGGAATCTCTAGAATTGTCTGGTTAAATAGGGTAATTTTCCGCGCAAAGGGACATTGAGCCGGAATTAGACGACAAATCTGATGGGCTAGTGCGGGTGTATTGATTTCTAGGCGATCGATTCGTTGCCGCAGGGGTTGCCATAAATCCCATTTTGGTTGCGGTGACGGGTTTTTCCGATTGCCTTTCGACCAAGGGGCAATCCAATTAGACAAAATTATTTTATTTGTGGTATAATCTGATACATCAGCATCAGCCATAGCCTTACCTTCTATTGATTGACTCATAAGGTTCTATTTGAGATTACGACAGGGCGAATACTCTTTCCCGAAAATCCTCTAGGACGTTCCGACATTTGACCGCTTTAACAATAACATCTCTGGGATAATAGGTGTGGCTTATTGCGTCAGCGGCCCAGATGCGGGAGTAAGCTGTTAACTATCTAAATTACTCGTTAAGACTGTCTATGAGCGAGCAGGGAGCAGGGAGAGGAAGTCTGAGCATTTGTACTAACTTCCCATCTCCGAGTTATCACCTGAAAGCGAATAGGCAACAGACGACAATAAGATAACGTCACGAGTGAGTTTAACTAGATTAATCTCTAAGCTTCGCCCAAAGATATTGGCTCTGATTAGAGCTATTTCTAGGTTAGCAAAAACTCAGGTTTTTTCACGTCAGCATAGGACATTTTTTCGGTGTATAAAATAGCACCTACTTTTGTCAAAGATACGCAATCCAAGGTGTGGGGTGTAGGGTGTGACCCCCCCTGCCCCCCCGACATCGGGGGGGCAGGGGGGGTGTGGGGTGTAGGGTTTAGGGTGTGGGGTGTAGGGTGTGGGGTGTGGGAATTATGAATTATCAATTATCAATTATAAATTGGGTAGTTTTTTGCTGTGAATAGTAAACGGTGAACTGATAACTGATAACTGATAACTGATAACTGATAACTGATAACTGATAACTGATAACTGATAACTGATAACTGATAACTGATAACTGATAACTGATTTACATTCTTTCCAAAACGGGGATTCCCAGGAGAGATAAGCCTAATTTTAGGGTTCTTGCCGTTAAATCACACAGAACTAAACGAGAGGTTTTAATCGGTTCTGCCGCTTTAAGAACGGGACAATTCTCGTAGAAACGATTATACTTTTTACTGAGTTCATAAAGATAATCACATAAACGATTGGGTAATAAATCCTCTTCCACGGTCCTAATTACTTCCGGAAGTTGCAGTAATTGTTTAGCCAGAATTAATTCGCTTTCATCCTTGAGAATTAGCGGTGAATTGGCACTTAAATCCTGAAAATTAATACCACCTTCGCGACTGATACTCTGGACTCTAGCGTAAGCGTACAGCATATAGGGGGCGGTGTTGCCTTGCAGATTGAGCATTTTGTCGTAACTGAAAACGTAGTTACTATGGCGATTTTGGCTGAGATCGGCGTATTTAACGGCACTTAAACCGACAGTTTCGGCAGTCTTAGCGATAAAATCGCCGGTTTCTTCTCTTTCCTCGCTCGCCAGTCTTTTTTCTAAGTCAGCTAGGGAACAGGCGATCGCTTGATCGAGTAATTCTTGTAATTTTACCGTCTCCCCGGAACGAGTTTTTAATTTTTTACCATCTTCCCCTAAAACTAATCCAAAAGCGACGTGAACCACTGCCACATTATCGGGTAAAAATCCCGCTTTTTTAGCCACCTGAAATACTTGGGCAAAATGGTTGGCTTGTCCAGCATCGGTGACATAAATTATTCTTGCGGCTTTATCTTGCTGAACTCGATAACAAATTGCCGCTAAATCGGTGGTAGCGTAATTATAACCGCCGTCGGATTTCTTGACAATTAGGGGCAAAGGATCACCCTCTTTGTTGGTAAAACCATCGAGAAAGACGCATAAAGCGCCGTTGTCTTCTGTTAGCAATCCCTGTTGATCTAATTCTTTGATTACTGCCTCAAGGTAGGGATTATAAAAAGATTCACCCCTTTCGGTTAGTTTTATATCGAGAATATCATAGATTTTCTGAAATTCCCGTCGTGATTGTTGACAAAGTAACTGCCATGCTTGACGACTTTGAGGATCACCCGACTGTAATTTTACTACGGCTTGGCGGGCAGTTTCTTTAAAGTTTTCGTCTTCATCAAAACGAATTTTGGCCTTTTTATAAAAGCTAACCAAATCCCCCAAATCGAGAGCATCTGCTTGGGTTAAAGCGCTAGGATAAGCTTCTTGTAGATAGGTGATTAACATCCCGAATTGAGTACCCCAATCCCCGACGTGATTAAGACGAATTACTTGATGATGACGAAATTCCAAAATCCGAGCAATACAATCACCAATTATAGTCGATCGCAAGTGGCCAACGTGCATTTCTTTGGCAATATTGGGACTGGAAAAATCGACAATAATTTTTTGACTGGGGTTAGCAGCGGCAACTCCTAAACGGTTGTCAGTAATTAGGTCTTTTAATTGGGTTTCTAGATAACTGGGTTTCAGGGTAAGATTGATAAAACCGGGTCCGGCAATTTCGGGGGGTTGACAGAGATCATCTATCTCTAGATTTTTTAGTAAAGTTGCCGCCACTTCCCGGGGTTTTTGTTTTAATTCTTTGGCTAAAGAGAGGGAAATATTACATTGATAATCGCCAAAACGGGGGTTACTAGCGGCCACAATTAGGGGATCGGTAGCGGCGAAGTTTTCCCCAAAGGATTTAACTAGGGATTGGGAAAAACGTTCTTTTATTTGTTGGATAATGGCAGTCATAGAGAGAATTTAGCAATGAATGTTAGAAATCTATGGGTAATGAGGAAATTTATCTTGCTCTCATCTTGAATAGAATTGAGCCGGACGGGGTATTATGTCCATTTTCTTGGTACATTATAAGCATCAAATTTAGTATCTTTACTAATTAGAATTAGCGATCTGTTTAGAGATTGAGCAATTAGCATTCTATCAAATGGATCACGGTGATGCAAGGGTAAAGTACAAATTTTTAGAGTATCAGAAAATGATATAGACAGTAAGGTTATATCTGATGCTTCTAGTTTAGTTTCAATGGTTTCATAACTTTTTTGTAGGGCTAACTTACCTAAATTTAACTTAATCGCGATTTCCCAGAGACTAACAATACTGACATAAACTTCAGGAGCAAAATCAATTTCCTCCCGAAGATTATTAGGTAAGTTAGGATCGTTTTCAGTTAACCAGATGAAAGTATGGGTGTCCAGAAGAAAAGATGTCATCACATATATTCCTGAAAATCTTCCAAAGACTCATCAAAATCATCAGACAAAGGTAAGGTAAATGTACCTTGTAAAATTCCTGAACGACGTTTTCTAAGAGAAGGTTTCTCTATAATAGCATCTGATTGATAATTGGCCATCAAATATTCAGCATAGTGAAGCAGCTCTATTTTTAAGAACTCTGGCATTGTTTCGACAGTTTCTAAGATTTTTGTGTCTATATTCATAAGTTCTGGATACTTAATCTCAGCAAATTTTTACTAATTACTTATTCCTTAACCAATAAAACCACGGCATAAACTGCTATACCTTCTTCTCGTCCTACCGGTCCTAATTGTTCGTTAGTAGTGGCTTTAATTCCCACCTGTTCCGGATTAATCTTGAGGGTTTCTGCTAACTTGGCTCGCATCGCATTAAGGTGGGGTTTCATTTTCGGTTTTTCGGCGACAATTACCGAATCAATATTATTAATCTGCCAACCTTTATCGATAATTAACTGATTAACTTGCTCTAATAATTTTAAACTATTCGCCCCTTGCCATTGCGGGTCTGTGGGGGGAAAATAATGACCGATATCGCCTAAACTAAGCGCCCCCAGCATGGCATCCATAATAGCGTGGGTTAAGACATCGGCATCACTATGACCCAATAAACCCACAGTATGGGCAATTTCTACTCCTCCTAAAATTAAAGGTCTTCCTGTTACCAATCGGTGGATATCGTAGCCGTTACCAATACGAATATTCATAGAGCAGTCTCCTTGAAGTTATATTAATTATCTTATCGCAAAAGGGAACGGGAAACGGGGAAATATTTTCCCTGACTTGTCCTTATTAGCTAATTAGCTAGGAAGGATGAACTATTCTGCTGAAGTTTTTTGCAGTGCAATGAAAGCTTATACTAAATTGATTTTTGATAGTATCATTAACTGCCAATCCAACTTTAAAAACCCACTTGCCACTTGCCACTTCCCACTCTATACTTGTTAAATAAGATTTAGTATAACTCGATCGCTGTTAAAATTGCGGTAGAATCAGGAGAGGGTTGGGTTTCATGCTTCAACCGTTCGGCAAAAGCTCACGGCCGAAGCCCAACCTACGTTCTTTTTCAATAAGATTTATAGCGTTTTTCAGTCTGCTGAGGTACAAAAGTTATGGGTTTTAGGCACTCATGCAAAAGGGAAGAAAAATAGGTGTACCTCACTAGCTTCGGAAACGCTATAGTTAAACACCGAATTGTGAACAATTATGCAACAATTTATTCAACAGTTAAAAATCGATTTATCCTTGACAGTGATCTAGCAGTTTCATCATTTACTTTCCTAAATATCCTTAGCTAATCATCGCCAATAAACCTTGATAAAAAATCTGAAAACTAGGAGAACAATTATGAGCAGGAGTCATAAATTGAGAAATTTCTCGGGCTGCTTTCACTTTTTCTAAACCTCCTCGATGATACCCAGCTTTTTGAAGTATCTTTTCTAAGTTTTCCCAAGTTCCGCCCGTAATTTCATCGGGTTTTCTGTATTTTGCTTGCTGTCCCACATTAGTAGAAACTTTGGGATAGGCTGAGACTATAGCCTGAATATCACCAAAAAACCAAGCTTCTAGTTCTTCTATAGCAATTCTATTTAACACCTGAAATGTTTTTTTATCTTCACTAATCGTTTTGGTGATCAGTCCTGTTTGTTGGGCAATATTTTCTAACTTTTCTTTGAGCATTTGACAATCTTCATTGTCTCTATCTACAAGAATAATGATTCGATAATCATCGGGTATCCAGCATTGATAGCCTTTTAATCGCTCCGGTAGTTTTTTGATTAAATCGGATTTACCTCGAAAGGCATGAATTTTATAGGTGACATTCTCAAATAATATTTTAGGTAAAATTCGATTTAAACATTCTTGGGTAGAAAATTCTTCAACTAAAAATTCAATATGCACTTTTTCCCTCCTTTGCTATTAAACTTAAATGCTAGGATTACCCACATCAAAATAGTCCTCCATCCATAATTGACCCAACAAAGCACCATTTTGAATAAATTCCTTAACTCCTTGCATTGCTGAAGTACGTTTAGCTTGAGTAAAACCATTTTCATCTCGATAAAGTACCCAAACCTCATCTGGTTTCAAACCATCTACAAAAAAGGGAGAATGAGTTGTTACCATTAATTGTGTACTTGCGGTCGCTGCCCGACATTCTTCTGCTAATTCAGGTAATAAACGGGGATGAAGATGATTTTCTGGTTCTTCTATTCCCAGTACTTGCGGAGGGCTTGGATCGTATAATATAGTTAAATAAGCCAACATTTTTAAAGTGCCATCGGAGGCAAATTTGGAAAGAATTGGCTCTTGAAAAGGTGCGTCTTTAATTTGAAGTAAAAGCTGTCCATTCGGCATAATAGATGCTTCGACTTTTTCTAATCTAGGAATTCGACGAGAAAGGGTTTGTAAAATAGATTCTAATCGTTGAGGATGATCTTCTTTTAAATATTGAATAACATTAGGTAAATTGTCACCAGTTGGCGATAATCTTTCTTGCGCTCCTGCTTCTGGTTGAGTGCGAGTATTATCTGCGGTTAAGTAGGAAAGATACCAACTTGTGATAAAACGACGCAAAGCACTAACCCGGGGATGTTTGGCCAATTGTCCGAGGGTACTAACAGCTAAAAATTCTGGGGAGTCTAATCGTTCATAAATTCGTTCATCTTCTTCTTGGGGATTTTCTCCACTAATCACTATTCCTTCCCCTTCTTTAAAGTTTAAAAAGCGATAAGGTTTGCCCCTCGCTCCTTGTCTCCACTGTAACCATTCTTCGGCAACATAAGGGCGATTGTTAGCTTCATTAATAGCCAAATGATAGGTAATTAAAGGTGATGCAAATTTTTCTCGATATTTTAATTCGATAATGATGTAACCTTCTTGTCCTCTGGTTCTTAATTCTTTAAATCTTCCCCGTTTGTCCCAAGCTTTTTTTAAACCAACAGTAAAACATTCAGAGAGGAAAGCAAAGACATCAAATATGGTAGATTTTCCGCTCCCATTAGGACCGAGAAAAACGGTTAAAGGAGCAATGCTTTTTAATTCTAAGTCCTGTAAAGCTCGGTAATTTTGTACGCGCAGATTTTCGATTCGAGGTATAGAGTTTTTAGACATTGATTGTTGCTCTCTGCTGCTTTTAGCTCGTCTTGTCCCAGATTAGCTGTTAATTTTCCCAGTTCCCGCAAAAAACTGGTCAATTTTTAGTAATCTGGCTCTTCTGGACTGGTTATAGCAAATTAGCTCTCCTGATTCTACCGCAATTTTAACAGCGATCGAGTTATACTAAATCTTATTTAACAAGAACGTAGGTTGGGCTTCGGCCGTGAGCTTTTGCCGAACGGTTGAAGCATGAAACCCAACGCTCTCCCGATTCTGCCGCACTCCGAGTTTTTTCTTGGGGATAATCTCCTAACTTCTGACCATCTACTGTCGATTACCGCAAAGGATAGCCATTTATTCTATCAGAATGAGAAGATTTAATTATGATAACACTTGTGACTATATTTTTCACTGCCTTGCTGGCAGTTACGGATTTTACTTACCAAGTTTTGATTCATTTTCCCATACAAATCCTCAATTTTTTGGGGTCGTTGCTGTCCTATGGAGTAATCGGACTGATAATTTTCGTCCTAGTGTGGATTGTGGGTGACTGATTTCTCGGTAGAAAAAAATGAGAGAATCAGCCTTAGCCAATTCTCCCCAATTTAAGCCAACTTTTAGTTTTTACTGTTCACTAGCCACTGCTTGGGGTTGTCCTTGCGGTTGGAATTGGAACATGGAATAAACCACATTGCGACGGATATCAATCATCATTTCTAAAAACATCTCGTAGCCTTCCTGTTTATACTCAATTAGGGGGTCTTTTTGACCGTAACCGCGTAAACCAATCGACTCGCGTAAAGCTTCCATCGCTTGCAGGTGTTCGCGCCATAACATATCGATTTGTTGCAGGATAAAATAACGTTCGGCATCGCGCATTAAACCGGCGCGAATATTATCCACTTGACGTTCCTTAATTTCGTAGGCTTTGCGCACTTCTTCGTGTAGGAACATCTTGATATCATTAACACTCATATCCTCGACATCTTTAGCGGTAATATCTGCCAAGAGATAGACGAATTCCTGAGATTTACTAATCAGTTTTTCTAAATCCCATTCTTCCGCCGGCAGTTCGGGATTAACATAAGCCATGACGATTTCATCCATGGTTTTTTCGGCGTATTGCAGCACCTGTTCTTTTAAGTCCATCCCCTCCAAAACCCGACGACGTTCGGCATAAATAGCGCGCCGTTGATTATTCATCACCTCGTCGTATTCAAACACCTGTTTCCGGGCATCATAATAGAAGGTTTCCACTTTTCTTTGCGCGCCTTCCAGGGAACGAGTTAACATTCCCGACTCAATGGGCATATCTTCTTCCACCCGGAAGGCATCCATTAAACCAGCCACGCGGTCGCCCCCAAAAATCCGCAATAAATTATCTTCTAGGCTTAAAAAGAAGCGTGTGGAACCGGGGTCGCCCTGTCTGCCCGCCCGGCCTCGCAATTGGTTGTCAATACGGCGGGATTCGTGGCGTTCCGTCCCGATAACGTGCAGTCCGCCCCTTTCTACTACCTCATCGTGTTCTTTGCCTGTGTAATCTTCATAACTTTTGCGAATTAATTTATAGACTTCGCGTAACTTTTGAATAACTTGGTCATCCGTGGGGGCTTTTTCGGCTGCGATAGCGATTTTTTCTTCTACTTCTAATTCCGGTAAACTTTGAGTTCCGTGGGTATCAACGGCAAATTTAACCGCTTCTTTCAGGGCATTTTCTACCTCTTTCGGTAACTCGGTGGGAAAAATTTCCGCCGAGGCGCGCCAGTTTTTTTTCTTCTTACCCGGGGCGAATCCTTGCGGGCGATTGCGTTCTCCTAAACTGGGTAAACTAAAGGCCAAATTGTCATCTTCGGGCATAACTAATTTGGGCATTAAATACTCGCGAATTTTCAATCGGGCCATATAGTCGGAGTTACCACCGAGGATGATATCGGTTCCCCGTCCCGCCATGTTCGTAGCAATAGTTACGGCCCCAGCCCGGCCTGCTTGGGCGACGATTTCCGATTCCCTTTCCACGTTTTCCGGACGGGCATTAAGCAAGTTATGGGGAATCTTTCTTTCCTGTAATAACAGCGAAAGCACTTCTGATTTTTCCACACTGGTGGTACCGACTAAAACCGGGCGACCCTGTTCGTGCATTTGTTGACATTCTTCGGCGACGGCGTTCCATTTTGCCTGTTCATTTTTATAGACCACATCGGCTAAATCTTGCCGACGAGAAACGCGGTTAGTGGGAATAATTGTTACTTGCAGGTTATAGACTTTTTCTAGTTCCGTTTCTTCGGTTTTGGCCGTCCCGGTCATGCCGGATAATTTCGGATAGAGTAGGAAAAAGTTTTGATAGGTAATCGTGGCTAAGGTTTGGGTTTCCTGTTGAATTTCTACCCCTTCCTTAGCTTCCACTGCCTGATGTAAACCATCGCCCCAACGTCGGCCCGGTAATACCCGTCCCGTGAACTCATCAACGATAACAATTTCACCACTGCGAACGATATAGTTAACGTCTTTTTTCTGGAGTTCTTTGGCACGAATAGCGTTAGAAATATAGTGCGCCCAGGGATTTTCTTGGTCGTATAAATCGGTGACTTCTAATAGTTCTTCCGCTCTTTTAAAGCCTTCATCGGTCATTAAAACGTTACGGTCTTTTTCGTTAACTTCGTAGTCTCCCGGTCCGTCTTCTACTTCTTGGCGCACTAATTGCTTGGCGATTTCGGCGGCGAGAATATATTTTTCTGTGGGTCGATCGATCTGTCCTGATATAATTAATGGAGTTCTGGCCTCATCAATAAGAATTGAGTCCACCTCGTCGATAACGCAGTAGTTAAAGGGTCTTTGGACAACTTCCCCCATCACTGTAGCCATGTTATCGCGCAGATAATCAAAGCCGAGTTCGCTGTTAGTGGTGTAGGTGATGTCACAGGCATAATTTTTCTTTCTTTCTTCCGGACTCATGCCGGCTTGAATTAGTCCCACACTTAACCCTAAAAAGCGATGTACCTGCCCCATCCACTCCGCGTCACGACGGGCGAGATAATCGTTGACGGTGACGACGTGAACCCCTTTTCCGGTCAATCCATTCAAATAAGCGGGGAGAGTGGCAACTAGGGTTTTTCCTTCCCCGGTTTTCATCTCGGCGATTTGTCCTTTGTGGAGTACCATTCCCCCCAATAACTGCACGTCAAAGTGACGCATCCCTAAGACTCGGATTCCCGCTTCCCGGACAATGGCGAAAGCTTCGGGGAGGATTTCCTCGAGAATCTCCTCTCTTTCGTCATAATTTCTCGCTTTGTCCAATCTTTCCTTAAATTCGCTGGTTTTGCTCCTTAATTCCTCATCGGACAGGTTTTTAATGTCTTCTTCCAGCAGGTTGATTTCGGTGACGAGGGGCTGAAATTTTTTAATTTTGCGGGCGTTGGGATCTCCGAGTAGGGCTTTTAACATAGCAGTTTTTATTCTCTCGCTTCGATTGGCTCTTGGTCTGTGGTGTTAACAATTGTATCACTCTCGTTGGGAGTGGAGAATCATTTATCGGTGAACAGGGACGGCGTTGTCAGATTCAGAAGAGGAAAGATGCAATGCTCCCAACTGATTCGGAGCATCTTTCAATTTGACAACGCCGATTGTAGGGCTAATTCATGAATTAGCCCTACGCCGATTGTAGGGCTAATTCCACTGCTAAATCGAGCGACCCCTTCGACTTGGCTCAGGGCAAGTCTTGTTCCCCACTTAAGCCCAACTATCGGCACTATTCGTTCATTAAACACTAATTGTCAAGATGCCATGTAATCTTTCCTATCAAAGTAATTTCAGTTCCGGTGCTGATTCGGAGCATCTTTCAATTTGACAACGCCAAAATTTTTGAGACATTTCAATATAAATTTAAAAGGCAACCGCAACAAAAAAGGAAGAAAAACCCTAATAAATATAACCTAGAAGACGCTTTATCTGTGGTTGAAACCTGCGATAAAATATCAATCTAGGGTTTGCGGCAAAAAGTAGGGGCGAAGCATTCGGATAGAAAATCTACGGTTTCACCGATAGGTTATTGCCCGAATGCTTCGCCCCTACAGGACGCGGGCCGATGAAAACCCAAGGTTTTGAAGCACGATTCTCTCAAAATCTTGCACCTGTACTGATTATTTATTCTCCCTTTTACCTCTCCCAATATGTAGCCTACAGTCAACGGATTTAGAGTTAATCTTCTCTCACCGGTGGCTTAACTAAAGGGGAAACCACCATATTTATTGATAATTATATCTATAGTTTCCATAATTGCGATCGATTCGCCCAAAATGGAGATAATTTGTTGATAATGTTCTAGGTCATCGTAGCTAAGGTGGCGACCTTTGCGGTCTTTTAGCCACTTCTGACACACTTGATAACCGCCGATATAAAAGTTCCAAATTTGGGGCGGAATCCCCGCAAAATACTGGTCAGAATTAATCGAAATTTGTTGTTTATTTTCGTCATATTTCACCTGCTCGACTAGATTAGAACCCGCCACGGGATAGCTACTAATTTCTTTTCCCGTTGCTTTCATTAGGTGTAACTGCACTAATCTGTCACCTTTTTTGACTAATTCCCAGAATAATTCTTGATTACTGGTGAGAGGAACACGAGGAAAGTCTATTTTTAAAAATTCGGCGTAACGTTGGCGATATTGGGGAGAGTGAAAGACGGCATAGATATAGTTAAAAATGTCTTCTGGTCCAAAGGTTTTCTTTTTGTCTCCTTTGCCATCATTGATAAATTCTAATTCAAGTTTTGCCGAAAGTTTGTTAATAAATTCTGGTGCTAGATTAGGACGGCGAGACATTCCCATGTCTTTCTCTGCCTGAGTTTCAGGATAACAATATAATGGCATAGTGTATCCTCTTTCTCTACTTTTGTTTGAAACATAGGAATCGTCTGTAAGCTGATTAGTAATTAAAATATGTTGCCAAGTTTCACTGACTATTTGTCTGCATATATGAAATCCTAAATTATTTTCTTTTAGGTGACGCATAGTATCAATTCTTGCTCTACAGTGAAACCCACCTGAATTACCTGTATAATAGGTATATCTTTGATCAAAAGGTCTATATGAAATGGGTAAGAGGTTATCTTTAGATAAATTTGATTGCTTAACATCTTTCTGTGCTAAATCTATCTTCCAATCTTGAGAATCTTTACCTAAATTATACTTAATTCTAGCTTCTTCTGGACTGAGATTGACAAAATCATTGATTATATCCCAAATTTCTTTTTTATTCCATTGAATTGTTAAACTATCTCTAGCTGTGACGATACCAACACTATTAACTGGCATAATTTCAGTAATCTTCCAAAATTGATCGTATTCCGAGCGCAGATTAATATTCTGAGGTTTAAATAGATAAAAAGGAGAATCAGGTTGTAATTCCTGCCAAGAAGTAGAATAAAGATCATTTTCCTCTAACCAATGATACTTACCACCGACAATAACTTGATTCTCAATTATCTCTCTTTTGCCCCATAAATCAGCATGATAAACTTTAGCTAAATTTGAAGAACCATTGTGATATTTAATAAAAATACCAATAGCTACACCTTGCTGAATATCAAACACATTTTGATCTGGTGAACCATCGGGACAAACTTCTTTTTTCTTACTATTACCGTGTAAATCGAGGATATAAATATCATCAAAAGTTTTTAATAAACTTTGACGCATTCCCCGAAAAGTCGGGTTATCCAGATAACCATGATTAGTAACAAAAGCTAAAATTCCGTAACCAGTTTTCTCGATGCGCCATTGACTAAAGCGAATAAATTTTACATAATCATCATTTAACCATTTAGGATTTTTTTCGCCTAAAGGTTGCTCATCTACTTCAAAATAACTAGCAGTTTTTTCTCCAGAAATAATATCTTTTCCCTTCAATAATTCCTTAATCCATTCTCCTGTATTTACGGAATGTCCAGAGTAGGGAGGATTACCAATAATCACCATAACAGGATGTTCTTGCTTAACACCTTGCGCTGACTCTGCTTCATCGCGAATGCGATTTAAAAAACCATCAGCAGGGGGAATTTGAAAAGCTTCCTGTAGGGTGTTTGTGAGATAGATTCCCAAGCGTTCATCGGCACTAAAATCATAGCCTAATTCCTGAAGTTGTAAACCTAATTTCATGTGTGCTACGGTGTAGGGAGCCATCAGTAATTCAAACCCAAAGAGACGGGGTAATAAATGTTTACTGACATAACTAGACCACATCCCTTTCTGTTGACGAAAACTGTCATAGATATGGTCAATAACAGAGTGTAAAAAAGTGCCAGTTCCCACAGCAGGATCGAGGATTAAAACTTGGTGAACTTCCTGAGTTTCTTGGCTATTATTAGGATTTTTAATCGTAATTTTTTTAGCATCGGCCAAACCTTTAGGAATCTGAAACTTATTTTTTAGAATATAGTCCACACTGCGAACCATGTAAGAAACCACGGGTTCAGGGGTATAATAAACCCCCCTAGACTCACGCATTTTACTATCGTATTCTGCTAAAAAAGTCTCATAAAAGTGAACCACAGGATCCTGCTTGCGCGTGCGTTTTCCAAAGCTGCCGAGAATCCCCTCCATGTCCGTTTGTTGTAAAATAGTCGCTAGAGTATCCACGGCCCAAGTAATCCGCTCATCTAATTCTGTACCAGCAATTTGATGAAAAATTCCCCGCAAAAAAGGGTTAGTTTTTGGGAGTCGAAATGCTGCCGTTTCCCTGGAAAAAGAACTTATTTGATCCGTATTACAGCGTGCTGCGAATAACCCATAACAGATTGTTTGTGCATACATATCCGCAAACTGCGCTTCGTTGAGATCACTAATTAAAACTCGTTGAAAAGATTGCAATTGTTGCCGCAACATTCCCCCGCAATCTTGATCTTTTAAAGCTTGGCCGATTGCATCTCGAATTAACTGCGCTAAAGCGGCCATTTTTTTCGCTAATTCTCGCGGTGTTGTTATCTGAATAACTTTTGAGAGGAAAAATTGACAGAACAATTGTTCTACTTGCAAAATACCCTGGGAATCAGGTTTAATTTGCTTTTTTTGATTAAGACTTGCCACGGCAGCTGATAGACGCAATTCTCCCGATACATACCAACGAAATTCTAAATGATCGGTGATAATTAAATTACCCAAAGCCTGTAAATAACGTTTTATTTGGGGAGTATTTTCAACCTTTTTGAGAGAAGTTCCGATATCTTTTGCTTCCAGATGACCAATTTCTACCATACCCTGATTAATCACAAAATCTGGAGCGCCACAAGCAATCCTTTTGGGTTCATTGAGAGCTTGTAGGTTATTATTTAGGGATTCAATTAATTTTTTTAAAGCAGGACGATAACTGTGTTCTGTGGCGTTACCCTGTTGATAAATGCCTGTGATTTCCTCTAGATATTTTGGCAGTGAGTTACTCATTATCGTTGCGACATACAAACGTTCTTCTCTAGATAAAATATAACCTCATTTGCCCCCAATGTCCACTGCCCTCATCCTACTTTATGGCTGCATCTGACATTTGCAGAAATACCGACAATGAGCAATTATCAGTGATTCTTGAATTATCACAGATATATCAGCAGCTGCCTGTAAGCATCCCACCGAAAAGCTAATGCGCGGGGGGTTTGGGGGCGGCACTTCGACAAAGCTCAGTGACCGCGCCACGCCCCCAACGGGGGGTTTGGGGGGTAGAACCCCCCAAAAGCTTGGATTGATTAATAAAGTCGGAAGTAATGCCCAATTTTATCAGAGAGTTTTTGCGTAAAAATCCCAACTTGCTAGATTTACAAAAATAAGATGTACCCTGCTTTATCCCTATCCTCAAGGATACCAAAATTAGCTAAAATGAAATAATAGGCGATAATCTCATCCCAACAACTTCACCAAAATATTAACGATGGTCAAAGCATCATCTCCCTTATCTCTAGAGCATCTCTATCATGTTCCCACCTACACTATAGCCGATACTGCGCGCTATCTCCATATTCCTTTACCCACTCTGAGAACGTGGGTACGAGGACGCACCTACCCGACGTTTCGGCTAAGCTCAACGACCACAAAAAAAGGACAAAAAGAGTTTTTACCCCTCATTCAACGACCTAATCCGAATATTCCGCAACTTTCCTTTACTAACTTAGTGGAAGCGCACGTTTTAAGAGTTATTCGCAAAGTTCATAACATCCCTCTCGATAAAGTTAGACTGGCCCTAGACTATATTAGTGAACAATTTAACACCGATCATCCTCTGGTTCAAAAACAATTTAGTACCGATGGAACTGACCTTTTTATCGAACAATTTGAGCATTTAATTAATGCCTCCCGTTCGGGACAATTGACGATGAAACAATTCTTAAATAATCTCTTAACTCGTATTGAATGGGATGAACAAGATATCGCCACACGGCTTTTTCCCACTATCGACATAAATGGGGAAGACTTCAGCAATAAAGTCCTAAAGATAGACCCTAATATTTCCTTCGGAAAACCCGTGATCACAGGAACAGGAATTCCCACTAAAGTTGTCACAGAACTTTATGATGCGGGGGACTCTATAGAAGATATTGCCAATGATTATAATTGTCAACCTTGGCAAATTGAAAAAGCGATTTTATTCGAGTGCAATTGGCAAGCGGCATGACCTATCAATACACCTATTTTATCGACCGCGCTTTAGGAAAATCTATCGGTGAAGCTTTGCAAGAAATAGGGGTTAAAATTGAATTTCATCATGCCCATTTTGCCCCAGATGCACCGGATACAGATTGGCTACCTATTGTTAGTCAAAGAGGATGGATAGTATTAACTAAAGATGTAAACATTGGTAGAAATATTTTAGAAGTTCAACAGATAGCCCGTTATCAGGCTCAAGTATTTGTTCTAGTTTCTGGCAACTTACCTCGTCAAACTATGATTAATATTTTTGTCGAAACAATCGATAAAATCGAAAAAATAATTCAAGGTAATCAAGCTCCTTTTATCGCCAAAATATACCAAGATTTTCAAGTAAAATTATGGAAAAACAAAAATGAATTAACCAGAATACTAGAAACTATGTAAAACTTATTAAAATATTTTTTATTCAGTAAAAAATTACAGCTAAATTTGTTGACAATATTCTCACCATTACCTTTGATGCAATTGTCGAAATTGTCTGAGCAGTGAACCGGTTCAATCAACTTCTTAATCCCCCCACTTGCTGTTAAATTTATCTCCGTTCACTTCACCCAGGGGAAGGGGGACTTCTGGCGAGATTTGAGTTAAACTAGAAAGGTTGACTATTGACAAACATCGATCGCACAGGAGTAAATTATGTCTAGAGTCTGTACTATGACGGGGAAAAAGGCCAATAACGCCTATGCGGTGTCCCACTCCCACCGTCGCACCAAAAAATTACAAGAAGCTAACCTACAATGGAAAAGAGTCTGGTGGTCGGAAGGCAACCGTTGGGTAAAACTACGCATCTCCACCAAAGCTATCAAAACCATTGAAAAGAAAGGATTAGCCGTCTTCGCTAAAGAAGTAGGCTTAAACTTAAATTTGTACTAAGCGAGTAGTTCGGAAGTGGAGACGAATCGGCCCTATCGTTGACTCCTCTGCTTTTGATTATTAAGTATTGCAACAGGGCGTGATGTGGGGTGAAAACTACCTTTAAGATTAAAAACTTAAAACGACCTGTTCAGGAGAATTTCAATGTATTCAACCCTATTAATGGCCGCCACCGCCGTGCAAGGTTCCAGCGAATGGAGTCCCAAAGTGGCGATTGTCATGATTATCTGCAATATTCTCGCTATTGCTTTCGGTAAAGCGACTATTAAACAACAAAATGTCGGTCCTGCTTTACCTTCCCCCGCTTTATTCGGTGGTATGGGATTAGGCGCTTTACTGGGTACTACCAGTTTTGGTCATGTCCTCGGCGCCGGTGTTATCCTCGGTCTCTCCCGTCTGGGAGTTATCTAAATATGTTTTGATTTTCTCAATCGGTGGCCAAAAGTCACCGATTTCTTTTGTGAAAAATTCTGGACTATATAAGTAGGTAGGCGTTATACTAAATCCAGTTATTAAAAACTGATTATCTATTCCTCCTATTGCCTTTTGCCTTTTGCCTATCCTTATAAGTAGTCTATACCCAACGGATTTAGTATTAAAAATTATCAGACACCCCCGTTATCAAGGGTAGGGTTGATTCATGAATCAACCCTACCTTATCAAGGGGGGATCAAGGGGGGATATAGGGGGGATTTAATTATAACCAGCTACTTAATAAATATGACTCTACCTCAAAAAAATTCTTTTTGGTACGATGAGCGATTTCAGAAGATTTTTCTACAGGTAATTATTCTACTAATTGTCTGCCTAATTTTCTGGTTTTTTGGCCACAATTTAGTGATTAATTTCCAACGCCTACGCTTAAGTTTTGGCTTTGGCTTTCTCTTTGATACCGACCGACCAGCCTCTTTTGCTATTGGTGACTCTCCTATTGCCTACAGTCCCACCGATACCTATTTTCGCGCTCTTTTGGTGGGATTAGTTAATTCCCTCCGCATTATGATTACTGGCATATTTTTGGCGATTAGTCTGGGAATAGTCATCGGGTTAGGTCGCTTGTCGGATAATTGGTTAATTCGTCAGTTAGCAACAATTTATGTGGAAACTATTCGCAATACACCCCTATTATTACAATTATTTTTCTGGTATTTTGCTGTATTTCTGAAACTGCCGAAAATTGAGGAATCTTTAGAGTTTTTTGGCAGGGTATTTTTAAATAACTCAGGAGTCTATTTGCCTTTCCCCGCTAATAGTTTTAGGACATGGTTAGCCTTATTTATCATTGCTTTAGGAATAATTATCTCAGTATTTTTATACCTAAAAAATAAACTTAGTTTATGTCTAACTAGCCTAATACTCCTAGTTATAATTCCTCTAATCTGGGGTTTACAATGGCAAAATCCCCAAGTTAATCCTCTTAATCAAAATATTGACTTTGGTTTACATCTTTCTTCCGAGTTTGCTACTCTCTTAATCGGTTTAACTGTTTATACAGCTGCCTTTATCGCGGAAACGGTACGGGGGGGGATTCAATCGGTTAATCGGGGACAATGGGAAGCAGCTAAAGCCTTGGGATTAAAACCTTTATTAGTGATGAGATTAGTAATTTTTCCCCAAGCTTTGCCAGTGATTATTCCTCCTTTAACTAATGAATGTTTAAACCTGGTTAAAAACTCTAGTTTAGCGATCGCTATTGGTTATAATGATATTTATGCTATCTCTAGTACCATCGCTAATCAGACAGGAAAAGCTGTAGAGATGTTAATAGTAGTTATGGCCACCTATTTATTCTTTAATCTGGTGATTTCTCTGGCTATGAATCAATTAAATCAACGGGTAAAAATTAAGGAAAGATAGGGTGTGTTAGCAAGCGCCTAACGCACCGAATCGCACCAGAATTTAGCGATAAAGTAACTAATGAGCATTAGCAGAATATAAAGCGGTGATAATTGCTGTCACCGCAGGACTAAGACTAGATAAAACTACCACAGAAGCGGTGGCAATGATGATAGTAGTAGCCATTCTCACCATACCATCTGTACCTTTTTGATAGGCATCAAATTTATATTCTAAGCGGTCAACTTTTTGACCAAGTTCTTCTCGCAATTGAATCAACGCTGCTCTGATGTCATCATTACTGGGATTTTCGGGAATTTGCATGACCTTGATTAGCAATCAACTAACAACCGCATACATTATAGCAGTTCTTAGCCATAAATTACAATTTTTTATCAGGAGGAGGAGTCAATCGCCAGCGCACTAAAAAACTATCAATACTTTCTAAACATTCCAAGTCATCTTTAGGTAAATAAGAATCTTTTGACAAGAAAGAAAAAGCCTGCTGAAACTCTTGACTATCAGCTTGAATTGGACTAGCAAAATGACAAGGAATAACCTGTTTAATCGGCCATTGGCAAATTTTATCAACCCATTGACTCACCTCGTCAGTATTGCGATTAAGAATCAAAGTTTGCAAAATTGGCGCTACTATTAACCTCCCCTCGCGACGCAAATTTAAAAAAGTCCTTTGCCAATCATCACCCCATTGAAAAGGGAATAAACCAAAATAGGCTTTTTTACTCCTTTCCTTAGCATTAAAAGCATCTCGAAACACCTTAATCCAATTGGGAACAGCTAAAACAGGAGGTTGAAAATAAAGAGCAAAAAGACAAATTCTCTGCCAACCCCGACGGCGATTTTCTGGGGTATCCTCCACCAGATCCTTAGCACTATTTTTAGCGTGGAACAGGAGAGGATAGGGGTCTAATTCTAAAATAGCGGGAGGATTTTCTGGGATAGAAATAATGGCATCGGTTAGCAGCAGAGTTTGAGAGTAGTGATGAAAAAAAGCCACTTCCGAGAAGTATCCCACATTCAGATCGATTGCGGGTAAAATTTCATAACTAAAATCTTTTCCGAAAGGAGTGGTTGCCGAGTCAGCAGGTAAAATTTCTGTTCGTTTTGCCGGTAAACCCAACCAACTCAAAGGTAAATTAAGAGGAAAACTCCATTGATTAGGAGCAACATAAACTATAGCCTTAGGAAAATAACGGGCAAAAGGACCGACAAAAACCTTATGTTCAATCCCAGAAATCGTCGGCAAAATAATATATTTAACTTCCCCGTGTTCACCTTCCAACTCACGCATTAAGCGAATACATTCCGGAGTCGGGGCCACAGGTGCATAAACAAATAAACCCCCGGATGCTAACTTAATTACCGTCATGCGAATCGGCACGACCACATAAAAAATACCCTGCAATTGCTCAAATGTCCAGAGCGTATCTTTCACCACTTCTTGGCGAATTGTCCGTCTTTGACCGTAGGGATAAAGTGGTACAATTGGCCAAAAAGGCCATGATAAATCTTGCGGAGTTATTGCGGCTTTTGTCATCGTCTGATTCTATCGCTGAAAATCTCTATTTTAGTTATCATAAACCCTTCTAATCCCCATGACTAATAAACTGCCCATTGATTCTTTGGTCAATACTTGGAATAGTCTCACCGGGGAAGTGATGAAAAGACTCCCCATCGACCAGTTGACTAATACTGTCCTCCAGTGGTTTAGTGTTAGTGACACTCAAGTGGCGGAAATTTTAGAAAAAGTCCGTCAAGAATTACCCACCACCGAGGCGCTGTTAATCGGCAAACCGCAAACGGGAAAAAGTTCGATTATTCGGGGAATAACGGGAGTTTCGGCGGAAATCGTCGGGCAAGGTTTCCGTCCCCACACCCAAAACACCCAGCGCTACACCTACCCCGCGGAAGACTTACCCCTGTTGATTTTTACCGATACGGTGGGGTTAGGGGATGCCTATCAACACACAGACACGGTAATCGCGGAATTATTAGCAGATTTAGCCGAAAATACGGGACGGGCCCAGGTTTTTATCGTGACGGTAAAAATTAATGATTTTGCCACCGATAGCCTTCTGGAAATTACCAAACAACTGCGGCAAAAATATCCTAAAATACCCTGTTTACTGGCTGTCACCTGTCTTCATCAGCTTTATCCTCCTAATACCACCGATCATCCCCCTTATCCTCCCGATTGCGAGGATATCAATCGCGCCTATCAAGAAATTAAAGAAACTTTTAAGGATTTATATGACAATTCTGTGCTAATAGATTTTACCCTAGAAGAAGACGGTTATAACCCCGTTTTTTACGGTTTAGAGGCATTTAGAGACAATTTAGCCGATTTATTGCCAAAAGCCGAGGCTAACACCATCCACCAACTTTTAGATCGGGAAACCAGCAATAAATTAGGCAATCTCTATCGGGACGTGGCCCGACGCTATATGTTAGCCTTTTCCGTCATAGCGGCGACCTTGGCGGCGATTCCCTTACCCTTAGCGACTATGCCCGTTTTAACCGCCCTACAAGTGTCAATGGTGGGGGTTTTAGGCAAATTATACGGTCAAGTCTTAACCCCATCCCAGGCCGGTGGAGTCGTAAGTGCGATCGCTGGAGGCTTTTTGGCCCAGGCCATCGGTCGGGAATTGGTGAAATTTATCCCCGGTTTTGGCAGTGTTATCGCCGCTTCTTGGGCCGCCGCCTATACCTGGGCCCTAGGAGAGGGCGCTTGTGTCTATTTTGGCGATTTAATGGGGGGTAAAAAACCCGATCCTAAAAGGATTCAAATGGTGATGAAAGAGGCTTTTTCTGCTGCCCAAGAAAGATTTAAAAATGTCGCTACGGGAGGAGATAATTAAGCGGTATTCAAAGATTATAGCGGTAAGCGCTTGAGTGAGATACAGACCAAGCTTTGCCTAGCATGGTTTATAGCTTGTGACACTGTACCTAATACGACTGCACACCGCTATAAGCTAGTGAGGTACACATATTTTTCTTCCCTTTTGACTTTTGCCTCTTGCCTTTTGCCTAAAACCCATAACTTTTGTACCTCAGCAGACTGAAAAACGCTATATAGTCATTTCAAATAAATCTGATACACTCTAGAGCGATGGGAAAATATCTTAAGAATTTGTGGTATGTAGATATAGATTTGTCCAGTGTGCCAAAGTGAAATGACTAATAACAGTTATCAGTTAGACGTTTTCAGTGCAATACCGAAGGCACTGCCTAATACTGTGCCGAGCTTGTAGCCCACATTCCGCACCCTAAGTGTCACAACGTCTCAAAAGAGGAAGGGGCGTGAGTCATACTAAATCCAGTTATTAAAAACTGATTATTTATTCTCCCCTTTGCCTTTTGCCGTTCGGACCTCGGCGTGAGACTTCGGCGTGAGACTTCGGACGTTCGGCGAGCTCAGTCGAGCCGCGTGAGCTTTTGTCGAACGCTTTTGTCGAACGCTGATCTCACGGCCGAAGCCTGTTGCTTTTTGCCTGTCCTGATATGTAGCCTATACTCAACGGATTTAGTATCAAAATACTTATCTAGAGGAGTGAGTTGGCGGCAAGCTGCCGCCAACTAAGCCGAAATTTTCAGGGTTCCCCCGGTCATTCTCAATAAACAGTGCTTGTTGAGAATGACCGGTCCATCAGACTTAACATCTAGCGGGAGATGTTCGAGTTGCTCGCTTTGTTTTGTCACCCCTTGAAGTCAATCCATCTGGTCAAGATAAGAGATAATATTCCTGGCAAGGTTTGGGGAAAAATCTCAAAATGTTGCGCCTCTCGTCCGTTAAGTTGCTAATCTTTTGATTGTCTTGAATAGGTCGGAGATGAATTCCTTGGAAGCCCTGAAATATCCAGCGTAACGTCGGTCGGTCAGTCAACTTACCCAACGGATTTTTCAGTCCCGTCTCCTGCTGTTTTAAACTTAAACGAAGTTGTCTTTGACCAATAGTATAAACCAGCAGGCACAAGCCCCTTAGCCTGGCCAGGACCTCAATTCTCTGGGGAGATTTGAGAAAGACACTGTCGGCAAAAAAGCTGGGGTCTTTGAGAAAAGAAAATCCTCTTTCCGGAGCTTGTTGCCCTTTATATTTTTTGATAATATCCTCACTTTCAGACTTGAATTGGCCATTCATGGTCGAACAGCCCACTCGCCTAAGTTTTCCAACAATTCCTATTTTTTCATAATTAGGGGTCTCAAGACCCCCCTAGCGGACGCAGAGAAAATCCTCACCAGCTAAGTCTTTTTACTCAAGTCTCTAGACGGGGACAGCCAATGTGACAGTTGAGGATGCGGAATGTGGGTTACACGGATGTCGGCTGTACCTCAGTATGCCATAATGAATGTAGGAAAAGTATTGCAGACTACCAAATCATGCCAAATCCCAATTTCGATTCGGTGATTGATACGTTCACAATCGACGATCTGTTTTTTCTCCGTTATCAATATCGCGTCTACAAGGAATGGAACAACGATCCCCGTCTCGCCGTTCTGCCTGGCTTCAATCCGGGTGTGACGGGTGCCAAGGCCACCAGTGGCATCCGCTTTGTCGATGGCACGGATCAATTGCGTTACCAGGTGGGTGGCGGCATCACCCCCACCACGGCACCCTACCCCTTGTCCACCACAGATCCGAAATTCATGGCTGGGGGGACGGGCACGCTGTTTCGCCGTCTCACCAGCCAGAGCTTCACGCAAGCCACGGGTGGTTTCACGATCAACTTCCAGACGGGAGCGGTCGTCTACGACCAAAACTATACGCTTGATTACAGCCTTCGCGGCTATGCCAATCCCAGCAATCCCGACATCTTCGATGCCAGCCCCAGGCTGATCAGCAATCTGGTTTCCAATCAAAGCGGCAAGACAGCGCTGCAGGTGTTGGATGATCCCTACGCCAAGGAGTGGACCCAGGCCGGCACCCAGGCTGGCAAGCGGGTGAGCCAGAAAAACAACACCCGCCATGAAACCATTCTCACCGGTGGCAATGGGGTGAATGGCTCCAATACTGGAAATCCCCTGCCGAATTCAGGCTTTTTCGCCCTGTTTGGCCAATACAACGACCACGGCATGGATTTTCTCGCCAAGGGCAAGGATGGCAGCCTGCTGATCCCCCTGCTCCCTGGAGACAGCCTTTACAACCCTGGCTCGCCCACCAACTTCATGGCTCTCTCCCGCACCAACACGGTGCAGGTGGAGATCGGCGAGGGCAGCCGCGATGCCCTGGTGGCGGAGCTAGGCCTAGCGGGCTACAGCCGCCCCAGCCAATGGGATGTGGACAATGAGAACGCCGCCATCGGCACCAGCTTCACTGGCACCAGTGGGGGGACCTTGGTGCTCAATGAGCAGCTGATCGTGATCAATGCGGGCGCCACCCTCAACGATGTGGTGGCCACCATCAACAGCAAGGCGGCCTTCACCGGCGTGGTTGCCTCCACCACCACCAACGGCAGCAGCCAGAGCGTGCTGAAGCTCACCCCACGCAATGGCGAGAGCATCAACCAAACCTCCGCCTTTCTTGATCTCAACCAGGTCTATGGCTCGGTGGAGAGCCATGCCATTTTCATGCGGGAATACAAGGGCAATGGCGAACTCACGGGCCGGCTGCTCACCGATCCGCAAAACTCCACCGCCCGCTGGTTTGACCTGAAAAAGAATGCCGAGCGCATTGGCCTTACTTTGCGCGATCGCGATGTGCTGTCTGTGCCCCTGGTGGAGATCATCCCCCAAGGCCAGCCCAATGCGGGGCGCTATGCCTTTGTGGTGCTCGACAAGGTGTCGGGGCAGAAGAGCTACGTCTTTGATACGGCGGCCGTCACCTCCAATCAGGTGCTGGCCAAGGCCGGTTCAGCCTTTCTGATCGATCTGGCCAGTGACTGGAAAGGCTCTCCCCAGCCTGCTGGCAGCGATCCCTTCAAAGCCAACGGTGATCTGAAGGATCCCTCTCGGCTGAATCAACACGCTGTGGGCGGAGATGGGCGCCTGAATGAAAATATTGGTCTCACGGCAATGCATGAGATCTTTGTCACAACCCACAACAATATCCTGTCTCAGATTCAGGCCAATCTCGCCCAAAATGCCGGAAACAATGGTAATAACCAGGCCCTTTCCGGACAAGAGCTGTTTGAAATCGCCAAGCTGGCCAATGAAAACTTCTACCAACACCATGTGTTGCAGGAGTACGCGCGGCGCATTACCCCCAACCTGGGTGCATTCGCCGGTCCCAATGCGGGCAACAACAACAACGCCGGCTTCAATGCCAGCATCTTGGCGGAATTCGCCTCCAGCGCCTTTCGCTTCGGCCATTCCCAGCTCACCGAAACCGTGGCCCTCACCTCGGTGAACCAGCAAACGGGCCTGGCTAACCCCGGCGGGCAGATGGACATCCCGCTGCTGCAGGCCTTTCTCGCCCCCCAGCTCTACACGCGCGACACGGCAGGGCAGATCGCCGCGGGGATGAGCCAGCAGGTGGGCAACGCCACCGATGAATTCATCACCAACACCCTTCAAAACGCCCTGGTAGGCCTCCCCTTGGATCTGGGTGCCCTCAACATCGCCCGCGGCCTGGATACCGGCATCACGCCCCTCAATGAGGCCCGTCGCCAGATTCAAACCTACCTTCGTGGCGTGCGCACCTCTCCAGATGGGACCACCGGGTTGGTGCAGGCCAACAATGCCATTGACGCCAACCTGGCGGCCCTGGAGGCCAACCTGCGGCCCTATATCAGCTGGAAGGATTTTGGAGCCCATCTGCTTCATCCCGAATCGTTGAAGACGTTCATCATGGCCTACGCCCGCGATGCCATCCTCAGCGGCTATTCGGGCAATGCCGATCTCTCCTATTGGAATCAACTGCAAGCCAGTCCGGCTCCCGGCGCGGCAGCCACCTACGCCGCCGCCCTCTCCGCTGCGGCGGATTTGGCCATGGGGGATGACGCCTTCATGGGCCTGCTCTACAGCGGCAGCAGCACGGATGCCCTCAATCCCGCAGCGCCCGTGAACACGCCCAGCGGCAACCAGGACTTCCAAAAGATCTCCCTCTGGCTGGGTGGATTGGCAGAGGCCAAAACCCCTGGCGGTATGCTTGGCCCCACCCATGATTTCATCTATGCCTACCAGATGCAGCAACTGCAGCGGGGTGATGAGGCCTACTACCTGAGCAAGCTGGCTGCCACGGATCTGGTGGAGGAAATCAAGGGGAAGACGGTGGCCGACATGGTAATGGCCGCCACGGGAGTGAAGCATCTCTACCACAAGATCTTTGCGGTGAATGATGCTGATTATGAGCGATCCCTGCAGAGCTTCAACACCTATTCTTCTGAAGCTTTATTGCTTGGGGCCACTCAGACGGTGGTTGATATCACCGGAACTCAACGGTTGGTGGGCAGGGCTGGCTATGTGAATGGCGTGCTTGTCGGCAATGGTGGCAACTACCTTGATGCCCGCGGCGTGTTCAGTCCCAACGGGGAGGGCAAGGCCAGCGAGCTCTTTGGCGGCACCAGCGGCGCCGATCAATTCAAGGGCTTGGGTGGGGATGACTGCATGTGGGGCGATGCAGGCGCGGACACCTTCTGGGCCGGCGATGACAATGACTTTGTCGATGGCGGTGAAGGGGATGACACGATCTACGGTGAAAACGGCTTTGATATGTTGCGTGGGGATGCCGGCAAAGATCAGATGTATGGCGGCACCGGCAACGACGATATGTATGGCGGAGAGGGGAACGACAGCCTCTTCGGTGAGGATGGTGCCGATGATCTCAACGGCGGCAATGGCGACGACGTTGTCAGCGGCAGCCTCGGCAATGATCTGGTGAAGGGACAGGCTGGTAACGACACCCTCATCGGCGGCCAGGGGAACGACATCATCACAGGGGGTGGAGGAAACGATCTCTTCACCTTCAACGAAGCCCCAGGCCTCAATGGGGTGGATCAGCTGCGGGACTTCACCTCCGGTGTGGACAAACTGGTCTTCGACAAGATCGTCTACGCAGGCCTGAGCGGCTCCACCCTCACCGCGGCCCAGCTGCGGGCGGAGGCCGGGGCCACGGTGGCCACTACGGCGAACCAACGCTTCATCTACAACCTCTCCAACGGTGATCTGTTCTTTGATCCCGACGGCACCGGCGTTGTCGCGGCCACGCAGATCGCCAACCTGAACCGCTTCAATCCGGCCTTCCCCTCGGATGTGGCGTCGGCCAACGCGGTCTTCCCCAACCTGGTCAGCAGCGATTTCTTCCTGATGTGAGCGGCCCTGGAAGCGTAATAAATCATACTGGATTTTATTGCAATTGAGAATCAATTACGGCGGTTGCTTTATTCGTCTGGCACAGCTAATTCCTTATTGGATAAGCTTTTCCGCGTGGAGAATGTACCAGACTAATCCTGAATCCGCCGTAGTTATTGAGAATATGGAAGGCAATTATGAGCGTTTCAGAGACTACATTCTCAATAAGTTGCCACAAAATCTCGGCTTAATGAGAACCAGAAAATTTCAGGACTCACGGTTCGCTCATTTGAAAAGCGTTTAGCACATTGACACTCCCGTCGCTAAAAGCGAGGGATTCTTGGTTCCGCCGAGTTTCCTTAATCTGGCAGGACGTATCCAACATTCGCCAGGGGGGGGTTTCGGTATGCTCTACCGTACTTAGTCCTCTTTTCAGAATATTGATAGCGGCGTTAATGTCTCTATCTTCTACATAGCCACAATCGGGACAAATCTATGTTCTTGTAGATAGAGATTTAACGCGATGTGCAACTATATTTTTAGTCTTGATTTACAAGGCTTTCAGAAATTAGCAGAGATAAAGTATCCTCTGGAACCCTGATTCTGTCGTTTTTAGTTGCACATCGCGTGATTTAGGTACTTTTTGAGCACAATTAGAGCAATTTTGACTTGTGTTGTGAGGTGGTACGGCTACCGTAGCCTTACCATATTTAGGGTTTGCGGCAAAAAGTTTTTCGTGGGGGCAGGGTGTGGGCTTCGGCCGTGAGCTTTTGCGTTCGACAAAAGCTCACGCCGAGGTCCGAACGGGTGTAGGGTGTGGGGTGTAGGGTTTTACCCATTTTCAGGGAAAAAGTCCCGGAATTTTCCCCCCGATCCCTCCAATGGCTGGCACTTTTTGATGTCCAAAAAGTCTAAAAGTCTTACCCAACAAGGTTTTTAGATTTATTCAGCCAACCCTATCTCGATCGCATTTCCTATCAGCGCAAAATGAGTAAACGCTCGCTCCTCCCCCCATTGCCCACAGTTAAAAACGAAAGGAAAAAGGCAGTAAATCCGAGAGATTAAAACGATAATTTTGCTGGGTTCCACAGATAATAATCTCTGCTTTCGGCGCTAATTCGGCCATCCATTGACGACAGGCTCCGCAGGGAGTTAACTGACTAATATCATCCTTGTCCACCCCATCGATACAGGCTATAGCGATCGCCCGTACTTCTCGATCGCCCGCCGCGATTATTTGCGCTAAAGTTGCCCTTTCCGCGCACAAACTCAAGCCATAACTAGCGTTCTCTACATTAGTACCAGCATAAATCTTTTTATTTGTCAAGACCGCTGCCCCCACCCGAAAACGGGAATAGGGAGAATAGGAAAGTTTCGCCACTTCCCGAGCAGTGTCACAGAGTTGTTGTCTTTCTTGGTCAGATAGGGTCATCGGCTGCCGATAGCAGGGAGAGGGGAGAAAGGAGAAGGGAGAGGGGAGAAAAAAGCCGAATCCTGACTCCTAAATACTGACTCCTAACCCAATGGTAGATGTTGGATTGTTGCAGGAGTTCTATTTTCCGACAAAGATAAGCAAAAATTATTTATTGACTGCAAAAACTTGAGAATATTTAAATTAACATTCCGCAATATTTATAAAATCTTAAGAATTAATTGAGAAAGATTTTTATTTAACAACGATGTTATTATGGTAACAGCGATTTTACTGAATTTCATAATGGGGTATTCTGTGCTTTTTTGGGCAGCAGTGGTTGAAACCGTTGCCACACCTAGAAGGTGATCCTAATTAAGACGGGTAAATCAGTCAATTTCACCCACAACGATGATCTTTTTTTTATGTAGTTTTATTGCAAAAAAAAAGTTTTTTTGACAAAAAGCACAAAGTATGATATTCCCCAACGTATTTCTGGCTGCGAGTAATTATTGTAGAGAGGGGAGAAAAAAGCCGAATCCTGACTCCTAACTCCATCAACAAACTTTTTCAGCAAAACCTAACTTACCACTTAACATTTCCCTGACCATTTTAGCGGTAGCAGGGGCCAATAAAACCCCGTTACGGTAGTGTCCCGTGGCCAGAATAACGTTATCGTATCCGGGCAAATATTCGATGATGGGAGCGGATTTTTTCTCCGGTCGCGGTCGCTTACCGGACCAAGTACGCACGATCGCACCTGCAGCCAAAGAGGGACAAAAAGTGATCGCCTGTTGATACACTTGCTCTAATAGGGCAGTATCGGCGATAATTTCGCCCTTTTCGTCCATAAATTCCACCGTTGCCCCAATCCAGTATTCCGATCCAGCCAAAGGCAGAATATGCAGGTCATTTCCTGTTAAAATCGGCTTAAAATCGGAACTTTCTAGGGGTTGCGTCAATTTTATCTGTAAAGCTTGCCCTAAAACCGGTCGGATATCCACTGGATGGGTAAGAGTTTCGGTTAAAGCAGTGGCACCGATTCCCGCACAAAGAACCAAAAAGTCAGTTTCCTCTATACCATTGGAACTATAAACCTGGGTGCATTGCCTCAAATTAGAGCCTTGAAGCCCTGTCTTGCCGAAATTTTCCACTTTTAACCCAAATTGACATTTTACCCCCCTTCTTGCCGCAGCAGCGACGAGAGCCTCCGTCAGCAGGACCGGGTTAATTTGACGATCCCTGGGAGAATAGATAGCACCCTGGAGATGCTCCCCGGCCACCTGGGGACATTTTTGCTTCAAAGTCTCTTTATCCCAGATTTCTAGACAATATCCCTGTTCTTGGCGGATTTGGGCTAACTTGCGCCAATTTTCTTCGTCTTCGGCACTCGATCTCAGTAGGACAATACCATCACGGTTACAGGGAATAGTCAGTCCGGTGAGGGATTCTAGCTCAGGAAGGAGGGTTTCGTAACGTTTTAAACTTTCTTGCCGCAGTTTCCAGGCTCTACCTTTAGTTTTATGGCTGATAATACCCATTAAAATCCCTAAAGCTGCCCCGGTTGCTCCTTGTCCCGGTTTTTTTTCATCGATGAGGGTAATTTCTAATCCTTCGATGGCGCTTAATTCGTAGGCAATGGTGGCCCCCACTATCCCCGCACCGATGATGACAATTTTAGTCATAAACTCCAGAGGCTATTTTTCTAGTGGGAATAGGACTAAAAAAGGGTTGAACCGGTTTCAACCCCGATAATTAATTACAGAACCCGGAAAATAAAAGGATAACGGAAAACCTTATAGGCATCTTTCCAGACTTGCAGGATAGCAAGAATGGGGAGAACAATATTCACCACAGCAAGAATCGGTAAGAGCAAATAACCGATTAAAACCCAAACTAGAATCCCGGCAATTAGGTAGTATAACCACATATTCAGGTGAAAGTTTAAAGCTTCTTTGGCGTTTTCCTTCACCGTTCCATCATCAGAAATGAAATAAATAGCTAAGGGAATCCCCACCGATACCAGCGTAGCACTCAAAAAGATCGAGGCATGACAAGCCACGGATAGGAGTCTTTTTTTGGTTAAATCTTCACTCATGACCATCGGGTTTATCCCCCTAAAATTGGCGGAGAAAGCGGATATCACTATTATAACAACGGCGAATATCGTCTATCTCATGTAATACCATAGCAAATCTTTCCACACCAAAACCGGCAGCAAAACCCGTATAGATTTGGGGGTCATAACCGACTGCTTTTAAGACATTGGGATCCACCATACCACAGCCCATCACCTCCAACCATTTGCCTTTCCACTGCACATCTACCTCGGCCGAGGGTTCGGTAAAAGGGAAGTAGGAAGCGCGGAATTTAACCGGTAAATCAGCCCCAAACATTTGCTTAAGAAATTCTTTAATTGTTCCTTTCAAATCCGTAAAGGTTAATCCCCGGTCCACCGCTAATAATTCCACTTGATGGAAAACCGCAGAATGGGTTGCATCCACGGTATCGCGACGATAAACACGGCCCGGGGCCACAATCCGAATCGGGGGTTCGTGACTTTCCATGTAGCGAATCTGCACCGGAGAGGTATGGGTCCGCAATAAACGACCATCCCTCAAGAAAAAAGTATCCTGCATATCCCGGGCCGGATGGTCAGCAGGGATATTTAAAGCCTCAAAATTATAATAATCGGTTTCTACCTGCGGCCCAGTGGCGATGGTGTAACCCAGACCGACGAAAATATCGATCATGCGATCAACTGTGCTATTTAAGGGGTGAATTCGCCCTAAAGGACGGCTAAGAGCAGGTAGGGTGACATCGAGGGTTTCCGCCGCTAATTTCGCCTTAATTTGGGCATTCTGGAGACTTTCTCGCCGGGATTCCAGCAGCGATTGTACTAATTCTTTTACCTCATTAGCGATCGCACCGAGGCGCGGTCTCTCTTCGGGGGTTAATTTGCCCATTTCGCGTAAAATCTGCGATAATTCTCCTTTCTTACCGAGATAATTCACCCTTAGCTGTTCTAAGTCTTCTAGGGTTGTTGTTTGTTCGATGGAATTTTCCGCTTTCCCTGCCAGGGTTTTTAGGGCAGTTTCGATCGGATGGGGGGATAAACTCATAATTAGGGCATTTTATAGGGCAGCATTCTAGTCTAGTTTATCTGCTCGGGTGGCGGGAGAGGCAGAATCGATCAAAGCTAATAGCTATGTGCTAGGATGGGAGTCGAGAATAAAAGTCGGCACTGCGGCTCGTTGTCAGTATTAATGGTCAAAGCGTTTCTGTTTAGTATTGGTTCAGCTAGTTCCCGAAATCTTCGTTCTCTACAAATCTGTTGTTTTTATCTGTGCAAGGATAGGTTTTATGTCAATTTATGTTGGTAATCTCCCCTTCGAGGTTGACCAAGAAGACGTAGTGGAGGTTTTTACCGAATATGGTAAAATCAAGCGCGTTCACCTCCCCATGGATCGGGAAACGAAAAGAAAACGCGGGTTCGCTTTCGTGGAAATGGAAACCCCAGAGCAAGAATCGGCCGCTATTGCCGCTCTTGACGGCGCTCAATGGATGGGACGAGAATTAAAAGTCAATCAAGCTCGTGAAAAAGAACCCAGATCTTCCTTCGGTGCTGGCGGCGATCGCAATCGGGAGCGTCGCTACTAATCCCCGACCGTAACCATTCTAGGTTATCGGAAATTTGGGTTGAAAACCCCGTCCTTTTAGGACGGCTTTGTGCGAGAATGTTTGTCGGTGGTTCCGAGCGTGAGAACGTGAGGAAACAGGTTAAACGTCCTACTCCGTGATCTCAAAATTTCTAACAGTCAATGGTGTTCAATTAAGTCCAAACTGTAAGAACGCAAAACAATTAAATACTGTGGGACACACAGAAATTTACGCTTGGGGAGTAGTCCATAAGAGTGCTTGCCTTATCGGTGTAGTCGGACTAGACATGAAACCGTAAGACCAAAATTAGCGTTGCTAGTGGAGGCAGGATTCAGCCCAAGAATCTCCGCACTTTTAGGGCGGAGAGTGTCAATGTCAATAGGGGGAGCGAGCGCTCGTTTCCCCGCTTGTCTATCTAATATCCCAAGGAGATTCTTGTGGCCAAACGTCGTAATTTGAAAAAAGAAAAAGCGGAACGCAACCGCGCCTACGCTCGTCAATTCCGGGCCGCCTCTAATCGTACCACCACCAGAGGAGGTAGAGGCGGTTATTCCAGCGATCAAAGACAATCTTCGGAAAATGAAGGGGCAGCCGATACCTAATCTGCTGACTTAGTTAGGGTCTGCGGCAAAAAGTTTTTCGTGGGGACAGGGTGTAGGGTGTGGGGTGTGGGGTGTAGGGTTTTACCGATTCTCATCTGGTCAATTACCTAATTTTCAGAGAAAAAGTCCCAGAATTTTCCCCCTATCTCTCCCACAACTGGTACTTTTTGATTGACAAAAAGTCTAAAAGTCTTACCCAATAAGGTTTTTAGATTTATTCAGCAAGCCCGAGTTAATCTAGCAATAAAAGCCATAGCCTCGCTTTTATTGCTGACTATTCCATCTAAAGTTGCCCCCAAGACTGCCGCAAGTAACGATTTAAACTGGGGACCCGGTTGATAACCCAAAGCTTTTAGGTCATTGCCGTCGATAGGAGCCTCGATCTGCGACCATTTAGTTAAATATTGCCAGATTAAAGCCCGCATCCTAGTCTGACTCCGCATCGCCACCAGTAACAAACTAGGAACCTTATAACCATTGAAAAAGCTGACAATTTGACTAACGGGTCGAGCATAAGCAAAATTATTGCTAATCTCCCTTTCCATAACTTCTAGTTTTTGTAAACGCTCCACACTATCTTTGGGCAATTGTAAATTATTAGCGATCGCTATTCTTTCCCCCACAGCCAGAGAAGCGATTAATAATTCCAACCGCATTAACCAGGCATTCACCGGCAATTCCAGACTTAAACAATCTAACCAACGACTGAGAGAGCGCAATTGTCGCCATAAAGCCTGATTTAAACTTAAATCCCCGTGTAAACAGTGCAAAGCCCCCAACTCAGCCAACTTTTCTAAGGCACTTTCCCAGTAATCCGCCTCTAAAATATAATTCAACTCCGCTTTTAAACGGGACTGTAAAGCAGGTGCATTCTGATTTTGTTGCCGTGAGCGATCATAAACTCCACTTTCGATCGCATACCTAATATAGCTTTCTGTCAAGGGTTCAATAACAAATCCTAACCGAGTGGCAAAACGCACCGCTCGATAGATGCGCGTCGGATCCTCGATAAAACTATTAGCGTGTAAAACCCGGATTTGTTGGGCGCGTAAATCCAACATACCGCCAAAAAAGTCGAGTAATTCCCCCTCTTTCGGCGAAGTTAGGCGAATTGCCAGAGCATTAATCGTAAAATCCCTTCTATACAAATCCTGTCGAATCGAACTAGCCTCCACTTGGGGATTGCTGGCAGGATAGGGATAGAATTCCGTGCGTGCCGTGGCGATATCCACCCATAACGAGCCAAAACGCTCATCTTTGTGCCATAACAAAGCCGCCGTCTGAAATTCCCCGTGAATCGATAACCGGGCCCCCGGATAAATTTCCTGTAAACAATTAGCCAATTCTACCCCCGCACCCACATCGGCGGCGCGATGGCAGCCATCCACCACTAAATCGATATCCTGTAACAATAAAGTATCCCTTTCTGCCGCTAACAATAAATCGCGCACCGCACCCCCAACCAGATAGAGATGCCAACCGCGTTTTTGAGCGGCAGCGGCGGCAGCTTGCAGGAATGACCATAAAACCGGCTCTAAACGCTCTTTAATCGTCGGTAAAAGACAGGAAACCAAAGCAACCCCTTCAAAACGCACCCGCTCATTTTGATGAATCTGTCTTAATACATCTGTACGAGTGACGATACCGACTAACTGCCCGTTTTCTAGTACAGGTAAACGCCCCAAATCATACGTTACCATCAGCGACTCGATTTCCTGAAGAGAAGTGTCCGGGGTAATAGTTTTCGGATTACAAGTCATGTATCCCTTCACGGGAGAGTGAGAAAAGCCGTGATGGAGAGCTAAATCGAGGTCACGACGAGAAATCACCCCAACTAAGCGATCCTGCTCATCTACCACTGATAACCCCGAATGGCCGTAACGAAAAAGGATGCGCTCGGCTTGAGATATGGAAGTATCGGGACGAATTGTCCGCACCGGAGAAGACATTAAATCCCTAGCGGTGGGAGGAGGAGGAATTTGAGCAATTAAGTCCCCCAGTAGTTGATTTAACTGTTGAACTGGCTGAACATCGCGAAAACTCACCGAAGCGGCCTGAGCATGACCACCGCCGTTATAGGGGGAAAAAAGCTGATATAGATTCACCCCATCGATCCTAGAGCGACCAATCACAGTTAAACGCTGTCGGGAATTATCTTCCTCGTTTTTACTATAACTATGGCCGAAAAGTAGCGCATCACTATCGGATAATTCCAGTAGGCGCTCGGCCACACTAGACAAACCGGGGATAAAATCGGCAGTATGGAGAAGAACATGGGCGATTTTACGGCCATGGATCGTTTTAATCTCCAGATTTTCCCAAGCAAGGCTAAATAACTCCTGTAAGCGGGGGGAAAAACTCGGTTGACAGTATTGGGCGATCGTTTTAATGTTAGCACCATAGGTCATTAACCAGGCCAAAGCATAGGCATCCCTGGGGGTACTACCGGCAAAAGTCAGGGAACCCGTGTCAACGTGAATACCGAGCGCCATTACCGTCGCTGCCATCGAGTTTGGTTGAATATGGGCTTTTTGTAAAGCTTCGACAATTAAAGTCGTGGTAGCTCCCACTGCCTCTAAATGGACGCTAGAGGCATGAATATCACTTTCACTATCTAAATGATGATCATACAATTCGATCGCCTGTAAATGCCCTAAATCTAGCCACTGGGAGGCTTTTCCCAGACGCTCCCGCCACTGATTATCAACGACAATTAAAGAGCGAATACGGTCCGGATTGACACTACGCAGTTCAATTAAAGCGAATTCATCCCGATGCAGGGCCAAAAATTCCCTTACTGTTGGGTGCGCTCCCCCCGTTAACACAATGCGACTACCCGCTTTCAGCAACGATAAACCCACCGCTGCCCCCAAAGCGTCAAAATCCGCCGTTTGATGACATAAAATTAAATCCATAGTTTTTTTTGGGGTTTTAGGGGTTGAGGGTTTTTCGGTAATCAGTAATCAGTTTTTTTCTTCCTACTCCCCTACATTTCCATTAAGTAACAAAATTTGGTAGGGTACTATATCAGGGAGAATTATCTAATATCAAGTGTTTTAGGAGAACCCAATCATGTCTATTGTCTTTCAATTTTTTCTCATTGCCCTAGTTTTATTTTCCTTGCTAATGGTGATTGGTGTCCCCGTTGCCTATGCTTCCCCCCAAAACTGGGACCAATCGAAACCCCTTCTCTATGTGGGTTCGGCAATTTGGGCGATTTTAGTCGTTGCCGTCGCTATTTTAAACTTTTTAGTGATTTAGTCTTGATCAGGAGACGGGAGACTCCGAGACAGGAGACTATTTTTATTGATTCTCCCCTCTCCCCCTCTCCCCACTCCCTTCTCCCCCACTCCCCACTCCCCAACCCCTATCCCCTTCTATCTATGACTGTTTTTGAGGGAAATTTTACCGAGGATATATCCTCTTGGCGCTTTGCGATCGTGATTGGTCGTTTTAATGATCTCGTCACTGATAAACTGTTATCAGGCTGTCAAGACTGTCTCAAGCGTCACGGGGTTGATATTAATCCCGATGGCACTCAAGTGGATTATATCTGGGTACCGGGTAGCTTTGAAGTGCCAATGGTAGCCCGTCAAGTCGCCCTTTCCCACCGTTACGATGCCGTTATTTGTCTAGGGGCAATTATTCGCGGCCAAACGCCCCATTTTGATTACGTTGCCGCCGAGGCCGCTAAGGGTATCGCTGCGGCCGCTTTTCAGACAGGTGTTCCCGTTGTCTTCGGTATTCTCACCACTGATACCCTACAACAGGCCCTCGAACGGGCCGGTATTAAAAGTAATTTGGGCTGGAATTATGGCCTATCTGCCCTAGAAATGGCTAGTCTCATGCGTCAATTGCGCCCCCGGGATGAAGATAAACCCCTAGGATTATTGCAAAATAATCCCCAACAGGCACTGATAGAAGGCTAAGAAAATTCCCCCAGTATTTAGGGTTTTAGTTATCCCCACTCTCCAGGAGTTCCACTGATGAGCGAAGCCCAACAGAACAAATATATTAACCAACTGAGACGGCAATTAGTCAACGCTGTCGAGAGAATCAAGACTCTGGAATTAGATTTAGAACCAGAGGGGCGGATTACGGAAGCTTTTGACGCTATGGAACGCCATATCGCTGAAAAATTCGCCGCCATTGACAAGCGCTTTGATCGCTTGGAACATCAGTTCAACCGACTACAGGCTAAGATAGAAGTGGTTCTCGAAGCTATTACCGGTTTGGGGGATTTGCCAGAAGATGAATCATTGTCAAAAAATGCTGCAAACTACTTGACAAATGCTCTGAGATTTGGCATACTTAGGGAAGTGTAAAAAAACGGCTTGCGGGCATAGCTCAGTGGTAGAGCGTCACCTTGCCAAGGTGAATGTCGCGCGTTCGAATCGCGTTGCCCGCTTGAAAAAATCTTGAAATAGATTTTAAAATTGGGATGAATAATTTAGAGGTATCCCTTAAGATAGGAATTACCCGTGAGAAACAGGTTTCAGGATTTTGGGCAACCATTGAATCCCTGAGCTATTGCTCACGAGCGACTAAAAACAACCGTTTATAAACAAAAAATTAGCTTGTGCGACCGCATAAATATACCAAAATCGACCAACACCAAGACTATCCCTGTCCCTGTCGTCGGAAAGGGACATTATGCCCGATTTTATTGACCGATGCCTTTGGATGCGATCGCTGTCAACAGATATTTGTGGTACAGGAAAACGGCCAAATTATCGAACAATTAGCCCCCCACTATCCCTATAAACGCACTTGGCGCTGGACGGGATTTCGTTGGGTGAGTACCAATCAGCGGCTTGGGCAAGAGGTATTACCCCTAATGATGGGGATAATTCTGTTATTATCGATCGTGTGGCTACCCTTAATTTTGAAATCACCGCCCCTTCGACTTGGCTCAGGGCAAGCGGGGGTAAGCGTGATTTTTGGGGCAATTCTAGTTATGCTATTAGTTATTTTGCCCGCATTCATCTTTTGGTTAGCCTATCGACGCTAGACAAGAATCTATGATCGAAAGTTCCTCCACCCCCCCCCTGACGATCTTTAAGCAAGCATACAATGCTTTTCTGGCTCTAGGTCAATTTAATGGCAACGAAAGAAATCGCGGAGTAATTGCGATCGCTAAGGGCATTAAAACTGGCTTTGATCGCATTTTAGAAGCCAATACCCTCGATTTAGAAGTCAGTCGAGAGATGGCCGTCTCAGAACAAATGATTCGCTGGTTACGGTTAACTCCCGAACGTTTAGAGACGACGGTGGAGGTATTGCAACAACTAGCGGAAGCATCGGATCCGCTGCAACAGGTAATTAACGCTGCCTATCAACTGAATCCTTCCCAAACCTATTGCCAAAGGATGCCTTTAGGAGTGATTGCCTTCGTCTATGAAGGTTTTCCCGAATTAGCAATGGTAGCGGCGGGATTTTCCCTAAAAAGTGGCAATAGTTTGATTATTCGCGGTTCCAATGCCTCTAGTCATTCCGATGGGGTGATTACGGAAATCATCCAAGAAGCATTGGAAGATGTGGGTTTACCCGTGGATTGTGTGAGTGGTTTGCCCTGTGATTCTAGTCCCTCCCTAGAGGAGTTGCTGACCCAGGAAAATTATGTTAATTTGATTATTCCCTACGGTCGCCCTAGTTTAATCGGTCGGGTAAGTCAATTGGCCACGGTTCCCGTTTTGCGCGCGGCGATGGGAAACTGTTATTTGTATTGGTCTCCTAGTGGCGATTTGGAGTTAGCCCGTCAGGTAATTATCGATAGTCATGGCAGTATACCCGATCCGGTTAATGCGATCGAAAAAGTTTTAATTAGTCCCCATCAGAATTCTTCGACTTTAAGTCGTTTGTTTAAAAGTTTGCAGGAAAAAGGCTTTAAATTGCGGGGAGATACCCGATTAGCGGCGGATTTTCCGGAACATTTAACCATTGCTACCGATAATGATTGGCAAAGACCCTATTTAGAAAAAACCCTGGCCTTTAGGTTAGTGGATACCCTCACTGATGCGATCGCTTGGATTAATAAGTATAGTAGCGGTCATGCCGATTGTATTGTCACCGAATCCTATCGAGAAAGTCGTCAATTCGCCATGGAGTCCGATAGTGCTTTAGTTTATATCAATTCTTCACCCCGATTTGATCGCAATCCCAAACAGGGAGAATCGGTATTTTTGGGCATTTCCAACCAAAAAGGCCAGCGCCGGGGGTTAATCAACCTAGAAACCTTTACCACCCTTAAACAGGTAGTGCAGGGCTAGTTTTTTTCAGTGATCAGTCCACAGTAAACAGTAATCAGTGAACTGAAAACTCACATCTGATAACTGATAACTGGTAACTGATAACTGAGAAAACGGTAGCAATTTCTACCAAAAGTCAGAATAAAATTCGTTATTGTCATAAAGTCATGAGGGAATGTAATTAAAACGAGAAAGAATGCGGATTGAGCAATTGCAAGCCTTTTTAGCCGTAGCCGATACGGGCAATTTCGGTCAAGCAGCGCGCCAGTGTGGAGTCACCCAATCGACTATCAGCCGCCAGATTCAATCCCTAGAAACCGATTTGGGCTTACCTCTTTTCCATCGTACCGCCCAAGCGAAGTTAACCATTGCCGGGGAGAAATTACTGCCCCGGGCGAAACGGATTTGTCAAGAATGGACGAATGTTCACGAGGAAATCACCGACCTACAGGCAGGAAAACAGCCAGAATTGTGCGTGGCGGCGATTCATTCCGTGTGCGCCCATTATTTACCGCCGATTTTGCCGAAATTTTGTGCTGAATACCCAGAAGTTCAGTTAAGAGTGACAGCCCTAGGCAGCGATCGCGCTTTAAAAGTCTTGCGGGATGGTTTAGTAGATGTGGCCTTGGTAATGAATAATCGTTTTCTCACCTCTAGCCCGGAGATGGTGGTAGAAATATTATATGAAGAAGCGATCGAAATTCTCATGGCCGCTAATCATCCCCTCACCCAATACAAAGAAGTGCCATGGTCAGAATTAATCCCCTATCCGCAAGTGGTTTTCAAAGATGGCTACGGAATGCAAAGATTAGTACAAGAATGGTTTTCCCGTCAGGATGCCCACCTGAAAACTGTCATGGAATTAAACACTCTCGATGCTTTTCGCGGTGTGGTGCGTCAGGGTAATATTATCGCTCTTCTGCCCCAATCTGCCCTGATGGAGGCTCGTAGCGATGCTACCCTCGCCATTCGTCCCCTTCGACTTGGCTCAGGGCAAGCTCTTGCTTCCCCTAGTGGCGAAAATCCCCATCTTAATAATGGTAAATTTAGTCATCGTCTCACCCGTCAGGTAGTCCTTGTCACCACCAGCGATCGCCTACAGATACCACCGATCGCTCATTTTTGTCAATTAGTGCGGCAAATGAAGCAAAGTGTGGTTAAAAGCTGAGAAAATCCCCCTGTCCAGCCTTAAAAATCCCAATCAATCCTATTTACTCTTTATTTTCTTCCTTGAGATGAGCGATACTTTTCGAGAATTATTAAAAGCGATCGGTAGTGGCACCCATACGGGCAAAAATCTAACCCGTCCTGAAGCGGCGATGGCCACCAAGATGATGTTAACCCAAGAAGCAACTCCTGCTCAAATCGGTGCTTTTATGATTGCCCATCGCATTAAACGCCCCACCAGCGATGAGTTAGCGGGAATGCTTGATGCCTACGCCGAGCTTGGCCCGCAAATAACCCTAGAATCAGCCTCTTTTCAGCATCCGATCACTATTTTGGGCAATCCCTACGATGGACGTTCTCGCACTGCCCCGGTTACTCCGATCACTACTTTAATCCTAGCGGCGGCAGGGGTTCCCGTAGTCCTGCACGGGGGCGATCGAATGCCGACTAAATACGGTATTTCCCTCAGGGAAATCTGGCAGCAATTAGGAGCAGATTTTAGTCAATTATCCTTAGCAGCAGTGAAAGACTGTTTAATCACCACAGGATTGACTTTTTTCTATATTCCGCGCCATTTTCCCCTAGTACAGAATTTTGTTACCTATCGGGAGCAAATCGGTAAACGTCCCCCCATGGCCACGGTAGAGTTAATCTGGTCGCCTTTTGTCGGTAATATTCATCAAATATCGGGTTTTGTTCACCCCCCCACCGAAGATCGTTTTCGCGAAACTTTTGCCCTGAGAAATATCTCTCACTTCACCACCGTGAAAGGATTAGAGGGGAGTTGTGATTTAGCCTGTAATCGGACGGCGATTATCGGTCTGGGAAATCCCACCGATCCCCCTTCCTTTCAGCGATTTTTCTTAAATCCTCGCGATTATGGCTTCTGTCCTTCGGATTATCCCCTCGAATCTTTAGAGATGCTCACCGCTAAATTAAAGGGTTTATTAGCTGGAGAACATAATGAATTAACCGATGCGGCAATTTTTAACGGTGGTTTTTATCTTTGGCGCTGTGGAATTGCCCCAGATCTACCCACGGGTTTCCAACAAGCACAAAAATGTTTACAGTCGGGAAAAGCTCTGGCTAAACTGCAACAGATCAGTAATTATCTGGAAAATCAGGAATAGATAGGAATAGGGCTGTAGGGGAAATTACTTCTAAATCAATCATTAATTCGAGAAGTTGGACTAAGAAGGTAAACCCCAGACTTGGTGTAACTTCTAGGTTTAAAGATCAATACTTTTGAGAAAAAAATTTTCCCGACTGCATCATTTCCTCGCTCAAGTGGGAAAGCTATGACTAAGGTGAACGATTTAGAAGTTTCTAATTCCTATCACAGTCGCCCGTAGAGAAGCCGCCATGTCTGCAATTAATCCCTCGACGCTCGAAACTGAATTCATCTCTCCCTCTTTTTCTGTCCTAAAATTGAAGGAAAACTCGATCGACCTAGATGAAGATTTTCTCGGCAGTGATTTAGAAGATGATTTAGTATCTAGTCCTGAAAAAAGCTACAGCAAAGGGACAACTACTGATTTAGTACGTTTATATCTACAAGACATTGGCAGAGTGCCTCTACTCAAACAGGAGGAGGAAGTTGAACAAGCGCAACGGGTGCAGCGTCATCTGTCTTTACTGAAATTACGCGCCGCCGCCGTTAAACAAGGTGATGCACAAGTACAGCAATTTGTCAAGTTAATTGAGATTTGCGATCGGCTAACCGCTCGATCAGCCCATCGTCCCTCCCTAGAACGTTGGGCAAAAACCGCCCAAATCACCGTGTCTGAGTTAAAAAATGCTTTAAAAGCAGGAAAACAGCGTTGGGCGCACCTAGCGGGCTTAGAAGTGGGGAAATTAGAAGAAATTATTACCCTTGGTACCCGTGCCAAAGAACAGATGATCAAGGCCAATTTACGTCTAGTGGTGTCGGTGGCCAAAAAATATCAGAATCGCGGTTTAGAATTATTGGATTTGATTCAAGAGGGAACCCTGGGTTTAGAACGGGCCGTCAAGAAATTTGATCCCAGCAAAGGCTATCGTTTTAGTACCTATGCCTACTGGTGGATCCGTCAAGGAATGACGAGAGCGATCGCAACTCAAAGCCGGATTATTCGCTTACCGGTTCATATTACCGAAAAACTCAACAGAATTAAGAAGGCACAAACGAAAATCTCGCAAATGCGCGGTCGCACTGCGACCGTAGAGGAAATTGCCCAAGAGTTAGCTCTGACTCCTGAAGCTGTGCGGGAATTGTTGATGAAAGTGCCGCGTTCGGTTTCCTTAGAAATAAAAGTAGGTAAGGAAAAAGATACGGAATTATTAGACCTTTTGGAAACCGAAGCACTGTCTTCAGAAAATCATCTTGTCTATGAATCTTTGCAAAGAGATATGAGAGAATTATTGGCAGATTTAACCGCTCGTGAACGAGAAGTGATTGAATTGCGCTATGGTTTTCTCGATGGTAAATCCCATTCTTTGGCTGATATCGGTCGCACTTTGGAATTATCCCGGGAAAGGGTACGACAAATTGAGTCGAAAGCGTTGCAAAAACTGCGTCAATCCCAGCGACATCATCAAATTTGCGATTATTTTGAAGCGTTGAGTTAGTTAGGGTATGTGGAAAAAGTTTTTCCTGGGGGCAGGGTGTGGGGAGTATTTTCAGTGAACAGTAAACAGTAAACAGTAATCCTAAATCCTGTTATTAAAAACTGATTAGTTATTCCTCCTTTTGCCTCTTGCAAGAGTGCCTCTTGCCTATCCTGATATGTAGCCTATACTCAACGGATTTAGTATTAATATGTCCAATTTTGTTTCGTCTGTAGGGTGTAGGTTCCGTCGCGCACATTGACCCGATGGGGGATCAGCTTCAGGTCTCGGAAGATATGAGCTTGGTGTTGTAGGGCCGTCAGAGAGCGATCATCGATCGGGATAATGGCACGTTCAGAGGCCCGTTGTTCGAGATTAGCCACGATCGCCGGATCGATCTCGTGGTGGGCTGCCAAGCGTCTCGTCGCCTCTAACTCCTGTTGTTTCGCCCAGGCCCCCGCCTCGTTCACCTCTTCTAAAATCACCTTCAGTACATCGGGATAATCTCGCACCAATTCGGGAACCGCATAATAATAGGTCGGCACTTCTAGAGAGGCGTTTTCCCCGAAGATGCTCTCCAAATCGGCCAACGATCTTCCCGGATAGGTGCGCGTCTCCGTGGGCGAGTAGGGAACCCACACCACCCAAGCGTCGATCTCACCGCGACGGAAAAGCACCAGTGCTTCCGGTTGGGTTGCATACACCGGTTCGATATCGCTTAATTCTAGATTCACTCTCATCAGGGCGCGGATGAGGACGTAATGGGCGCTCGAACCCCGATCGAAGGCGATTCTTTTTCCTTTTAAATCCGCCAACGTCTCTATTGGCGAATCCTCCGGCACGAGGATCGCCTGACCTTTGGGGGCGGTATATTTTTCCTTGGCTACCCGGACGAAGACGTGTTCGGCCGCTTGGGAGAAAATACTCGCCGTACCGCCACCACCGCAGAAGTCGATCATTCCGTTACTCAAAGCCTCGATCAGAGAGGAAGCGGCCAGAAAACTCGTCCACGTTACCGTCACCCCAAAGGGTTTTAAGCGTCTTTCCAGAAAGGCCTGGGCGCGGAGAACTTCCAGATTGGTCATGCCCTCAGGGTAGCCGATCTTGAGGGTTCCTAACCGCCGCGCTTGTTTGGCGAGGGGAGTGATAGGGTCGGGGGTTGAGCGCTTGAACCAGCGATCGATCAGGATACAGAAGAGAATTCCGGCGATAAATAATCCCACGGTTTCCAATAGCCGGGGAGTGGTATTCCGGGGGAATTTAAAGCTATCGACGAGGTTGAGAATCGGGTTATCGGATCGAGAATTTTGACCGACGGCGATCGTGTGGGAAAATCCAGCCAGGAGAAAGCTCCCGACCAGGCTGGTCACAAAAAGCACCGCGGGACGAACTCCCCGCCAATTTCGCCACGGTTTCCAGAGACACTTGATCGAACGGTGGAGCATGGGATTTCTCGCAGAAAACAAGATTTATCGTCGGGCAAGGAGACAAGAGGGAAGGGTTTCCCAACTCGATCCCTTCGACTTGGCTCAGGGCAAGCGGGAGAGGTTCCATTAGTTTTATCTACATACTATAGAAATCCACGACTCCTAGATTGTGTAGTGAATTACATTTATAAATGTATTGAAAATGATATAGTTTTAAAATTAAATTGCGCCCGCATTTGAGAGATCGAGGTGGTATGGATGGATTGGTTGATCGAAATCGTCAAAATCGCGGTGGCCACCGGCATAGCCACCACCTTCGACGACAATATTTATCTAACTGGCTTCTTTAGCGAGGTAAATCGTACCTTTCGCCCGGTTCACGTCGTCGTCGGCGAGCTAGTCGGGTTTACGGCCTTAGTATCGGTTAGCTTGCTGGGTTTTCTACTCGGCCTAATCATCCCGCCGATTTATATCGGTCTTCTCGGAATCTTGCCGCTCCTCATCGGTGTGAGAAATTTAGTGACTTTAAATCGCGATAACGAGAGGGAAACCGCAGATCGCAAGGTGAATTTGCAAAGAAACGCCCAATTTCATGGGTTCGCCTCCCGCAGACTATCCCTCGCTCAAGTCCTCAGAGATCGCCAAACCTATCGAGTCTCCGCGGTCACGATATCCAATGGCGGCAATAATCTCGGTATCTACATTCCCCTATTCGCCAATAGTACCGTGGCGCAGTTAGCCGTAATCATCCCGATCTGCTATTTAATCGTCTGTACTTGGTTATTTCTCTCCTATAATCTAACCCGCCAACCGGGGATCGCAGTTGTCCTCAGCCGTTATGCGAGTAAGCTTTTCCCTTTTGTGCTGATGTGGTTGGGCCTACGGATTATTCTCGATAACGGCTCCTATCGCCTGTTGATTCCCATCGGCTAAATTAGACCCCCCGTAAACGCCAATCTCCGGCTCCCACGGGAGTCAAAATTCAGGAAGAGAGAATAAAAATTAGTTGGTTTAGATCAAC